>CALRKY020000009.1:0-107549 GCA_943368345.1 Synechococcus sp. UW140 | reverse complement strand
GACGACGACGGCGTCGTTTACGGGCACGGCGGCTTTGGCTGGGCTGTTCGGCGGCGACACGGTGACGCTGGGCGGGGCCGGGACCGGCAGCTTTGTGACGAAGCATGTCGGGACGGGCAAGGCGATCACGGTGACGGGCCTGTCGATCTCGGGCGCGGATGCGGGCAACTACAGCTTCACCCAGCCGGTGGGCCTGACCGCGAATGTGACGGCTGCCACGCTGACGGTGAATGCGGTCAGCGACACCAAGATTTATGACCGGACGACGGCCTCGGCACAGACGGTGACGGCGGTTGGGCTGGTTGGCGGGGATACGACCACGGCGCTGAGCCAGACGTTCAACCTGAAGGATGCGAGCAGCCTCAATGGCCGGACGCTGACGGTTGGCGCGTTCACGGTCAGCGACGGCAATGGCGGCAACAACTATAGTGTCAGCAGTGCCACGGCACTGGGCACGATCAATGCGAAGTCGCTGACGGTTGCAGGCGTTACCGCTGGCAACAAGGTCTATGACGGGACGACAGCTGCAACGCTGTCGGGCGGTTCGGTGGCAGCGGGCGTGATCGTCGGAGACACGGTGACGCTGACGACCGGCACCGGCAGTTTTGCTGACAAGAACGCCGGGACTGCCAAGACGGTCACCGCGACCGGCTATGCGCTGGGCGGGGCCGATGTCGCCAACTATGTCATCGCCGGTCAACCCACCGGTCTTGCCGCCAATATCACCGCAGCTACGCTGACGGCTTCTCTGATTGGCACGACGACGAAGCAGTATAATGCGACGACGGGTGCGTCGCTGGTGAGCGGCAATTACAGCATCACGGGCTTTGTTGGTGGTGAGGGTGCGACGGTCACGCAGACCTCGGGCACGTATGACACGAAGGCTGTTGGGACAGGCAAGACGGTCACGGCGACCTTGGCGGGTGGCGACTTCACGGCGACCGGCGGCGCGGTGTTCAGCAACTATGTTCTGCCGACGACGGCGATGGGGGCGATTGGTTCGATCACGGCGGCGCCGCTGACGGTGGGCGGTCTGACGGGCACGAACCGGACCTATGACGGGACGACGACGGCGTCGTTTACGGGCACGGCGGCTTTGGCTGGGCTGTTCGGCGGCGACACGGTGACGCTGGGCGGGGCCGGGACCGGCAGCTTTGTGACGAAGCATGTCGGGACGGGCAAGGCGATCACGGTGACGGGCTTTACCGCGACCGGCGGTGATGCGGGCAACTACAGCTTCACCCAGCCGACGGGCCTGACCGCGAATGTGACGGCTGCCACGCTGACGGTGAATGCGGTCAGCGACACCAAGATTTATGACCGGACGACGGCCTCGGCACAGACGGTGACGGCGGTTGGCCTGGTTGGTGGGGATACGACCACGGCACTGAGCCAGACGTTCAACCTGAAGGATGCGAGCAGCCTCAATGGCCGGACGCTGACGGTTGGCGCGTTCACGGTCAGCGACGGCAATGGCGGCAACAACTATAGTGTCAGCAGCAACACGGCGACGGGCACGATCAATGCCAAGACGCTGACGGTTGCAGGCGTTACCGCTGGCAACAAGGTCTATGACGGCACGACAGCTGCAACGCTGTCGGGCGGTTCGGTGGCGGCTGGCGTGATCGCCGGTGACACGGTGACGCTGACGACCGGCACGGGCACCTTTGCTGACAAGAATGCCGGGACTGCCAAGACGGTCACCGCGACCGGCTATGCGCTCGGCGGGGCTGACAACAGCAATTATGTCATTGCCCAGCCGACGGGCCTCACCGCCAATATCACCGCAGCTACGCTGACGGTGTCCGGTGACAACAAGGCCAAGACCTTTGGGGCCGCCGATCCGGCGCTGACCTTTACCGCGACCGGGTTCCAGTCAACCGATACCGCTGGCAATTCGCTGACCGGAGCGCTGACGCGCGCAGCGGGTGAGAATGCCGGTGCCTATGCGATCACGCTCGGCACCCTGGCATCGACCGGCAATTATACGCTGGCTTTCACGCCGGGGACGTTCACGATCAATCCGGCGCAGCTTGGCTTCTCCATCAATTATGCGGTGGCCAACACCACCAATGTCTATGGCACGACGCCGACCGTTGGCACGGTAACGCTGACCGGGGTGCAGGGCGCTGACATCGTCACGCCGGTGATCAGTGTGACCAATGCCCAGAATGCACCGGTCGTGCTGGCTGCGACGACGGGCGTTGGGACCTATACCGCGTCGGTGACCGGCCTGACCGGGGCCAATGCCGGTAATTATGTGCTGTCGGGAACCGGCAATACCAACGGCCTGATCACTGTCACGCGCGCGCCGCTGGTGCTGACCCTGAACAGCATGAACAAGGTTTATGGCAGCGCTGACCCGACGCTCGGCTTCGGGGTGACGGGCCTCGTCAACGGTGAGACCGTGGCGGTTGCAGTGACCGGTGCGCCGGTGCGCGCGGCAGGCGAAAATGTGTCGAACTATGCCATTGCCCAGGGCACGCTGGCCGCGACCTCCAACTACAGCATCGGCACGGTGAACGGCGGGACATTGTCGATCACGCCTGCAACGCTGAACGTGACCGGGGCTGGCCAGAAAACGTTCGGTCAGGGTGACCCGGCCCTGACGGTTACGGCCACCGGCTTCCAGTTCGCCGATACGGCGGGGACTGTGCTGTCGGGTGCATTGACCCGCGCGGCCGGTGAGAATGTCGGCACCTATGCGATCCAGCAAGGCACGCTGGCGGCGAATCCCAATTATAATCTGGTGTTTGCGCCGGGTACCTTCACGATCAACCCGGCTGGGCTTGGCCTGTCGATCACCTATTCGGTGGCCAACACTACCAATGTCTATGGTGCTCTGCCGACGGTTGGCACGGTCACGCTGACCGGGGTGCAGGGCAATGATATCGTCACGCCGGTCATCACGGTCCGCAACAACCTGAATGAGACGGTGACGCTGGCCAACACCACGGGTGTTGGGACCTATACCGCCGTCGTCACCAGTCTGGCAGGGGCGCAGGCCGGGAATTATGTGCTGACCAACACCGGCAGCACCGCCGGGTTGATCACCATCACCCCGGCACCGCTGGTCATCACGCTCGCCAGCGCTTCGAAAGTTTACGGCAATAATGACCCGGTTCTGGGCTTCACGGTTGGCGGGTTGGTCAATGGTGAAAGCGTCGCGACGGCCCTGACCGGCGCACCGACGCGGACTGCGGGCCAGAATGCCGGGACCTATGCGATCAACTCCGGCACGCTGGCGGCGACGGCTAACTATAGTGTCGGTTCGGTCAATGCTGGGACGCTGACCATCACTCGCGCGCCGCTGTCGGTCAGCGGTAGCGGCCAGAAGGTGTTCGGCCAGCCCGATCCGGTGCTGACGGTATCGGCAACCGGCTTCAAATTCACCGATACCGCAGCGACCGTCCTGACCGGGGCGCTGTCCCGTGCGACGGGCGAGAATGCCGGGAACTATACCGTCAGCCTTGGCACGCTGGCGGCGAACGGCAATTACAATATCAATTTCACGCCCGGCACCTTCGTGATCAATCCGGCGACGGCTGGGCTGTCGATCAACTATACGATTGCCGACACCACCAACACCTATGGCCTGTTGCCGACGGTTGGCGCGGTGACGCTGACCGGCGTGCAGGGCAATGACATCGTGACGCCGGTCATCCGGGTCACGAATGCGCAGAATAATGTTGTGACGCTGGCGACGACGACGGGCGTCGGCGTTTACACCGCGACGGTTGCCAGCCTGGCGGGGGCAAATGCCGGAAATTACACGCTGGCGGCGGACAATAATATTTCCGGCCTGATCACCGTGACGCCGGCACCGCTGACCATTTCGCTCGCCAGCCTGACCAAGGTTTACGGCGATGCCGATCCGACCTTCACCTTCGGGGTGACCGGGTTGGTCAACGGGGAGACAGTGGCGACGGCATTGACCGGGGCGGCGTCCCGGACGTCGGGCCAGAACGCCGGCAGCTATGCAATCTCGCGCGGGACGCTGGCGGCAACCCCCAATTATACCGTTGCCGGTGTAACGGGCGGCACGCTGACGATCAGCAAGGCCACGCTGACAGTCACGGCCAACAACGCTACCAAGACCTTTGGTGATACCGATCCGTCCCTGACCACAAGTGTCAGCGGGTTCAAATTCTCCGACACCGCCAACACGGTGTTGAGCGGCGCAGTGGCGCGCGCGGTTGGCGAGAATGCCGGGGTCTATGCCATTACGCAGGGCACGCTCGCGGCCAATGCCAATTATAATCTGGCGTTCCAGACCGCGAACTTCACCATCGTGCCGCAGGGCGTTGGCATTTCGGTGACCTTCTCCGTCGCCAACACCACCAATGTCTATGGCGTGCTGCCGACTGTCGGAACGGTGACGCTCACCGGCCTGCAGAACGGCGCGGCGGTTGCACCGGTTCTTGCGGTTCGCAATGCGCAGAATGAAGCTGTGACGCTGGCAACGACAACCGGGGTTGGCGTCTACACGAGCTCGGTCACAGGCCTGACGGGCGCGGATGCCGGCAATTATGTGCTGACCAATACCGGCAGCAGCACCGGCCTGATCACCGTGACCCCGGCACCCCTGACCATCACGCTGAATGCAGCGAACAAGGTGTACGGCAATGCCGATCCGACGCTGGCCTTCACGGTCGGCGGGCTGGTCAATGGGGAGACGGCGACCGCCGCGCTGACCGGGGCGCCGACCCGGACGGCGGGCGAGAATGTCGGGACCTATGCGGTCGGGCAGGGCACGCTGGCGGCGACATCCAATTATGCGATCACGACGGTCGGCGGGTCATCGCTGTCCATCACCCCGGCGACCCTGACGGTGAACGCATCGGCGGTGAGCACGACCTACGGGCAGGCTGACCCGACCCTGACGGTGACTGCCACTGGGCTGAAGTTCACGGATACCGCGGCTTCGGTGCTGACTGGCGCGCTGTCGCGGGCGGCTGGCAGCAACGCCGGGACCTATGCAATCACGCAAGGAACGCTGGCGGCGAATTCCAATTATGTGCTGGCCTTCACCGGCAACAACCTGACGATCAATCGCGCGCCGTTGACGGTGACCCTGGCGAGCGCGAGCAAGGTTTATGGCAACACTGATCCGACGCTCGGCTTCACGGTCGGCGGACTGGCGAATGGCGATACGGTCGCTGCGGCATTGACCGGCGCGCCGTCCCGCACGGCGGGGGAGAATGCCGGTAGTTATACCATTGGCGCGGGAACGCTGGCGGCCACGTCCAACTATGAACTGACCACGATTGGCAGCAGCAGCCTGACGATCACGCCCGCGACGCTGACGGTTTCCGGGTCGGGCACCAAGATCTTCGGGCAGGCTGATCCGGTCCTGACGGTTGCGGCAACCGGCTTCAAGTTCACCGACACCGCCGCATCGGTGCTGACCGGCGCCTTGTCGCGGGCGGCGGGTGAGAATGTCGGCACCTATGCGATTGCAGCCGGAACGCTGGCGGCCAACCCGAATTACGCCATCTCCTTCGTTCCGAGCAGCTTCGTCATCAATCCGGCGACGGTGACGCTGAGCTATGTGGTCGGCAACACGACCAATGTTTACGGCGTGGTGCCGACGATTGGCACCACGGTGCTGACGGGCGTTCGGGCCGGTGATGTGATCGCGCCGGTCTACACGGTGACCAATGCCCAGAATCAGGCGATTACGCTGGCCGCGAACACCGGGGTTGGCCGGTACACGGCGGCTGTGACCGGCCTGTCCGGCGCGGCGGCGGGCAATTATATTCTGGCGAGCAGCGGCAATGTGAATGGAACGATTACCATCACTCCGGCGACCCTGACGCTGACGCCGCTGACCGCGCAGAAAATCTATGGGTCGGCTGATCCGACGCTTGCCTTTGCAGCAGCGGGTCTGGTTGGCGGTGACACGGCGGCGATCCTGTCGGGTGCGCTGGGGCGGACCGCCGGAGAGAATGCCGGGCTTTATGACTTCACGGTTGGGACCGCCAATGCCGGTGCCAATTATGTGATCGCGCTGTCACCGACGGCGGGTCAGTTCACGATCGACCGGAAGGCGATCAGCTTTAGCGTCGCCAACAGCAGCAGCGTGTTCGGCACGGTGGCGGTGCCCGGTGCGGTGACGTTCAACGGCCTGCTGCCCAATGACGTGATTGCGGGGACCATCGTGGTCCGCAACGCGCAAAATCAGGCGATCACGCTGGCAGCCGGGACGGGCGTGGGTGGCTACGGCGTTTCGCTGTCCGGGCTGACCGGGGCTGCGGCGGGCAATTATGTGCTGGCGGCGACCGGCAACACACCGGGCGTGCTGACGATCAACAAGGCGACGCTCAATCTGGTGGTGGCAAATAACAGCAAGGAATTCGGCGCTCCCAATCCGGCCTTCGGGTTCACCGCGACAGGCTTTGTGGCTGGTGATACAGCCGCGACATTGGTTGGGTCTTCGCCGGCGGATGCTGGCAGCAACCGGCTGGCGCTGACCACCGATGCCGGGACGACGGCCCCGGCAGGCGTCTATGCGATTGTGGTGACCGGGCAACTCGCCAACTATAATGTCAATGCGACGCCGGGGACGCTGACCGTCGCCCAGCAGGTCATGCCGGAAGTGCCGGTTGCACCTGGCACCAGCGGCGGCAGCATTTCAGCGACCGGCCTGAATGTCACCGGCAGCAATGCCAGCCTGAGCGCACTGGTCAGCAACCCGGGTTCCAGCGCCGCAGCGGTTGATCCGCAGAGTGCGGGCATCACCTCCGGCACCGGCACACCAGCCGGGGTTGCGCAGGGTGTTGCATCGACGACGCCGACAGGTGGTGGAACCGAGTCTGCTGCTGCAACCGATGGTCCGGGGGCCGGGGGCGTGATTCTGGACCATCAGGATAGCAACAAGACCTTCAGCGTGTTTATCGAAGTGGCGCTGAGTCCGGTTGACCAGGCATCGGCGCTTGTGCTCAACAGGAATGGCGCAACCGATCTTCAGGTCGGCGGCGCCGGTGGGGCCGATCTGGTTGCGACATCGTCATTTGATCCGGTTCCCGCGAATGACGCTGGGGCGCTTGCTCGCAGTGGGGTTCCGGCGAACCAGGATGGCGATGAGACCAGACGGCGTGTCGTGGCTGGCGGTCAACCGACCAGCGGGCGGCGTTGAGCGAACCAGGGGTGAGAATGCCGCGGAAAATTCTGTTCTTATCTGCGGCGGCTTTTGCGTTCACCGGTTCCGTGGCTTTCGCGCAGGATTTCCGGCAGGGCGCGCCGCGCGAACTGCCCGCCCAGCAGCCGACGATTGATGAGCCACCGCCGCAGACAGCCGAGGAGGATCCGACCCCGGTCAGCGATAGTCTGCGTGGTCTGATCTTCGTTCCGGGGAGCAAATTTCTTGGCGGCTATAAACCCAAGCTGACCGAAGGGGTCGATATCGTCCGGCTGGAGGTTGGCGAGGACGGCGTTGACCTGGATGTGATCGACAACCGCGATTTCAAGGCGATGGCGCAGGGAATGCTCGGCAAGCCGGTTTCGCTGGGTGATCTTCAGCGATTTGCCCGGGATGTGGTCGATTATTACCGGGCGAAGGGGCATCCGCTGGTCGATGTCCGCATTCCGGCGGCGCAGCTGGATCCGCGCAAGACCGGTGTGGTGCTGGTCACGGTCAGCGAATTCCGCGTCGGTGCGATTGATGTGCGCGGCGTGCAGCTGGTTGATGGCCAGCCGACGCTGACGCCCAGCCCCAAATATTTCGATCCCGACAAGATCCGCGACGGCATGCGGATTGAACGTGGCAGCCGGATCGAGCAGCAGCGGCTGATCGAGGATTTGAATTTCCTGTCGAGCAATCCGTTCCGCCGCGTCGACCTGATTTACCGCAAGGCCGATGAAGTCGGGTATACCGACCTGACGCTGCGGGTGGCCGAACGACGACCATTCCGGGCCTATGTCGGCTATGAAAATACCGGGACGCCCGCGACCCAGCGTGACCGGTTTTCGGTCGGGCTGAACTGGGGCAATGTCTTCGGGCTGGACCAGCAATTCAGCTATCAATTCACCGCCAGTCAGAATTTGCTGGGCAGTCGGCCTGGGAACCCAAAACCTTCGTTTATCTCCCACAGTTTCACCTATTTGGCACCGATCAACAGCAGTTTGCCCTTCCACGATTCATTGCTGATTTTCGGAACCTATCAGCGTGCGTCACCGATTTTGGCACCCGCCATCAGCCAGGTCGGCAAAAACTACCAGTTTTCCGCCCGCTATATCGTCCAGCTGCCGGCGTCGGAGGACAGCAAGCACCAGCTGTCGCTCGGTTATGACTTCAAGGAGACCAACAACGACCTGCTGTTTGGCGGGACGTCGATCTCCAATTCTGTGTCCGACCTGCATCAGGCGGTGATTGAATATAGCGGTGAGGCGTCATGGCGTGTTGGCGGCATGGAGGGGCGCAGCGAAGCGGCGCAATCGACCGGCACCCGCATCACCCTGCGGGTCGGCGATACGGTCGTGCTGAGTCCCGGCAATGTCAGTGACCGCAACAGCACGGCCATCCTGCGCGCTGCCTCCAACTCCACCTTCGTCAATTCGCAATATGCCTACAACCGGCTGACCGTGTCGCCGTCGGTGGTGTTTGAAAATGGCATCGAGGCGCGCGGGCGGTTGATGTGGCAGATTGCGACCGGCAATTTGCTGCCGACCGAACAATTGGCCGCTGCCGGACCGAGCTTTGTGCGCGGCTATGACCCAAGCTCGGTGATCGGGACCAACGGACTGCTGCTCAGCGCCGAACTGTTGACGCCCGGCTTCACCCTCTATCCGCAACAGGGCAAATACCGGTCACGCGGCCAGCTTGGTGCGTTTCTGGACTACGGGATGGTCAGCGACCCGGACCGGCTTGTCGGCGCGCCATCTCGCGTGACCACCAGCAGCGTTGGCCTGACCGCCAGCTACGGCATCGGCAATTACCTGTCCGCCCGGTTTGACTATGGGTTCCAGCTGAAACGGCTTCCCGGCGCGCTTTCGACCGGAGAACTTGGTTACCTTTCCGTAACTTTGGGTTTCTAGGGTCCGCAACCGTCGCATGTTCGGCGTCCGTTCATGCGGGCGCGGCACAGGCGCGGCGGTTGGTCGCGTTCTCCGCTCGGCGGTTATGCCGTAGGGAAGTGGGATATTTTGGGTTTGGGTCGAAATAACCTTTGTTTTATAGTGGGCTGTCCCGCGTCGTGCTGAGATCGGCGTGGGGGGTAATAGGGGCTGATCATATGCGTCTGGCAATTTTGCGGAGTTGCACGTCTGTAGCAGCGCTGGGTTTCGTCCTGGCGACAGCAAATGCGGCCCGCGCCGACGGGATTGTGCTGCCGAGCGGCGGTCAGGTTGTCGCCGGGCAGGCGACGATTGGCACCGGCCCCGCCCAAGTCACCGTTGACCAGACCTCCAAGCACGCGATTGTTGATTGGCGCAGCTTCTCCGTCGGCGCGGGCGGCACGGTTGCCTTCAACAATGGCAGCGGCGCGACCCTGAACCGTGTCACCGGCACCGATATGTCGACGATTGCCGGAACGTTGAGCGCGACGGGTTCGGTCTATCTGATCAATCAGGCGGGGATCGTCATCGATTCCGGTGGCCGGGTTTTGACCGGCGGGTCGTTTGTCGCGTCCACCCGCATGATGGATTCCGCTTCCTTCCTGACCGGTGGCGATGCGACCTATAGCGGCACTTCGGCTGGTGGCGTCGAGAACAAGGGAACGATCACGGCGGGCGGCGACGTCGTGCTGATCGGCAAGATGGTGGTCAACAGCGGCACGATCAACGCCGACGGCACCGCCGGGCTGATTGCCGCCGACCATATCGTGATGACTGCGCCATCGAGCAATCAGCGGATCACGGTTGATTACGGCGACGGCGATGTGACCAACAGCGGTGTCATTGCAGCGGCAACGGCGGAACTGCGCGCGGCGAGCGGCAACGTGTTTTCGCTGGCCGGTAACAATGGCGGCATCATCTCGGTTGTCGGAAATGCGACACAGGCCGGACGCATCTGGCTCGGTGCGAGCCGCAATATCGAAGTATCGGGTTCGCTGACCGCCAAGAATGCCGACGGCAGCGGCGGCACGATCCATGTGCTCGGTCGTGACATCGCGCTGACCGGCAGCGCCAGCATTGATGCATCGGGGACGCGCGGTGGCACCGTGCTGATTGGTGGGGATTATCTCGGCGGAAATGGCGACCGGCGCTTTGCCACCGAGACACTGCGGACGGCTGACAATCTGGTGTTCGCGACCGGTGCGGTGATCCGGGCCAATGCCGCGGCCGCCGGGGATGGCGGCAACATTGTTTTGTGGTCGGAACAGACGACGCAGGCGCACGGAACGATCAGTGCGCGCGGCGGTTCGCTGAGCGGCAACGGCGGGTTTGTTGAAACATCGTCGCACAATCTGCTGAGTTTCCGGGCTGCCGTGGACACGGGGGCAACAAACGGCCTGACCGGCACCCTGCTGCTCGATCCGCGCAACATCACGATATCGAACGGGGCCACGACAGCTGGCCCGACCTTCCCGAACTGGGATGCGGCAGCCGACAGTTCGATCATCAACGTCACTGATCTGCAAAATGCGGTCACCGCCAACAACGTCATCGTGACGACCGGCAGTACGGGATCGCAGGCGGGCAATATTTCGCTGACGAGCGCACTGGATTTGACGGGAGGTGCCGGTACCCACAGCCTGACGCTTACGGCTGCAGGCAGCATCACCACAAGCGCGACGATTACGCTCGGCGGCAATTTGACGCTGAATGCCGGCACCGACATCACCATCGGCGCGGTCATCTCGAAAAACACTGCCGGTGCGGCAACATCGACGCTGGCGCTCAATTCAGGCGCATCAGGCACGACGCTGATTAATGCGCAGATCGGGGTCGGTCACAGCGCAGCGGCGACGAACCGGACGCTGAATGTGAATATCAATGTCGGGCAGACGATCACCGATCAGGTAGTCACCTATGCGTCGTCCGGCGCCCTGACCGCTGGCGTGACGGCATCGACCGGGAACACGCTAATCGAGACGACGCGAGCGAACACAATAACGATTGGTGGGGGTGCCACACTTGCATCGACGACCGACGGTCGAAACACCCTCACCCGCAATGTGACGGCAAAGGGCAATCTGACCATCACCGCCGGAGCGACAACCACAGCTGCTTCGACTACAGGGGCGGGCGGGCCGCCCAATCGCAATGTGATAACGCTCAACTATTTTGCGGGCGGATCAATTACTCACACTGCCGGTAATTTTACTGCAAACGGTCTATTGAATAATTCGCTGGCTTTGGATGTGCGCAGTCCTGTCATTCTTGACTGGCGCGCTGGCACGACGCTGACGAGTAGCACGGGGACGTTTCAAACCCGCGGTGGGGCGATGTCGCTGCGGACTGTGACCACATCGCCGTTCGATTCAACGGTTACAACCGGCGGCAATGTGTCGGTTAGTGGGCTCATTACGACCGACGGCGGGAATTTGACCCTAACAGGCGAGGGCACGACGGCAACGACGGTTACCTTGACCAGCACAACATCGGTGGCATCGGCGCTTAATAATGGGAACATATTTGTTACCAGTGCTGGTTCAATCGTAGCTGGAGCAGGAATTATTACGGGGTCTGGGACGGTTGCATCGCCCACCAACCTTAATTTTACCGCCAATGGTGGAACGCTGACAATTAATGCGGCAGCAGCAGCAGCGCCTAATACAATTTTGACACAAGGCGCAAATCTCAATCTTACATCGTCAGACACAGTCACGCTTAATGGTGCTGTCAGCAGTACATTAGGCGTTGTTACCTTAACCAGTACCAAGGCTACCGGGACTGGGATCGCGGTCAATAACAATATCACTACTTCGTCGACTGCCCTTGGCAATGGTGAAGCGCGTTTGATTGCAACCAATAATATCGTGATCGCGGGCGCAATCAATACGTCTGGCGCGATGGGTGGTTCAACTTTGATCAGTTCAGGCGGCAGCGTAACGCAGACTGCTGCAGGCACCCTCACGACAGCGACGGGTCTACGATTGATTGGTGGCGGCACTTTTCTGCTAACCGATGCAGCGAACGCTAGTGCGAACATTGCGGGCAACGCTGCCTCGATTGCTTATCGGCAGGCCAATACCTTTGCTGTTGGTACCGTAACCGCAGGCGCGGGCGGCGCAAATTCCGTCGGCATAACCACAACTGGGCAAACCCAACTCAATGTAACCGGTGCTGGCGCGCTTACCCAGACTGCCCCGATTGTGGCAGCTGGTTTGCTGGCGACAGCGGGTGGCGGTGTCACACTGACCAATGCTGCAAATGCCGTGACCGGCACCTTGGCACTCAGCAGTACCAATACGGCTATTTCGTTCACCAACACCGGCAATACCAATATCGGATCGGTGACCGGGATTGGCAATATAGGGTCAATCAGCGGTATCAACGCTGGGACCAACACCGTTACCCTGACTGGCACCGGCACCACATCGCAAACCCAAGCGGCGAACATTATCGGGACGAGCCTGTTGCTGCTCGGCACCGGCGGTGTGTTCCAGCTGGGTAGCACCGGGAATGACGTCAACAGCATCGCGGCCAATACCGGGCGGGTGCAGTTTGTTGATACCGACGATCTGGCGACGGCCGCACTGACCTTTGCAATGGTGACCACATCCGGGATAACTTCGACCGCCACCAGCGCCAACCGCACCGATTATACCGTCGATCTGACGGCGGGCGCAGCGGGCGGGGCGACCCAATTCCTGACCGTCACCGGGACAACCGGCAATATCACCACTGGCGGCGTGGGCAATGTGCGGCTGATCGCCGACCGGATGTCGATTGTCGGCACCGTCAACACGACGACGGCGGATGGTCGGATCGTCCGGCTTGAAACCTTTACGGCCGGGCGCGAAATCCGCTTTGGGGCAGCGAGCGTCGATACAGCTGACAGCAACGTGACCACGACGTCGACCGGCACGTTCAACGGGCTGGATTTGGGCAATGACGAACTGGGCCGGGTGACCTCCAATATCGTGCATATCGGCAACGCCGCCTCGGGCCAGTTGCGGGTGACGGGGGCCTTCACCTCGCCGTCCGTGGTGCTCAGCCTCGAGACTGGCGCGGGCGTTGATCAAACCGGGGCCGGGGCCGGTACCGGGGCCACCGGCGGTGCGATCACGGTCGGCACGGCCATGAACGTTGGCCTGGGTGCGGGATCGCTGGCCATTCGCGGTACCGGCGACATCAATTTGGGGACGCATAACAATCAGGTTTCCAATGTCGCGATCTCATCAGCGGGCGGCAACGTCCGGTTCCGCGATGACAATGGCTTTGCCGTCAATACGGTCGACGGGATTACGACATCCGTTGTCAGCCCCGGCGGTTTGTTGCAGTTGGTAACAGGCGGTGCAGGGACGGTAACACAAGGTCATTCGCTCACCGCTGACAATCTGCGACTGGGGTCCGGGGCGGCACTGACGGGTACCTATACCCTGACGAACGCGGGCAATAATTTCACCACAGTGGCAGTCCAGGCCGCAACCGCCAGTCTGACGGAAACTGGTGGCTTTGCGGTTGGGACGGTCGATACGTTGGCCGGGATTGCCGCGACCACGGCGGCAACGCTGAGCAGCACAGGCGCTGTGACCCAGACGCAGATCATCACGACACCGCTGCTCACCCTGAACGGGACGGGCGGGGCCTTTACGCTGACTAGCAACAACCAGGTCACGGCGCTGGGTGGTAACACCGGGTCGATTGATTTCCAGAACACGCTGGCAGGCGGGTTGACGATCAATAACACCACTGTGGCGACGACGGCGAAAATCACGTCGAACGCAGCCGGAAATCTGGTGATCGGGACCAACCAGACCATTGCATCCAGTGCGACGACCGGCGATTCGGTCGTCCTGGGCACCAACGCCAATTTTGTCGCCAACACCGGCGCGGCGATCAATCCGGGGACTGGCACGGCGCGCTATCTGGTGTTCACCAACAATGTCGGCAATGCGACAGAGTGGACCGGGACGGTTCGCGGCAGCCTGACCGGCGCCAATTTCTACAACGCGCCGTTCGACGTGGCGGGCGCGCGCTCGGCAGCGGTCGGGACGCCCAATCTGACCTCGACTGTGACCGGCAACCGGTTCGTCTACGCCGATCAACCGACGCTGCTCTATACAATCATGGCAGCGGACACGAAGACCTATACCGGTCTTGTGCAGAATTTGCCTTCGACCTTCACCAGCGGTCTGGTCAACGGCGACCTGATCGGGGCATCGGCGACCGGTGCCGCCGGTTCGACCGGGCAGATGGCCAATGTCGGCGTCTATAACAATGTGACCGGAACCATCGGGACGCTGGCATCGCCGATCAACTATGCCTTTGCCTTCACCGGAACCGGTATCCAGACCATCACCCCGGCGCTGCTGACCATCAATGTCGCGGACAAGACCAAGGTCTACGGCGATGCCGATCCGGCCTTTACCTTCACCGTCACCGGCTTGCAGAACGGTGAGGCCGTCGGGACGGCGCTCAACACGGCGGGTGTCAGCTACACCGCGAACGGGGCGGGCGGCACCAACATCACCAACGCGCTGACCCGCAACGGCGACAATAATGTCGGCGGCACCAAGGTCATAACAACCGGCGCTGGCCTGACCGCAACGTCCAACTACACAATCCAGACTGTAAATCCGGGTGCGCTGACGATCACCAAGCGCGATACGACGATTGTCGCGGTGGCGAAAACCAAAGTGTACGGCGATGCCGATCCGGCATTGACCTTCACGCTGGGCAATCTGGCGGCGGGCGATACGGCGACCGGAGTTGTGACCGGCGCGCTGACCCGTGTGGCGGGCGAGACGGTTATTGGCGCTGGCCCGACGTACCAGATCAATCAGGGCACGCTGGCGCTCAACGGCAATTACAACCTCACGACCTATACACCGGCCAACTTGACGATCACCCCGGCACCGCTGGCGATCAGCGGGACGGGCACCAAGGCATTCGGGCAGGCCGATCCGGTGCTGACCATCACCTCCAACGGCTATAAGCTGGGGGATACCCAGGGCACGGTATTGACCGGGGCATTGACGCGCGTCGCGGGTGAAACTGTCGGCAATTATGTGATCAATCAGGGTACGGTTGCCGCTAACGGCAATTACACCCCGACGTTCACGCCAGGCAATTTCTCCATCACGGCCGCGATGTTGAACCTGACCTATTCGATTACCAATACCGCCAATGTGTACGGCACGCTGCCGACAGTCGGCACGGTGACACTGACCGGGATTCAGGGCGGTGATGTGGTTACCCCGGTGATCACCGTCCGCAATTCGCTGGCGCAAACGGTGAACCTGGCAACGACGACAGGTGTTGGAACCTACACCGCCAGCGTAACCGGCCTGGCCGGTGCCCAAGCGGGCAATTATGTCATCGCCAATGCCGGGAACACCAACGGCACGATCACGGTATCGCCTGCGCCGCTGGTGGTGAATGTCGCCAGCTTTGCCAAGGTGTACGGCGATGCTGACCCAGCGTTCACCTTTACGGTGACGGGTATCCAGAATGGAGAAGCGGTCGGCGCAGCATTGAACGGGTCGGGTACGACTTATACCGCGAACGGGGCGGGCGGCACCAACATCACTAACGCGCTGACCCGGAACGGCGACAATAATGTCGGCGGAACGAAGGTCATCACCACGGGTGCGGGCCTGACTGCAACGGCGAACTACACCATCCAAACCGTGAACCCCGGCGCATTGACCATCACCAAGCGTGACACGACGATTGTCGCAGTGGCGAAGACCAAGGTGTACGGCGATACCGATCCGGCGCTGACCTTCACGTTGGGCAATCTGGCGGCGGGCGATACTGCGACGGGTGTGACCACCGGGGCATTGACTCGTGTGGCGGGCGAGACGGTGATCGGGACAGGCCCCAATTACCAGATCAATCAGGGCACAGTGGCGCTCAACGGCAATTACAATCTCACTACGTATACGCCAGCCAATCTGACCATCACGGCGGCCCCGCTGACGATTACCGCGGCGGCGGCGACCAAAGTCTATGGCGCGACCGATCCGGCGCTGACCTTCAGCACGACCGGGCTAAAGCTGACCGACACGGTTGGCACAGTGGTCACCGGCGCATTGGCGCGGGCGGCGGGTGAAACCGTTGCTGCTGGCCCCTATGCGATCAATCAGGGCAGCGTCGCGGCCAATGGCAATTATGCCATCACTTATGCTGGCAATAACCTGACGATCACCCCGGCACCGCTGACGGTCGCCGTGAATGCAGCGACGAAAATCTACGGCGATACTGACCCGACGTTCGCCTTCACGACAACCGGCCTGAAATTCACCGACACGGCAGGCACTGCTTTGACCGGTGCAGTGACCCGCGCGGTTGGTGAAACGGTGGCGGGCGGCCCCTATGCGATCAGTCAGGGGACGTTGGCATCCAACCCCAATTATGCGCTGACCTTTACCGGCAACAACCTGGCGATCACCCCGCGCGCGGCAACCATCGTCGCTGTGGCGAAGACCAAGGTATACGGTGATGCCGATCCGGCACTGACCTTCACGGTTGCCAACCTGGCGACGGGGGATACGGCGACAGGCGTTTCCACAGGCGCTTTGACCCGTGTTGCGGGCGAGAATGTCGCCCCCGGACCGTACCAGATCAACCAGGGCACGGTGGCGCTCAACAGCAACTACAGTGTGGCCGGGTACACCCCCGCCAATCTGACCATCACCCCGGCCCCGCTGGCGGTGAACGCCGTGGCCGCGACCCGGATTTACGGGCAGGCCGATCCGCAACTGGGCTTCCTGTCATCGGGCTATAAATTCACCGATACCGCAACATCGGTGCTGACCGGCACCGTGTCCCGCACCGCCGGGTCGAATGTCGGGGCCTACCCGATCAATCAGGGAACGGTGGCGGCCAACCCGAACTACGCCATCACCTATACGCCGGCCAATCTGACCATCACGCCGGCTCCGCTGACGGTCACTGGTACCGGCACCAAGATTTTCGGCCAGGCCGATCCGGTGCTGACCCCGATTGTGACCGGGCTGGTCAACAATGACACCCAGGGCCAGGTGCTCACCGGTGCGCTGACCCGTGCACCGGGTGAGAATGCCGGGATGTACACGATCAATCAGGGCACGATCGCAAGCAATCCCAACTATAATCTGGTCTATGTTCCGGGTACCTTCACGATCAATCCGGCCGGGATCAGCTTCACGGTCAACTATAGCGTTGCCAATTCAACGAGCGTTTACGGGACGCTGCCGGCACCGGGTGCGGTAACGCTGACCGGTGTTGTGGGTGCCGATATTGTGACACCGGTGATCACGGTCACCAATGCGCAGAACAACCCGATCGTACTGGCGACGACCACCGGAGTCGGAACCTATACCGCATCCGTTACCGGCCTGACCGGGGCGAATGCCGGCAATTATATTCTTGCCGCCGCCGGCAATACCAACGGAACGATCACTGTGACGCCAGCGCCGCTGGTGCTGACGCTCGGCAACAAGACCAAGGTGTACGGGGATGCCGATCCGGCGCTGACCTTCACGGTCGCCGGTATCCAGAATGGCGAAGCCGTTGGAACGGCGTTGGCAGGGGCGGGGACGCTCTACACCGCCAATGGCGCGGGCGGCACCAATGTGACCACTGCCCTGACCCGGGTGGCGGGTGAGAATGTCGCGACTGGCCCCTATGCGATCAGCAAGGGTGCCGGACTGACGGCGACCGCAAACTACAGCATCCAGACGATTGTGCCGGGGGCTCTGACCATCACCCCCGCACCGCTGGCGGTGTCCGGTACGGCGACCAAGATCTACGGTCAGCCTGATCCGGTGCTGACGGTGACCTCCACCGGCTATAAACTGACCGATACGCCGGGCACCGTATTGACTGGTGCGCTTGCAAGGGCACCGGGGACCAATGTTGGCACCTATTCCATCACGCAGGGAACGCTGGTCTCCAACCCGAATTACGTGGTGAACTACACGCCGGGCGCGCTGGCCATCACGCCTGCAACCCTGACCTATGCGGTCGGGAATACCACCAATGTCTATGGCACGCTGCCAACCATCGGAACGACTGTTCTGACGGGCATTGTGGCAGGCGATACCGTCAATCCGGCACACACCGTGACGAACAGCCAGAATGCGACGGTGACACTGGCGACCAACACTAATGTTGGTACCTACGGCGCGGCGGTGACCTCGCTTACCGGTGCATCTGCCGGTAACTATGTGCTGGCGGCGACTGGCAATACCAATGGCACCATCCGGGTCACGCCGGCGACGCTGACGGTCAGTCCTGCGGCGGCAACCAAGGTCTATGGATCGCCTGATCCGGCCTTGCCGTTCACCTTCGCCGGTCTTGTCGGCGGTGATCCGGCAACCGTTCTGACCGGTCTGCTCGGGCGGGCGGCGGGCGAGAATGCCGGACCGTATAACTTCACCAACGGTACGCTGAATGCCGGGCCGAACTATGTGATCGCGCTGGCTCCGCCTGGGCCGGTGTTCACGATTACGCCAAAACCAATCACTTTCTCGGTCGCGGATACCACCAGCGTCTACGGCACGCTTGGAACGCGCGGTGCTGCGACCTTTGCCGGTGTTCTGGCCGGTGACGTGGTGACCCCGGTCTATGCCCCGGTGACCAACAGCCAGAATGCGGCGGTAACGCTGGCAACCAATACGCCGGTTGGGCCTTACGGGGTCACGCTGTCGGGGGTTGGCGGGGCTGCGGGCGGCAATTATGTGCTGGCAACTGCGGGCAACCGCGCCGGGACACTGACGGTTACGCGCGCGCCGCTTACTCTGGTGATCGATAATTCGATCCGCCCGGTCAGCACGCCGAACCCGACGTTCACCTTCACCGCCAATGGACTGGTCGGTGGGGATACGGCGGCGGCACTGATCAGCCAGAATCCAGCGGACGCTGGCGCCAATCGCCTGGCAGTCTCGTCGGTGGCCAATCTGATGTCGCCAGCGGGCGCCTATCCGATCGTGGCATCTGGCCTGCTCGCCAATTATGCCCTGACTGTGGTGCCGGGGCAGTTGACGGTGACGGCTGTGATCCAGCCTGAACCACCGGTTGCGCCGGGGACAAGCGGCGGCAGCATCTCGCCAACTGGCCTGAACTACGCCGGCGGGGCGGCGACGATCACAGCGATTGTGGCCGATCCGGGCGCGCCCAAGGCCGATGACGGGGCAGTGGGCGAACTCGTCCGGCGGGAGGATAGTAACAAGGCGTTCAATATCTATATTGAGGTTGTGCCGGAAGCCGTTGCCCAGACCGCCCCGACATTCGGCGGCCTTGGCACCACGGAAATCGCCGGTGGCAACAATGCTGCGGCGGATATCGTTTCAACATCTTCGTTTGACCCGCCGGTTGCAAACGACAATGCTGATGACGAGGCGAGGCGGCGATCGGCGGCTCGTCCGGGAACGGGCCGGTGATCGGTATGGGACATTTGATGAAGCTTCGTTTTCTGGCTGGTGCTGCACTGACCGCTGGGCTTGTGCCGTCCGTTGCCCTCGCCCAGGACTTCAGGCAGGGCGCGCCGCAGCAATTGCCAACCGAAGCGCCGGCCGCACCACGTCCTGCCCTGCCTGAAGTGTCCAACGACGCGACGGTGATCAGCGCCGGGCTTCAGGGCGTGGTGTTCGTCCCCGGCAGCCGATTCCTTGCCGGTTACAAGCTGGAACCGACCACCGGTGTTCAGGTCGTCCGGTTGGAAAAGGGCGAGGACGGCGTCGATCTCGACCTGCTCGACACCGCCGATTTCAAGGCGAAGGCCAATGGATTGCTCGGTCGGCAATTGACGGTTGCTGACCTCGAACGGTTTTCGCGCGAGGTCATCGAATATTACCGGGTTCGCGGCCATCCGCTGGTCGACGTCCGGATTCCGGCGCGGCAGGATGATCCGGCAACCACCGGGACATTGGTTGTAACCGTCACCGAATTCCGGGTCGGCAATGTCGATGTGAAGGGTGTCGATGTTGAGAGCGGTGCTGCGGTCCTGACGCCAGCGCCGAAATATTTCAGCGCGAAGATCATCCGGGCAGGCCTCCGCCTCAAGAAAGGCAGCCGCATTCAGGAGCGCCGGATCGTCGAGGACCTGGACTATTTGTCGAACAACCCGTTCCGGCGCGTCGACCTGATTTACCGCAAGGCAGCGGAAGTCGGTTATACCGATCTGACCATGCGGGTGGCCGAGCGGCGGCCGTTCCGAGCCTATGTCGGCTATGAAAATACCGGCACTGTGGCGACGCAGCGCGACCGCTATTCCGCTGGGTTCAACTGGGGCAATGTCTTCGGTTGGGACCACCAGTTGAGTTATCAGTTCACGGCATCGGAGAATTTGTTCAGCAGCCGGCCGGGTAACCCGGATCCGTCGTTCGTGTCGCACAGTGCCACCTACCTGATCCCATTGGGGTCTGGCGTGCCTCTGAACGATTCGCTCCTGCTGTTCGGAACCTATCAGCGGACGTCGCCATTCTTGGCACCTACGGCGGTTGGTTTTTTCAATCAGGTTGGGAAAAGCTATCAGCTGTCCGGTCGTTATATCCTGCAGTTGCCGGCCCAGGATAACGCCAAGCAGCAATTGTCGTTCGGCTATGATTTCAAGCGCACCAACAACGACCTGCTGTTTGGCGGCGTGAACGTCTCCGGATCGGCGACCGAAATCCATCAGGGCGTCATCGAATATAGCGGGGAGCGCACCTGGCGGATTGGCGGGATCGAAGGGCGGTCAGAGGCGGCGGACGCCACCGGCACCCGGATTACGCTGCGCGTCGGCGACACCGTGGTGATCAGCCCCGGTGGTGTCGGCGGCCGCAATACCACGCCGGTGTTCACCGCCAGCGGGACCCCCTTTGCCAAATCCAATTATCTCTACAACCGCCTGACCATTGCCCCGTCCGTCCTTTGGGAAAACGGGATCGAGGCGCGCGGCCGGCTGATGTGGCAGATCACCAACGGCAATCTTTTGCCGACCGAGCAATTGGCTTCGGCTGGCCCGAGTTATGTGCGCGGTTACGACCCGAGCGCAGCGCTGGGCAGCAATGGCCTGTTGGCAAGTGCGGAGCTGCTGGCGCCGGGCTTTGCCCTGCCGACCGGCAATGCGCAGTTGCGGTCCCGGGCGCAGCTTGGTGTGTTCCTCGACTATGGCCGGGTCAGCGATCCGGACCGGCTCGCCGGGGCGATCAGCCATGTGACGACCAGCAGCACCGGGTTCACCGGAACCTTCGCGCTTGGTCGCTATCTGAACGCGCGTTTGGACTATGGCTGGCAGTTGAAGAAATTGCCCGGCGCGACCCAGCGCGGTGACCTTGGTTACGTTTCGGTAACGCTTGGCTTCTAAGTTCAGGACCGTGTGGACCCCCACCCGGTCATAGCCGCGACAGCCTTTCCCCACCCGGGCGACGGCGTGGTTCTGCGACCGGCGTCCCTCTCACCCATAGGGCCATGGCCCGCAGCGGGTGGGGTTTCACGCAGTTGACTGCCACCCCGCGTTGGACAATTGCCGGTGCCCGCGTCACATAGCGCGGACGTCACTGCGCTGCTGCGAGTATTTGCCCGAATGAAAATTGTCACTGCGTTTCTCCTCGCCGCCGTCCTGATGTTCACTGGGGGACCGGCGGTGGCGGCCGGGGATGCCGTGGACGGCGTACCGGTTATCGAACGACTGGATGCCGCAGCTCTTGCTCCCGGCAAGGTTCACCGTTTCTGGTTCCGCGTGACCGAAAATGCCGTGGGACAGCCCTGGTTGATCCCGGTGATCGTGGTTCGCGGCGTTCGGCCCGGCCCACGGTTGCTGCTTACCGCCGCCGTTCACGGTGACGAGGTGGCAGGCGTTGATGCCATCCACAAGCTGACCGCCGGACTGGACCCGGCGGCATTGTCCGGCACCGTGGTTGCAGTTCCCGGGCTGAACAGCATCGGCATGTTGCACCGCAGCCGTGGATTCACGCCTGGGGATGGTCGCTATAGCGAGAATCTCAACCGGTTGATGCCCGGTATGGACGGCGATGTCGGCATCGCTGACCATTATGCGCGCCGATTGTGGACAGCGCTGCTCCGCCCCAATGCCGATGCCGTCATCGATCTACACACCCAGTCGCACGGCACCGCTTATGTGATGTTTGCATTTGCAGGAACCAAGCCTGCCCAGCGCATGGCCGAACTGATCGGACCGGACATCATCAAGCTCGATCCGGGGGCCAAGGGAACAATTGAAACCGAAATGAACCGCGACGGCGTGCCTGCGATCACGCTGGAACTGGGGCGGCCCGAGATATTCGACCCGGTGATGACCGCGCGCGCCGTCGCGGGAATAAAGCGGGTGATGGCTGATATGGACATGCTGGTGGTCGCCCCACCACGCACGACGACGCCCTATGTCGGCAATAAGCTGGCGGTTGTGTCGGCGACACGCGGTGGGTTTGCCCACGTGCTGGTCCCGCTGGGCGGGACGGTCACCAAGGGAGACGTGGTCGCCACCATCTCCGATGCCTTTGGCCGGGTCATCGAAACCATCCGCGCGCCGGAAAGCGGCCGGGTCAACACCGTCGTCACCGACCCCCTGCACGACCCCGGCGACATGCTGCTGCGGATTGTGTTCTGGTCGGCCGACCCAGCTTGCGCGATGGGGTGTTGAGGGGAGGACCACTCCCTACCTCAAGACGGGACAAGTTTGCCGTCTCTCTCCCGCTAAACGACCGTCCTGTTCCCGATGTTCGGAACCAGCACCTTGATCGCCAACCACGCCGCCAGATAGGCACCGGCGGCATAGATGAACATCGGGGCGTAGCCGTGGCCGTTGTCGAGGGACCAGCCGGCGAACTCGCTCATGCCCATGCCGGCGAGGTTGCCGGCGAAGGCGCCGAGGCCGATGGCCGAACCAACCAGCCGGGCCGGGAACAGGTCGGCGGTGAGGGCGAAGATGTTGGTTGAGAAGCCCTGATGGGCGAACAGCGCCAGGCCGATGAGGAAGGCCGCTGTCCACGGGCCGCTGACGCCGAGGACCAGCGGCACCGGCAGGACGATGATGGCATAGACCAGCAGCGCGGTCTTGCGGGACCGGTCAACGCTCCAGCCGCGATCCATCAGCTTGCCGGGGAGCCAGCCGCCGGAAATCGCACCCATCGCGGCCATGGCATAGACCAGCGCCACGGGCAGACCGACGGTGCCTTGGCTGAGCCCGAACACCTTGTGGAACAGGTCGGGCAGCCAGAACAGCAGGAACCACCAGACCGCGTCCGTCAGCATTTTGGCTATGGCGATGGCCCAGGTTCGGCGCTGGGTCAGCAGGCTGCTCCAGCCCTTGGTGCTTTCCTCAAACTCGTCCTCAACCGCCTCAGGTTTCACGTCGAGCGCCAGCCAGGCCACCACCCAGACGAGACCGAGCGCACCCGCCACAATGAAAGCCGCCTGCCAGCCGAAGATGATGGCAAAGGGCGGAACCAGCAGAGGCGTCAGCACTGCGCCGATATTGGGGGCAGTATTGCCGAGGCCGAGCGCCGTTGCCCGTTCCCGGGCCGGGAAATAGGTGGCGGCGGTTTTGACGGCAGCGGGTGTGCCAACCGACTCGGCGGCCCCGAGTACCGCGCGTGCGGTGATGAACTGGGTGACGGTTGAGGCAAAGGCATGGCCGATCCCTGCGAGGCTCCACACGCCGACTCCGATGGCAAATCCAGCCCGGATGCCGACCTTGTCGATGAACCAGCCGGTGAACAGAAAGGCGATGGCAGCGGCGAACTGGAAGGCCGAGGTCATGTGGCCATAGTCGCGGTCGGTCCAGCTGAACTCCTGCTGGAGCGTGGGTTTGAGCAGCGCGATGATCTGCCGGTCGACATAGTTCAGCATGATGGCGGTGAATACCAGCGCCAGGATGATCCACCGCCGCCGGTCCATTTTTGCGTCTGCCGTCATGTCCAATCCCCCAATTGTCCAGCTGCGCCGTTCTTGTGACGCCTATTTCTGGTTGTCGTCCGGCGTTCAATCCAAATGCAGCGGCCCGTGCTTCAGATGCGGCAGCACATGGCGGGCGAACAGATCTGCCTCCGCCGCATGCGGGTAGCCCGACAGGATGAACGCCTCGATCCCGACATCCTGATAGGCCTTCAATTTGGCGAGCACCTGATCCGGGTTGCCGACGATGGCGGCGCCGCAGCCCGACCGCGCCCGACCGATGCCGGTCCACAGATTGTCCTCGACATAGCCCTCGTCACCTGCTGCGGCGCGAAGGGCCGCCTGCCGCTGCACACCGACGCTGGTTGAATCGAGCGATTTGGCGCGGATGGCAGCCCCTTCCGCATCGTCGAGCTTTGACAGCAGACGGCTGGCATAGTCGCGCGCCTCCGCCTCAGTATCGCGGACAATGACATGCGCCCGGTAGCCGAATTTCAACTTGCGGCCGTAGGAGGCGGCCCGCGCCGTCATGTCAGCGACGATCTCCTTCACCGCCGGCATGGTATCGGGCCACATCAGATAGACATCGCAGCCCTGCGCCGCGGCATCCCGCGCATCGGGGCTGAGCCCACCGAAATACAGTGGCGGGCATTTGCCCGACATGGTGGTAATCCGCGCCGGGTCGAGCTTCAGCTTCCAGAATTCCCCGTCATGATCGAGCGGGTCGCCGTTCAGCAGGGCTTTGAGGATGGCCATGGCCTCCGCCGTGCGGCGGTAGCGCGGGGCCGATGCCAGAGTCTCGCCCGGCATGTCGGAGGAGATGATGTTGACGGTCAGTCGCCCACCGAGAATCCGGTCAAGTGTGGCAATCTGCCGGGCCAACTGCGGCGGCCATGTTTCACCGATGCGGACGGCCATCAGCAGCCGGATGCGCTTGACCAGAGTCGCGATGGCGGCGGCAAATATCGTGGTATCGACGCCGAGGGCATATCCGGAGGGCAGCAGGACATTGTCGAAGCCACCGCTGTCAGCGGTCATCACGATATCGCGGCAATGTTCCCAGCTCGATTTGAGCATCGGATCGGGGACGCCGAGAAATTCATAGTCATCGTCGCAAAGTGCGGAAAACCAGCTGACTTCGACGGTCATGGCAATCTCTCCCCTCTGGCTGCAACCAGAACCTCATACCAGCGGGCGCGGGTCCAGGTGACCTTAAATGCGTCTCCAGCCTCCCGGATGCGCGCTGGCGTCTGGGTACCGACAATCGGGATCGGGCGCGACGGGTGGGCCATGATCCAGCTGTAGGTGGCCGCGCTGCGGGACACGCCAAAGTCGGCTGCAACTGCGTCGAGCGCCGCCGCAACGTTGCGGGCGCGGTCGTCGCCGGGATCACCAATGCGGCCCTGCCCGAGCGGCGACCAAGCGAGTACGGCGACGTCCTGCGATACGGCGAGGTCGAAGGTGCCATCCGACAGCGGATCAAGCGCCAGCGGCGAATATTCCGGCTGGGTGGAGACCAGTGGTTGCTGCAGGAATTTCATCAGGGCCCGGGTCTGGGACACGGTGAAGTTCGACACCCCAATGCTGCGGATTTTACCCGCAGCGACAGCTGTTTCCAGCGTCCGCGCCACTTCCTGCGGATGGGACAGCATGTCAGGGCGGTGGATCTGCCACAGGTCCAGCTGATCGATACCGAGTCGCCGGAGCGACGCGTCGATGGCGCTGGCAAGATAGGAGGGCGACGAATCATAGGGGGTGCCGATGACGATGCCGCCCTTGCTGGCCAATACCATCCGGCTGCGGAGCGCTGAGTCCTCAGCAAACAAACGCCCGAGCAACAGCTCTGCTGCGCCGAAAGCTTCGCCATTGTCGGGGCCGTAAATATCGGCGGTGTCGAAGAAATTAATACCGATATCAAAGGCCGCGTCGATCTTGGCACGGGCGGTCTTCAGGTCATTTCCGGCAAAACGCCACATGCCCCAGGCCAGCGAACTGACCGTCAGTCCCGAAGCTCCGAGAGGTCGGACGGCGGGTGGTCTCGGCAAATCTGACATGCGGCCTCGGCAAATATGATAACGTTGTCTGAAACTGGCAGACAGCAGGGGCCAGCGTCAAGCTACCGTCGTTTTGCCGTTGATCCGCGGACGATCAAATCATGCTGAAGTCGCCGATGGGCGACCGTGCCTTCGCTTTCCAGCAGCAGGGCGGCGGCACTGTAGGCCAGATCGCGGGTCGGCTGGCGGATCGTGGTCAGCGGCGGCCAGACCGCACTTGCCAGTTCGGTATCGTCAAATCCGGCGACGGACAGATCTTCCGGCACCGCGATATCGCGCCGGTGCGCAACGGCGAGCACCCCGGCGGCCATGTCATCGTTCGACGCAAAAATGGCAGTCGGGCGATCCGGCAGGTCTAGCAGGGATTCGGCTGCGGCGGTTCCACTGGCGAAATCAAATTCGCCGGGGCGGACCAGATCGGGTTCGAACGGAATGCCGGCCCGGTCGAGCGCCCGGCGATACCCGAAAAGCCGCTGGTCGCTGGCCATGTGATTGGTATGGCCGATGATGAAGCCAATCCGGCGGTGCCCGCCGTTGATCAGGTGGGTGGTCATGTCATCGGCGGCCTGCACATCGTCCATGAACACCGACGAAGTCATGGCATGATTGGTTCCCGGCGAAATGCGCACAAACGGGATGCCGCGCCGTTCGAGTTCGGCGAGCACGACGGCAGAATCGGTGACTGGTGACGACAGAATGATGCCATCGACATGGGTTTCATCGATCAGGCCACCGACCTCATTCGCCAAAGTAGGAGAGGCGACATCGGCGGGCTGGGCCAGCATACGCACCCCTGCTTCCCGGCAGCGGGCCCACACGCCTTCCTGGATTTGGTGGATGTAGAATGGACTGTGATTGTCGTAGATCAGGGCAATCTGAAAGGATCGGCGGCCACCGAGCGTCCGAGCCGCGAGACTTGGGCTAAAGGACAGCGCTGCCACAGCTTCTTCGACACGGCGCCGGGTTTCGTCTTTGACGTAGCGTTCCTTGTTCAGGACGCGCGACACGGTCTTGATCGAGACACCAGCGACCCGCGAAACGTCTTTGATCGTTGTCCGCATGCTGCCGATCGCCCCTTTCAACCTGTTGTAACGCTGCAACGCCCTTGGCTGCAATGCAGCACGGGTCTTGCGGGCTTACGGCATTTTGTGACAAACAGCGTTTAAGACATCGTTGTCAGAAACGGGGATATTGGGGTTGGGCAGCACGGTTCGCTATGCACTGGTTGGCGCTGGCATGATGGGCGCGGAGCATATCCGCAACCTTGCCATCACGCCCGGAGCCGAACTTGTGGCGATTGTCGACCCGGTTGATTCGTCGGCGAACAGTGCGCGGGCAGCAGCCGGACAGGTGGATTTGCGCCGGTTCGATAGTTCCGCCGAACTCGCCAAAGCCGGTGTCGCCGATGCGGTGATCATCGCATCGCCGAACAACACCCACCGCGAGGTGCTGGCACCACTGTTCGATGCCGGACTCAACATCCTCTGTGAGAAGCCGGTTGCGACGACGCTGGATGATGCCCGCTGGGTCGCGGAGCGGGCGAAGTCGGCCAAGGGCCTGTTCTGGACCGCGATGGAATATCGCTACATGCCGCCGGCTGCCGAGTTCATCGCGCAGATCAAGGGCGGGCGAATCGGTGCGCTGAAGATGCTGGCGATCCGCGAGCACCGCTTCCCGTTCCTGCCAAAGGTCGGCGACTGGAACCGGTTTGCCGAAAACACTGGTGGCACAATGGTGGAGAAATGCTGCCATTTCTTTGATCTGATGCGACTGATCGTCGGGGCCGAGGCAGTGCGGGTTTATTGCTCGGGCGGGATGGACGTGAACCATCTGGATGAGCGTTATGGCGGGCGTCAGCCGGACATCATCGACAATAGCTACACCACGGTTGATTTTGCCAACGGCGTTCGGGCGATGCTCGATCTGTCGATGTTCGCGGACGGTGCGGAAAATCAGGAAGAGATTACCGCCGTGGGAGACGCAGCGCGGCTCGACTGCCTGATCCCGGAAGGGTCGCTGGTGTTCAGCCCTCGCGTCGGCTTCATGAACCCGAAGAAGGTTGAGCGGAGCCATGTTCCGGTGGATGAGGCGGCGCTGAAGGCTGGCAGCCATCACGGTGCGACTTTCTATGAGCATCAGAAATTCATCGCTGCCGTGCGCGGCGAGGGTGCGGTTGAGGTGACGGCGGAAGATGGCCTAAAGGCCGTCGCCATTGGCATTGCAGCCGAGACCAGCGCCAAGGAACGGCGCGCGGTCGAGATGACGGAATTGGGATTCGGAACGAACTGAGACTTTGCGATTACAGGGGTTGTCGCTCACCGCAACGACAGCTCCCGACAATATCAAGCGGCGAAACCATATTGGGGACGAACATGAACAGAAGCTTCAAAACGATCTTGCGCACCAGCGCAGCGGTGGCCGTATTCGGTCTTTCGGCAGCGGCATTTGCGCAAGCAGCGGCGCCAGCCGTGGCGGCAGCCGACGCCGCCGATGAGGTGTCGGAAATCGTCGTGACCGCACAGAAGCGCACCGAGCGCCTGCAGGACGTGCCAATCGCGGTTTCGGTGATCTCCGGTGATGCCATCGCCAACCAGGGCGGCGTGAATATCGAGAATGTCCAGTATCTCGTGCCGTCGCTGAACTTCCGCAAATCGGGCACGACGCTCAACCAGTTCCTGTTCCTGCGCGGAATCGGAACCGCCAACTTCTCCATCGCCGCCGAGCCTTCGGTTTCGACGGTTCTGGACGGCGTCGTGCTGGCCAACGCCGGTGAGGCCTTTGGTGATCTGGTCGACGTCGAGCGGCTTGAAGTGCTGCGCGGACCGCAGGGCACATTGTTCGGCAAGAACGCCTCTGCCGGTGTGGTCAACATCGTGTCGAAGCGTCCGTCCGATGTTCTCGAAGGCTATGGCGAGGGCGGCTATTTCTTTGACAACGGCAATGAATACCGCGTTCGCGGTGTGATCAACGTGCCGCTGTCCCCGAGCGTTCGCAGCCGCCTGACAGCCTTCTACGGCACCTATGATGGCAATATCCGCAACATCGCCCCAACGGTGAACAGCCGGGTCAATGGCTATGAGCATTACGGTGCCCGTGCGGTTGTCGAGGCCGATGCGTCGGACAAGCTGACGTTGAAGTTCGTCGCCGATTTCCGCAAATCGGATGACGATTGCTGCGCGGAAATTCTCGGCACGGTGCCTACCAACCTGGCGGCGCAGGCTTTGCCGTTGAGCTCCTTTGCGGGGGTGCGGTCGCGCATCGTGGCGCACAATCTGGTGACGGCGACGAAAGAGGAAAGCTGGGGCGTTTCGGCAGAGGCCAATTATGATGTCGGCGCGGCCGGAACACTGACCTCCATCACCTCGTATCGTAACTGGGACAATAACGAGATCCGCGAAGGCGATTTCCTGCCCGCGGCTTATATCGGCATTGCGCAGCTCCACGATATTGGACCGCAAACGTCGAAAACATTCACTCAGGAATTGCGCCTGACGTCGCCATCGGGTCAGTTCGTTGAATATGTGCTCGGCGCTTATTATTCGAACGCTGACAACGAGCGGACCTTCACCCGGAATGACATTGTCTGCGCAGCCCTCGGTGCTGCCCCGGCAACCCTGACGCCCTGCACCAGCCCGCTGGCCGCGCCGTCAACATTCCCGTCGGGTACCGCGACATTCGGGTCGGTATTCAAGAACGTCGCGCTGTTTGGTCAGGCAACCGTCAATATCGCTGACGATGTCCGCCTGATCGGTGGTCTGCGCTATACGCATGACGAACTGGATGTGTTCCACCGTCGTGTCACCACGCTCGCCGGACCGGGCATTGCCGGTAATTTTGATGCCGGTGTGTTCAACAATGGTGCCACCAACCCGGCGACGGGGGCCTTCATCGCTGGTGTGTCGAACGGTGTGCCGTTCCGGGCGAGCAATTCGAAGGACAATGTTTCGGGTCGGGCTGGTATCCAGTATGACATGACTGAAAACAGCACGTTGTACGGGACGTATGCTCGTGGATATAAAGGCCCAGCTTACAATATCTTCTTCAACATGTCGACCTCCAGCACCAATTTGATCGAGGCTGAAACAGCTGATAGCTTCGAAATCGGTCTGAAAAATACATTGGCTGGCGGGAAAGTTGTCCTGAATATTGCGGCATATTATGCCAAGTATGAAAATTTCCAGGCCAACAATCCTGATTTGGTTGCCGGTGTGGTTACGACGCGGCTGACCAATGCCGGTGATGTCTCGACACGCGGCATCGAAGTCGATGTGATTGCCCGCCCGTCGCCGACTCTGTCGATTTCAGGGGGGCTGGCCTATACCAAGGCCCGGGTCGACAATTTCAAGGTGGCGCCGGGTGCCGCCGCTGCGACGTTAATCCCGTCAGGGACGCCGCTGACCAGCGCACCCAAGCTGAAAGTCAGCGTCAATGGCGACAAGCGGTTCATCACCGGACGGTCGTTTGACTTCGGCCTTGGCGGATCATTCTCCTACACCGGGGAACAATTGTCACAATTGTCGCCAAACCCGGCTGAGCGTTTGGCAACGACCATCCCGAACTACTCCCTGACCGACATTCAGGCGTCGATCATCGACAAGGACGACCGGTGGAAGCTGACTGCAATTGTCCGCAACCTGTTTGACCGCCCATTTGCTGCGGCGATCGGAACCGGTGGTCCAGGCGGCAGCTATCGCTACCAGATCCCGCGTGAGGCAGACCGGTATTACGGCGTCACCCTGCGCGTGAACTTCGGCGGATAAGGCCAAGCCGCTGGTAGTTCGGAGACAATTCTCCGGGCTACCAGCGGATCGCCCTTGAATTTTCAAGACGTGAGCAGCCCGGCCCCTTGAGTGGCCCGGCACACGAAAACATCGGCTTTGTTGCCAGCGGGATCGCGGTAATCGTCCGCAATCGCGGCAAGAACGGCATCGACCCGGTCATTCCCGGCAACGGCGACGACGCAACCGCCAAAGCCGCCCCCGGTCATGCGGGCCCCACCTTCCCCGGCGAGCGGAGCGGTCATGATCGCTGCCAAGGCATCGACTGCCGGCACCGTGATCTCAAAATCATCGCGCATCGATAGGTGGGATTGCGCCATCAACTGGCCGAGCGTGCTTAGGTCACCACGTTCCAAGGCATCGGCGGCAGCGCGTGTCCTGGCATTTTCCGTCACGACATGCCGGGCGCGGCGATAGCTGACCGGATCGAGCCCGGCCTTGCCTGCCTCGAGTTGGTCTAGCGTCAAGTCGCGGAGCGCCGGTACGCCGAAGTGACGGCTTGCGGCCTCACACTGGGCACGGCGGTCATTATACTCACCACCGGCATGCGCGTGGCGGACGCCGGAATGGGCGATGATCACCGACACGCCGGGTGGAAGCGCCACCGGGCGACATTCGAGCGTGCGGCAATCGATCAACAGGGCATGGTCGGCGACGCCCCGGGTGGCGATCAGTTGATCCATGATTCCGCAGGCACAGCCGACAAACTCATTCTCGGCACGCTGGGCGATTCGGGCGAGGGTGGTCGGGTCCGGAACCTGCCGCGCGAGCTCCGAAAGTGCCCGCCCGACGGCAATCTCAAGGGAGGCGGAGGAGGACAGGCCAGACCCCAGCGGCACGTCCCCCGCAATCGCCAGCTTGGCAGCGCCGACGGCAACGCCGCCATCCGCCAGCGCCCGCGCCACCCCGCGCACATAATTGGGCCAGTCGGTTTCCGCAGGATAGAATGGCCCCGCAGCGGTGAAGCTGTCGCGGGCGTCGGCATAGTCTGCGGCGACAGCGTGGATCATCCCATCACTCGACGGACCAGCGGCGACCACGGTATCCTTGTCAATCGCGCAGGGGAGGACGAATCCGTCATTATAGTCGGTATGTTCGCCGATCAGATTGACCCGACCCGGTGCCCGGACCAGTAGCTCCGGGGGCTGACCGAACGCCCGGCGGTAAGCAGCAACCGCCCGGGTCCGCGCGTCGCCCCGCGTCACGGGATCACCGCCCGCAGCCGTTCCGCCGCCTGTTCCGGGGTGAGGTCCCGCTGCGCCTCCGCCAGCATTTCGAAGCCGACCATGAATTTGCGCACCGATGCCGAGCGGAGCAGCGGCGGGTAGACGTGGGCGTGAAGCTGCCAGCCCTCGGTCGGCCGTCCATCATATGGCGCGCCGTGCCAGCCCATCGAATAGGGGAAGCTCACCCCGAACAGTCGGTCATAGCCGCGCGTCAGCCGCTGCAATATGTCCCCCAGTGCATCCCGTACCGGCCCTGTCATGTCCGGCATCCGGGCCAGCGGCAGGCGCGGCAAGATCAGCGTTTCGAACGGCCAGCTGGCCCAGAATGGCACCACGACCGCCCAGAGTGGATTCGCAACAACCAGCCGGTCGCCTGCCGCAATCTCCCGCTCGACAACATCGGCGAGCATTGCGCGGCCATGTCGTGCGAAATAGGCCCGCTGCCGCTCATCTTCGGCGATGGCTTCGTCGGGCAGAAAACTTGTTGCCCAGATCTGGCCGTGGGGATGCGGGTTGGAGCATCCCATGATTGCGCCCTTGTTCTCGAAAACCTGCACCCACGGGTAATCGCGTCCGAGGGTTTCGGTTTCGGTGCACCAAAGGTCGATGACGGCGCGCATCGCATCCGGGTTGAGAGACGGCAGGCTGGCGCTGTGATCAGGAGAGAAGCAGATAACCCGGCTTCGCCCGGTGGCCGGGGTTTGGTCGAACAATTCATCGTCCGGAAGGCGCGGCCCAGACGTTTCCAGCAAAGCCTGGAAGTCATTGTCGAAGGCATATACCCCGTCATAGGCCGGGTTGACCTCTCCCCCCACACGGGCATTGCCGGGGCATAGGTAGCAGTCCGGGCTATAGGTTGGAGCGGGGTCGGTCGTGGTCGGCTCCTGCTGCCCCAGCCAGGGCCGGTTGCCACGGTGCGGCGATACCAGCACATGCCGCCCGGTCAACGGATTGGCGCGCCGGTGCGGATGATCGGTGCTGGCGGTCATTCCGGGCTGGACCCCGACCTAGGCCGCAGCCTGGCGTGCGAAGCCGACAAAGCGCGCCCGGCCGCCAAGGACGAACCGGTTGACCGCCAACGCCGTCAGCACCGAGGTCGCGAGCGTCACCACCATGAAGTCGATATAGTGCATGCCGATGAGGCCTGCGGGTGACCACCAGAAGGTGAAAATCCCGTACAGGGCAACACCCCAGACCACCCCGGCAATCGCGGCCGTGGCCCCGACCCCCCGGAACAGCAGGCCGACAATGAAGGCCGACAGGATCGGCATCGACGCAAGGCCGTTCAACTGCTGCAGCAGGTTGATGATGCTTTTGGCGTTTTGATACAGCGGGACCAGCAGGATCGAGGAAATGGTCACCACAACCGTGACGATGCGGCTCAGCCGCCAATGGTTCTTGATCGCACCGACAAAACGGTCGTGGAAGTCGACAGCATAAAGGGCAACGGTGCTGTTGAGCACCGCACTGGTGTGGGCAATCACGGCGGCGGCGATCATCGCCGCGAACGCCCCGGACAACCACGGCGGCAAAATCTCTGCAACCAACATGCCATAGGCGCGGTCCCCGACGTCACCGATCAGCTTGTAGGCGACGACGCCCGGCACGGTGACGATCACCGGAATGATCAGGATGCGGATGGCCGCGGCGGCGAGCACGCCCTTCTGCGCCTCCCGCACGGTCGGCGCGGTCATCGCCTTCTGGGTGATATTCTGATTGGTCGACCAATAGAAAATCTGAATGAAAATCATGCCGGTGAACAAGGTGTGGAACGGGATCGGTGAATCGGCGTCGCCGATCATCGTCAGTCGCTCCACCGGCACGCCGGAGACAATGTCAAAGTCCACCGCCACGAGCGCCAATATGACGATCAGCACGGCGATGGCGAGCACGCCGACACCGGAAAATGTGTCCATCACCGCCACGGCCCGCAGACCACCGAGCAAGGTATAGCCCGCACTGATCACCGCCAGGATGATCGCAAACACGATCAATGGCGTGTCGTTGCCGAACAACGACTGGAGAAACAGGCCACCGCTGTACAGGCCAGCCGGCAGGTAAATCAGGATATTGCCAAACAGGAACAGCGCGGAGATCAGCGTGCGGACCCCGCGACCGTCGTAGCGCCGGTCGAGCAGTTCGGTTACCGTGGTGCAATTGTTCCGGTAGTAGATTGGCACGAAAATGAAGGCGAGGATCATCAATCCGACAAAGCCGGATATCTCCCACCAGGCGAGCAGCAGCATCTGGTTGCCGTTCATGCCGACCAGCTGATCGGTCGACAGGTTGGTGAGCGTGATCGACCCGGCGACGAATATCCAGCTGAGGCCGCCCCCGGCCAGATAGACATCCTTTGACGATCCGTCATGCCCGCCAGCGCTACGCACCTTCAACCAGGTGGCGATGGCGATCAGCGCGGTTAGTGCCAGACACACGGTAATCTGGATCGCACCGCCGCTTATTCCAACATTCGTCATTTCGAATCGCCCCCCGGTTGGATACAGCCTTAGACAGGCCGCCGGTTGGGGCAAGCGATATCGATTATCGGTTGGCACGATGTCCAAGGCTGGCGTTGACGCGGGGGCCGGGTGTCCACAAAGGTGCGCGCAGATGGAACATGCCCTGACCCACGCCCGGCTTGATGGTGCCGAGAGTACGCTTGTCCTGGCGTGGATCGGCGATGCCGTGCCGGGGGTTGCCTATTGGGGCACGCAGCTGCCGGCTGACGAGCATTTGCCGACTCTGGTGGCGGCCGGGCAGTTCGGGCGACATGAATCGCAACCAGATGCTGTTCCCGCACCGTCGGTGTTCCCGCAAACCGGGTGGGGTTGGACCGGGATGCCGGCAGCGCATCTGCGGCGCGGCGATGTGGCCCTGATACCGGATTTCCGGACCCGGTCGGCTGACCACACTGACGGCGGTTTGGACATTCAACTGATTGATACGGCGAACGCTCTGTCGCTGACATTGCAGTGGCGCTTTGGCAGCGGTGATGTTCTTCGTGCCTATACCAGCCTGACCAACATTGGCGTGGCACCGGTTTCTGTTGATGCGCTGACCTCGCTCGCATTGTCGCTGCCGGGCTGGGCGACGGAATTGACCCGGTTTTCCGGTCGCTGGGCCGGGGAAATGCGCGAAACGGTCAGCACTATCGGTGCCGGTGGATTTACGACGGAGTCGTGCGGTGGGCGTCCCGGATTTGGCGGCGGCAACTGGCTGGTGGCGGGTGATGCGGGGGCCGGAGCCGGATCGGGCCGCCTGATTGGGGCGCATCTGGCGTGGAGCGGCGACCATAGCGTCCGATTGGGCCGGGACGCGGACGGCACGGCGATGCTGTTGCTCGGCGCGCGGCTGGACGCGGGGGAGATCGTGCTTAGGGCGGGCGAAAGCTACCGGACACCGGAAGCGGTGGTGGCACTGTCCATCACGGGACGTAACGGCCTGCGGCACGCGTTCCACCAACATCTGCGCCGAGACATTCTCCCCGGACGGGCGGAGTGGGCCCCGCGCAAGGTGCACCTTAACAGCTGGGAGGCGCTGGCGTTCGACCTGGATGAGGCGAAGGCCAAACAGCTGGCATCAAGCGCCGCTGCGATCGGGGTTGAGCGGTTCGTGCTGGACGATGGGTGGTTCGCGGGACGCCGCAACGACCGGACCAGCCTTGGCGACTGGACACCGGATACCGAGCGGTTTCCGGACGGGCTGACGCCGCTGATCGATCATGTCGGGGCGCTTGGCATGGATTTCGGCCTTTGGGTTGAACCGGAAATGGTCAGCCCGGACAGTGCGCTGTACCGGGCGCATCCGGATTGGTGCCTGCATGTGCCGGGCCGGGAGCGGCCAACCCAGCGCCACCAACTGGCGCTCGACCTGACCCGTCCGGAGGTTTCCTCGCATGTCTTTGCCCAGCTCGATCGCCTGCTCACCGACCAGACAATCGCCTACCTGAAATGGGACCATAATCGGGAGCTGTTCCCGGTGGCGAATGCAGCCGGACCGGTCGGGCATCGGCAAACACTGGCGCTGTACGCGTTGATTGACCGGCTGCGGGCCGCGCACCCGGCGGTGGAGATCGAGACCTGTGCGAGTGGCGGCGGGCGGATCGATTTTGCCATGCTGAGCCGGACCCACCGGGTGTGGCCCAGCGACAATAATGATCCTGTCGAGCGACTGCGGATCAATGCGGCGTGGAGCCGGTTTCTGCCGCGCGAAACTCTGGGCAGCCATGTCGGGCCAAGTCCCAATCCGGTGACGGGGCGGCAGACCGCGATGGATTTCCGCGCCAAGGTCGCGCTGTTCGGGCATATGGGTGTAGAGGCCGATCCAGCAGGGATGACCGAGGGCGAGCGCACAGTGCTGGCGGCGCATATTGCACTGTACAAGCAGTGGCGCGATATTTTGCATCAGGGTGTTGAGCACGAGCTGCCAATTTGCAGCGCAACGCTGTTCGGGTCACTCTGTGTCGCCGATGATGGCAGCCGGGCACTGGCGTTGGTGGCGCAAACCAGTTTTGCGGCGGACTATCACAGCGAGCGGATAACGCTGCCAGGGCTGGACCCAGATCGCGTTTACCGTGTCACCCTGCCGGAGCCCTGGCCGCGCAAGGCGGCGCGCTATCTCGCCAATGCTGGTGCCTGGCGGAACGGACTTACCTTGAGCGGACGCGCTCTGGCCGAGGCGGGACTGGCGCTGCCGCTAACGCACCCCGAGACCGCGTGGCTGATTGCAGTGGAGCAAATCTGATGCGGCTGGGCGTTTGCTATTACCCCGAACATTGGCCGGAAGACTGGTGGGCCGACGACGCGCGGCGGATGGCGGAGATGGGGCTGTCCCGGGTCCGGATCGGGGAGTTTGCCTGGAGCCGGATCGAGCCGGAGCCGGGGACATTTGATTGGGGTTGGCTCGACCGGGCGGTTGAAACGCTTGCCAAGGCCGGGCTCGGCATTATCCTCGGAACACCGACGGCGACCCCGCCGAAGTGGCTGGTGGACCGGATGCCGGATATGCTGGCGCTGGGCGACAACGGCCGCCCCCGGCGGTTCGGGTCGCGGCGGCATTATTGCTTTTCACATCTGGGCTACCGGGCGGAGTGCGCCCGGATCGTGACTGCCTTGGCAGACCGTTATGGCGACCACCCTGCCGTCGTCGCCTGGCAGACCGACAATGAATATGGCTGCCACAATACGGTCCTCAGCTATTCGGCTGCGGCGGAAGCCGGGTTCCGCGCGTGGTTGGCGCAGAGCTATGGCAGTGTTGCGGCGCTCAACACCGCCTGGGGCAATGTGTTCTGGAGCCAAGAATATCGCAGCTTTGACGAGATTGATCTGCCCAACCTGACGGTGACGGAGGCCAATCCGGCCCATGTGCTGGATTTTCGTCGATATTCGTCTGACGCTGTGGTCGCGTTCAACCGGGTGCAGAGTGATATCATTCGGCCCCGGTCACCGGGACGGGATGTCGTCCATAATTTCATGGGGTTTTTCACCGATTTCGATCATCATGCGGTGTCGCGTGATCTCGATGTGGCGAGTTGGGACAGTTATCCGCTCGGCTTCCTCGAACAATTCTGGTTCCCGGCCTCCGACAAGCAGCGATACGCGCGGCAGGGCGGGCCGGACATCGCGGCGTTCCACCATGATCTCTACCGGGGGTGCGCAAAGGGCCGCTGGTGGGTGATGGAGCAGCAACCTGGGCCAGTGAACTGGGCAGCGCACAATCCGGCCCCGCTGCCGGGTATGGTGCGGCTATGGACGCTGGAGGCGATGGCGCACGGGGCGGAACTGGTCAGCTATTTCCGTTGGCGGCAGGCCCCGTTCGCGCAGGAGCAGATGCACGCCGGTCTGCTCCGGCCCGACCGGGTCGATGATGTCGGCGCGCATGAGGCGCGCGCGGCGGCGGCGGATATTGCGGAGATAGGCGAGGTCGGGCCGCCGCCCAAATCGGTGGCGCTGCTATTCTCCTATGACGCGCAGTGGCTGGTCGAGACCCAGCCGCAAGGCCGGGATTTCCGGCACCTGGAGCTGGCGTTTGACATGTACGCGGCGCTGCGGCGGTTGGGGCTGGATATCGACATTGTGCCCCCGGACGCGCCGCTGGACGGCTATGATATGGTCGTGGTGCCGTGTTTGCCGGTGGTGGATGATGCCGTGCTGACGGCCCTGTCGGCGGTCAAAGGCCCGCTGCTGCTTGGGCCGCGAACCGGATCGAAAACGGTGAATTGTTCGGTCCCTGATGGGTTGCCTCCGGGCCAGTTAATGCCGTTGAAGGTGACCCGGGTGGAATCGCTGCGGGCCGGGGTTCAACATCGCGGCGATGATTTTGTCATTCGCCGCTGGATCGAGACGGTCGAAAGTGACCTGACGCCTGAAGTGACGACAACCGACGGGCGGGGCGTGGTCTATGCCAGCACCAACCGCCGCTATCTTGCGGCTTGGCCTGACGCCGAGCTGCTCGACCGGCTGTTCCGGCGGATGGCCGGGGAAGCCGGGCTGACGATTGAGGCGCTTGGCGCGGATTTGCGGATGCGCCGGGCAGGCGGACTGCGCTTTGCGTTCAACTATGGACCGGAGGCGGTGGAGTTGCCGGACGGCGTGCCGGACCTCACGATCGGCAGCCGTACGTTGTCACCCGCAGGTGTCGCGATCTGGCAGGAGTGAGCGTTACTCCCGGTCAGGCAGCATTGCGGTCAGGACGCGGTCGCGGCGGATGATGTGGTGGTAGAGGGCCGCGCCGACGTGGAAGGTGACCAGCGTCAGGATCACCCACGCCAGCGTGAAATGCGCCCAATAGCCGATGCTGAGCATCAGTTTATCCTTCGGCCAGATGCCGGGAATTTTGAAAAGGCCGAAGAAATTGGTCTTGCTGCCAAAGGCGGATGACGCCAGCCAGCCGGTCATCGGCAACCCGACCATCAAGGTATACAGCGCGCGGTGCGTCCATTTGCTGGCGCGTTCCTCAAACGGTGTCAGCAGTGCAGTGACCGGCTTGGTCTGACGCATCGTCCACAGGATGCGGGCGAGGACCAGGGTCAACGCGATCATCCCGAAGGATTTGTGCCAATGGATATAGGTGATGAAAATCTTGGGGTTCGACTGGAACCACCACATCCGCCCATTGATATGGACGACAAATAGCGAGATGCCGAGGATCAGCGCCGCCAGAGTCCAGTGAAAGACCTTGGCGACGCTGCCCCAGTTTGTTGCGCTGTTGTGCAGCGCCATGGATTAGAACTTGTACGAAACAGTGGCACCGAACTGTTGCTTGCGCGGCGCCGAGACGAAGAAGTCCCGGAAGAAGGTGAATTGATTGGCACCGGTCAGCGGATTGACCCGGAACAGGCTGCGGTTGAAGTCCAGAATGCGCGTCACAACCAGCGGCGTCTTGTCGTTGAGCAGGTTGCGCGCGAACACGGACACCGTCCAGTTGTTCTTCTGGAGGCCGATGCTGGCGTTGACGTTGAAGCTGTCCCCGGCCCAGTTCAGGTTATCAACCTGCGTGAAGCGCTTCGATTCGTAGGCCAGGTCACCGCTGGAGAAAAATTCCAGGTCGCCGGAGATTGGCTGGGTCACCCGCGCCGTGAAAATCGCCTGATGCTGCGGCGTTTGCGGCAGTCGGTTGCCGCTGACATCGCCGCCGTCCGGGCCATCGACATCGAGCGGATTGCGCTGATCATTGCTGAGGAATGCCGAACGACCGTCGGTGTCGAAAATCTCTTCGGTGGTGTCATCGAAGAAGCGGGTGAACTTGGCGTCGACGAAGGTGTAGGCCGCGCGGAGCGACAGCCATTCGGTCGGATTGCCGGTAAGTTCGATTTCGAAGCCCTTGATCTCCGATTCACCGGCGTTCTGGATGAAGACCACGCTGTTGGCGGTGCCGTTGGTCCGGGTATAGGCTTCACCACGGCTCAACTGCTGGCTCTGCCAATCGGTGTAGAAGGCAGCCACCGCGAAGTTGACGCCCTTCCAGCGACCCTTGGTGCCGAGTTCGTAGCTCCAGGCGGTTTCTTCATCAAACTGACCGAAACCTGCGGTGGCAAAGGCAGCCAGATCAGGGGCGCTGGCATCGGTTGGGAAATTGTTGAACCCGCCCGGTTTGTTGCCCTTCGCCACGTTGGCGTAAACGTTCAGGTCCTCGTTGACCTTATAGCGCGCCGTGAAGCGCGGCAGCAGCGCGTTGAAGCGGAGCTTGCGCACGTTGATGGCGGAGGCCGGCGGGGCCCCGGCGGCGCCGAGTACCCGGGTCGAACCGGTGATCTGGTCATATTGCTGACGGGCTTCGGCGCTCAGGATGAAATTGTCGGAAACATCTGCCTCGACCGCGCCAAAGATTGACTTGCTGCGCACCCCGTTCGGGCTGTCGAAGGGACGCCGGGTGTTGGTTGCGGCGTTGACCTCAAAACCGACCCCGACATCTTCCTGATACCAGTAAGCGCCGAGCGTTCCGCGAATCCGCTTTTCCTGCGGCGTGGTCAGGCGGAATTCCTGGCTGAAGTCTGCGTTCCGCGATCCATCGATGATGAAGGACGGAACAGCCGTAACCGTGGTGGCTCCGTCTTGCCCTGTGATGCTGTAATTGCGGTTATAGGCGGTGGTCGAGGTGAAGGTGGTGCCGCCTTCCGTCGAATAGGTCATCGCCAGGCTCGACCGGTAGAATTTGCGGTCGAGGCCGTGATAGCCGAGCGCCTCCAGCGCATTATTGTTGGCGAAGTAGGACGGGAGGGTCTTGATCTCTCCGCAGAAAAAGCCGCGACGGCTGGTGTTGGTCCGTGGCGTCGCACCAATCGGGGCGATCAGCGGCGGCGCAAAGCAGTTGTTCTGCAGCGACCCCTGCGGCTGATAGACATAGGCTTTGTCGCGGTCCTTGCTGAAGCCGAAGGAGGCGATGGCTTCAAAGCTGTCCGACGGCTTGAACAGCAGGCGGCCGCTGAAATTGACACTTTGCTGATCACCGAGATCGCGCACGCCGGTCGCGCCATTCACATAGTCGCCGCCGAAGGTGTAGCTGCGCGCATTCAGTTCAAAGAGCAGTTTGTCCTTGATGATCGGGCCGGAAATATAGCCTGACGCTTCGACATTGTCATATTCGGCATAGGATATCTTGACCCGGCCAGTGAACTCATTGGTCGGCTTGCGGGTGACGAAGCTGATCGCACCGGCGAAGGTTCCGCGACCGAACAATGCCGACTGCGGACCCTTGATGACCTCCACCCGCTCCAGATTGTCGAGCTGATAGCTGGAAATATTGTCCGACACGAAAATGCCGTCGATGAAGAAGGCGGCGTTGGGGGCGCCGACGACCGAGGACATGCCACGAACAGACGGGCGGACACCCGCGCCGCCGCCGCTGCCGGTGCGGCCAAAGCCCTGCTTGAAGGAGAAGCCCGGCGTCTGATTGGCGATGTCGGAAATGTTAACGAGGTGGGCGCGGTCAATTGCGTCCGAATTCACGACGGAAATGGTCAGCGGTACGTCGACCAGCCGCTCTTCCTTTTTACGGGCGGTCACGATGATGTCATCCGCGCCGGACGCATCTTCCTCGAAAGCGGCGACTTGCGCTGCCGGAGTGGCGGTTTGGGCCTGGGCGACCGACGTCATAGTGCAGGCGGCGGCAGCCAAGAAAAGCGCCTTGCGTGAAATCATCGAATGTCTCCCCCAAAATTGGATTTGACCGTTCTTCGGTGAATCGAAAAAAGTTGTCCAGACAAATCTGATCAACGGCAGTGGTTGACGCCAAGGTTCGGCGTAACTGTTGCGCGGATGACACGGCCTAGTTGATGACGCCCTTTGTCCCCAGAACGCAGAGCAGACTCGTTGCAACCAGCAAAAGATAAACCGCCCAAACCCAGACGCGGGTCCGGTCCATTGTCGCGCGAAGCGGCAGTTCGGTGGCGTCGCTGGAGCCTTCGGCCAGCAGGCGCATGAGCTGAGGCCCTACCGGTTTGAACGCGACGTCGATCATGATGGCGGCGGCGAAGATCAGGCCGAACAGCAGGGCCTTGCCTGCCAGCCAGTCGGGGCCGAGCGGGGACCCGGTCAGCAGCGATGCGCCGCCGAGCCACAGGTAGAAGGCGGTGAGCGCATAGCGCAGCCAGCCTTCAATCTGCCGATCCCGCGCCGCACGCGGGGTTTGGTCATGGGCATGGGCGTCCCAGACCAGCCACAACCAAATCGTTCCGATGGCCCAGGCCCCACCGATGAGCCACAAGGGGGCGTCCGCCCACCAGCCGCCGGTCTTAACCAGTGTGAGTGACACCGGAACCATCAAAGCCCAGGCACTGCGCGGGACCATGTCGATCGTTACCAGCAACTTCAGCAGTGCCAGCCGTTCCGGCAACCCGTACACATCGCGCTTGCGGAAATGCTGACCCAGCACGAACACGCCGACATCGGCACCGAGCCAGAGCACGAACAGCAACAGGTGGAGATAGACCAGCAGCGGATAGGCAAATTCGGTCATGTCCCGGCGATCCTTCCGATCCGTGCGCAATCCCCCGGCAGCCGTGAAATATTCGACCCACGCCCGAGTGTTGCTCAATTGCAATATTTCACGGAAAACAATGGCTGTCAAAAATTTGTCCAGACAAATGTTGTTACGGTGATTAGGCTAGCCGCAAGCCATAAAAAGCGAGCGCGGGGGTGGGACCGCGGGCCCAACAAAGGGAGATGAGATATGACGAAATTGGGAAAAATTCTGTCCTCAACCGCAGCGGTTGCGCTGATCTGTGCTGGCCAGATGGCGCAGGCGCAGGAAGCGGCGGCAGCAACCGGGGTCGGTGAGACCGGTCTTGAGGAAATCGTCGTGACCGCGCAGCGCCGGTCGCAGAATGTCCAGGACGTGCCGATTGCGATCAGCGCCTTCTCGACAGCCGAACTGGAAAATCGCGGCGTCGGCGAAACGCTCGACCTGGTCCAGTATGTCCCCAATCTGTTCGGATCGAACAACACCGGCCTCGGGTCAGCCAACGCCTATTATCTGCGTGGTCTTGGCAATACCGAAACGATTGCGACATTCGACCCGCCGGTTGGTACCTATGTCGATGATGTCTATCTCAGCCGTCAGAACGCCAATAATTTCAGCTTTTTTGATATTGAGCGTATCGAGGTGCTGCGCGGACCGCAGGGCACGCTCTTTGGTCGCAACACCACTGGCGGTGCCATCAACGTCATCCTCGCCAAGCCGGGTGACGAGATCGCCGGCTATGCCGAAGTCGGATATGGGCGCTTTTCCAAGAAGCAGACCCGGGGGTCGATTGACCTGCCGCTCGACGAACGGTTCGCGCTGAAGCTGTCGGGCTATTATCAGGACGATAAGGGCTATGTGAAGAATGTCACCACCGGTGACCGGCTGAACGACAGTGATGGGGCCGGACTGCGGCTGGCGGCGCGGGTCGAGGTGACACCGGACATCAGCTGGAACGCCGCCGCAGCCTACATGCGCAACGACGGCGAAAACATCCTTAACTTTGACTGCAATCCCGGCAATGCGACCGATTGCAAGGGCCGGTTTGTCACCACTGGGCTGCGGGAGAGTTTTCCGACCGGCACCAGCCAGTTTGCCAGCCCCGGCATCACCGGACGCAAGGCCAATTACAATCTCGGCAACAATGTCGATCAGCTGCTGGTGACATCCAACCTGGAAATCCGGCGCGGCGACCATACGCTGAACCTGATCACCGGTGTCGTTGACCTGAAACAGCAATTCGCGCTCGACTTCTTTGACGGGCGCGGCGGGCCGAACCTTGCGGTGCCAAATCCGGTGGTGCGGGGCTTCACGCGGGGTGGTTTCACCATCCTGAACGATGCACGGCACAAGCAATTCACCCAGGAGTTCAAGCTGAACGGCAAGCTGTTCGACGGGTTCCTCGAATATGTGACCGGCCTGTATATCTATGATGAGAAGAACACGACCGACTTTGCCGATGTATTCTCCATCTTCACCGGTGCGCCGGGCGGCACGCCGCTGTTGCTGGCAGATCGCACGCTGCGCAACAACACGACGGCAACGGCGGGCTATTTCCAGGGCGATGTCCACTTTACCGATCAGCTGACCTTCACCGCCGGTATCCGTTATACCGACGAAAAGAAGACGTTGAACGTTCAGGACAACCGCGCGGTCTGTGCTGTTGCGGCACCGGGGGCGACCTGCCTCGTCAACGCCAATATCGTGGCGGCGAACGGCCGGGTCATCCCCAAGACGCTGACCACCAAATTGTGGACGCCGCGCTTTGCGCTGAACTACAAGCCGAACGAGGACACGTTGCTGTTCGCCTCGGCCACGCGCGGGTTCAAGTCTGGCGGCTGGAACGCCCGGGCAACCAACCCGACGCAATTGCTGCCGTTTGATCCGGAGAAGGTCTGGTCCTATGAAACCGGCCTCAAGACGCAGTTTTTTGACAACCGGCTGCGGGCAAACATCACCGCCTTCTATCTGGATGTCAGCGCACTGCAGACGCCGTCCGCCTTCGTCAACCCGAACGGGTCGATTGCCTTCATCACGCAGAATTTCGCCGACCTGACCAACAAGGGTCTGGAAATCGAATTCACGGCGGTGCCGGTGAAGGGCCTGAGCCTTTATGCCAATGCTGGCTACCAGGATGACAAGTATAAGGTATCCGACACCCTGTTGCCCAATGCCTTTGGTATTACCTCGGTCCGGGCGCAGCAGGCGGCATGCCGGGCCCAGCTGGCCGCCGGTCAGGTTCCGTTGGGGCCGAGCACAGCAGTTGCACCGGCAGCACCGAACAATGCCCCGGCCTGCGCCGCCGGCATTATCGATGCCCAGGGCAATATTGCGACACCGGTCCGCACTCCGAAGGTCACCTTCGCGGTCGGCGGCAGCTATGACTATGTGGTCGGATCGTCAGGCGGAATTTTGAGTCCGTCGGTCAATGTCGTCTACCGGTCCAGTTTGGAAACGGGGACGGCCAGCGCCACCATCTATTCGGGGGCGAGCACCGGCGTGAACGGAACCTTCCCGGCCAATCCGAACAGCGGCGCGTTCCTGAATGGATCGCAAACCAAGTCGCATGTGCTGGTCAACGCTGGACTGACGCTCCGCACCGAGGACGGCAATTGGATGGTGTCGGCAGAGTGCGACAATTGCTTCAGCAAGGTCTACAACCAATCGAGCCTGTCGAACTACACCTACCTCAGCCCGCCGGGGACGTGGACGATCCGGGCCCGCCGGAAGTTCTAAAGCCTGAGGTATAAGATCAAATGATGATGCCCGGCCTCTGCGCCGGGCATCATTGTTTTGGGGCCAGTTCAAAAAAGTTGTCCGGACATATTCCCTTTGTGGCAGGGTTGCGGTAGCCTGAAGCAGCTGGGGAGGGTGCCGATGCGAACTGCACTGATGATGTCTGTCGCGGCCATGCTGGCACAGCCGGTGTCCGCCGCGTCACCAATGGCGGTGTTTCCCGGAACCTACACCAACGAAGAGGATGTGTATTTCACCAAGCTGGCTGGCAAAACACCGCCGCCCGCGACCGGGCTGGAAATACTGGTCGAAGGCAAGGACCTGCGGCTTCGGACCATCGATGCCTATGGCAAACCCCTTGAGGACGGTCATATCATGGTCGTTGACAGCACGACCGTTACGTCCGGCCCCTGTATCATGCCATTCAAGGCTGAAAACGGCGCGCTGGTTGCCGAACCCCGGATTGGCAAATGCCACAAGGCGGCGGTGATGCAGCGGATTGGTCCGGACGGGATAACCATTGCCTTTGACAATGGCACCACCTCGCTGTTGCGTCGGGCGCGGCCCGTCACCTGCTGGGTGTCCATCTTGAAGCCGCAGCCAAAGGCCGATGGCAGCGAGGATTGGTATTTCCGCCGCGACGTGAAGCTGCATGATCAAGGCGGGCGGGCGCTGGTCGGTGGCGGCGAGACGGGCGCACAGCCAACCATCATTCGGGTCCGCAATGTCACCTGGGAAGCAGGCAGTACGAACAAGCCGTCGATGACGCTTTATGTCCACAAGCCCGACAAACCGGACCGGGCCGAATCCTATAGCTGGGCGGCACCGGATTCGGCGCGCATCGGCATCAATCTGCGCTGGATGCAGGCCGGGTGCGGCGTCGAGTCCGCTACACCGCCAGCCGCATCAATCAAAACCAACGGATAGGGGAGAATTGAGATGAAATTGCGCCATATGCTGCTTGCTGGGATTGCGCTGGCCTTTGCCGGTCAGGCCGGTGCCCGCATTCTGGATCAGAACAAGCCGGAAGATGCGCTGGAGATTTCCAAGCGCGTGCAGTGCGGCGTCGCGGACGGCGTCCCGGCCGTCTATTACTGGTCCGGCAAAGTCTATTCCCGCATCGACGGCGAGCCGGATCGGCACCTGTTCAACGGGGAGGGGATGAACGTCCGCCAGTGCGTCGCAGTGACCGATCCCAAGCGCGGCAGGGGCTACCGGTTGGTCAGCCGCGAAGTGATGTTCATGACCGATACCAAGACCGGCGAGATCGTCCGGAAATGGACGAATCCATGGACTGGTGAGACGGTCGATGTGATGCAGATCAACAATGATCCGGTCAATTCAAGGCCGAGTTTTCCTTATGATGAAGAGGGTAAGCCGTTCACGATCAGCGTGAAACGCATCGGCCGCAACCTGTTCATGCCGTTTGAGGCGCCGCTATTCTATCACAATGTTCTGGGCGGCGAGTATCAGGACTATGTCGGCGGAAAATATCACGCGATGGAGATTTTCGATTTCGCCTTTGATGCCGACGAAATGCTCGACACCAAAAAGCCGACATCCTATCCGACAATCGCCTGGGTGCGGATTTCGGGCTTCATGCCGTGGATGAAGATGCGCGGGCGGCAGGGTGGTGTGGTGTTCAATGCCATGGGTGCCAAGCTGAAAGGCTATGATGAACTGCCTGCCGTGATTAAGGACGAGATCGCCGCGCGTTATCCGATTTATACCACGCCGCCGCCGGGAGATGATACCCGCAAGAACGCCACCACCTGGACCGAGTTCAAAAAGCTCGTCGATGCCGAACGCGCGGCAAAGGCAGCGAAATAGCAGGGAAGCAGCTGTCATGCCGGCCTATATGATCGTGACGGCAAAAATCCGGGACCGCGCCGCGTTTCTCGCAGGCTATGGCGCGGTCGCCGGGGCGCTGGTGGCGCAATTTGGCGGTCGATATGTCCTGCGTGGGCCGGGTGCCGAATTGCTGGAAGGTGAGTTCGGCGACGGCGCGTCGATGGTTATCTCGGAATGGCCGGACAAGGCCGCAGCCCTCGCTTTCTGGAACTCGCCGGAATATGGCGAAGCGAAGTTGTTGCGGGCTGGGGCAGCCGACTGTCAGGTATTGCTGATCGAAGCGCCGACCATCAACGGATGACCTCGGGCAAGTAAGGGAGATCGGCATGGCCAGAACTGCGACCATCCGCCAGCACGGCGGGCCGGACGTCATCGCGTGGAGTGACGTTGAATTGCCCCCGCCCGGCCCGGGCGAGGTGCGGATGCGCAATACCGTCGTGGGCCTCAACTACATCGATACCTATCACCGGCGCGGCATCTATCCGATCGCACTGCCCAGCGGCCTTGGCATTGAGGCGGCGGGGGTTGTGGAGGCGGTCGGTGACGGCGTTGCCGGATTGGTGCCGGGGCAGCGGGTTTGCACCTTCGGACCGGCGCTCGGAGCTTATTCCAGTTCGCGGAACATTGCCGCCTCGGCGCTGTTTACCACGCCGGACGGGATCAGTGATGAGATCGCGGCGGCTGCACTTCTGAAGGGCTGCACCACCGAGTTTCTGGTCGAACGCTGCGCCAATGTCGAAACCGGGCAGGCGGTGCTCGTGCACGCGGCGGCAGGCGGGGTGGGGCTGTTGCTGGTGCAATGGCTGAAGTCGGTTGGCGCGGTGGTGATCGGGACGGTCAGCACGGCGGAAAAGGCGGCGCTGGCCCGCGCAGCTGGTGCGGACCATGTCATCAACTATGCCGAAGAATCGACGGCGAAACGGGTCCGCGAACTGACGGACGGTGCCGGGGTGCGGGTGACCTATGACGGGGTCGGCATGGACACCTGGGAGGCGTCCCTCGACGCGACCGGCAAACGCGGGCTGATCGTCAGCTATGGCAACGCAAGTGCTCCGGTGACTGGCATCAGCCTCGGTGTGCTTGCGGCGAAAGGGTCTTTGTTCAACACCCGGCCGACGCTGTTCGATTATTACACCGACCCCGCAGAACGGGCGGCGGGCAGTGCGCGGCTGTTCGGGAAATTGGCGGACGGGTCCCTGACCGTCAGCATCGGCCAACGTTATGCGCTGGAGGATGCCGAGCAGGCGCACCGTGATCTGGAGGGGCGTGCCACCACCGGGTCGACGGTCTTTCTGGTCTGACCCGGCCTCAACCGAGTTCTATCAACTCCAGCAACTCGCCCGACGGTCCCCGGACCGTGCCAGAGCGGCGTCCGGCGTAGACCGGGCCCGCCTGTTTGGTCGGCGGGCTGATCCAATCAACATCCAGCGTGTCGAGGCTTTGCACCGCCAGGGTCACCAGACTGTTGCCGGGTGGCAGGCAACCGGGAGCGGTCGGGCGGTGTATGGTCGCTGCGGGATAGTCGTCAACCTCGACAATCGGCATCCGGCCAGCCTGAACCATGGTCAGCGATGACATGGTATCGGCGGGCAGGCCGAACGCGTTGTTAATCATGCCATAGGCGATGGTGTAGGTATCCCCTTCGTCGAGGTTCAATCTGCTCTTGTACCAATCCAGCGATTTCAACCGGTCTTTGGCGGCCAGAATGACGATGAAAATATTGTCCATCGGCGACTCGGCCTTGGGCAGGTCCGATGTCGGCGTATTTTCACGGACTTCGTTGAAATAGAGCATTTCCCGCCCGCGTCCATAAACCTGCATCGCGACGAAATAAGGCAAGCCAGGGATTTCCTTCGGCTCACCAATGATATCGAAACCGGTTGCCGCAATGCGAGCAGGCCAGCCGAACACATCCTGGACGGTGATTTCATAGGAGGCCCAGCCAAAGCTCCGGGTCGGGACGAATCCGTCCGGAATGGGTTGTTCAACCAGCCGGATGAAACAGGGCGATCCGCTCACCGGTTGCAGCGTGGCCATGCGCGACCCGGCATTGCCCGGGCAGCCCCAGCTGGCGGCGAGACTTTGCCCCACTATCCCGTGATCGACCTGCCCGAAGCCGAGCACGCCCTGATAGTCGGCAAGCGCGGCGTCAAGGTCAGGGACGGCAACGACACCGCCCATGATTGCGCCGTGGGTCAGGATCATTGTCATTTGAACATGGGCTTTCGTTTGCCGACAAAGGCACTGGTGCCTTCGGCGAAATCAGGACCGGTGAAACTTGCGGCAAAGATTGCCATCGTGTCGGCATCATCATCGGTTTGCCCGTCGAGAATGCGGCGGATGAACTGTTTGGCGCCTTTGGCTGAATAGAGCGATTTTCCGGCAATGAGCTCGGCAAGCGGATCGGCGCTGTCAGCCAATTCCTCGATCAGGCAGATGCGCAATGCTTCGTCCGCCGAAAGCAACTGGGCGGAATAGAGCATCCGCTTCGCCTGCCCCGGTCCGACCAGATCGACGAGCAATTTGGTGTCGTGCAGGGGGTAGACCAGCCCGAGATTGGCAGGCGTAATACCAAAGCGCGAGCGAGATGTGGCGAGGCGGATGTCACAGGCAATGGCCAGCCCGCAGCCACCACCGACACAATCGCCGTCGACAAAAGCGACGGTTGGTTTGGCGGCCCGGGTCAGTTCATATTGCGCCCGGAAGATTGCGGTCTGATTGGCCCGCCCCCAGGCTGGATTGTCTTTGTTGGCAAGAAGTTCGCCGATATCGGCCCCGGCGCAGAACACGCCCGGCTCCGCTGACTGGAGGACGAGCACGCGCACCGTGTCATCGGTCATCGCATCTGCCACCAGCTCGGGCAGCAACTCCCACATCGCTTGATTGAAGGCGTTGCGCTTGGGCGTGCGGTCAATCAGCAGGCGCGCAATGTTGCCGTGCTTTTCAAGGCGCAAGGTCATGCCGGGTCAACCACGGCGAGATGCTGGGCAATGGCGTGCCGGGTCGTCACCCAGACATCGGCATGAGCCCGGACATGGCGGAAAAACTCCTCCAACGCCCATATCCGCCCCGGTCGGCCGATGATCCGCAGGTGCAGGCCGAGCGACATCAATTTGGGATTCCCCTCCATGCCCTCGCGGTAAATTTGATCGAAATTGCGCTTGGCATAGCCGAGCCACTGTTCCGCCGTCATCGCCGGATCGGTCCACATTTTCATGTCGTTGGAATCGAGTTGGTACGGGACGATGGCAATCGGTTTCCCCGGCACCGTGTCCCGGTCCCAGAACGGCACGTCGCCGGAATAATCGTCCATATGATAGGCAAAGCCTTCCTCGATCAGCAGGCGGCGGGTGTTGTCGGTGTGAAAATAGCGCGACAGCCAGCCATAGGGCCGGACACCGACGGTCTTCTCAATCGAGGTCACGGCCTTGCGGATGAACTCTCGCTCCTGCGTTTCGTCCATCTTGAACTGGTGGACCCAGCGCCAGCCGTGGCTGACCGGTTCATGGCCGAGGTCGGCAATCGCAGCGGCGATTTCGGGATGATTTTCCAGACTGAGGGCGGCCACCGTCCAGCTCGCCGTGATGTCAAAGGCCTTCAGCAGCTTGACGATGCGCGGGGCCCCGGCCTTGATGCCGTAGCGATAATTGCTTTCGTTGCCATAATTGCGAATTGGCGATTTGATGTGAATGCCGAGTTCGTCGACCGGCTCCATCCCGCGATCCCCTCGGGCGACGGTCATTTCGCTGCCTTCTTCGACATTGACCACCACCGACAGGGCCATTTTCGCGCCGTTTGGCCAGTCGATCCGTTCTTCGTGCATCAGTGCATTTCCTCGCCGCCGCTGACGTTGATTGCCTCGCCGGTCACATAGAAGGCATCGTCGCTGGCCAGCCAGGCGCAGGCGGCGGCGGTGTCCGACGGCAAGCCGGGGCGGCCCATCGGGTTCTTGGCCGCCATGTTGGCAAGATAGGCCGCAACATCCTTGAACCCGAGCAACTTGGAGAAATATTCATTCTGCTGCGCGCCGAGGCCGGTGGTGACATGGTTCGGGCAAACCGCATTCACCGTGATGCCGTGCGCGCCCAACTCAAGCGCCGTGGCGCGGGTCAGGCCGATCATGCCGTGCTTGGAACTGACATAGGCCGGAAGATGCGGGAAGCCGGTCTTGGCGGCCTGCGACGCGATGTTGATGATCCGCCCGCCTTTCCCTGCTGCGACCATCGCCCGCCCTGCCGCCTGGGTGCAGTAAAATGCGCCTGACAGGTTGACCGCGATAACGGTGGCCCAATCGGCGGGGTCCACGTCGAGCATCGGTTTCATCATGAAGCCGATTCCGGCGTTGTTGACGAAAATATCGACGCCGCCGAATGCCGCCGTCGCCTGCGCGACCAGTGCCTGGCACTGGGCCGCATTCGACACATCGCATGCGATTGTGGCGACCTTCGCACCCCGCCCGCGCAGTTCATCCGCAACCGCTTCTGCTTCGGCGTCGATCACCAGATCGGACACCACGCAATTCGCGCCGTCATCGGCGAAGCGTTGCAGGATGCCCTGTCCCAGCCCTTTCTGCTTTCCAGAGCCGGTGACGACGATGGTTTTGCCCGCGAACCGCATCACAGGTCTTCGGTCAGGATGAATTGCGGATTGTCGGCAAAGCCCTGAAAAGGGGCGGCGGCGGCCTGGAATGCTTCGGTCGAGATATCGCCGATGAAGCCGTCCATGCCGTTGATGTCGATCACTTCGATATATTGGTAGGGCGACGCCGCATCAGAGCCGAACAGGCCGGTGGCGCGGTGCACCGTGAAGGCATCGACTGACCCTAGCGCGTTGACACCGGGAATGTCGGCGGTCTTCGCCCATGCCTCATAGGCAGCAACATCAACCCCTGGCTTCAGATTGAACAACACGATGATCCGCATATCGGTCTCCCTTTTCCCTCAATATCCAAATTTGGCCGGACGGCGGTAGGCCTTCAACTCGCTGTCGATGGTGCGCGCCAACGCGATCAGGCGCAACTCGCTGCCCGCCGGGCCGACCAACTGAACGCTGACCGGCAGGCCGTCATCGCTGAACCCGGCCGGGATGGCGATGGCGGGGAGACCAGCGATGTTGGCGAGGCCAGTAAAGGTGGCCTGATTGGCCGGTGCCTGCTGGTCGTGGCTGAAGGCCGCCTGTGGTGCAGTCGGCAGCAGCAAGACGCCTGCTGTCCCCAGCGCGGCGGTGAGTTCGGTCCGGATGCGCATCAATATGTCGGGACGCTCTGGCGCGACGGCGCAGAGGCCGAGCAGAAATTTAAGTTCCTTCGACAAGTTGGCATTGTCGGGGCGGTAGGCGTCGCCGAGGTCGTTGATCAACCAGCGGCCGGCGTTGGCGAGACCAGCCCAGACAATGTCGCCGGGGCTGTACGGCAGGGAGACGTTGACGCTGTTCAGCGGCACAGCACTGCGCGCCTTGTCATAGGCGGCACGCACTGCCGGTTCGACATCGACCCCGCCAAGGTCATCGAGCAGCATCATATGGCGGAAGGGACCATCTTCCCCGGCCCAACCGACCATCGCGCGCCACGCCGCCTCGATATGGTCGAGCGACGTCGCCAGCGGCCCAATCGTGTCGAGCACCGGATCGAGAAACGCCAGGCCGTCGCTGCTGACCGCGCCAGCCGTAGGTTTCAGCCCATAAACACCGCAATAGGCCGCCGGTATCCGAACCGACCCCAACGTGTCGGTGCCGAGCGCAATGTCACACAGCCCGGCTGCGACCGCTGCCCCGCTGCCCCCTGACGAGCCGCCGGGGGTATGGCCGATGCGGTGCGGATTATGGGTCCGCCCAAAAAAGGCATTGTTGGTGGTCGCGCCAAGGGCTGCTTCGTGCATGTTGAGGCTGCCGATGATCGCCGCCCCGTTGGTGCGCAGCATCTGCACGACCCGGGCATCGCGGTCGGCGATGCGGTTGCGGTACACACCCATGCCGCCGGTCCAGGGTAGGCCCTTGACCATGATGTTCGATTTTACGCCAATGGTCAGTCCAGCGAGGGGGCCGCTGTCCGGTTGCAGTGCGGCTTCGTCAAAATCGACAAAGGCATTGAGCGGCGCATTGGCAGCGCGCAGGGCGGCGAAATCGATCATAAGCCCCTCTCGTCGATCAGGCGGGTTGGCTTCTGCCGAACCTCGATCTGGGTCTGCGCTGCCGTCTCCCCCGGCCCGACCAGTTGAACCGCGACATCGACGCCGAGTCCCTGCCGCAGCAGCGCCGACAGCTGTGCGGTATCAGTGCCTCCGCGACTTTCCAGCGTGACCGTCATGTCGTCGCGCTGGGTCGCGCCATCGCGGGTCAGGACGCAGACATATTCACCGGTGAGGTCCGCCCGGTTTTCGATAAGGGCGGCGATGGCATGTGGGAACAGGTTGATACCGCGCAGTTTGACCATGTTGTCGCTGCGCCCTTTGAAACCGGCGATGCGCTTGAAGGCCATGCCGGTGGCGTTGGTGCCGGTCAGTTCGTGGCTGATGTCATGCGTGTTGAACCGGATGCACGGTGCGATGTCGTCCTTGAACAGGCAGGTGACGACCATGTCACCGGTCTCCCCCCGCGCAACCGGTGCCCCGGATTCGATGTCGAGCAATTCAAGATACTGGGCATCCTCCCAGACATAGAGGCCGTCGCGGTCGGGACCCTCGCCGGCAATGGAGCCGGTGTCGCCGACGCCGTACCAGTCATAGGCCTTGGCGCCGTGCCAAGCCGCCTCGGTCGCCGCCCGGTCTTCGGTGCCGAGATGGCCGATGATCATCTTGAGCTTGATCCGGTCGAACAGTTTTTCGGCCTCCGCCACCTCGGCCAGTTTGCGGATATAGTCGACGAAGCCGACCATCACAGTCACCCCGAAGTCGGCCATCAGATTGACCTGATTGAGCGAGCGGGTCTCGATCCCGGTTCCGGCTGACAGGAATATGGAATTGGTGAAATGGGTGACGGATTCGCGGATATAATGGCCGCCGTTGATCATGCCGTGGCCATAAACTGACTGGACAACATCGCTGGGCTGCAAGCCCATCCAACGGTACATGCGGCCGACCAGCAGGTTGGTGATCTCCCGACCCTTTGGTCCAAACAGCAAGGCCTGCGGTCGGCCCGTGGTGCCGCTGGTGGTATGGAAGATGACTGGCGGACGGTCTGCACCGCCGACGCCGCCAAAATCGCCATAGGGCGGATAGGCGGCGATGGACGCCATCAGGTCGCTCTTGTCGTAGACCGGCAGCTTGGTGATGTCGGCGAGGCCATGGATGTCGCCGCGCTGGATGCCCTTCGCTCCCCAGAGACGCTGGTAGAAGGGGACTTGCCAGCCGCGCTGCATCAATTTGCGGAAACGCACGTCCTGCAGGGCGTGCAGTTCGTCCCGGCTCATGCCGACATAGCGCGCCGTGAAATTCGCCCCGACCGGATAGTCCGCCAGCATCTGCTGCGCATCGAAGCTTTCGAAATAGGTCGGGAAACTCATTGTGGCTCCGTGAAATAGGCAAGGGGGTCATCAAACAGGCGTGCATCGGCCAGGTCGGCGGCGAGCAGGCGCGCGAGGTCGCGCTTGTCGGTGGCCTGGGCGGCGCTCATCGGGGCATCCGGGCTGCCGCGCGTGTGCGGGATATGATGGTGGATCATCTGCCCAGTGGTCAGGGCGGCGGTCAGCTGCTGCGGGCCAAGCGCATTGGGATCGGGATTGTCATCGACAGTGAGGTACAGCTTGGCCGCCAGGGCAGCTATGGTCGGATCGGTGAAGGTGGCGGGTGTGAAGCGGCGCGGATCGATGCGTCCATCCGTGAGCATCAGCGCTGACAGCAGCGGCAGGCACAGGCGCGCGTAGGCGGGCGTCATGTCGGAGCCAAATGGCCGACCGACGAGACGGTGGATGAGCGGCGGTGCGGCGACGTCGAGGCGCTCGATCTGCTTGGCATCAATGCCGAGGTCGGCAAGCGCGCCGAGAACACCGTGGCTGGCGCGACCGGACGGGTAGGGCTTGGTGCTGATCTCGCTGATCCGCCATATGCTGCCCAGATCCTTGGTGTAGCGGCTGAAATCTCCGGTATCGATCAACGCGAAATAGCCGAACGGACCCTCCATGACATTGTGCGGGCCGGTCAGGCCGTGGCGGACCAGATCGACGACCTGCACCGCTGCCCGCGCCGCGTTGGCAATCTGCAGCGGCAGCGCGATGGAGCCTTCGACATGCGCTTGCATGGTTCCAGCGCAGTGTGAGTAGGCGAGGCCGAGAACATCGTCGAACTGACAGCGCGGCAAGCCTTCAATCCGGGCCACCGCGAGCGCCGCCCCAATAAGACCGGCGGTGGCGGGGCGAAAGAAGCGCAGGGCCGAGTCAGCGGCGATGCCGAGGCCGCTGGCGATGTCGACGCCGACAGCGAGGGCGACGAGCGCGTCGTCCGGGTCGCAACCACCGCGCCAGTCTATGGCGGCGTGGAGGGCGGCGGTGACCACCGATAGCGCATGAACCACTGCCGGTTCATGGACCGCATCCCATTCCAGGCAGTGGATGTGGAAGCCGTTGACATAGGCCGCAGCGGGAGCGGGAAGCCGGTCGGCCCGTCCGAGTAGGCGCGCATCCCCACCAGTCCCGGCCATACGCGCCGAACCCAGCACGCCAGCAGCCCCGGGGGCGGTCGACCCTGCCGCCCCGACCGCCAGCGTATCACCAAGCAGACGCAGCGCATCGGCGCGGGCAGCAGGCGGCAAAACGTGATTGGCCGATGCAAAATCGAGGAGCGCAGCGGTCGCGGTCATAGCCAGTCCCGCAACATTTGGCTGATCCCGGCGGGATCATAGGCTTGGAGCGCGAGGTGGATCATCCGGTCAGCCTCGGTCGCGGGCAGTCCGCCCCACTCAACCAGTGTTCGCGCTTTGCTGATGAGACCATCCTGATTGATCGGTCGTTCCGGATCACCCAAGGTATCAACCCGCTCGACGCTGGCCCCACCACATTGCACCCGCGCGCCGAAATGGGCCGGATAGCGGGCGGTGATGTCGGAGGCTTCGCCGACGCTGACCAGCGCCCGCAACGGTGCGAGTGCGGCAATCGCTGCGGGCGTGAAGTCCGACGGTTCGGCTTGTCGTCCATCGGCGATGACTGCCACCGCGTGCTGGAGCGAGAACTTGGCCTCCGTTTCAGTTTTGGGATCGGGCCGATCGCAAAACAGAATGGCATCGCGGTAGGTTTCAACCCGCACTGGCCCGGACAGGCGTCCGGTCTGGTGAAGCTCCAGCGCACAATCGATGACCGGGTGGGCATGTCGGCAGGCGGCCCACGGCTTGAAGCTGACCTGGGACATGGCCCAGCCTTCGGGGAGGGTCAGCGGCTTCGGGCTGTCCATGGTCGCGGCATAAAGGCCCTGTGGGCCCTCCAGCACGGCGCGGGGACCGGTGAAGCCTTGCCGCGCCAGCCGGGCTGCGCGCAGGCCAGTCTGCGCAGCATGGGCGACGTGGAATTGCTTGGTCATCACATCGTCGTGGCGCATGTGCCACAGGCCCCCCGCGACCGATCCAGCTGTCCCGAGCGCCTGGACCAGAGCGCGTTGGTTATTGCCGAAGATCGACGCAGCAGCAGCGGCGGCACCAAAACCACCGGCGGTGGCGGTGTTGTGATAATGGCCATAGTGACGTGCATCAAAGGTCGCACCAACTGCGACCATCGCCTCATAACCGCGCACGGCCCCGTCCAGCATCGCGGCAAAAGACCCGCGTGTTTCGGCCGTGGCGGCAAGCGCGGCAGGCCAGATGACCGGCCCGGGGTGGAGCAGGGCGCAGCGTTCGATGTCATCCATTTCGAGGATATTGCCGAGGAAGGCGGCGCGGAGATGGATGTCCGGTTCAGCCTGTCGAACGATTGCTGCGACCGCCGATTGTCGGGCACCGGCCACGCAGGCCAACCAATCCAGCAGATGCAGGCGCGCCCGCGTCCGGGTCGCGGCGTCAACGTCACGAATACACTGCTGTGCAACCTGCTCGATGACGCTATGATCGGTCATGCCGACCACCTGACCAAAGGGCCGTTATTTTGGCGACACGTGCCGTGACCCATGCCGATGCCAAAAAGCCGCGTTATCAGCAGTTGGCTGATGAACTGCGTGACGAAGTGTTGCGCGGTGCGATTGCGATGGACGCGTTTCCAACCGAGAGCCAATTGTGCGCGCGCTATGGGGTCAGCCGTTTTACGGTGCGGGAGGCGCTGCGCTGCCTGCAATCCGAAGGCCTGATCCAGCGGAAGCGCGGGTCCGGCACCGTCATCCAGCCGGCGACGGCGCGCGGCGGTGCGCTCCATCAGCCGCTGTCCAACTTTGGCGAGATCCTGCAATATGCGAAGGACACGCGCTTTCATTTCACGGCCTGCGGTGCAGGCGGCTTGCCGAAGCCGCTGGCTGAGCAGTTGGGGATTGTCGCAGGTGGTCAGTGGAGCCGTTTCAAGGGCGTGCGGACGCCGCCAGACACCAGCCAGGCCATCGCGCTGGTCGAAGCCTATGTCCATGAATGCCTGCACGGGGTGATCGACCGCATTCAGCCGAACGAACCGACGATTTTCCGCCAGATCGAGCGGTTGGCGAAGGTCAGGATTGTGCGGGTGACACAGGACATCCAGGCGACGCCCGCGAGCGCCGAGGTTGCGGTGGCGCTCGGGATTCCACGGCGCTCCCCGTGTCTGCGCATCCTGCGCTGCTACATCGATACCGAAGGTCGCACGCTGGAGATTTCGGCAAATTATCACCCCGGCGACCGGTTCGCCTACTCGATGCATATCGAGGTCGAGGGGTAGCAGCTCAACCATCTGCCCCAAGGTCCGGGGCGGGTTTCGGGGTCCAATCCGGTTCGGACGCGAAACGGATGGCGGGGGCCAAGTGGTGGGCACCCTCAACCTTGGCCAGCAAGCCGCGTCCGGCAATGTGCGGCTGGTCAAACGCTTCACGAAAATCCAGTACCGGGGCAAAGGCCACATCGCGGTCGGCAAACCAATGTGTCCAGTCATCACGGGTCCGGGTGGCGAATGTCTGCCGCAGAAAGGTTGTCAGCTCATCCTGTTCCCCGGCGGGCAGGCTCCCAAGCGGTATCAGGTCGGGGCGACCAAGATCGGTTAGCAAATTCTCGACGAATTTCAGTTCCCGCCCGCCAAGCGTGACGAAGCGACCGTCAGCACAGGAGTAGACATTGTAGAACGCCGCCCCGCCGAGGGATCGCTGGTGGGAGGAACGAGGCGATGGACCACCCGCAATGGCGCTGCCCGCCGTGTGCGCGGACCACGGCAACAGGCTGTCAAACATCGCGCAATCGATATAGTCGCCGCGCCCGCTGCTGGCCCGTCCGATCAGGGCCATCAGGACGGCGGACAGCGCGGTCAGGCCTGCCGCCATATCGGCTGACGGCGCCCCTGGAACAACCGGTGTGCCGCCCTGCGGGCCAAAGGGCGGCCCGTCGTTGACCGACAGAAACCCGGCCATGGCCTGAACCGCCATATCATGGGCGGGGTGATGGGCCAGTGCGCCGCTCTGGCCAAAGGCGCTGATCGAGCAATAGACGATGCGGGGATTGCGGGCCGAAACGGCGGCATAGTCGAAGCCCAGCCGCGCCATCACCCCGGGTCGGAAGCCTTCGACGAACACATCGGCGCTGTCGATCAGGTCCCAAAGTGCCGATTTCCCGGCGTCGGATTTCAGATCGAGCACGCGGCTTGACTTGCCGCGATTGAGGGCGCGGAACCAGACCGACTGACCGGCTTCATCGGGCAATTGATGCCGGGCCGGATCACCAGCGGCAGGCTCGATCTTGATAACCTCCGCCCCCTGATCGGCCATCATCATCGTCAGCATCGGTCCCGGCAGGAACAACGACAGGTCAACCACCTTGATGCCGGACAGCTTTCCCATCGACCTCAGACCACTCCGGATGCTTTGAGACGAACGATATCGTCAATACCATAGCCGATTTCCGCGAGAATCGCATCGCTGTCGGCCCCGAGCAGCGGTCCGGCGCGATTGGGCAGCCGCTGACCGTCCAGCTTGATCGGGTTGGCGAGCACCCGCAGGCCGGCGCGGTCCGGATGATCAACACTGTCGATCATGCCGATGGTTTCGAGCCAGGGATTGTCCATCGCCTGGTCAAGATCAAATACCGGTGCAACCGGGACTGTTCCTTCCAACAGTCGGAGCCAGTGGGCGGTCGGCTGCGTGACAAAAATCGCGTCCAGCACCTCCGTCAGCACATCCCGGTTTGCCAGACGCGATGACGGCGTCGCAAAGCGCGCATCATCCCCAAGATCGGGGCGGCCAATGCGCTCGATCAGCATCGGCCAGAATTTGGGAATCTGTGCCATCACGAACATCCAGCCATCGGCGGATTTGAACATCTGGCTGGGGGTAGCCGACGGATGGGCGGAGCGTGGCGCGCGCCGGGTTACGTCGCCTTCATTCATGTACCAGAGTGCGGGGTAACTGGTCTGGTGGACCGCCGCCGACAGGAGATCGACGTCGATATCGCGGCCAATTCCGCTGCGCTGCGCATCGACCAAGGCCGACAACAGGCCAATGGTCATGATCGTACCGGTCATGAAATCCACCATCGACAAGCCAAACCGCGCGGGCGGGCCATCCGGTTCGCCGGTCAGCGTGCAAAAACCGGCTTCTGCCTGCATCAGATAGTCATAGCCCGGCCATTTGGTGCGTTCATTGTCACGGCCATAGGCGGATAGGTGCGCACAGACGATGGCTGGGTTTGCTGATTTGAGTGTGTCGTAAGTTAGGCCAAGTTTTGCCGGGATATCACCGCGCAAATTATTCGCCATCGCATGGCTGCTGGCGACGAGCTTGTGCAGTATCGTCCGGCCTTCGCTGCTGCCCAAATCGAGCGTCAACGAGCGTTTGTTGAGGTTGAAGCTCTGGAAATACAGGCTCTCCTGCTTGCGCAGCCAATGCGGACCGACCTGCCGTGCCGTGTCGCCGCCGCCCTTGCCATCCTTGTGCGGCGGTTCGATCTTGATGACGTCGGCCCCCAGCTGGGCGAGGAACATCGTGCCATAGGGGCCAGCGCCATATTGTTCGGCGCTGATGATGCGAAAACCGGCGAGAGGGAGCGGGCGATCTGTCACGCCGGGTTCCGTTTCACCCATTGTTTCGAAATGATCATCCGCTGCATTTCATTGGTGCCCTCCCCGATGCACATCAGCATGGAGTCGCGGTAATAGCGTTCGATGTCATATTCCTTGGAATAGCTGTAGCCGCCGTAGATGCGCATCGCCTCCTGCGAATTGGCGACGGCGGCTTCGGAGGCGAAATATTTCGCCATGCCAGCCTCCAGGTCGCAGCGTTCGCCCCGGTCATAAGCGTCGGCGGCATCAAAGGTCAGCAAGCGCGCTGCACGGGCCCGGGTGACCATTTCGCCGATCTTAAGCTGGATGGCCTGATGCTCCGAAATCGGCTTCCCCATGGTTTGGCGTTGCTGGGCATATTCGGTCGCCAGTCGGAGCGAACCTTCGGCCAGCCCGACTCCGCGCGCCGCGACGTTGATCCGGCCAAGTTCCAGCCCGCCAGTCGCCTGGAAAAAGCCCTGACCCTCGACCCCGCCAATCAGGTTTTCCGCCGGGATCCGGTAGTTTTCGAAAATCAGTTCGGCAGAGTCGATGGATTTGTAGCCAAGCTTGTCGAACTTCTTGCCGGTGGTGAAACCGGGCCCCTTGGGCGCTATGAACAGGCTCATGCCCTTGTAGCGCGGGTTGGCCTTCGGGTCGGTTTTGACCAGCAGAGCATAGCAGCTGCCGTTGATCGCATTCGAAATCCAGGTCTTGGTGCCGTTGATGACATAGTCATCGCCGTCCCGGACCGCGACGGTGCGGATCGCCTGCAAATCAGTGCCCGCGTTGGGTTCGGTCAGCGCCAGCCCGCCGCGAATCTCTCCGCTGGCGAATTTGGGCAGCCACAGGGCCTTTTGCGCCTCGGTCCCAAACCGTTCGACCGCACAGGCCATGATCAGGTGCGAATTGAAGATGCCCGTGGGTGCCATCCAATAGGAGGAGATCAGCGCCACAATCTTCGCATAGGTTTTGGCGGGCAGGCCGAGCCCACCATACTCCTGACCAATGGTTGCACCGAACAGGCCCATCTCGGTCATCTGGGCGACAATCTCGGCAGGCCAGATGTCATTATGGTCGTGATGCAGGACGACCGGCTTCAATTCCCGGTCGATCCATTTCTGGATCGAATCGAGGAAGGCAATTTCTTCTTCCGGGTCGAGCGCCGGGCGGGCGGTGTCGGGCGACATGGTCATGATGTTAAATCCTCAATCGTCTGCCGGACCGAAGCCGCGCTTCCAGATCAGCATGGTCCGGAAGAAGTCGCAGACGACTTCCCCATGCTGGTTTTTCCCGATCGTCTTGATCGTCACGATGCCCTGCTGCGGGCGCTTTTCGGATTCGCGTTTGTCGATAACCTCGGTCTCGGCATAGAGCGTGTCGCCGTGGAACACCGGCTTCAGCAGGCGAATTTCCTTCCAGCCAAGGTTGGCGAGCGCCTTCTGGCTGACGTCCGATACGCTCATGCCAACGAGAATGGCGACCGTTAGGGGGGAGGCGACAATCGGCTTGCCGAACTCGGTTTTCCGGGCGAACTCGGCATCGAAATGCGCCGGGTGGGTGTTCATGGTGAGCAGAGTGAACCAAGTGTTGTCCGCTTCACTGATGGTGCGGCCGGGGCGGTGTTCATACACATCGCCGACCACGAACTGTTCATAATATCGGCCAAAGGTTTCGCGGTACCGCTGCGGCCCAACTTCGATGACACCTTCACGCATATGCCTGTTCTCCAATTGCGATGGTCTGATGAAAACGCCGCAGCAGCGGTGCCTCCAGGAGCTTCCCCTTGAACCGCACCGCAGCGCCCCCTGATGCCGCAAAGGCCGCGACGGCGGCATGGGCATCGGCAATTTCCTCGGCAGTCGGGCGCATAACTTGATGAATTGCGGCGATCTGGTCCGGATGGATGGCGGCCTTGGCGGTAAAGCCCAGCGACTTGGCCCGCCGGGTTTCAGCGGCAAGTCCGTCCGTGTCGCCCAAATGGATGTAGGGAACATCCATCGACGGTATGCCAGCCCCAGCACAGGCCATGACAAATTGGCTGCGGACGAACAGCAGAGGGTCCCAGGCCAGGTCAACGCCAAGTTCGGCCGAAAAATCGCCTCCGCCAAACATCATCATCGCGGTGCCCGGTTCCGCCGCGATGGCGTCAGCTGTGCGGAGGCCCCGGGCGGTTTCGACCAACGGCACAAAGCCGATATCTGCATCTGCCATCACGCTGCGCGCGATGGCGATTTCATGGGCCGATTCGACCTTTGGAATGAAGATCAGTCGCGGCTTCACAGCTACGGTCGACACGGCCAGCAAGTCGGCTAGGCCGTCGGCGGTGGTCAGGCCGTTGATCCGGATCGCCAGGCGCGGATCGCCCAAGCCCTGAATGGCGGCAGCGCGCGCAGCGGCCTTGTCAGCGGCGGGGACTGCGTCTTCGAGGTCGATGCAGACGCAGTCTGCGCCGCTTGCCAGCGCCTTGGCAAAGCGGTCGGGCTTGGTGCCCGGGACGAACAACATGCTTTGCAGGCCAAGGGCCGGAGACACGAGCGTGGACCTTTCGTTTACCGGCCATGTAATTTGTCCGGACAAATTTTTAGTCAAGCGGGAAATGCGATTATTGTTCACCAGTCGGGCGAATGCCGGTTCGCACTGCGCCCGTTTGGTGGCACATGTATAGAGGGTTTGCTTGACATGGCTGGGGTGACATGAAAACTTGTCCGGACAAATTCAAGCGCTGCTTTGCAGGCCGCATTGGTTTTCAAAGTCGATTGCAGAACGGGGGGACGCGGTGCAGCAGTCTGAATTCAAGGCGGGCTGGAAAGTCCTGGTGGCGGGATTTCTCGGCACGATGTGCGGTGCCTCGCCGCTGCCCTTCAACGTCCTTGGCTTCCTGTTCGCACCGCTGAAGGCAGAATTCGGCTGGGACCGGGCACAGGTCAGCATCGCCATCACGATTTTCGGCATCACCGCGGCCTTGCTGGCACCGGTGTTCGGCGGTCTTGCCGACAGGTTCGGTGTCCGCAAGGTTGGTATCTGGTCGGTCATTGCGTTCATCGTCGCCTTCTCGCTCCCCTATTTCACTACCTCCTCGATTTCGAGTTTCTACCTGTTCTTCTTCCTTCTCGGGCTGGTCGGAATCGGATCGACTCCGGTGACCTGGAGCCGGGCGCTATCGATGTGGTTCGTCAAGAATCGCGGCCTTGCGCTTGGCATCATGCTGCTCGGCACCAGCGTCGCCGCGTTCATCGTGCCGCGCCTTGCGGTGTTTTCGATCGAGAATTTCGGGTGGCGGGCGATGTTCCCAATCGTCGCCATGCTGCCGCTGTTTGTCGCGTTGCCGATCATCCTGGCGGTCTTCCGGGAACCCCGGCCAGAGGAGCGCCCCGCTGCCCTGTCAACCGCCAGCGGTGACTTGGTTGGCCTGACCTTCAAGGAGGCAATCCGGACGCGGCAGTTCTGGCTGCTGTGGTTGTCCATCCTGCTGATTGCCGGTGCCTATGGCGGTGCACACATCCACTTGCCGGCCATCGTCGCCGATCACGGGCTGAGTACCCAGGCCGCAGCTGGCGTGATGGGTGTGGTCGGCGTCGGCTTGCTGGTTGGCCGCCTTGGTGTCGGATTTCTGCTTGATCGCGTCTGGGGACCGGCAATTGCCTTCCCCGTGCTCTGCTTGCCGGCCCTGTCCTGCTATCTGCTGATGGGCACATCGAGTGATGCGACGATGATCACCGTGGCGGCATTCCTGCTCGGCTTTGCCGCAGGCGCGGAATCCGACCTGATCGCCTTCCTCGCCGCGCGCTATTTCGGCATGGCACATTTCGGGAGGATCTACGGGATGCTGTACATGCCGTTCGGTCTTGCGTCTGCCACGTCGCCGATCTTCTACGGTGTGGTCCGGGAATCGGCTGGCAGCTATGATCTGATCCTGAGCGTTGCATCGGTCATATTTGTCGTTGGCGGGGCGCTCTTGCTGATGCTTGGGCGCTACCCGGACGAAAGGCGCGCGGCATGACCTTGTCTGCACTGGCCCAAGCGGTCGGCAATGATGCGCTGATCACCGATCCGGCAGAATGTGATTTTTACGCGCAGGACGTGTTCAGCAAGGGACCGGCCCCACTGGCGGTGTTCCGCCCGACCAGCGTTGAGATGCTGGCAGCCGGGATCGGCACGGCAACGGCCAAAGGCATCGCCATCATCCCGCGCGGCGGCGGCATGAGTTATACCAGCGGTTATGTCGCACCGAATGCGGGAGCGTTGATTGTCGATACCGGAGCCCTAAACCAGATCATCGAAATCAATGCCGAGGACATGACGGTCACCGTGGAGGCCGGTTGCACCTGGGCGAAATTGTATGAAGCGCTGAAACCGATGGGCCTGCGGGCCTTTGCCTGGGGCACGCTGTCCGGCATCCACGCGACGGTCGGTGGCGGGATGAGCCAGAACGGCTTGTTCTGGGGTGCCAACAACGGGCCGGTCGCCGACGGCGCGATCAGCTTCGATGTCGTGCTGGCCGACGGTAGCATCGTCAACACCGGCAGCCGGTTTTTCCGCTCCTTCGGGCCCGATATCACAGGCCTGTTCGCCGGCGACTGCGGGGCGCTCGGCATCAAGGTACGGGTGACACTGAAGCTGGTGCAGGAGGCTGCGGCCTTTGCCTATGGCTCCTATGCCTTTGACGATTATCCGGCCTATTTTGCCGGAATGAGCGCGATTGCCCGGTCGGGCCTTGCGGCACAGAATTTTGGTTTTGACCCCTATCTGCAATCGCAGCGGATGAAGCGCGACAGCCTGGGCGCCGATGCCAAATCGCTGCTGAACATGATGAAGGCGCAAGGATCGGCCTGGAAGGCGATCAAGGAAGGCGCGAAGGTTGTCGCCGCCGGACGGTCGTTCCTGGAGGATGTGCCATTTTCCCTGCATGTGATTGTCGAGGGACGCAGTCAGGCAGCGGTTGATGCCGATGTCGCCACGATCAATGCACTGGTCGCAGATGCAGGCGGCAAGGCGATTGAGAATACCATCCCGAAGATCCTGCGCGCCAATCCGTTTCCACCGGTCAATTCGATGGTCGGGCCGGAGGGCGAGCGCTGGGTGCCGGTGCACGGGTTCCTGCCCCACAGCCGGCTGGTTGCGGCGTGGGAGGGTGTGCAGGCGCTATTCGCCGCCAATGCCGAGGAGATGGCGCGGGAAGGAGTGGCAGCCGGTGCCATGCTCGCAGCGGTGAGCCGGTCCACCTGTTTGGTTGAGCCGGTGTTTTTCTGGCCCGATGCGCTGGAGGAATTGCATGTCCGGTCGCTGGAGCCGTCGCATCTTGCTAAACTGAAGCGCTTGCCCGCCAATCCGGCGGCGCGGGCGCTGGTTGACCGGTTGCGGGGCGAGGTGATCGGGGTGTTTCAGGCGCTCGGTGCAGCCCATCTTCAGGTGGCGCGGTCCTATCCGTTAAAGGCCTCGCATCATCCGGCGGCCTGGGCGGTGCTGGAAGCAGTGAAACACTCGGTTGATCCCAAGGGCCTGATGAACCCGGGAAGCCTGGGGTTGAACTGACATGACCTATGCCGCCGTTGCCCTTCAGCTGACCGCCCGTTCGGTCGAACGCTGCCCCGACCGGGCCGCGGCGCGCCAACAGATGCTGGCGATGATCGGGGAGATTGACGCCAAGATCATGGGCGCGCGCATTTTCATCCAGCAATATGGCGGTGCGCCGGTCAAGCTGGTGGTGCTGCCGGAATATGTGCTGACCAGTTATCCAGGCCGGATTTCCATTCCTGAGTTTGCGGACAAGGCTGCACTGGAGATTGGCGGGGCCGAATATGAAGCGATGGGCGGCATTGCCCAGCGGCAACAAATCTATCTCAGCGGCAATGCTTATGAGATCGACCCGAATTTCCCCGGCCTGTATTTCCAGACCAGTTTCGTGATCGCGCCCGATGGCAATGTCGTGCTGCGGTACCGGCGCTTGAACTCGATGTTTGCGCCGACACCGCATGATGTGTGGAGCAAGTATCTCGACATTTACGGCATCGACGGGGTGTTCCCGGTGGCGCGGACCGAGATCGGCAATCTGGCGGCGATTGCCTCGGAGGAAATCCTGTACCCGGAGATTGCCCGTGCCCATGCGCTGCGCGGGGCGGAGATTTTCGTGCATTCCTCCTCGGAAATCGGGTCGCCGAATGCCACCCCCAAGATGATCGCCAAGCGGGCCCGGGCATTTGAGAGCATGGCCTATATCGTCTCCGCCAATACCGCCGGGATTACCGATACCGCGCTGCCTCTCGCCTCAGCCGACGGCAATTCGATGGTGGTCGACTGGAAGGGCCAGGTGCTGGCGGAATCGAACAGCGGGGAGACATTCACCGCCTTTGCCGACATCGACATTGGAGCGCTGCGGGCTGCGCGACGGAAGCCTGGCATGACCAACATGCTGTCGCGCCAGCGCACCGCATTATTTGCATCGACCTATGCCGGTGAAACCCACCAGCAGGCGAACGGATTGATCAAGGTCAATGACTTGATCACCCCCGACCGGGATTATTTCCAGCGGGCGAGTGAAGCGACCATTGCCCGTTTGGCCAAGGATGGATTGATATGAGCGTCATGGAAGTGCCACCGCCCTATACCGCCGTTACCCAGCATGCGGTGTTCCCGACCCCGAAACATGACGAGGCAGCGCGGTTCAATTTCCTCGCCAATCTCAACAAATATCTGTCCGCCGGGATCGGTGGCGGCAATGCGCTGGCCTATGAGCGCCGGGTGTTGCCCGCCTTCATCAAGGAGCATGGACGCCCGCCGAAGGACCGGTTCGAGATTCGCCATGCGATGAACAAGGACCCTTGGCACAGTTTCTGGTCGTCGATGAAACGCAATTCGATGGAGATGCGCCAGCAAAATGGCCGGGCGATGGTGCTGCGCCAGCTGGATGAGCTTGATGCCAAGGCGCGGCAGTTCAACGAAGGCCGCGATACGCTGAAACTGGACCCGGCGGTGCAGGTTCCACGGTATCAGGCGGCGATTGATATCCACTGCATGCCAGGGTCCTACCACGGGGAGGAACGTCCCGGTGATGTGTCGGCAGGCGCGAATTATGACTGCGGGATTTTCGCGACGACTGGCGGCGGACTGGGCGCGCTAAATGATGGCGGCGGCATGGCGCTGGTAGACTGGATCAAGCGGGAGCGGCCCGGTTGGGCGCCGAACCGCATCCTCGATCTGGGTTGCACCATTGGTCACAATATCGTGCCGCTGGCGCTGGCGTTCCCTGATTGCGAGGTGATTGCGATCGATACCGCCGCACCGTCGCTGCGCTATGGCCACGCCCGGGCGCAGGCGCTCGGGGCCTATAATCTGAAATTCGTACAGATGAATGCCGAGGATATGTCGGCTTTTGATGACGGATCGTTCGACTGGGTGCAGACGACCATGTACCTGCACGAATTGTCGGGCACCGCGCTGCCGCGCATTGTCAAGGAAAGTGCCCGGGTGCTCGCGCCGGGCGGGCTGATGCTTCACCTTGAGCAGCCGCAATATTCCGCGGCCATGCCGCTGTTCGAACAATTCCAGCGGGACTGGGATGCCTTCAACAACAATGAGCCGTTCTGGTCGTCGATGCATGCGCTCGATCTGAAGGGCATCATGGCCGAGGCCGGACTGCCAAGGGACTGCCAGTTCGTGACTGGGGTAACCGCCGTCGTCGATGAAACGGTGTTCCCGAAACAATCGCAGGGCAAGGGCGAGGATCATGGCCGGGCCGCATCCTGGCACGCCTATGGTGCCTGGAAGCCTGTAGCATGACCGACCAGATTGACTGGATCGCCCGTGCCGGTGCCAAGGCCAAGGGCAAGCGCCCGGCCTATTTCGCCGACCCCGCCACGGACCGGACGCTGTCCATCGTGATGGCGCTGGCGGGCGAGATATCGGTGATGCGGGAGCGGATGGACACCATCGAGCGACTGCTGGATGCCAAGGGAACGATCAGCCGCAGCGATATTGAGGCCTATGTGCCCGACACCGCAGCAGGCAAGGAGCGCGGCCTGCTGATCAAGGACTATATCGCCCGGATCATGCGCGGGGTGCAGCAGGATATGGAAGCGCTTGCCGAGACCGAGCCGACGGTCGAGGAACTCAGCAAGTCGCTTCGGGAGATGTGACGATCAAAACGGCTTGGTTGCGCCCAGAAAGCAGACGCCGGAGATGGTGATCCAGTAGATATAGGCAGCAATCCGCGCCTGAGCGATTTCGAGTTCGAGCGCCAACTGTTCCGCCGGATTGGGACCCTCGGCGAGTTTCCGGAACCGCGATGTCCAGCGCCGCATCACCAGCCGCAGGAAAAGCCCGATGCACAAGGCAAAGGCGTACAGGATCATCTTGGCGGGATACCAGAAACTGCCTTCGGAGACTTCGACCGGGCCGGTGCCATTGAACGCCATCAGCGACAGGATGATGATGGCGGTGATCAGCGGATAGCGCAGCCGCTCCTCCAGCATGGTGATCCGGATGCCGCTGTCGGTTTCCCGGCGCAGAAACGCCATCCAGGTCATGCCGAGCCAGACGGCGAAGAATATCCACATCGCCCAAAGGCCAGCGCCATCGAGGATCGGCAGGAAACCGTAGATATGCCCCATGTGCAAGCCGAGCGGCAGTAGCAGCACGATGCCGGTGCGTGCGAGGATATCGATCCGGTAGGCGGTTTCCATATGCCGCCGCCGCTCTTCCAGCGACAGCGCGCTGTTGGTGACGTTATAGCTGGTCTGGAACACCCCCCATTCGCCACCCAGCCAATAGACCATGGCCAGGATATGCACCCAGCGCAGCAGATCGAGTTCCTGCAGGTTCATCGAAAGCCCCCATTCGCAATGTGCCACAATTTGTCCGGACAAATTCCACTTGGCAAGCATATAATGCGTCGCCATGCTATGGTCGGTTGAGAATCCTCAAAAGGAATTGCACATGAAGCACCGCGTTATCGAGGGCCGGTTGGCTTACACCTCGCGCAAGCCTGAGCGCATGGGGCAGGCGCGCGGGTTCGAAACCTTCATGTTCACCCGGCACAGCGACGGCAAGGTCACCATGCGCGCCCATTGCGAAATCGAGGAGCCGGAGCCGACGGTGATGCGCGACATCATCTATGCGCTTGATGAACATAATCAGCCGATGGACCTGCACGTCCGGCTGACCGTTGGCGACAAGTTCATGGGCTCGGGCTGGATGCGCTTTGACGGCGAGACCATCGAGTGCGAGTCCTTTGGCCCGTCCATCGGGCGGCTATCGCAACAGGTGAAGGCGGAATTGCCGATCGATGGCTTTGGCACCCACCCGATCGTGTCCGATGGTTATATGCTGTCGACCAAAAGCTGGGAGGTGGGCCAGAAGCACAAGTTCAACTGTTACCTGCCATCCCCTGACCACAGAGGCGCGACACCGCCGATGATCGCGCATGTGAAGATCGATGCGGTGTACCTCGGCAAGGAGGAGGTGACCGTTACGGCTGGCACCTTCCAGACCCGGCATTTCCAGTTCGTCGATGACGGATCAGCCGGCATGTCCGGCGAACACCCGCGCTATGATCTGTGGATCACCGACGACGAGGACGCGATTTTCGTCCAGGGCGGCGTCGGGGGATATATGATGACCTGGTATGAACTGGTGGAATTGAAGCGGTAGGGGCTGGCGCCATAGGCACCCGCAAATTCAGGCCACCCGCCACTCATCGCACAGGGTCCGCTTCCAGGGTTTGCCGTCCCTGTACCATTGCCAGGTGCGGGCGCGGGTTTGGTGGTCGGGGGCGATGGTGATCATCTCGATATAATAGCTGCCGGGGACATCGCGGCGTTCAAGGCGGAGCATCAGGACGGACTCGTGGGTTTCCCAGCCGTAGCCGTGGAACCGGTCGGTGTCCCAATGGAGTTGCCCGTCCCGGTAGACGCCGCCGAATTCATAGGTGGCAGTGCGGCCATCATCCCAGGTCAGCCGGTTGTGCTGTATATAGGCAAAGGGACCGTCGTCGGGAAATTCGCACCAGGTCCACATATGATGGTCGTCGATGAGGGTTCCGTCCGCATCGATATGGCGGTAACGCCCCTCCCACTCCCCCGCATGGGCGGCCATGTTGGGCATCGCCAGCGCAAAATCCGCCTTCATTTGAGCAACTGGTTCAGCTCGATCAGCGTGCCGTCAGGATCGAAGAAGTTGCAGCCGCGAACCCGGATTGGCGCACCACCATTCCGGCCCGGATATTCCTGCATCCGGGGCGGCGCGGTAACCGTGACGCCGGGGATTTTGGCAGCGGCGGCGCAGCGGCCATCGACATCATCGGTGTTGGTGACGATGACATGACCGCCGGGGCCCATGCGCTTGGGATAGGGGCCTGGGTCAGGAAAGGCAGGATCAATCCACTCCATCAGGCCGATCCAGCCGATGTAGGGATCATTGCTGTTGAGCAGGATCAGCCGGACCTTGGCACCGGGCGGACCGGCGGGCAGCGCGACGCCGGAGGTTTCCACCATCGTGTCATAGTTGATCTTCATGCCCAGCACATCGCGGTAGAGCTTCAGCGAATTTTCGATGCTGCGGACGATCAGGGTGACCCGGCGGATGTCGGTTGGCAGGCGCTCGGTCGGCTTCTCCACGCCAACCGCGACGGTCTTGCGCTCCGGTTCGGCTGCGGTCAGCGCGGCGGTCGGGAGCAGAGCTAGTGCCATGCCTGCGAGTATCTTGCTGTAGGTCATCGGACAGACTCCTCTGAATAAGCCGCAAGCGGAAGCGCGGTGCCGGATTGCCGGATGAGCGCCTGCCGCCGATAGAAACGCAAGATGCCGCTGTCGCCCATGCGGGATGGCCCAAGGCCGGACAGGCCGAAGCTGGATTTCTCCGCTTCCCACACCATTGAGGTCAGCGAGCCGTCGTTGATCGATACGGCCCCGGCCCGAAGCCGTGCGGCGACGGCTTCGGCTTCCTCCACCGAGCCAGCGATGACGGCGGCTGACAGACCGAAGTCACCGTCGTTGGCGAGCGTGATGGCGGTTTCGACGTCGTCAAAAATGGTGACGGGGATGACGGGGCCAAAGGTTTCGCCGGTCATGATCTTCATGGTTGGAGTTACGCTGGTGAGGACGGTCGGGCGAAGATAGCGTCCACCGCCGAGGGTTTCGACATTGCCACCCGCTAGAATTGTCGCGCCGTTTGCGACGGCATCATCGAGCTGGGATTGCACGATTTCGGCCTGACGGGCGAAGATGAACGGGCCGATGTCGCCGCTGTTGATGTCCGGGTAGTTGAGCCGGGCGGCCTTGGCATTCGCCGTCAGGGCGGCGAGGAATTGGTTGGAGATGGCGGCGGCGACATAGACCCGCTCAATCGACTGGCAAGCCTGACCGCTGTTTACGACCGAGGCGCGGAGCGCGATGTCGGCGGCATGGTCTGGGTCGGCACTCGCGAGGATGATCATCGGGTCCTTGCCGCCCAGTTCCAGGCTTGCCGGGATGAAGGCGGCGGCGGCGGCGGCCCCAACTTGCCGGCCCGTGGCGACCGAACCGGTGAAGGCGACATAATCGACGAGATCGATCAGTGCCGCACCGGTGGCACCGTCCCCTTCCACCAGGACCAGGACGTCGGTGAGCTCCGGTACTTCGGCGATCGCGGTCATCAGTGGGCGGATGAAGCGCGGGGTGACCTCCGAAGGTTTGACGATCACCGCACACCCTGCCGCCAGCGCTGGGATCGCGTCGATCAGCGCCAATGTCATTGGGAAGTTCCACGGAGAGATTGCCCCAACCAGCGGATAGGGGACGAGGCGGGTCGAGGTCGAAATGCCGGGGATCGCGGTCTGCCGATCGGTGATGGAGGCCTGGCTCGTGATGGTGGCGGCGGACGCGACCCAGCGGGCGATCAGGCGGGGTGTGCCGTCAACCTCTATCGCGGAGATCGCGGCACGGCCGGTATCGGTGGTCAGGGCGGCGATGAGGTCGGCGCGGTGCCGGGTGATTGCGGCCCCAAGCGCAAGGAGGATGGTGGCGCGGTCTGCGGCGGACCTGGCGGCCCATGTCAGCTGCGCTTGCCGCATGCGGGTGGTGAGGGCCACAAGTGCTGGTCGGTCGAGCGGGGCGATTTCATAATCACGCTCTCCAGTGCGCGGGTTGCGGACCTTCACTGCTGCGCCTCCCATGCGGAAACGATTTCGGACCCGCTGGCAACCCAGGCTTCGCTGCGGGCGGCAAGCCTGTCCAACAGCGCCTCGAACGCTGCGATGCGGTAGGGCAGGCCCATGATATAGGGGGTGATGTGGAGCGGCAGGACGCGTCCGCTTTCTGCTGCCAGCCAGTTAAACGCATCGACCATCTGCTGGGCGTAACTGTCCGCCGAGTGTTGCTGGACGGTGATGATCTGCCGGTCCGACAGTTCGTGATTGAGCGGCAGGTTGATGAGGCCGTTCCGGAACCGGTAGGGCAGTTCATCGTTCACCCAGTCCCCGCACCAGGTGACACCAGCTTCTTTCAGCAGGTCGAGCGTGTTCCAGCTTTGGGAGCGGGCGATGCTGAGCCAGCCTTTGGGACGGGTTCCGGAAACGCGTTCCAACATGTCGAGCGATTCGGTGATCAGGGCGCGTTCGGCGTCGATGGGCAGGCCCGTTGCGACGGTGCCGTTCATGTCGGTTGAGTGGGCGACGATTTCGTGACCCGCAGATATGATGTCGGCGATGATCTGCGGATAGCGGTCGGCGATCCGGCTGTTGACCGCGATGCTGGCGGTGACACCGGATTTCGCGAACGCATCGAGCAGGCGGTAAAAGCCGATGCGTGTACCATATTCGCGCGCGGTATAGTGCCGGTAGTCCGGATAGGCCGTCTGCATATGCCCCGGCGCGCGGAACGGCGTGTCGGACGGGGTGATCGGAAACCATTCCAGACTGACACAGATCCAGACCGCGACTTTCTTGCCATTTGACCAGACCGTGGGCTTGCGGGATTGGATGGCCGACCAGTCGTAGAGGTCATGGTCATAGCCGGCGCGGCGTTTGGGGTATTCGAGATAGCTGGGATCGAGCGTCATTGCTGTTGCTTCCAGGCATCGACGATGTCACCGGCGCGGGCGATCCAGGCGCGGCCGTCGCTGGCGATGTGGCGGAGCGCGTCCTGAAACGGCCCAATCCGGTGCGGTTGCCCGATCAGATAGGCGTGCAGCGGGATGCACATCACCGTGCCCCCCTCCGCCGCTAGCCGTTCGTACTGGCGGATGAGGGTATCGGCATATTCGCGGGGCGACATATTGTAGACGAAGAAGCCGTAATGGTCATTGACCTCCAGGCTGTAGGGGATTGAAACGAGGTTGCCTGTCTTGGTCCGCACCGGCTGGATTTGATCGTCGTGATACAGGTCGCAGGTGTAATCGAGGCCATAGTCCGCGATCAGGTCGAGGGTGCGGGGTGTGTGGGTCAGCGCCGGGGCGAGCCAGCCGCGGATGGTCTGGCCGGTAGCCTCGCGCACGGTGCGGATCGAATCCTCGATGATCGCGCGTTCCTGAGCCTCGTCCATGTCATAGGCGTAGCGGGTGTTGTAAATGCCGTGGGAGAAGAATTCCCAGCCGCGCGTTGCCGCATCGGCCACCACCTCGGGGTGATGCTGACAGAGCGCTACCGACAGCGAGACCGAGCCGGGGAAGCCGTGTTTGGTCATCACATCGGCCATTCGCCAGTGCGACACACGGTTGGAATGGTCGCGGTGGCCGTAACCGACGACGTCCGGGTGCGGTTTGGTCCAGGCCTTACGCATCGGATGGGCGGGCGGGTCGATTTCGTAATATTCCAGATTGGGCGCGACCCAGACCGCAACGGATTTGCCGTCCGGCCAGACGATTTTCCGGCGCCCGCGATAGGGAGCGAAGTCATAGAGGCCGGGGTCGCCGCTCACCGGGATTGCAGCCAATCAATCACCACCTGCACCCGTTCGACATCGGCATATTTCAGCTGAAGATCGGTCAGGTTGGCGAAATGATAGCTTTCATGCTTGTCGGCACAGGTCTCGATCGGGACGATGGTGCGGTAGCCGTGACTGAGCGAATCGACCGCTGTGGCGCGGACGCAGCCCGAGGTGCTGCCGCCGGTCACCACAACGGTATCGACCTTGTGCCAGGTCAGATAGCTGGCGAGCGGAGTTTCGAAGAACGCGCTCGGCATGCGCTTGGTATATTGCAGGTCGTTCGTGGCAATGTCGCAACGGCTGTCATAGGCGTGGCGGTCAGAACCATATTTGATGTTCTGCAGCGAATCAGGGGTGTTGGTGCGCGTCCCCCAAACCCCGGCGTCCCCAGCGTCATCGACATAGCCGACACGGGACCAGATGACTGGCATGCCGTGCTCTCGCGCCAACCGGGAGATGGTGTTGGTATACTCAATCTGGCGGGGGTCGGTTTCATAGGCGGTCGCGAACAGGTCAGTCCTTGTATAGGCCTGCTGAAAATCGACGTTCACAATCGCCAGCTTTTCACCGAAGCCGAATTTCTTGCGCGCCGGGTTGGCCATCACCGCGTCAAATAACTGCCTGGCGGTTGCGCCGTCACAGACCATTTTCGTACCCAACAGGGCCATATAAGCTTATCCCTTCGCTTGCGCCGACAATGGCTACAGGATAGACCGCTGTCGAGTAAAATTTGTCCGGACAACTTACCGATGATGATCACACGCCACTATCTCACAATCAACGGTCGCCGTGTCCACTACCGCAGGGCGGGCAATGGTCCCCCATTGCTGATGATCCACCAGAGTCCGCGATCCTCCGCCGAATATGACGCAGTGATGCGCATTTGGGGGGAGCGATTCACGTGCATCGCCCCCGACTCTCCCGGTTTCGGACAATCCGATCCGTTGCAGACGGAGAAGCCAGGAACTGCCGATTTTGCAGACGCGATTGTCGCCTTTGCCGACGCTGTGGGCTTCAAGGGGATTGCTGCCTACGGATTTCACTCGGGCGGGATATTCCTGATGAATGCCATCCGACGATATCCTGAAAAGTTCGTGAGTCTGGGAGCTGGAGGCTATCCCTGTTTTCGCGAGGAAGAACTTGCCGATGTCGGTGAAGACTATTTGCCACCCTTGACCGTTGCAGGATACGGCGAACATTTGATTTGGGCCTGGAACAGGATGCTCGAGCAAACCTGGTACTTTCCCTGGTTCAAGCCCGAAGAGGCGCGGCGGCTGCCCAATCCGCATGCTGCACCAGTCTTGGTTCACGAAATGGTCATGGATTTGCTGGTTGCTGGTGACGCCTATCGTGATGGATATAGGGCGGCGTTGACAGCGGGCTTTGACGTGCCGCTTGCCAACACTTCGGTGCCTCCGGCGCTATTGTCGAGCTATGCTGGCGATCCGATGGCTGCGCATATGACGCGGTTTCCGCCACTGCCCAACGGTTGGACCACACAGGAACAAAAAGACTCGGCTGCCCATTTTCAAGCCAATGCCGATTTTTTCCAGCGACATCCTGCCCCCATGTTTTTGCCTGCAGAGGACAGCGAAGCAGGATTTCTATTTGTGCGCACGAGCGAATTTGGCGGCCTGATCCATTGGCAGGGCAAGGCGGCGTCCGGTCATTTGCTGGTGCATGGACCAGGCCGAGAGGGTGATTTGCTCGACGACACGGACGCACTTCGCATTGATCTGCCGGGACATGGTTTGTCCGACCTCTGGCCGGGAGCAGCGCCGACCGACTGGCAGGCATGGCAGGCTGTGATCGATGCGGTGGTCGCGCACTTTGGCGTCCAGACCGTTTCTCACGAGGTCTTGCCAGCGGGTGAGCCCGACTTGCTTTACCCTGACCTGACGCCCGACCGGTTCGGTGGATATTTGACCAAGGCCTGGGCGATTGTCCGGGCGGGGCATGTGTTCTCCCCTTGGTACGAAGCGAACGCGGCCAATGCGATTCCGATCGACAGCGCCGCACTCGCGCCGGTGCAATTGGCACGGGAACATCGCGCGCTGATCCGCTCAACCGCCGCCAAACCGCTCCATCTGGCGCGGCAATCGAGACGCGAGGCCTGACCCTGTCCGGGCCGCAAACCCTGTTCCAGAAGCTGTGGGACGCCCATGTTGTGGTCGACCTGGGCGACGGCAATGCGTTGATCGCGATTGACCGGATTTTTCTGCATGAGCGGACCGGAGCGGCGGCATTGGCCAGTCTGGCCGCAGCTGGTCGGGCGGTGGTCGATCCGGCGCGGGTGTTCGCGGTGATGGACCATATCGTTGATACCCGCACCGGTCGGACTGACCAGACGTTGATGCGCGGCGGGCAGGCGTTCATCACCGAAACCCGGGCGGCGTGCCGGGCGGCGGGCATCACCTTGTTCGACGTGAACGACCCGGATCAGGGGATCACCCACGTGATTTCACCCGAGCTTGGCATTGTGCTGCCGGGTTGCACGTTGATCGCACCGGACAGCCACACCTGCACCCAAGGCGCGTTCGGGGCACTGGCCTGGGGGATCGGATCGTCGGAGGCCGAACATGCGATGGCGACCGGGACACTGCGGGTCAGCAAGCCGAAATCAATGCGAGTCACTTTCACCGGCGTGCTGCCGTCCGGGGTAACCGCCAAGGACATGATCCTGCGGCTGCTCGCCGACCATGGTGCAGGCGGCGGTGCGGGGCATGCGGTGGAATTTGCGGGAGACGCGGTCGCGGCGCTCGACATGGAAGCGCGCATGACGCTGTGCAACATGGCGACCGAATTTGCCGCGATGACCGGGCTGATCGCGCCCGACGCGCGGACGACGGCCTATCTCAAAGGGCGGCGCTATGCACCCGATCCGTTGCCGGATTGGAGCGACCTGCGAACCGATGCCGGAGCGGTGTTCGACCGCGAGATTGTGATCGACGCGGGGAGCATTGAGCCCATGGTCAGTTGGGGCACATCACCCGGCAACAGCATCGGCATATCGCAGTTCATACCCGTCGATGCCGATGCGAACGCGCTGGCCTATATCGGGCTGGAGGCAGGTCAGGCGATTGCCGGGACACCGATCAACGTGGCGTTCATCGGCAGTTGCACCAATGCTCGGCTATCCGACCTGCGCCGGGCTGCGGCGGTCCTGAACGGGCGGACCAAGGCGGCAGGCGTTTTGGGCCTGGTGGTTCCGGGGTCATCCGCCGTGAAGCGCGCTGCCGAGGCGGAAGGGTTGGACCGCATCTTCACTGATGCCGGATTCGAGTGGCGGGAGAGTGGCTGCTCGCTGTGCTTCTATGCCGGTGGTGAGAGTTTCCCGCCGGGAAGCCGGGTGATATCATCGACCAACCGCAATTTTGAGGGGCGGCAGGGCCCCGGTATCCGGACGCATATCGCCAGCCCGGAAATGGTCGCCACCAGTGCCATCGCCGGATGCATCACCGATCCGAGGACGGTAGGATGACGCCTTTCACCACCCTGACCAGCATTGCGGTGCCGCTGATCCGCGACAATGTCGATACCGATGCGATTATCCCATCGCGCGAGATGACCAGTACCGGGAAGACCGGGCTGAAGGCCGGGTTGTTCGCCGCGTGGCGATACAGCGATGTCACGAACCGCGTGCCGAATCCGGACTTTGTGCTCAACGACCCAGCCTTTGCCGGTGCGGAAATTTTGCTCGGCGGCAAGAATTTTGGCTGCGGATCGAGTCGCGAGCATGCGGTCTGGGCGCTGGCGGAATATGGTTTCCGCGCCGTGATCGCCGAAAGTTTTGCACCGATCTTCCGCAACAACTGCATCCGGAACGGGGTTGCTCCAATTGTACTACCGGAGGCGGCCATCGCTGCAATGGCGGGTCAGCGGGTGTCCATTGATCTGGCAGCGCAGCGGGTTGACAGTCATGGGTTCGAGATTGAGGCTGAGGCCAAGGCCATGCTGCTGGAGGGGGCGGATGCTATTGCGCTGACCCTGAAACACAGCGCGGCCATCCGCAGCTGGCAGGCAGCGGACCGGACGGTGCGGCCGTGGATTTACCTTGGGACACAACAGGAGAAACGCGCGTGATCCTGATCAGCGAAGTCGGCCCGCGAGACGGGTTGCAAAGTACCGACCGGATCATGTCGCTGGCGGCGAAACAGGCGTGGATCACGGCGGAGGCCGCAGCCGGGGTGCGCGAGATTGAAGTCGGCAGTTTTGTCCCGCCGTCGCTGCTGCCGCAACTGGCCGATACGGCCGAGGTGGTAGCATTTGCCAAGACAATCCCCGGGTTGAACGTCGTGGCGCTGGTGCCGAACGCCAAGGGCGCGGCACGGGCGATTGCCGCCGGGGTGCACGGCATGTCGATCCCGTTTTCGATGTCGGAAACCCACAGCCTGAAAAATGTCCGCAAAAGCCATGCCGACATGCTGGCGGAAATTGCGGTGATCGCCGTGTTGGCGGCGGGCGCAGGGGTCCATTTCGCCGTCAGCCTGTCGACGGCGTTCGGCTGCACCTATGAAGGGGTTGTCAGCGAGGACCGGGTCACCGAACTGGCAGTGGCCTCCGTCGCTGCCGGGGCGAAGGAATTGAGCCTGTCCGATACCACGGGCTATGCCAACCCGGCGCAGGTCAAGCGGATGGTGCGGGCGGTGAAGGCGGCTGCCGGGGCGGACAAGCTGACCACGCTGCATCTGCACAATACGCGCGGGCTGGGGCTGGCGAATGCGCTGGCCGGGCTGGAGGAGGGGATCACCACGCTCGATGCCTCGCTCGGTGGGATTGGCGGCTGCCCGTTCGCGCCTGGCGCGTCCGGGAATATCGTGACCGAGGATCTGGTGTTCATGCTGCAGGCGATGGGGATCGAGACGGGGATTGATCTGCCCGCGCTGCTGAAGGTCCGGGAGATTGTCGCTGCCGCGCTGCCGGGTGAACCGCTGTACGGGTTTACGCCGGATGCCGGACTGCCGCTCGGGTTCGCGGCATGAGCGGGCCGACGCCACTCGCCGGGCTGAAGGTCGTTGAATTCACCCATATGGTGATGGGTCCGACGGTTGGGCACATATTGGCGAGCCTGGGTGCGGAGGTAACCCGGGTTGAGCCGATTGGCGGCGACCAGACCCGGCGGTTGCTCGGCTCTGGTGCCGGATATTTCGCCATGTACAACCGTCACAAGGCGAGCATCTGCGTTGATCTGAAATCGGACGCCGGAATGGAGGTCGCCACCCGGCTTTGCCACGGTGCGGATATCCTGGTTGAGAATTTCCGCCCTGGTGCGCTTGACCGGCTCGGGCTGGGGTATGAGGCGCTGCGCGGCGCCAATCCGCGCCTGATCTATGCGTCGGAAAAGGGATTTCTGTCAGGTCCGTATGAGAATCGCACCGCGCTCGACGAAGTGGCGCAGATGATGGGCGGCCTCGCCTATATGACCGGCCCGCCGGGGCGTCCGCTGCGGGCTGGCTCTAGTGTCATCGACGTGACCGGCGGCATGTTCGGGGTGATCGCGATTCTGGCGGCGCTGGAGGAAAGGCACCGCACCGGGCTTGGCCAGAAAGTGGTGTCGTCGCTGTTCGAGACAACGGTCTATCTGGTCGGGCAGCATATGGCGCAGCTGGCGGTGACCGGCAAAGCCGCCGATCCGATGCCGGCCCGCATTTCGGCCTGGGCGATCTATGACGTGTTCGAGACGGCGGACGAGCCGGTGTTCATTGGGGTGGTGACCGACGCACTGTGGGAGAAATTCTGCATGCTGTTCAAGCTCGAGGCGCTGTGGGCCGATGAAGCGCTGCGCAAGAATAACAGCCGCGTGCTGGCCCGCGACCGGATCATGCCTGAGATCCGGACGCTGATGAAAGGCTTCACCCGCGCCGAGATCATCCACCGGCTTGATGGCAGCGGTCTGCCCTTCGCGCCGATCGGTCGGCCGGAGGACATGTTCGATGACCCACATTTGGCCGCATCTCGCGGACTGGAGACCGTGACCCTCGATACCGGCGCAGTGACGCGCCTCCCTGGCATCCCGGTCGAAATGGCGGGCAAGCGCTCCAATGCCGACGTGCGGTTGCCGAAGCCGGGAGAGGACAGCGAAGCGGTGCTGCGCGGCCTTGGTTATGATGCGGAGGCCATCGCTGCGATGATCGCGTCCGGGGCCGTCGCTACCGAGGCTTGACCCGCGCTACACGCGTTCGATGATGATCGCCGGGGCCATACCGCCGGCGGCGCACATGGTGACGAGGCCGCGTTTGAGGCCGCGCCGTTCCAGTTCATCGAGGACGGTGCCGATCAGCACCGATCCGGTCGCGCCAATCGGGTGACCAAGGGCGCAGGCCCCGCCGTTGACGTTGACCTTGCTGCGATCGAGTTTCAGGTCGCGGATGAATTTTTCGGCGACGACGGCGAACGCCTCGTTGATTTCCCACAGGTCGATATCGTCGACAGTCAGCCCTGCCTTGGCCAGCACCTTGCGGGCAGCCGGGACGGGCGCGTTGAGCATCAGGGTCGGGCAGTCGCCGACATTGGCGGTGGCGACGATGCGGGCGCGGGGCTTGAGGCCGTGCTTGTCGGCATAGGCTTTGGACGCGAGCAGGATGGCGGCGGCGCCATCGACGACGCCCGATGAATTTCCGGCATGGTGGACACCAGTCCATTTCAGGTCGGGGTAGCGGGCGTTGATCGATTGCCGGAAGGTCTGCCCGTCGGGCTGGATCGACACATCGGCGATGACGTCGAAGGACGCTTTCAGGCCCGCGAGCCCTTCGGCGGTGGTTTCGGGCCGGGGGAATTCCTCGTGATCGAGCGCGACGCTGCCATCCTCATTGTAAACGGTGACGAGGCTTTTGGCGAAGCGGCCCTCGCTGATGGCGACTGCGGCGCGGCGCTGGCTTTCGAGGCCGAGGGCATCGACGGCTTCGCGGCTTATCCCCTCCATCGCGGCAATGGCATCACCGCAGACGCCCTGATGCGATTGCGGGTGCAGCGCCTGCAACGCGGCATTGCCCGACCCCATGCCCATCGGCATGACCCCGGCAGCCATGTCGGCAGCTCCAAGGGCAGCGGTGTAGGACATCATTTCGGTGCCCCCGGCGATCAGCAGGTCTTCCATGCCGGACATGATCTGTGCAGCCGCGAGATTGACGCTGGTGATGCCGCCACCGCAGAAACGGTCGAGCGTCATGCCGCTGGCGCGGATGTCATAGCCGGCCGCGAGCGCTGCCATCCGGCCAAGGTCCCCGGCCTGCTTGCCGCGCTGGGTCGAGGTCGACCAGATGATGTCATCGACATGCGAGGTATCGAGATTGTTGCGGTCCTTCAGCGCCTTCAGCACGGTGGCGGCGAGATGCTGCGGGTGCAGGTGGGACAGCGCGCCCTTGCCGGGTTTGCCAATACCGCGCGGGGTGCGAACGGCGTCGATGATGTAAGCGTCGGCCATCGGATGTCCTCTCAGGCAGGGTACAAGTTTGCCTGCTCTATGCGGCGGGACGGGACGGTGATCCAGCCTATCATAGTTGGCCGGGGGCGGATCAGGCGCCGCCGACGATGCCCTTGTCGTGGAGGGCCGCGATCTGGCCGGGAGACAGGCCGAGCTGCTGTTCCAGAATTTCGTCGCTATGCTGGCCGAGGCGGGGGGCGGGACGCGGCGCTTCGCGGTTGAGCGCGGGGAGGGAGGCGATGGACCCGGCGGCGGGATAGGACAGGCCGCTCGGGTTGCTGCTGCTGCCGAACAGCGGATTGCTGCCAACCAGGACCGGGTCGCGCGCCGCTTCGAGCATCGTCTGGTACGGGCCGTAGCAGCAACCGTTCGCGTCGAATGCTGCGGCAAGGTCGGCATAGGTCCGGGCGGCAACCCGGGTTTCGACGAGCGGAAACAGTAGCTCGCGGTGGTCAAAGCGGACGCCTTCGTCGGTGGCGAAGGAAAGGCCGTGCTGCTGCTCAATCGCGGCAATTTCAGCGGCGATGCCCAGCACGGTGATGAGGCCGGACCACTGGCGCGGCGTGATCGCCATGATCATCAACCGAGTCCCGTCTGCAGTGACGAAATCCCGGCCGAAGGCACCGTAGACGGTATTGCCAAGCCGCTGGCGGGTCGTCCCGGTTTCAAACACGTCCGCCAGCATGCCGAGATTGGCGACGCTGCCGATGGCGACGTCGGAGAGCGGAATGCGGACTTCCTGCCCGAGGCCGGTGTCGCGGCGGTGGCTGACAGCGGCGAGCAGGGCGAAGGCGGCATAGGCCCCGGTCAGCAAATCCCAGGCCGGGAGCACGTGGTTGACCGGTTCCGGCCCCGGCCCGGTCAGGTCCGGGAAGCCGACGGCGCTGTTGACGGTATAGTCCAGCGCGGGGGCGCCATTGGCCTGCCCCATGATGCGGACGGTGATCAGATCGGCCCGAGTGGCGGCCAGCCGGTCATGCGACAGGAACCCGTCGACCGGGAAGTTGGTGAGGAATTGGCCGGTTTTCGCCACCAGCTGCTGGAGCAGTTCGCGACCCTCGGCGCTGGCAAGATTGAGGGCGACCGATTTTTTGGCGCGGTTGAGATTCTCCCAATAGAGGCTCGCCCCATTGGCGGCCTTTGGCCAGCGGTTGAAATCCGGGCCGCCGCCGATCTGATCAACCCGGATCACCTCTGCGCCCATTTGCGCCAGATACAGGCCAGCGGTCGGGGAGGCGACGAAGGACGAAGCCTCGATCACGGTGAGGCCGGTGAGCAGCGGGTACATCAGTTTTGCGCGGCAAAATCGCGGAGCATGTTTTTGGCGATGACCAGCTGGAGGATCTGCGTGGTGCCTTCGTAAATCCGGTAGATGCGGGCATCGCGGTAGAAGCGTTCCGCCTCATATTCCGCCAGATATCCGGCCCCGCCGTGGATCTGCACGCAGCGATCAGCAACCCTACCGCACATTTCGGAGGCAAACATCTTGGCGGCGGCGGCCTGCATCAGGATTTTCTCCCCCGCATCGGCGCGGCGGGTGGCATCGGCGATCATGCAATCGGCGGCGTAAATCTCCGCCTCGCTATCGGCGAGCATCGCCTGGATCAGCTGAAAATTGGCAATGGGTTCGCCAAAGGCTTTGCGTTCATTGGCATAGCGCAGCGCGGTATCGAGGATGCGGCGGGCATAGCCGGCACTCGCGGCGGCGACCGACAGGCGGCCATTGTCGAGCGATTGCATCGCGGTCTGAAAGCCCTTGCCTTCCGCTCCCCCCAGCAGGGCATCGCCGCTGACCTGCACATCCTCCATGATGATGTCGGCGATGTGGGAGCCCGACTGACCCATCTTCTGGTCCGACTTGCCGACGGTGATGCCGGGCAGGTCCATCGGGACCAGGAACGCGCTGACATGGGCGTTTTTGGGCAGTGCCTCCCTGGAGGTGCGGGCCATGATCAGCGCGACCTTGGCGAACGGCGAATTGGTGATGTAGCGCTTGGTGCCGTTCAGCACATAACCGTTGCCGCTGCGCACCGCCGTCGTCTGCATCGCGGCGCTGTCCGAGCCGCTGCCGGGTTCGGTGAGGCCGAAAGAGGCAATTTCCCCGGCCGCCAGACGCGGCAGCCAATGGGCCTTTTGCTCCGCCGTGCCGTTCTTGACCAAGGCCGAACAGGTCATGCCGATGTTGATCGAAATGATCGACCGGAAGCACGGCGCGGCATAAGCCAGTTGCCGGATGGTTTCGATATACTGGCTGACGTTCAGCGCCGAGCCGCCATATTCCTCGGGGATGGTCAGGCCGAACAGGCCCATGTCCCGCATTTCAGCGAGGATGTCGTCGGGGATCCGGTCGGTTTCGGCAATGGCCTTCTCCGCCGGGATCAGCCGCTCGCGCACATAGCGTTGCAGCTGATCAAGGAAGGCGGAGAAAACGTCGCTGTCCATGCCGGGATTTGCCATCGGGGAGTCCTGTGGTCGAGGGTCAGGGCAAGCATAGTGGACCAGAGGTGGCGGGTGGGTCAAAGGGGGAGGCTCGCCATCTTTTCGAGTTTTGCGAGGAAGAAGCGGTCGCTCCAGAGGTCGAGGGATTTGGATTCGGTGGGGCGGAGGAAGCGCCTGACGTCGTTGGCGGCGGCCGTCCAATCGATTGTGGTGATCTTGGTTCGGAGCGTGGCGTCCAGCCATCTGCTGTCGATGCTGAGGTCGTCGTGCGCCGTCCAAGGGCCGGCCTGGATGAGAGCGGCCTGAAGATGCGGCAGATTGGGAGACACTCCGTTCGCGACATACCAGGAAAAGTCAAACCAATCCCGGCCCTTCAAATAACCCCGGCAAAGCAGCGCATGGATTTTCAATGCGAAATTGGACGGCAAGTCCTGATGCCGCACCTCATGGTCGGCGGGGAAATCGAGGAAGGTGCTGGCCTCCCCGGATTGCGGCGGGGGATTGGTATCGATCTCCAACTTGATCTTGATCGTCCGGCGTTGCCCGGTGCCAGCGAAGGTCAAATCAAGCTGACTGGCGATCGAGTCATTCTTGAGCACAGCTTCGCGAACATTGCTGTCCATCCTCTCCCGGGGTTGGGCATCGAGCTTCAGTCCGAACTGGGCAAAAACCTCGACCAAGATTTTGAGATAGGGCGTCCAATCAAACTCGGGGTTTGGCGACCGCAGCATGAAATCGAGGTCTTCGGAGAACCGGGGCAGGCGGTGGAGAATGCGCAGGCTGGTGCCGCCCTGAAATAGGGCGACGTTGAAAAAATCACCGCGCCAGAGCGCGTACAGCGCAATTTCCTGGATGATCTCCTTGACGGCATGCTCTTCCTCGACCGGGTTGGTCGCGCGATATTCGCGGAATTTCTTCTGAATGAGCTCAATCATCGCCGGGGTGTCCTGTGGCAGCGCCTTTGGTCGTCAGAAGTGCGTCTTCGAGCGACTGGAGAAACTGGTTGGCGGCCTTGTGGCGGTAAACCGGCCGGAGCGCGGCGAAATCCCCGGGGCTGAGAGATTGCAGCAGGTCCTCGTCGATCCGCATGCCGCTGGTGAGCCAGTCGAAGCCCGACCAATGCTCCTTCCGCAGGGCGACGTGGTCGATCAGCGCCCGCAACGGCTGCGCGATGAATGCCGTGAGATTGCCGAGCTTTACACGGTCGACACTGGTCAGGAACCGGTAGTCCCGCAGGGCGAGCGGATGAAAGCTGAAATGGCCCAGAACCGGTGTGTCATGGCTGGTAGTTTTGCGGCCCGGTGTGACACTCGCGGTGCTGACCACAGCCTCCGGAATCCAGCCGTGATAGGCCAGAGCGGTTTCAAAGGAGACATAGCTGCCGGGCATGAGAGCCTGCGCAGCGGCAAAGGGGTGGACGGCGGTGCTGCGGTTCCGCCCACCGAGCATGTAGGTGGCCCGTTTCAGCCGGATCAAGGAGCCGTCTTTGATGGCCCGGTGAACCAGGGCGTAGCGGCGGGCATCGCTGCCGCCGAGGAGTGCACCCAGCTGATCTTCGTGGAAGATGCGATCAGCAAGGCTTGATCCGGCGATCTGCGTGGCGAGGGTGGTCATAAAATTCCTGATACTTTCAGATTGTGAAAGTTTCAAGAATTTCTTGGTTCGTTGCGGAACGAGACTCGAGGAGAGTGATCGGTGGGCGGCGGTTTTCCGTTGGGCTTGCGCCTCTGGCGCTTCGCGGCAGCTTGCGCTGCCGGCACATTTTGTGTTCCGTGGTGACCCCTACGGGAATCGAACCCGTGTTTTCGCCGTGAGAGGGCGACGTCCTGGACCGCTAGACGAAGGGGCCGTCTCGGGAGGGGCGCAGGTATGCGGCGGGGGTGGTTTCGTCAAGAAAAATGACCCGGAATAACCAATGACGCACTTTTTGCTTGACAAGCGTCACGCTATTGAGTACAAAACAGGAACGATGACGAATTGCGACCGGGAAGCACGCGCTGGCCCGGTCGTTTCATTTGGGGAGGGTGCGATGACAAAGCCAGCCGGCAAGGTGGCGGTCGCACCCGAGGCACCAAAAAAGCGGATGACGCTGGAGCAGCGGGCGAACTTCCTTGAGGTGCTGGCAACAACCGGTGTGGTGGTAAAAGCGGCGCAAGCAATCGAGCGGTCGACGGCCTGCTGCTACAATCTGCGGCAACGTGATGCGGGATTTGCGGCGCAGTGGCAGCTGGCGCTTGACCAATATAGCGACACATTGCGCGCCATTGCCATCGAACGGGCGGTGAAGGGGGTTTCGAAGACCATCTATCATCTGGGCAAGCCGGTCGGGCGGCAGCGGGAGTATTCTGATCGGTTGCTGATGTTCCTGCTGGAACGGCATCCGGCGACGGCGGTTCCGGCTGAACGGGCCGCAGCATCGGAGAAGGCGGCGGAAGCCGAAGCCGATGCCGCCGCGCTGACGGCGAAGATTGATGCAGCGCTGGCCGGGAAGGCGACGCCATGACGCCGACCGATGATTCTGCCAGCGCCCGACTTGGGACGTGTGATGCGGCGCTGGTGGCTGGATGGCGCAAAGCGATGGGCGAGGCGCGGTTTGCCGCCGCCATCGGGCATTGGCATTTCACCCGGCGGTCGGCGCAGATTGAGCCGGCAGGGCTTTGGGATGCCTGGCTGGTGATGGCGGGGCGCGGATTTGGCAAGACACGCACCGGGGCGCAGTGGGTTGAGAGTGTCGGCAAACGGTGGCCGCGGGCGCGGATCGCGCTGATTGCGCCGACGCACCATGATGCGCGGTCGGTGATGCTGGAGGGCGAAAGCGGGATATTGGCGGTGACGCCGCCAGAGGAAATCCGCAGCTATGAACCGTCAAAACGGCAATTGGTCTGGATGAACGGCTCGCGGATCGACTGGTTCTCCGCCGAGGAGCCGGACGCGCTGCGCGGGCCGCAATTTCATTTTGCCTGGGGCGACGAGGTGGCGCGCTGGATCGATGGACCAAAGGTCTGGATGAACCTGCGGCTGGCGCTGCGTCGGGGCAGTCGTCCGCGCGCAGTGCTGACCACGACACCGCGTCCGGTACCGCTGATCCGGGCGCTGCTGGCCGATCCCAAGGTCATGGTGACGCGGGGGCGGACAGTCGACAATGCTGCGCACCTGCCGCCGAATTTCATTGCGGCAGTGACGGAGGCCTATGGCGGAACGCGGCTGGGGCGGCAGGAACTGGACGGCGAGCTGATCGAGGATGTCGAGGGCGCGCTGTGGACGCGGGACGGGATTGAGGCTTGCCGGGTGGCACCCTCTCCCCGCTCGCCGGTCGGCGTGTCGCCCTCCCCCTGTGAGAGGGAGGGTAGCAAGTGGCGGCGGGTGGTGGTTGGGGTGGATCCACCGGCGACGACGGGCGGGGATGCCTGCGGGATCATTGTGGTGGCGCTGGGTCAGGATGGACGCGGGCATGTGCTGGCGGATTGTTCGGTCAGTGGGCGATCACCGGAAGGCTGGGCGAGGGCGGTGGTGGCGGCAGCGGACGTTTGCGGTGCCGATCGCGTGATCGCCGAGACCAACAATGGCGGTGACATGGTGGTGAGCGTGCTGCGGTCTGTCGAGGCGAATTTGCCGGTTCGGAAGGTTCATGCAGCACGGGGCAAGGTGGCGCGGGCCGAACCGGTGGCGAGCCTTTATGCCGGGGGCCGGGTGGTGCACCACGGAACCTTCCCGCAGCTTGAAGACGAAATGTGCGGCATGGTGGCGGGTGGCACCTATGCCGGACCCGGGCGATCACCGGACCGGGCCGATGCGCTGGTTTGGGCGCTGACTGAGTTGATGCTGGGGGCTGCGGCGCGGGGGCCGAGGATCAGGGCGATTTGACGGTTAAGCATTGCGGCGGCGGACGGCCAGCGCGCCAAAGCCGAGGCCGAGGAGTGCGAGGCTGGCGGGTTCGGGGGCTGGCGCGGGCGGCGGTGGTGGCGGGTCGCTTTCGAAGCGCAGGTTGTCGAGCCAGCCCGATACGCCGTTGGGTCCCGAGATTTCGACGATACGCATTGACAGAATGCCGGCGCTATTCTCCCATCCGAAAAATGGCTGGGAGAACAGGCTGCTGTTGGTGACGGAGCCGAGCAGAGTCGCGTTCGAATCGAAAAAGCTGACGCGGAAATTCGCCGGCCCGAAGTTTCCGCCCACGATGGCAGGATTGCCAGCGTTGATGCCGACGCGCTGCCAGGCCGTGCCGAGGTTGACCGTGATGTCGGTTATTTCCGACGACTGACCGAGGGCGACCGTGCCGCCAATGCCGAACGCGTTTGGCTGCCAATACTGAAGCCCGCCGAAATTGCTGTTGTTCGTGAAGGTTACGCCAGCAAAGGAGAAGGTCGGCGAGACGACCTGCGCGTTGCTGAGGCCGTTGAACGTGACGACCGACTCGGTCCCCGAAAAGTCGGCGAGCGAAATCGCTGCGGCCCCTGCCGATGAGGCGAAGCCGAGGGACGCGCAGAGCGCGGCGGCGGCGAAGTTATGCATGCGAAATGATCTCCATTTCAGCGTGCTATAGCGCTGTGCCGCGGACCTGCAAAGCCGTCGCTGGACGACTGTTGCGCGTGCGCTCCGGTCTCGCAGTAGCTGGGCCCCATGGCACCGCAGGCTGGGTCGAATCAGCGCTGCGGTGCCGGTCTGCACGATGGCAGACCTAGGGAGTGACCCGGGACGGCTCCTAGTCGTTTTCGGCAAAATTAACTACAAAATTGTAACAACTTTTGCGGCCCCGGCCTGCGACAAATGCGCCGCGCTGCGCCCGGCTTCGCGCCGGGTCCCGGCGGCAATCCTGAAAGGCAATGGCATGAAATTCCCCTGGTTCGGGACCAAGGCGCGTGCGCCGCGTCTGGCGCGCTGGAGCACCGGTGTCTGGTCATCGGGCGAACCGCCGCAAGGCTATGAAGCGCAAGTGCGCGCGGCTTACCTCGGCAATCCGGTGGCGCAGCGGGCGGTGCGGCTGGTGGCGGAAAGCGCGGCGAGTGCGCCGCTGACCGGCGAGACGGGCGCGCTGCGGCTGCTGGGGCGGCCCAATCCGGGGCAGACAGGGGCGGATTTCATCGAAGGATTGGCGACGGCCCTGTTGCTGCATGGCAATGGCTTTGTGACCGGGGACGCGATGGCTCTGCACCTGCTCAGGCCCGAGCGGATCAGCATCGAAGCCGGTAGCGATGGCTGGCCCGCCGCCTATGTCTATCGGACGGGCGCGGCGGCGACGCGGTTTGCGCCAGATCAGGTCCTGCACCTGAAGATATTCCATCCGCTCGATGATCATTTCGGATTGGGGAGAGGTGGCTCGGCTAGCCTGCACAGTCGGCGGGCGGCGGTTCCGGTTGTCCGGGCTGCTGCGGGGGCGGAGGGGAAGCGAGGCCGCCGCTGTCGGACATGGGGTGGGCGAGCGGTTCGTGCTGCTTGATCCGCTTCTGCTGCTGCCGTTCGATGCTCCGGTTGGCAGCATCGGCGGCACGTTGATGTTCAAGGCGGTTGGCCCCGGCGATTTGAGCGGGAGCGTTCCGGTGGTGACGGTCCCCGTGATTGGGCGAGCTTTGCGGCCGCTCAGCCCGGTCCATGTTCGGGGGAGCCGGGTGGCCGGTGGGGATATTGAGTTGCGGTGGACGCGCCGGAGCCGTCAGGGATTCGACTGGATCGACGGGGCCGATGCGCCGCTGGGTGAGGAAACCGAACGCTACGCGCTGACCATAGGGTCGGGCGGGCCGGTGTTGCGGGCCAGTTCGGCATTTGAGTCGCGGTTTACCTACACTGCCGCTGACCAGGCGGCGGACTTTGGCGGGCCGGTCGTGGATATCGACCTCAACATCGCCCAGACCAGTGCGCTGACCGGACCCGGCGCGGGACGGATGCAAGATATTCATATCCCGGCCTAAGCGCCGACCCCGAACTGAAGGAGATTGAGACATGACCGAGGTGACGGCGCGTTATGGGCTGGAGCTGTTGCAGTCCGGGCAGGCGCAAAAGGAGATCACGCACAACGAGGCGCTGATCCGGGCGGATGTCCTGCTGCAATCAGCAGTCGAAAGCCGGACGTTGGCGGTACCGCCGGGTGCGCCGGTGGAAGGGCAATGCTGGATCGTGGCCGCAGCCGCGACGGGGGTCTGGGCTGGGCGGAGTGGGGATATCGCCTGCTGGAGTGCCGGGGGATGGCTGTTCATCCCGCCGCGCGAGGGCTGCCTGGTCTGGGGGCATGACGACGGGACCTATGGTCGCTTCGGCCCGTTTGGCTGGGTGTTTGGTGATTGGCCCGCGTCGGCGCTGGTCATCGGCGGCCTGAAAGTCACTGGTGCGCGCGGTGCCGCAGTGGCCGACCCAAGCGGAGGCAGTGTCATCGACGCGGAGGCCCGAGCCGCCATCACCGGACTGTTGGCGCGATTGCGGGAGCACGGTCTGATCGCCACCTAAGACACGACGGGTGTTTGTAACTTCCCGGTCGGGGTGCGATGATTATGCAACAGTCCGAGCGGCTCGCGGCTTGCACCGGCATATTGGCTGGGTTAGGAGTTCCCTGTTGCCTCGGAAGGGGCACAGCATTTTTTGAAAGGGGACACACATGCGCAATATTGCCGTAGCGGCAGCGCTGGCGACGACCGCGCTCGCAGGACCGGCCTTCGCACGCGATGGTGCCTGGTATATCGGGATTGAAGGCGGCGGCATGATTGTCGAGGATCCGTCCTACGACCTGAACACCACCACCGTACCAAGTGCACGGGTCGCAGCCGCGATCGTTGCAGACCATCATTATGGCTATGATGTTGACGGCCTTGTTGGTTACGACTTTGGCGTGTTCCGCGCCGAGTTCGAGCTCGGCTACAAGGATGCCGGCCTGAAGGGCATCACGCTCGCAGGTATCCCGGCTGGTCAGGGTCAGCCCGGCGGTGCCGCTGGTGCGCTGGTTCCGGTTGGAACCTACACGACCGGCATATTCTCGCGCGCTGATGGCAACACGCGGGTCCTCAGCTTCATGACCAACGCTCTGTTCGACTTCGGCGGTGAAGATTCGCCCTGGGGTGGTTACATCGGCGGCGGTCTTGGTGTTGCCCGGGTCAAGCTGGCTGGCTATCGCCTCCAGACCGGCGGCGCGGCCTTCGCCAACGACAGCGATACCGGTGTTGCCTATCAGGCGATTGCTGGCATCCGTCGCGCGATCAGCGACACCGTCGATTTCGGTGTGAAGTACCGCTTCTTCAACGCCGCGAATGTCCGCACCCGGACCATCGGTGGCCAGGCTCTTGATGGCCGCGTGCGCACGCACAGCCTGATGGCGTCGTTGACATTCAACTTTGGTGAACCGCCGGCCCCACCGCCGCCGCCGCCGCCGCCCCCACCGCCTCCGCCGCCACCACCACCCCCGCCGCCGCCGGAGCCAGCTCCGCCGCCAGCCGTGGTTGCGCCAGGGCCGTTCATTGTGTTCTTTGACTTCGACAAGTCCGATGTCACCGGTGAAGCTGCCGCGATCCTCGATCGTGCTGCCGAAGCCTATGCCACGACCGGTCAGGCCAAGGTCACGCTGGCTGGACATGCCGACAAGTCCGGGTCGGACACCTACAACCAGGCTTTGTCAGAGCGTCGCGCTGCGGCTGTGAAGACCTATCTTGGTGGCAAGGGTGTTGCAGCCGGGTCGATCACCACCGAGGCTTTCGGTGAAGGCAAGCCACTGGTTGATACCGCCGACGGTGTGCGTGAACCGCAGAACCGCCGCGTGGAGATCAACTTCGCAACCGGCGGCATGTAATCGCACCAGCGATTATCTGCTGAACGAACGGAAGGGCCGCCCAAATGGGCGGCCCTTTTGCGTTGGGGTGGTTCGCGATGGATTGGGAGCGAACGCCCAGCGCTCGTCCGGGCGGCGTATTCCAACCGATGGATCAGCAGCGTTTGATGCGTTTGCCTTTGGCGTTGATGCAAGGGTCAGGGATGGGCGGGACGACGACCCAGCTCATATCAACGCGGGGTCGTTTCTCAGCCTTGGCGATCAGGTTGTCGCGGATGCCCTGAAGCCGATCAGAGGCGAACGGCGCGAGCGTGCCCTTGCGGATGAACAGGACGTCGGCACCGACCTCCCCGGCCGCAGCGCAAAATGTTCGCTGGGCATCGAGGGTAGAGAAGCCGTTGTAAACCCGGGTGGTATAGCGGTCGAGCGCCGACTGGCCGCCGCGCTTCCCGTCATGACGTGCGAAATGCCCGCCGAGCGTCTTGAACGCCGCCGCAAGCTCAATCGAATGATGCCGCAGCATGTCATTATATTTGCCGACGGTTTGCAAGGCCGGCGAGAATTGGCATTGCAGGGCCGCGACATTCAGCGCGGCCCGCAAGGTCCAGATGCGGTGTGCAGCCTCCTCCGCCGACGTCATCTGGCGCATGACCACTTCGCGTGGGGCAGCCGCCGCTGCGGGTGCTGCCAGCGCGAGAATGACCGAGCCGATACCAAGGGAACGCAACAAAAACTGCATGAGGCTTACCCCGCCGGGACGGCCTTGGTCAGACGGTCAAGCCAGTCACGAATCCGCTTTTCATTCACGCCAGCGTCGCGCAGTCCGTACACTGAGGTGCTGAACAGCGCGATGGTTGAACGACCATCCCCCAGATCGATGAACTTTGCGGTGATAAGATCCGGATAGCGCATCAAGGCGGTCCGTTCGACGGAATAGACGGTGTTGGTCGCCGCGTCCCATTTGCGTTCGGTGACATTCTCTCCCACCGCGATCTGCTGCCGCCAGATTGCGGCGACTTCTGCGGCAGGAAGTGCGAACACCGGGGCCGCGACGTCCGGCTTTTCGACGCCGAGACCTGCGGGCGCAATCAGGAAGCTGTGCGGCTTGCCGTCCTTGCGCATCGTGGCGAAATCAACCGGCGCGTAGGCAGGAACGGTGAACCGCGTCTCCAGCCGGTCCTTGCCACCGGGCAGATAGATATAGAGCGCCACGGCGAGCACCAGTGCAGCGATCAACGCCAGGAGCCAGCCAAAGGCCATCAGGATCCGGACTCCCCAGCTCCGCCGCAGCGGCCGGGCCATCAGCCCAAAATCTTTCCGAGCTGCATCGCGACCGACATGTCGCCTTCAACCTTCAGCTTGCCCATCATGAACGCCATCTGGGCATTCTGCTTACCGGCTGCGATCTCCAGAAAATCATTCATTGTGACCTTCACGGCGCAATCAACCGGCAGGTCCTGATTGTCGACAACGGCCGGCTTGGCCGCATCATCGATCCGGACGACGCCGTCGCCGCCGAAGTCAAATTTCACCGACTTGTTGAGGCCGGCACCTGCACCGACCCGGGCGCGCATTTGTTCGGTGATTTCATTGAGGCTCATTGCATCGTCTCCACTGGGTTGTGGTGCGATTGTGACGCGGAAGAGGGCGGAGCGCAAAGGCAAATTGCACGGCCTGCGCAAGGTAACAGGCAATAAAAAAGAGCCGCCCCTTTCGGGACGGCTCTTTCAGCAGTTCAAAGCCCGAAGGCTGTGACTTACTTGGCTTCTGCCGGAGCAGCAGCTGCGTCAGCAGCCGGAGCGGCCATTGCGTCTGCAGCCGGAGCAGCAGCTGCATCAGCAGCCGGAGCGGCCATTGCGTCTGCAGCCGGAGCAGCAGCAGCAGCATCCATCGACGTGGTGTCGGTGGCAGCAGCTTCGGTCGCAGCTGCATCAGCAGCCGGAGCCTCTTCCTTCTTGCCGCAAGCAACGACGAGCATTGCAACGCCAGCAACAAGCGTCACGGTCTTCAGCTTCTGAACAAATTCACCCATATCCTGACTCCTTTTTTGATCTCTGTGGATTTGGTTAGCCCTTGGTTCCCAAACCGGAAGGAACTCTAGCCATAAATCTCGCTCCCCTCAAGCGCGATTACGCAGGGCACCAGAATACCGGGCGAAGCCAGCAATACGGAGTACATCCGCTCGATAGATTTTCGCGAAGGTCCGGCAAAAAATACGCAACGGTTACGATACGGGAATCCGCATAGCGCGCCGGGAGGCTGTGGGCAATGCCCTAGTGCAGCGCGGTCAAAAATGCCGGGAATGTCGCCTTCAAGGCCGCATCGGTTTCGGTCATCGAGGCGGAATTCCCCAGTGCTTTCAGACTGGTGACCGGGGAATCCGGCAGGCCGCACGGAATGATGCCGGAAAATTGTGACAGGTCCGGCGCGACGTTGAGGGCAAAGCCGTGGAAGGTCACCCAGCGGCGAACTCGAACGCCGATCGCCCCGATCTTCGCAATGCCACCCGGCGTTTGGGTCCAGATTCCGACCCGGCCATGTGACTGGAATGCATCAATTCCCAGGATTTTGAGGGCGGCAATCACCCAATTTTCGAGCGAATCAACGAAGCAGCGGACGTCCCGTCCACGTGCAGCGAGATCGAGCATTACATAGCCGACCCGCTGCCCGGGGCCGTGATAGGTATATTGGCCGCCCCGACCGGTTGTGAATACCGGCAACCGGGTTGGCTCCAAAAGATCGGTGGCCTGAGCACTGGTTCCCGCGGTGTAGAGCGGCGGGTGTTCGACCAGCCAGATCCGCTCCGGCCCGGATGCGTCCCGAATGGCGGCGACCTGCCGCTCCATAGTGGCGACCGCGTCGGCATAGCCGGTCAGGCCGGGTTCGACATGCCATTCGGGAGCAGCCAGGGTCATAGCGGCTGCTTATAGCGACGGCCGAGCTATTTCCCCTGAAAATTCGCCGGACGTTTTTGGAGGAAGGCCGACACGCCTTCGACAAAATCACTGGTCAGGCCCGCGTGCCGCTGGTTATGCCGCTCGATAGCCAGCCCCTCGGTTAGCGAGGAATCGAGACAACCCCGAATACCCTGCCGGATGAGCGCGTAGGCGCGGGTTGGCCCGTTCGCCAGTTTGGTGGCGATTGCGGTGGCGGTCGGCATCAGCTCGGCATCATCGACACATTTCCAGATCAGGCCCCATTCCTCGGCCTGCGCTGCCGGGATGCGCTCCCCCAGCATCATCATTGCCTGCGCGCGGGCGCGACCGGCAAGGCGCGGCAGCAGCCAGGTTGAGCCGACATCCGGGATCAGCCCGATGTTGACGAAAGCCTGCAGGAAATATGCTGACCGACCGGCAACCACGATGTCACCGGCCAGCGCAAAGGAGCAGCCTGCCCCAGCTGCGGGACCATTGACGGCAGTGACGAACGGAACCGGCAGAGCAAACAGTCGTTCAAGCAGCGGGTTGAAATGGGTTTCGAGCACCTTACCGGCGTCGATGGCTCCGCTGCCGCGTGACCCCCCACCGGCACCTCCGCCCGCCAGATCAGCGCCCGATGAAAAGCCGCGTCCAGCCCCGGTCATCAACAAGGCCCGGGCTGATCCGCCATCGCGGATATGGTCGACCGCATCGATCATTTCCTCGATCACCCCGACATGCAGGGCATTGAGCATCTGCGGACGATTGATGGTCAGCGTGGCTACGCCTCCCTGTTCCTCAAGAAGGATATGTTGATAGGCCATTGCAGCGCTCCCGGTTGTTCAGTCTGCGGCACCATAGGCCAAAGGCGGGCAGGGCACGGGGCTAGCGAAAATGGGGGCGACCGCTTTCAGCGGCCGATGCTGACCTGCAGGAAAGAAGGGACAGGGTTGTCCAGACCACCAAAGCCAGCGGATTCGCGGGCATCAGCCAGACCGCGCGAGTCCGCGTCCGGGCGTGGATGGTCCCGTTTGGCATCGCGTCGGGGTTCAGCGACAGCGGCTTTGATTGTTTCGACAACCTCCGCGGGTTTTGGAGTGGCTTTGCGCGCGGGGCGACGCGGGGCACGTTCCGCCTTCGGGGCGGCGGTGTCTGCGGTTGGCGACGCTGACGGGTCCGGATCGGTCGGTGCGTCTGGTGCGAGTGCGACACCGGCGCGCGGGATTTTCTGGCCGATCAGCTTTTCGACTTCGGCGATATTTTCGGCATCTTCGTCGGTGAAGAGCGAAATCGCGATGCCCGTCGCGCCTGCACGTCCGGTGCGACCGATGCGATGGACATAATCCTCAGCATGATGCGGGACGTCATAGTTGAAAACATGGCTGACGCCCTTGATGTCGAGACCGCGCGCCGCGACGTCCGACGCGACAAGAATGTTGATCTCATCTGACTTGAACCGGTCCAGCGTTGCCATCCGGTCCGCCTGTTCCATGTCGCCGTGAATCTGGCCGACGCGGAAGCGATCGCGCTTCAGGGTATCGGCCAAGGCTTTGACGTCGCGTTTGCGGTTGCAGAACACGATGGCATTCTTGACGTCGCCGCGCAGCAGATCGCGGAGGGCGGATGCCTTGCCCCGCGAACTGACCTTTACCAGCGATTGGGTGATCGACGCGTTGGTGCTGGCCGGACGCGCCACTTCGATGAGCTTCGGATTGTCCATGAACCGATCGGCAAGCTTCTTGATCGGCGGCGGCATCGTCGCGGAGAACAGCAGGGTCTGGCGCTGGGCTGGCAGCTTGGTGCAGATTTCCTCGATATCCGGAATGAAGCCCATGTCGAGCATCCGGTCGGCCTCATCGATCACCAACAGCGAACAGCCGTTGAGCAGGATTTTGCCGCGCCCGAACAGGTCCATCAGGCGACCGGGCGTCGCGATCAAGACATCAACGCCCTTTTCGAGCGCCGCCATCTGATCCCCCATCGACACGCCGCCGATGAGCAGCGCCATCGTCAGTTTGTGGTTCTTCCCGTATTTCAGGAAATTTTCGGCGGCCTGATCGGCGAGTTCCCGGGTCGGCGCGAGGATGAGCGAACGCGGCATTCTGGCCCTGGCGCGACCCTGCGCCAGAATGTCGATCATCGGCAGGACGAACGAGGCGGTTTTTCCGGTTCCGGTCTGGGCCACACCGATAATGTCCCGCCCCATCAGGACAGCCGGGATGGCCTGCGCCTGAATGGCCGTCGGTGTGGTGTAGCCGCTGTCGGCAATTGCACCGAGTAACTCGTCGGACAGGTGGAGATCGGCAAAACTCAAGCGGGTGGCCTCTGGCTGAAATGCAAGCGCGCGCTTGCGCACTGCTGAGACGGAAAGTCAAGGAAATGCGGGTGAGTGGCCGGCAAAGCAAAAGGGCGGGGATTTCTCCCCGCCCTCTGATCTGCGGTGATCCGCTGGGTTAGAACTTGATGCCGCCCGCAATGCCGTAGCGGCGGGGTTCGAGGGTGAAGATGTTGGTGAACAACCCCGATGACTGATCGGTGACATACAGACCGGTCGTGGCATTGTTGTCCGACAGGTTCTGGATGAACCCGCGCACATACCATTTGTCATCCTTGCCGTTGACCTGGATCTGGGCATTGATCTGGGAATAGCCCGCGATCCGGTTGACGCCGCCGTTGAAAATATTGCCGAAGCTTTCCCCGGTGTAGGTGAAATCGCCGCGCGGGACGACGGTCATGCCGTTCGACATGTCGAAGGTATATTGGGCACCGAGCGAGAATTTATAGTTCGGGGCCTGCGGCAGGCGGTTGCCCTTGATGTTAACGGGGACGCCGGCATTTTCCACCGTGAAGGCCAAGGCACCCGTCGGCGTGGCGAACAGGGTGCGAAGCCCGGCCGGTGGGTTGGCGATGGTGCCAGCAATGAGGCCGCAGATACCGAATGCACCAGTAGAGGCGATGCCACCGTCCGCAAGGAACGGCGCCGGTGCCCGCAGACCGAGGCCGGCGTTGATGGCACCGACGAGTTGATTGGTACCAGCCGCGTTGCCTGCGACGGTTGGCACAACGGCGCAGTTGGAACCGTTGGTGACATCCTTGATGATCACCGCATCGGCACGGGAGCCACCTGGATCACGCGGATTGCCCAGGAACTTGTCCTGTGAAACCTTGGTGTGCAGATAGCTCGCGCCCATGTTGATCAGGATTTCCGGGGACGGCTTGATGATCGCATCAGCTTCAAGACCGTAAACTTCTGCGTCGACGTTGTCGTTGACCGAGGTTCTGGCGACGATGCGGCTGAGTTGCAGCGACTTGTACTTGTAAAGGAAGCCGGTCAGGTTGAGGCGCAATGACCCGTCAAGGAACGTGTTCTTCGAGCCGATTTCGAAGGAATCAACGAATTCCGGTGTGAAGCTGTCCGCAACCGCAAAAATCGGCTGCAACGGCGGGTTGATCCCTCCCGATTTATAGCCACGTGAGTAGGACGCATAGAGCAGGTGGTCGTCGTCGATCTTGAAGTCGAGCACGGCGCGACCCGTAAACTCGCTGAACCCAACGCTGCGATTTTGGAACAGCTCGCATCCGGTGGTCGCGGTCACGACGCCGGTTGCGGTCGCGGTCGAGGTGCAAGGTGTCTTCGGATCGGCATCAAACGGCACGATGCCTGCCGACGCCGGAGCGCCGGCAAAGTTGAAACCGTTGATGAAGGGCGAAGCGAAGGCCGAGGTTGCGGTATAGGGCACCGGGAAACTCGCCAGCGTAGACCGCGCCGAAATGTCCTTCTTGTCATTGTTGTAGCGCAGGCCGACGGTCAGTTTCAGCCGGTCGTTGACGTTGTAATAGGCCTCCCCAAAGATGCCGTAGGATTTGAGGTCGAAATTCGGGGTGCTGTTCCGGAAATATGGCGTGCCGAGATAATAGTTCGGTATGCCAAGCGCCGCGCGGCCAAGGGCACCGAAGGACCCCAGCAGGCCGGTGACATAGTCAATGCCGAAGGCGTTGACATAATATTCGGTGTCGGTGGTTTTGTTGTCGAGATAGATGCCGCCGACAAGGAAGTTGAACTTCCCGTCAAAATCGCTGCGGATAATCCCTTCCAGTGACCAGTCGCGATTCTTGCTGCTGGACTTGTCAAAATCGAGAGGGGTCGTGCCGCAGATCTTGTTGCCACCGAATGAGCCGACACCGGCCAGGTCGGTATCCGAAGTGCACAGCTGACCGGCCGGGCCACCGGGAATTATCGCTGCGGCAATCGGTGCGAAATAGGAAGCCGGAAGTCCAGGAATTCCGCCAGCGGCAGCAGCGGCAAGTGCGCCCAACCCGGCGGCATAGATGCTGCGGTCGGCGACGTTCAGGTTATAGTCGACGCGCGAATTCACGCGGGTTTCCTGATAGAACCCAGTCAGCTGGATTTTGAACTGTCCAGCTTCCTGCTCGATACGGGCCTGATATTGCTGTTCATCGGTGAAATATTCCGGCGTAAAGTCGGTCCGAACCTGACGCACATCAGCCGGGTTCACAAAGCTGGCGTTGGTGTCCGGTCCGTAAAGGCTCCCAAGGCCGAAGATGTTCGGGATGCCGTTGATCGCCAAGAATTCCCGCGACGACAGCACGCCGACGAAGGTGGAGTTGGTGTTGGTTGCGCCAAAGTCGCGGCGGCTGTTGAGGCAGCCCAGCACGCCGCTCGGGTCACGCTGGCACAACTGCTTCTGAATGCGCGAGCGATTGTCCTTTTCCCGGAAATAATAGGCCATCAGGTCGACCCGCGTGGTTTCGGTCGGCTCCCAGCGAAGCGATCCGCGCACCGCATATTGTTCGCGACCGTCAACCTGCGTGTTGTTGAAAAGATTCTCGGTATAGCCGTCACGCTTCTGGAAATAGCCGGTCACGCGCGCAGCAAGAGTTTCCCCCAGCGGGACGTTGACCATGCCCTTGATCTTGTAAGCATTGAAATTGCCATATTCGCCGTCGGCCGAGGCGCTAAGCCCATCCATGTCGGGTTTGGCCGTGATGAAGTTGACCACACCGGAGGTGGCGTTGCGACCAAAAAGCGTGCCCTGCGGCCCGCGCAGAACTTCGATGCGCTCCAGGTCGAAATATTCGGTTTCAAACAAGCGGGTGGCGATCAGCGGAGTTCCGTTGACGTGGATGGCGGTGGCGGAGTCGCAGGAGGTGCCGACGCACAGGTCGCCGATGCCGCGAATGGTGAAGCTGGATCCGGTGAAATTGCCCTTGGAGAAGACGACGTTTGGCAGGGTTAGTTGAAGATCGCTGGCATTCTCAATCTGCTGCGCCTCGATCGCGGCGGCGGAGAAGGCGGAGACAGCAATCGGCACGTCCTGCAGACTTTGCGATTGCCGCTGCGCGGTCACGATAATCTCTTCGATGCCAGTTTCTTCAGCAGCGTCAGCGGCGGCGGTTTGTGCCAGTGCGGGTGACGCCAACATGGCAAGCGCCGATACGCTGGTGACGAGAGCCAGACGCAAAGTTCCAGTCGATGAGATCATGATTTCCTCCCCAGTGTTGCCCTGTCGGTGTCCGATCTACGCCGGTCATCTCGACAATGGATGGGCTTCCACCCACCCTCGCTTTGCAGACGAACACTAACGGGGGCAATTGTCCAGCGGATGACAGGCCTTAGCTGTCGGATTCCATAGTGTCGTCGCCGACTGTTGCCACGCTGCAACGATAAGCTGTCCTGACCCTAGTCCTTTGGGTCCCGCTTGTCCCGGGCCAGCGAGTCGATGGGGCAGATGCCGCCCGACCGGGCGATCACCGCGTCCCGTCCGGCACAGAGTTTCGACGGCTGGGACCGCCGGTAGTAGTAACCTTGGTAATAGGACAGGGCTGGGCACGCATGTTTGAACCGCATTCGCCACCGGGTGCCATCACGCAAAAACAACTCGACGTTTCGCTCATCCGTGACGACCGCACCGGCAATCAGCGCCACGTCGACACAGGCGCGTTTCGATTTCTTGCTGAATATGCCGAACAGGCCGCGCTTGCGTCGGGCCGGCTCCGCCGCAGGTGTGGGGGTCAGCGGCACATATTGCACCGGATGGGCCGTCGGGCCGCCCTGCACTGGCGCATGGGCCAAGGCGGCCAGCAGGAGTATCACGCAGCCAGTAACGGTCAGGATCGAAAATCGGTTCACGGCGCACGGCGCTGCGCTGAATTGGGTGAACCGAAAATGAACACGCGGTGTCGGAGCCGCGATTTGACAAGGCGTTTGATGGAACCTGGCTGATTTGTTGCGGCTTGGACACATCATGTGGCAGGCCTATGGAAGCCGAATGGACGCTATCGAACAGATGAAGCGGGCAGTCGGGCCGCGCGGGTGGACGGATGACCCGGAGCGTATCGCCCCGCAGCTGGTTGATTGGCGCGGACGGAAGCGCGGGGCGTCTCCTTTGATGTTGATGCCAACATCGACGGAGGACGTCGCAGCGATTGTCCGGATTGCCGCCGCTCACCGCATCGCGCTGGTGCCGCAAGGGGGCAATACCAGCCTGTGCGGTGCGAGCGTTCCGGAAGCCGATGGCGGCGCGGTGTTGGTGTCCCTGCGCAACATGAACCGGATCCGGTCGGTCAGTATCGCCGATGATTCTCTGGTCGCGGAGGCCGGGGTGATCCTGCAAACCGTCCATGTCGCCGCGCACGAGGCCGGGCGAATGTTTCCGCTGTCGCTGGGGGCCAAGGGATCGGCGACCGTTGGCGGGCTGGTTTCGACCAACGCCGGCGGCGTGCAGGTCCTGCGCTACGGCACGATGCGGGCGCTGGTTCTGGGCTTGGAGGCGGTGTTGCCGTCCGGCGAGATTCTCGACCAGCTATCAGCGCTGCGGAAGGACAACACCGGCTATGACATCAAGCAGCTGCTGATCGGGGCAGAAGGGACGCTCGGCTTTGTAACGGCGGTGGCGTTGCGACTGGTGCCGGAACCTGCGGTGACGGCGACGGCGCTGGTCGCTCTGGGGTCGCCTGCGGATGCGCTGCGGCTGTTGTCCCGGTTGCGGGCGGCAAGTGGCGACCGGCTCGACAGTTTTGAGCTGATGCCGCGTGTCGGCATCGAGCTGGCGTTATCGCATATTCCGGGAACGCGTGATCCGTTCGGGCAACCCCATGCCTGGTACGTACTGGCGGAGATGACGTCGGCCATGAGCGGAGAAGGGTTGGATGCGCTGTTGACGGCGGCGTTGGAGCAGGCTGCTGAAGCGTCGGAAATTGCCGATGCTGTGGTTGCAAGCTCCGGGTCACAGCGGGCGGCCTTTTGGGCGATCCGGGAGGGGATTCCGGAAGCCGAGCGGTTGGACGGTCCTTCGGTCAAACATGACGTCTCGGTGCCGGTCGAGCGGATGCCAGCCTTCATGGTGGAAGCCACGCAGGCGGTAGAGGCGGGCTGGGCTGGCGTGCGCGTGCTCGCCTTCGGGCACCTTGGCGATGGCAATGTGCATTTCAATGCGCGACCACCAGCGGGTGCGGACTATGAGGATTTCGCGCGCAATGGTCCGTCGATCACGGCCTTGGTCAATGATCTGACAATGGCGCACGGCGGATCAATTTCGGCGGAACACGGAATTGGGACGCTGAAGAAATCGGAGCTGCAACGGCTTGGCAATCCAGCCAAATTGGCGGCGATGCGCGCGGTGAAACAGGCGCTCGATCCGCATGGGATCATGAACCCTGGCAAACTGCTGTGACCACTGCGCCAACATGTGCGCTTGCGGCACCGGTCGGGCGTCCGTAAAGGGAGCGCTTTCCGGGCCAAGGGGGGTCCGGTCCACCGATCAGAAGGTCCGCACGTCCCATGGCCAGCCAACCCGCCAACCAGCTTCCGCTTTTCTATAAGTCGCTCGCGCCGCTGTCATCACAGCTGCACCCGAAATTCGGCATCAACCTGCGCTCCACGTTCCCGGAAGTGATTGGCGTTCATGCGGTCCCGGTGACCGTGGATGAGTTCGCGGTCGCCCAGCGCCATTATCCGATTATCTTTGGCATCGGCGAAAGTGCGGCACCCCTGGCGTTGATGGCGCTGAATGAAGGCCTGAACACCTTTGTCGACAAGGACGGCAACTGGCGGCAGGACACCTATATCCCGGCCTATGTCCGCCGCTATCCGTTCATGCTGGCGAAGCTGGCGCCCGAGAGCGAGGAATTGTCGCTGTGCTTTGACGATTCGTCCGGCATCGTGGTGGACGGCGGCGAGCAGCAGTTGTTCGACGGCGAAACCCCGAGCGAAACCACCAAGGGTGTCCTGCAATTCTGCGAGCAGTTCGAACAGTCGATTGCCCGCACCCGCGCCTTCATCGATGAAGTCGAAAAGCTTGGCCTGCTGACCGACGGCGAATTGACCATCGAACCGAACGGCCCTGGCAATGGCGAACCGCTGGTCTATCGCGGCTTCCGGATGGTCGGTGAGGAAAAGCTGCAAGCCATGCGCGGCGACCAGGCCCGCAAGCTGACCCAGAATGGCATGCTCGGCCTTATCTATGCGCACCTGCTGTCACTGCAGAACATGCGCGAAGTTTACGGTCGGCAAATCCAGCAAGCCGCTGCATAACCATTTTACCCGATACTGATTGCAGCCGTTCCGCATCATGCGGCGCGGCTGTTTTCATTCGGCAGCCTGCGCAAATGGCGACAGCCCGAACTGGCCTGAGTCGCGGAGCAGCATTTCCACGACCCGCCGGAGCGAGGTAGCAACTCGGTTGAAACCGGCATGGGGGGCCAGTCTGGGTACGTCCATGTAGAGCGCCCGGTCGATCTCGATCTGCACCGTATGGACGCTGGCCTGCGGTCGTCCATGGCGGGCCGTGGTATAGCCCCCGGCGTAAGGTTCGTTCCGCGCAACCCGCCAACCGTCTTGCTGCAAGCAGTGTTCGATCGCTGTGACAATGGTCGGCGCGGCGGACCGCCCGTACAGATCGCCAATCACGAACTGCGGCGCAATGCTGCCCTTAACGCCCACGGGCGTCGGCATCGAATGGCAATCCAGCAGGATCGCATGCCCAAAGTTGCGGACGGCTGCATCAGTCAATTCGTCGAGCAGCACGTGCCAAGGCTGGTGGACGGCGGCGATCCGGGCCTCGGCCTCTGCGATTTTCAGTCGTCCCGGATAAATATTGAGACCATGGGCTGCGACACGCGGCAATATGCCAAGACCGGCGGCGACCCGTTCACCAATCCGCGAAATCCCATTGTCGGGACCATCGGAAAACATGGTTGGATCAAGTTCGTCCGCGGCACGGTTGAGGTCGAGATAGCAACGGCCATAGCGCGCCGCGACCAGTTGCGTCCCCGCGTCGACCGCACTTGCTAAAAGTTCATCGACATAGGCGTCCTCTGCCAGACGTAGCTGCGCAATCGTCAGTCGCGATTGGGCCAGAAAGTCGGCGGGATAGTCGCGGCCGCTGTGCGGAGAGGCGAGAATGACCGAACCCCGGCTCACGCCGCGCAGGCTATAGGGCAGGGAGGGGGCGGTCGCGGCGGTCATGTCAGGCAAACAAGGCTAGCCGCTGATCACTGGAACGGCTAGGGTCCGATTCTTGATTTTGCATCGCGACAGGCCGGTTTCCCTAATGAATTGTTAATTGCTTTCGGGCAGATAGCTGGTTGAGGACGAGCATGACCACCAGAGCCGAAGACCATAGCAGTTACCAGGCCCGCATCCTTCTTGCGGAGGATGATGATTCGATGCGGACCTTTCTGGTCCGGGCTCTGGAACGCGCCGGTTATGAGGTTGTTGCGGTTGATCGGGGCACGGCGGCGCTGCCGCACCTTGCCAACGGTGATTTTGACCTGTTGCTGACCGATATCGTGATGCCAGAGATGGACGGTATCGAGCTGGCGCAGCGGGCCGCCACAATGGCGCCCCGGATGCGGGTGATGTTCATTACCGGGTTCGCCGCCGTCGCCCTGGCGCGGGGAAGCGGCATCGCGCCCGGTGCCAAGGTCCTGTCCAAACCGTTTCACCTGCGCGACCTGGTGGCGGAGATTGATCGGCTGTTTATCGACCATGCCCCGACCGCCGGATACTGATTTACCGGTTGCACCCTGACAGCGTGCCGACTATCTAGCCCTCCGCGTGGGCGCGTAGCTCAGTGGTAGAGCACTGTGTTGACATCGCAGGGGTCGCAAGTTCAATCCTTGCCGCGCCCACCATTTTCCCCCTTTGACGAAATACGCAGCCCCGGCTGCCTGACGCACGGTTCGGCTTGACCCGGAGCGCGTTTGTCCGGACAAATACCGGTTCGCGGCACCCGGGGGGACTATGGCGATTTCGACTCTGGCCTTGCGCCGCTGGCACCGCCGGTTCGCGCTGGTGCTCGGGATTTTCTTCATCGTCCAGGGTCTGACCGGTGCGATTTCGCAGCAGCGCTTCTGGTTGTTGCAGGCAACCGCGCCTGACACCTACCGGGTCGAATCCGGCCCGCCCGCCGCGCCACCGGGTGACGTCGTCGCGCTCCTCAATCAGCAAAAACCCGACTTCAAAATCGCCCATATGATGTATCCGGCGGCGACATCCCCGAACACCGCCGTCATCGTCATGGGCGGGCGCGATGCGGCGAAGCATGACATGTCGCGGATGATATTGGTTGACCAGTACAATGGCCGGATCATCACCGAGCAATCCTCCATGGCCGGCTGGGTTGGCCTTGCCTCTGCCGTGCACAAATGGCTGATTTTCGGCGTTCCCGGTAAAATGATCCTGACGCTGCTCGGCACCGGCGTTGTGCTGTTCAGCGTCCTTGGCATGATCATCTGGTGGCGGACCCGGCAGACCAGCCGCAACGCCAGGGGCGTGGTTCGGCTGCACCGGACTGCGGGTATCATCGCCGCGTTGTTTATCATTTCGGTAGCGGGGACAGGAACCTGGCTCAACCTGACAACCTGGGCCGAGAAATCCTCTGGCCGTTCGGTCTTTGCCAGCAACATGAAAATGGCTAGCCCGCATGATGCCATGCATGCCGGACATATGGTTGACGGCAACACGGCATTGGCAGCCGCCCGCAAAGCCGTCGGCAATCTGCACCTGATCGCCTTTGGCCCGCCGGGGCCACATGCCGAAAACTATTGGTTTGCGTTCATGGACTGGCAACTGCGGCGCGTCGATGTGCTGATCAAGCCAATGGATGGCAGCGTCATCGGCGTCTACCCGACCGGCCTGACCAGCGGTGGCGACGGCGCGCGGGAATGGCTGTTTCCGGTACACAGCGGCTATATCATTGGCCCGGTCGGTGGGGTGATCTATTCGGTCATCGGCGCCTCGGTCAGCCTGTGGGTGCTGACCGGTTTCGTGATGTGGCGGCGGCAGCGGCGGTCAAAACGCAACGTTTGAGCGGCGGAGGTCCCAAGATGCAGAAACCGGCACGTGACCTGTTCTGGAAGCTCCACAAATATGCCGGACTGACGGCGTGTCTGTGGTTATTCGTCCTGGGTTTGACCGGCGTGCTGCTCGATCATCATGAATGGCGGTGGCTCAACCAAAATTCGGTGCCCGCCAGTTGGACGTCCAAACAAATTGGTCGCCTGGTCCCTGGGACGGTCATGCGCCATATCGCGGTGTCCGGTAAAACGCTGCTGGGCGCGTCGGAGCGCGGAACATGGTACAGCCCGGATCAGGGCAAGAACTGGCTCCAGCTGGCGTTTGCGGGCGAATCCGGGCAGCCGCAGGTTCATGGGCTGGCGTCAGTGACACGCGATGGCGGAACAAGCCGGTTTCTCGCCACAGACGACGGCCTATGGCTGCTGGCTGACGACCTGAAATCGGCACAGCGGGCTGGGCTGGCCGGGAGCAATCTGACGAGCCTCAGCGAAGGCCATGCCAATGGCACCCTGATGGCGGTGCGCGGCCATGGCGAACTTCTGCAGATCGACACGCAGGGTGGAGTATCCGTGCTTCCCCTGCGTCCCAGCCTGACTGGCCTCGGCCAAGACGTACCGGTACAGCGGGTCGTGATGGAAATCCATTTCGGCCGCGGGCTGTTGCCGGGGCAGTGGGCCATCTGGCTCAATGATCTGGGCGGGATCGCCCTGATTATCCTGTCGACAACCGGCCTGGGCTATTGGTGGGTGACACGGCCTGGACGGCGGCGCGGCCTGTCGATGGCGGCGCAGCGCGGTACAATCCGCTGGCTGTTCCGGTCGCATGGGCCGGTAATCGGCCTGATTGCGGTGGTACCGATCCTGTACCTGTCGATCACCGCCATTCCTTTGAACCATATTTACGGCTTCATCGACTCGGTGAAGGGCAAGACCGTTGATCGGGCGGTGCTGCCACCCGCTTATCGACTGACAACATTTGATCACGCCATTGATGGTGCCGTCGCTTGGCCCGGCCAGCCGGGACGGATCAGTCTGGCAACCCGATTCGGGATCATCGAATCGCGCGACAATGGTCAGACCTGGCGACCCGACCTGACCATTCCGGTGCCCGATAGTGCCCCGGGGGCCAATCTATTCCGGTCTGGCGATCTGGTGTTTGCCGGCATTGGCGGTGGCGACAATTTCCGCCGCACCGCGACGGGCGCTTGGGAACCGATCAAAGGTCCGTCCACCGCCATCACCAGCGCGACCCCGACAGACGGCGGCTGGATGATCAAGAACAGCCGCGGCTTCTTCGTCGCACCGGTCGGGTCAAATCAGTTCACCGATGTGAAAATTCCGTTCAAGGCAGCAGCACCGGGCACACCCTTGTTCCTGTTCATGGCCGACATCCATGCCGGGGTGATTTTCCACGAGCAGTTCAAATGGCTGAATGATCTGTTCGCCGGTCTGGCCATCCTGCTCGCGCTCAGCGGACCAGTGATCTGGTTCCGCCGGAAATGGATCTAGAGCGTCTTTCGACCAATCCGGGTCACCGTGACGGAGCCAAATTTGGCTCAGTGCAAGGCGTGAGACGGGAGCGATGCATTGGCATCGTGACCAACGAGCAACGCCGCAATGGGCCGGATTTGGCCCGCCGCACTTGCGGTTGCGT
>CALRKY020000008.1:0-109791 GCA_943368345.1 Synechococcus sp. UW140 | reverse complement strand
CGGGCGGAAGGTTTGCGGCACTGACCTCACAATTGGGGTCAATCGCCCAGAACAGCGGCGGCATGTGGGCCTACCGCATGTCGAAGGCCGCGCTCAACATGGGCCTCGCCAATCTCGCGGTCGAATGGAAACGCCACGACATCACGGTCGCCGCCCTCCATCCCGGCTGGGTCAAAACCGATATGGGCGGTGAGGAGGCCCCGGTCATGCCGGTGGACTCCGTCGCCGGCCTGCGGAAGGTCATCGCCGACCTCAACGGCGGCGGCGTGCACTACCGCGACTTTCAGGGAGAGATCATTCCCTGGTAGTGGCTGAATGCGAAGCAGGCCGCCCTTTCGGACGGCCTGCAAATCCGGTTCGAGATGGGTCAGTCTCTCAGGATGCATCTTCGAAATTGTCGGCGCTGGCGTCGACCGGGCCGCTGTCCTGGCCCTTGGCGCTGACATCACGGTCGACGAACTCGACGACCGCCATCGCGGCATTGTCGGACTGGCGGATGCCGGCCTTCAGCACCCGGACATAGCCACCCTGACGGTCAGCATAGCGGGCTGCGATCACGTCAAACAGCTTCACCAGCTGGGTGTCATCGCCGAGCCGGGCATGCGCCAGGCGGCGGTTGGACAGGCCACCGCGCTTGCCGAGCGTCACCAGCTTTTCGACATAAGGGCGAATTTCCTTCGCCTTAGGCAGCGTCGTGGTGATCTGCTCATGCTTGATGAGCGCCGCTGCCATGTTCTTGAACATGGCAAGGCGGTGGCTGGTGGTCCGGCCGAGCTTCCGGTGGGCGTTACGATGGCGCATGGTCTTTGTCCTTGTTCGTCGGGCAGCCGTATCAGGTACTGCGAGCCGCGCCCAAAACGGGGGCGCTATCCGTTAGATCAGTATTCCTGCTCGAGCTTCTTGGCGAGGTCCTCGATATTCTCCGGCGGCCAACCAGGGATATCCATGCCGAGGCGCAGACCCATGGCAGTCAAGACTTCCTTGATCTCGTTCAGGCTCTTGCGACCGAAGTTCGGCGTCCGCAGCATTTCGGCTTCGGATTTCTGAACCAGATCACCGATGTAGATGATGTTGTCATTCTTCAGGCAGTTTGCCGAGCGGACCGACAGTTCCAGCTCATCCACCTTCTTCAGCAGGAAGCGGTTGATCTGGGTTCCGGTCGAATCCTCAACCGTGCCACCCGGCATTGCGGCCGTGACGGTTGACGGCGCATGGGCCACCTGCGGCTCGTCGAAGTTGACGAACAGCTGAAGCTGATCCTGCAGGATGCGCGCGGCATAGGCGACCGCATCGTCCGGGCTGATCGTGCCATCGGTTTCCACCGACAGGGTCAGCTTGTCATAGTCAAGCTCCTGCCCGACGCGGGTGTTCTCAACCTTGTACGCCACCTGGCGAACCGGCGAATACAGCGCGTCGACCGGAATGAGGCCAATCGGCGCATCAACCGGACGGTTGGCCGAGGCTGGAACATAACCCTTCCCGGCTTCGACGGTCAGCTCCATGTTGAGGGTTGCGCCCTCATCGAGCGTGCAGATCACCAGTTCCGGGTTCAACACTTCCATATCGCCAGTGGTGGCAATCTGGCCGGCGGTGACTTCGCCGGGGCCGGTCGCGGTCAGTTGGAGACGCTTGGCGGTATCGCCTTGCATCCGGATCGCGGTCTGTTTGACGTTCAGGACGATGTCGGTGACATCTTCCCGCACCCCGACGAGCGATGAAAACTCGTGCAGAACGCCGTCGATCTTGATCGAGGTGACGGCTGCGCCCTGCAGCGATGACAGCAAAACACGCCGCAGCGCATTGCCGAGCGTCAGGCCAAAGCCGCGCTCCAGCGGTTCAGCGACGAAGGTCGCCTTGCGCTTGCCATCTCCGCTCGGACGCACGTCCAGCTGGTTCGGCTTTTTCAGTTCCTGCCAGTTCTTCGCAATGACTGCCACTATGCTCATCCTTGGCTTGATCGGGCGCGTCCGGGATACGGTGCGACCCGCGGGATCGAATTATGCGAAACGGTTGGGGATCAGACCCGGCGACGTTTCGGTGGACGCACACCATTGTGCGGGATGGAGGTCACATCGCGGATCGCGGTGATCTGGAATCCCACAGCCTGGAGGGCCCGCAGCGCCGATTCACGACCCGAGCCCGGGCCCTTCACTTCGACTTCCAGCGTCCGGACGCCATGTTCGGCGGCCTTCTTGCCAGCATCTTCGGCGGCCATCTGCGCGGCGAACGGGGTCGACTTGCGGCTTCCCTTGAAGCCCATGGTCCCCGCCGACGACCAGGCAATTGCATTGCCCTGTGCGTCCGTGATGGTGATCATCGTGTTGTTGAACGATGCATTCACATGCGCCACGCCCGATGTGATGTTCTTGCGCTCGCGCCGCTTGATGCGAGCCGGTTCCCTTGCCATTGTCTTCGTCCTTACCTTGTCACCGCGAGCCAGCGCCACGAGGCGCAGCTCAGCGCCTTATTTCTTCTTGCCGGCAATCGGCTTGGCCTTGCCCTTGCGGGTCCGGGCGTTGGTGTGGGTCCGCTGACCGCGAACCGGCAGGCCCTTGCGGTGGCGCAGCCCACGGTAGCAAGCCAGGTCCATCAGGCGCTTGATGTTCATCGAAACGGTCCGGCGTAGGTCACCCTCCACCGAATAGTCACGGTCGATGATCTCGCGGATCTGCACGACTTCCTGGTCGGTCAGGTCCTGAACACGCCGGTCAATCGGAAAGCCCATTTTCTGGGTGATTTCCTTGGCCTTGGTACGGCCGATGCCGTGAATATAGGTAAGGGCGATCTCGACGCGCTTGTTGGTCGGGATGTTGACGCCCGCGATACGTGCCACAAAAATTCTCCTGCTCCACAGGGGGCTTTGGGCAAACCCCCCATCTCTGCGCTATACGTCGCGGGCGCGCCGAAGGCGGCTCGTGACAAAGATTTCCGGTGAATCGGAAAGCGGGTTGCTATCGACGGCCCAGCACCTTGTCAAGGGTTGCGGATACGAATTCCGGATCAGATCATTGCGGCTTGGCGGCGTCGGGCGATCCCGTCTCAATATAACGCTTCAAACGCTGGAAAGCGTTGCTCATCACCCCGTCCACCGCCGGTGCCAGCACCTCCAGCCCAGGCCGCGCATATCCCCCTACAACATAGGTCTGGGTCAATTGCGTGCCAGCGGCATCCGCCTTCAACACCCAGGTCAGCGCCGCATCGACGCCCTCCCCCTGCAACGGTCCAAGCCCGCCACGTGCCACCAGTTGCTTGCCCGGCCGCACCGTCACGACCCGCATGTGCTCAACCGATCCGCCCGGCGGTACCGTCTCGCACCAGCAGCCTCCGGCACGAACATCAATCGTCAGATTGGCTGCGGTCCGGGAATAGCTGTGCGCCGGGTCCCACCATTTGCCGACTTGCCCAAGGGCTGCGAACACCTGATCTGGTGATGCCGCAATCGCGCCGGCCGATTCGAGCGCGAAGCCACCGGGGGTCGCCTTCAGAACCGCTGCCGATGCGGCGGCCGGCCCGATCACCGCCAACGCCAGCATCACTGGATAGAGCTTCATCGCCACCTCCCCAAACCGGTCAGCGAACGCGGGGTATGCAGCACGAAACCCGGCCTACCCCAATATCGCTGCAATCGCGGCATGAACCGCGTCCATCGACGCCATGCCGTCGACACGGCTGACCATCCCGCGCGCGTCATAATAAGGCAGGATCGGCGCGGTCTTGGCGCGATATTCTTCCATGCGCGTCCGTACCGTCTCGACATTGTCGTCGGGCCGGCGCTTGAACTCATGATGGCCGCACACATCGCAAGTGCCGTCGACCTTCGGCAGCTTGTAGCGGTCATGATAATTTTCGCCGCAGTTGCCGCAGCTGAAGCGGCCGACGATACGGTCGATGAGCGCGACCTCATCGACACCGAGCTCAATGACCTGATCCAGCTCGAACTTGCGTGCCTTGAGCAGCCCGTCGAGCGCCTCGGCCTGCGCCTGGGTGCGCGGATAGCCGTCGAAGATGAACCCCGGATGGTCGGCGGCAACGTTCAGCTTGTCATCGATCAGCGCGTTGACGATGTCATCCGACACCAGCTCGCCGGCATCCATGACCGCCTTGACCTTGAGACCGATCTCGGTCCCGGCCTCCTTCGCTGCCCGCAGCATGTCGCCCGTGGAAAGCTGGACCATGCCGCGTTCGGCCATCAGCCGCTGCGCCTGGGTTCCCTTGCCCGCGCCCGGAGGCCCGAGGAGGATAATGATTTTCAACGACGCCCCCCGCGCAGCTTCGATTTCTTGATCAGCCCATCATATTGATGCGCGATGAGATGGCTCTGGATCTGGCTGACCGTATCCATGGTGACGTTGACCACGATCAACAGCGACGTTCCGCCAAAATAGAACGGCACCTTCAACTCCGCGATCAGGAATTCAGGCAACAGACAGACCAGCACCAGATAGCCTGCGCCAATCACCGTAATCCGGGTCAGCACATAGTCGAGATACTCCGAGGTGCGCGTGCCGGGCCGGATGCCGGGAATGAAGCCGCCATGCTTCTTCAGATTCTCCGCCGTCTCTTCCGGGTTGAACACCACGGCTGTGTAAAAGAACGCGAAGAACACGATTCCCACGGCATAGAGCAGCATGTAGAGCGGCGCGCCATGTTGCAGCGCGGTTGTGACGGTGATCAGCCAATCCGGCCCCTGATCCTGCCCCGCGAACTGGGCGACCGTCAGCGGCATCAGCAGCAGGGACGACGCAAAGATTGGTGCGATAACACCCGAGGTATTGAGCTTCAGCGGCAGATGACTGCTTTCCCCCTGCGACACCCGGTTGCCGATCTGGCGCTTGGGATACTGGATCAGGATGCGCCGCTGCGCCCGCTCCATGAAGCAGATGGCGGCGATGACCGCGAAAGCGACCACGATGATCAGGATGATGAAGATCGGCGACATCGCACCGGTCCGGCCCTGTTCGAACAGCCCGCCAATGGCCTGCGGCAAGCGGGCGACAATGCCCGACATGATGATCAGCGAAATGCCGTTGCCGATCCCGCGGCTGGTGATCTGCTCCCCGAGCCACATCAGGAACAGGGTGCCGCCGACCAGCGTGATGACGGTGGTCATCCGGAAGAACATGCCGGGATCGATGACCGCACCGACCCCTTGCCCGGCCCCCCAGCCTTCAAGGCCGACGGCGATGCCATAGCCCTGGATGGCGGTCAGCAAGACCGTGCCGTAGCGGGTATATTGGTTCAGCTTCTTGCGCCCGCTCTCCCCTTCCTTTTTCAAGGCCATCAGCGACGGGACCAGGCTGGTCATCAACTGAATGATGATCGAGCTGGTGATGTAGGGAAAAATATTGAGCGCCACGATCGACATGCGTTCGAGCGCACCGCCCGAGAACATGTTGACGAAGTCGAGCACACCGCCCTGCGTCTGGCTGAACAGCGCCTGCAAGGCATTGGGATCGATACCGGGCAGCGGCACGAAGGTCACCAGCCGGTAGACAATCAGCGCGCCAATGGTGAACCACAGGCGCTGCTTGAGCTCTGTTGCCTTGGAGAAATTTGCGAAGCTGATGTTCGCGGAAAGCTGTTCGGCAGCTGACGCCATAATCGATCCTACCCACTCCGCCCGCAAACAGGGGCACGATGGCTAGATAGGCATGCATGCCGCTCTACGCCATGCCGAAACGCAATCAGCCCGCGCAAAGCTGGTTTGCGCGGGCTGGAAACCTTACTTCTTGGCAGCTGCTGCCTTGGCCGCCCGGACTTCGGCGCGGAGGGCCTTTGCAGCCTCCTTGTCGAGCGGTGCAGGCTTCGGGGCAGGCAATTCCACCGTGCCACCGGCCTTTTCAACCGCAGCAACCGCCGACTTCGATGCGCCGGCGACCTTCAGGGTCAGCTTGGCCGTCAGCTCGCCCTTGGCCAACAGGCGGACGCCATCCTTGGCCTTGGCGATGATCCCGGCAGCAACGAGCGCGTTCACATCAATCAACGCCTTTGCATCAATCTTCTTCTGATCGACCGCATGCTGGAGCGTTCCGAGATTCACCACGGAATAATCCTTGCGGAAGATGTTGTTGAAGCCGCGCTTCGGCAGCCGCATGTGCAGCGGCATCTGACCGCCTTCAAATCCGGCAATCGAGACGCCCGACCGGCTCTTCTGGCCCTTCTGGCCACGGCCGCAGGTCTTGCCCTTGCCGGAGCCAATGCCCCGGCCAACGCGCATCCGGCGCTTGTGGGCACCTTCATTGTCGCGGATGTCATTCAACTTCATGTCGTACTCGCTTTCGCTTGGTTCGCACGGGTTCGTTGACGCTTAAGCGCCTTCGACCTTCAGCATATGTTGCACCTTGCGGATCATCCCGCGCACCGCCGGGGTATCCTCCAGCTCGCGGGTCCGGTGCATCTTGTTCAGACCCAGACCGATCAGCGTTGCGCGCTGGTCCGGCTGGCGGCGGATCGGGGATCCGGTCTGCGTGACTTTGATCGTTGCCATTGCTTTATCCTCAGACCGCGAATTCGGCTTCGGCTTCAACAGCCGCGCCCTTCACATCGCCACGCCGGCCAATCAGATCGGCGATCTTCTTGCCGCGGCGCTGCGCAACCGACTTCGGCGACGTCTGCGAGGTGAGTGCCTCGAACGTAGCGCGGATCATGTTGTACGGGTTGTTGGTTCCGACCGACTTGGTCACCACATCGGCAACGCCCAGCGATTCGAAAATCGCACGCATCGGACCACCGGCGATAATGCCGGTCCCCTGAGGGGCCGAGCGGACATGGACCTTACCGGCACCGAAATGCCCGTAGGCGTCATGATGCAGGGTCCGGCCATCCCGCAGCGGAACGCGAACCATCGCCTTCTTCGCAGCAGCGGTGCCCTTCTGGATCGCTTCCGGCACTTCGCGGGCCTTGCCCTTGCCAAAGCCGACCCGGCCCTTGCCGTCGCCGACGACAACCAGTGCCGCAAACCCAAAGCGCTTGCCGCCCTTCACCGTCTTTGACACGCGGTTGATGTGCACCAGCTTCTCGATCAGTTCATTGCCCTGATCGTCGGTTGCACCCTGACGGCGGTCATCGCGGCGACCACCGCGATTCCGGTCGCCACCCGGGCCACGGCCTGCACCGCCACCGGGGCCTGCGCGGCCACGACCGCCACGCGGTCCGCGTGCGGCATCGCCACCAGGAGCGGCGTCAGCCGAAGTCATGTTGTCATCAGCCATTTAGAACTCCAATCCGGCTTCGCGCGCGGCTTCCGCCAGCGCCTTGACGCGTCCGTGGAACAGGAAGCCGCCACGGTCGAACACAACCGTGCTGACACCGGCGGCCTTGGCACGCTCTGCCAACCGCTTGCCGACATCGCCAGCGGCTGACCGGGTTGCGCCGGTCGATCCGCGTACGTCCTTTTCCAGCGTCGAGGCGGAAGCGAGCGTCTGCCCGGCCGCGTCGTCGATGATCTGTGCATAGATATGCTGCGACGAACGGTGCACCGAAAGGCGCGGACGTCCGCCCGCATTCTTGCGGAGCGAGGTGCGCACACGTTGGCGGCGGCGTTCGAACAGGGAAAGATGTTTCGCCATGGCTATTTCTTCTTCCCTTCTTTGCGGAAGATATACTCGCCGCGGTACTTGATACCCTTGCCCTTGTAAGGCTCAGGCTTCCGCCAGCGGCGGATTTCAGCGGCAACCTGACCGACCTTCTGGCGATCCGTTCCCGAGATTTCGACCGTGGTCTGATCCGGAGTCTTGATCGTGATACCAGCCGGGATCGCGTAGTTGACGTGGTGGCTGTAGCCGAGCTGCAGGTTCAGGACTTCGCCCTGTGCTGCCGCGCGGTAGCCGACGCCGGTGATGTCGAGGATTTTGGTAAACCCGTCGGACACACCGACCACCAGATTCGAAACCAGCGTCCGCTGCATGCCCCAGAAGGCGCGTGCCCGCTTGGTCTCGTTGGCAGGCATGACCGAAATCTGCCCTTCGCCGATGGTGTAGCTAATGTCGTCTGCGGTCGCCAGCGTGAGCACACCCTTGGGTCCCTTGACCGACAGGATGCCATTCTCGATGGCGGCGGTGACGCCGGCCGGAACTGGAACCGGCTTTTTTCCAATGCGTGACATGATCAGAACACCTGGCAGAGCAGCTCGCCGCCAACATTCTGTTCGCGCGCCTCGGCGTCGGACAGAACGCCCTTTGGCGTCGAGATGATGGTGATGCCGAGGCCGTTGCGGACCCGCGGCAGCTCTTTCGAGCCAGAATAGACACGGCGGCCCGGCTTCGACACGCGCTGGACATATTGAATGGCCGGTGCGCCTTCAAAATATTTCAGCTCGATACGGATGGCTGGGTGCGTGGCCGTCACATCCTCGGAATAACCGCGGATATAGCCTTCGCGCTGCAGCACATCGAGCACGCGGGCACGGAGCTTGGAGGCGGGCGTCAGCACACTATCCTTGCGGGCCTGCTGGCCGTTGCGGATGCGGGTGAGCATATCGCCCAGGGGATCGGTCATCGACATGATTTACCCTCCCTTACCAGCTGGACTTGGTCAGACCGGGAATCAGGCCCTTGTTGCCCAATTCGCGGATCATGATCCGGCTCAGTTTGAACTTGCGGTACACCGCGCGCGACCGGCCAGTGACCATGCAGCGATTGCGGACCCGGGTCGGGTTCGCGTTGCGCGGCAGGGTTGCCAGCTTCAGGCGCGCCATCAGACGCTCCGCATCGTCGAGCGACTCGTCGTTGGCCAAAGCCTTCAGCGCAGCAAATTTGCCGGCATATTGCTTGACCATCGCTTTGCGACGCTCATTCTTGTTGATCGAACTCTTTTTCGCCATGACTTTGGGTCTTCTCCTTGAGCCTGCCGGTTACGCCTGACTAGGCGGCCTTGCGGGTCTCATCCTGACGGTCGGTGAACGGGAAGCCGAAAGCCCGCAGCAGTTCGCGCGCTTCCTCATCCGTGTTCGCCGTGGTGGTTACGATGACGTCCATGCCGCGGATTTTGTCGATCCGGTCATAGTTGATCTCGGGGAACACGATCTGCTCCTTGAGACCCATCGCATAGTTGCCGCGACCATCGAACGACGCCGGGTTCAACCCGCGGAAATCGCGGACGCGCGGCAGCGCGATAGTAATCAGCCGGTCGAGAAATTCGTACATTTTCTCGCGGCGCAGGGTGACTTTGCAGCCAATCGGCATCCCTTCACGCAGCTTAAACTGCGCAACGGACTTCTTGGCCTTGTTGATGACAGGCTTCTGGCCGGCGATCAGCATCATTTCCGATGCGGCCGCGTCGACCTTCTTCTTGTCTTGGGTCGCTTCACCAACGCCCATGTTGATCACGATCTTCTCGATCTTCGGGACCTGCATGGCATTTTTATAGCCAAACTTCTCCGTCAGAGCGGCCCTGATCTTCTCGTCGTACATCCGCTTCATGCGCGGAGTGAGTGTTGCCTCAGCCATTTATCACCTCACCGGACCGTTTGGCGACACGCACCTTCTGGCCGTTCTCGATACGGAAACCAACGCGCGTCGGCTTGCCGGTCTTGGGGTCCTCAATCGCCACCTTGCACACGTGCATCGGCGCTTCGCGCAGCTTGATGCCGCCCTGCGGATCACCCTGCGACGGCTTGGTGTGACGCTTGATCATGTTGATCCCGCCAACCACAACCTTGCCGGTCTTGGGCATGGCGCGCACGACTTCACCGTGCTTGCCCTTGTCCTTGCCGGACAGGACGACAACCTTGTCGCCCTTCTTGATCTTTGCAGCGCTCATTACAGCACCTCCGGAGCAAGGCTGATGATCTTCATGTGCCCGGATGCGCGCAGTTCGCGCACCACCGGCCCGAAGATACGGGTGCCAATCGGCTCCTCATTCTTGTTGATGAGTACAGCGGCATTGCCATCGAACCGGATGACCGAGCCATCGGCGCGGCGGATATCCTTGGCGGTGCGAACGACGACGGCGCGGTGCACGTCACCCTTCTTCACGCGGCCCTTTGGCTGGGCTTCCTTGACCGACACCACGATGGTGTCGCCCACACCGGCAACCCGGCGCTTGGACCCGCCAAGCACCTTGATGCACTGCACCCGTTTCGCACCGCTGTTGTCAGCGACGTCGAGATTCGTCTGCATCTGGATCATGGCTAGGCGACCTTCTCAAGAACGCGCCACGTCTTCTGCTTTGAAATCGGGGCGCATTCTTCAATGCGCACCGTCTCACCCGCCTTGATGGCGTTCAGTTCGTCGTGGGCGTGATATTTTTTCGACCGACGCATGATCTTGCCGTAGAGCGGGTGTTTCACCTTCCGCTCGACGAGAACGACCACCGTCTTATCGGCCTTGTCGGACACAACCGTGCCCTGCAGGACGCGCTTCGGCATATGTCCTCCTTAAGCAGCCGGAGCGGATTTGGCCCGCTCGGTCTGCAATGTCTGAATCTGTGCAATGGTGCGGCGCACGGCGCGAACCCGCGACGGCTTTTCGAGCTGTCCGGTCGCAGCCTGGAAGCGCAGGTTGAACTGCTCCTTCTTGAGCTGACCGAGCTGATCGACCAGCTGGTCGTCGGTGTTGCTGCGGAGATCGGCAATTTTCACGGGTCGGCCTCCTTACGCGTGGACTTCACCAAGGCGGACAACCACCTTGGTCTTGATGGGAAGCTTGGCGGCTGCGCGCTCAAACGCCACAACGGCGATATCGTGCGGAACACCGTCCAGCTCAAACATGATCCGGCCAGGCTTGACGCGGGCAGCCCAGAATTCCGGCGCACCCTTACCCTTACCCATGCGGACTTCCGCTGGCTTTGACGAAACCGGCACATCCGGGAACACCCGGATCCACAACCGGCCCGCACGCTTGATGTGGCGGGTGATCGCGCGGCGTGCCGCTTCGATCTGGCGAGCGGTGATCCGGTCCGGCTCCATCGCCTTCAGACCAAACGCGCCAAAATTGAGGGACGTGCCGCCTTTGGCGTCGCCCTTGATGCGGCCTTTGAAGGCCTTGCGGAACTTGGTCCGTTTCGGTTGCAGCATTTCTATTCGCCTTCTGACACCGTTCGTCGGCCGATCAGGCGATAAGGGGGATGTCCCTTATCGCGCTGGTCGGACTCCCGACGTTTGCGCTTCCATCATGAGCCGGTCCTGGGCCATCGGATCGTGGCCAAGGATTTCGCCCTTGAAAATCCAAACCTTGATGCCGCACACACCGTACGCGGTGTGGGCCTGCGCCTCGGCATAATCGACATTGCCGCGCAGCGTGTGCAGCGGCACACGGCCTTCGCGGTACCATTCGGTGCGGGCGATTTCCGCGCCACCCAAACGGCCTGAGCACGTAATCCGGATACCTTCTGCACCCAGCCGCAGCGCCGACTGAACCGCCCGCTTCATGGCCCGGCGGAACGCAATCCGGCGCTCCAGCTGATCGGCAACGCCCTGCGCCACCAGCTTGGAGTCAACTTCCGGCTTCCGGATTTCAACGATGTTGAGCGACACTGCGCTCTTGGTCATCGTGCCGATCTGGGCCTTCAGCTTTTCAATGTCTGCGCCCTTCTTGCCGATGATGACACCGGGGCGGGCAGCATAGATCGAGACGCGGCACAGCTTGGCCGGACGCTCGATCACAACCTTGGAAATCGCGGCCTGGGTCAGCGTCTTCAGGATGAAGGTGCGGATTTTCAGGTCTTCCAGAAGTAACCTGCCATAATCCTCGCCGCGGGCGAACCACCGCGAGTCCCAGGTGCGGTTGATCTGCAGGCGCAGACCGATGGGTGACGACTTTTGACCCATTATGCTTGCTCCTGTGCCGACACTTCGTCGCGCTCACGGACCACGATGCGGACCCGGCTGAACGGCTTGATGATCTGCGCCGCACGACCACGGGCACGCGGGGTGAAGCGCTTCATGATCAGCGCCTTGCCGACCGAAGCTTCCTTCACAACCAGCGCATCGACGTCGAGATTATGGTTGTTCTCCGCATTGGCGATGGCCGAGGCTAGGACCTTGCGGACATCCCCTGCCATCCCCTTGGTGGAGAATTGCAGGATGTTCAGCGCCTCGCCGGCCTTCTTGCCACGGATCAGACCGGCAACCAGATTGAGCTTCTGGGCCGAGCCACGAATGGTTGTCGCGACAGCGAACGCCTCACGTTCGCCAACACGGCGCGGGTTAGGACCCTTGCTCATCAGCGTTTCGCCTTCTTGTCGGCTGCGTGGCCCGGGAAGGTCCGGGTCGGCGAGAATTCACCGAGCTTGTGACCGACCATGTCCTCGTTGACCGAGACCGGAATGAATTTCTTGCCGTTGTAGACGCCAAAGGTCAGTCCGACGAACTGCGGCAAAATGGTTGAACGGCGTGACCAGGTCTTGATCACTCCACGAGCGCCGCTGTCCTGTGCGGTCTCGGCCTTCTTCAGAAGGCTGAGCTCGACGAACGGGCCTTTCCAGACGGAACGTGCCATCGCGGCTACCTCTTCTTCTTAGCGTGACGCGAACGGATAATCATATTGTCCGTCGACTTGTTGTGGCGGGTCTTGGCACCCTTAGTCGGCTTGCCCCATGGGGTCACCGGATGGCGACCACCGGAGGTCCGGCCTTCACCACCGCCGTGCGGATGGTCGACCGGGTTCTTGGCGACACCGCGTGACAGCGGACGACGTCCGAGCCAGCGATTGCGTCCGGCCTTCGCCAGATAGGTGTTGGCATTGTCCGGGTTCGACACGGCACCCACGGTCGCCATGCAATCCGCACGGATGTAGCGCTGCTCACCCGAGTTAAGGCGGATGATCACCATGCCGCTGTCGCGACCGACAACCTGAATGAACGTCCCTGCCGACCGGGCCAGCTGGCCACCCTTCAGCGGCTTCATTTCGACATTGTGAACAATGGTGCCAATCGGCATCTGACCGATTTCCATCGCATTGCCCGGCTTCACGTCGACCTTCTTGCCGGCGACAATCGTATCGCCGGGGGCGAGACGCTGCGGGGCCAGGATATAGGTCTGTTCGCCGTCGCTGTAGTTCACCAGCGCGATGAAAGCGGTGCGGTTCGGATCATATTCCAGACGCTCGACGGTTGCGGGCATGTCCCACTTCCGGCGCTTGAAATCGATGATGCGGTAACGCTGCTTGTGGCCGCCACCGATCCCGCGAGATGTCGCGTGACCCATGTTGTTGCGGCCGCCGGTCTTTTTCAGACCTTCAGTCAGCGCTTTCACCGGCTTGCCCTTGTGGAGCGCCGAACGATCGACAAGCACGAGGCCACGGCGGCCGGGGCTGGTCGGATTATATGTTTTCAATGCCATTTCGAGTCCTGCCCGCTCAAATGCCGGTGGTCACGTCGATCGACGAGCCTTCGGCGAGCGTAATGACCGCCTTCTTCTCATCGGAACGCATATAGGGTTTGCCCTTCCAGCGCTTGGTCTTGCCCTTTTGGACAAGCGTGTTCACGCCAGTGACCTTGACGTTGAACAAAGCTTCGACCGCAGCGCGGATCTGGGGCTTTGTTGCGTCGGTCGCGACCTTGAACACCACCTGGTTGTGCTCGGAAAGCAAGGTTGCCTTTTCGGTGATGTGCGGTTTGCGCACCACGTCATAGTGACGGATGTCGATGGCGGCACCATCGGCCTTCTTTGGAGCCTTAGCCATTGAACCGCGCCTCCAGCTTCTCGACGCCTGCGCGGCTCAGCACCAGCATGTCGTGATTGAGAATGTCGTAAACGTTCGCACCAACCGCTGGCATCACATCAACCTTGTGCAGGTTGGCGCAGGCCATCAGGAAATTGCTGTCAACCGCTTCGCCGTCGATGAACAGACCGTTGGTCACACCGAGACCGGCCAGCCGGGCCAGCAGCGACTTGGTCTTGGCCTCACCGAGCGCCAAGCTGTCAACGATCATCAGCTTGCCTTCGGCAGCCTTCACCGACAGCGCGGTTTTCAGGCCGAGTGCACGGACCTTCTTGTTCAGCGACTGGGTGAACACCCGGGCGCGCGGGCCATGGGCCTTACCACCGCCAGTGAACTGCGGAGCAGCCCGGTTGCCGTGACGAGCGGTACCGCCGCCCTTCTGGTTCCCGAGCTTCTTGCCGGTGCGTGCCACGTCGGACCGCTCCCGTGCTGCCCGCGCCGTGTTGCGGCGGTTGGCAAGCTGCCAGTTGATCACGCGGAACAATATGTCCTTGCGCGCTTCGAGGCCGAAGACGGCATCGTTCAGTTCGATCGATCCGGCCTTGCCGGCGTCGAGGGTCTTTACATCGACCTTCATGGCTTAACCTTCCTGGCCATCGGTCGCGTCCACGGTGGCCTCAACAGGCGCCTCGGTCGCGGGGGTGGCAGCCTGCTTGACGGATGCCGGGTAAGCAGCACCTGCCGGGCGGGCAATCTTGACGGCATCGCGGACCAGAAGCCACGCGCCCTTGCTGCCGGGGACAGAGCCCTTGACGAAAATCAGGCCGCGCTCGACGTCAGTCGAAACAACCTCAAGATTCTGCTGGGTGCGCTGACGGTCACCCATGTGACCAGCCATCTTCTTGTTTTTGAAGACCTTGCCCGGATCCTGGCGCTGACCGGTCGAACCGGCCGAACGGTGCGAAACCGAGACACCGTGCGATGCGCGCAGACCACGGAAGTTCCAACGCTTCATGACACCCTGGTAACCCTTACCCTGGGTCTGGCCGGAAATGTCGACCATCTGTCCGGCGATGAAATGATCCGCCGACAGGGTGGCGCCGACATCGACAAGGGCATCCTCGGCAACGCGGAATTCACGTACCCGCGCTTTCGGCTCCACTTCAGCCTTGCCGAAATGGCCCCGCTCGGGCTTGGTCAGATTCTTTGCTTTCGCAACGCCGGCACCGAGCTGGACGGCTACATAGCCATCGTCGGCGAGGGTGCGGTGCGCGACAACCTGGCAATTCTCCAGCGACAGAACCGTCACAGGCACATGGCGCCCGTCGTCCTGAAACAACCGTGTCATTCCCAACTTCTTCGCGATCACGCCAGTGCGCATGATCCAATTCCTTCCATCAGAGGCCCCGGCAATTCGGGGCATGAGCAACAATGATCTGCAAGCCTAGGCCTGCAGTTTGATTTCCACGTCCACACCTGCGGCGAGGTCGAGCTTCATCAGCGCATCCACCGTCTGGGGAGTCGGCTGAACGATGTCGAGGAGGCGCTTATAGGTGCGAACTTCGAATTGTTCACGTGATTTTTTATCGACATGCGGTGAGCGGTTCACCGTGAACTTCTCGATGCGCGTCGGCATCGGAATTGGTCCACGGATCGACGCCCCCGTGCGCTTCGCGGTATCTGCGATCTCGCCGGTCGCCTGATCGAGCACACGGTGGTCGAAGGCTTTCAGCCGGATGCGAATGTTCTGCGTTTCCATCTCAATACCGCTTTGTTCGTTTCAAAATAAACGCAACCGCCCGGCAGGTGACCCTGCCGGGCGGTCGTAACATGATTACTTGCTGATGCTCGCGACGACGCCGGCACCAACGGTGCGACCACCTTCACGAATGGCGAAGCGCAGGCCCTGGTCCATCGCGATTGGTGCGATGAGCTTGACGGCGAGCGTCACATTGTCCCCGGGCATGACCATTTCGGTGCCTTCCGGCAGTTCTACGGTTCCGGTGACATCGGTGGTGCGGAAATAGAATTGCGGACGATAGTTCGCAAAGAACGGCGTGTGACGGCCGCCCTCGTCCTTCGACAGGACATAGATTTCCGCCGAGAAGTCGGTGTGCGGCTTGATCGAACCCGGCTTGCAGAGAACCTGACCGCGCTCAACTTCCTCACGACCAACGCCGCGAACCAGCGCGCCGATGTTGTCGCCAGCCTGGCCCTGATCGAGCAGCTTGCGGAACATTTCGACGCCGGTGACGACCGTCTTACGGACGGCGGTCTGGATGCCGACGATTTCGACTTCTTCGCCAACCTTGACGATGCCGGTTTCGACGCGACCGGTGACGACCGTACCGCGACCCGAGATCGAGAACACGTCTTCGATCGGCATCAGGAACGGCTTATCGAGCGGACGCTCTGGCTGCGGGATCCAGCTGTCGACAGCTGCCATCAGCTTCAGAACAGCCTCGCGACCGATGTCGTCGTTGGTGCCGTCGAGCGCCTTGACTGCCGACCCGTGGATGATCGGAATATTGTCGCCATCAAAATCATACTTTGACAGCAGCTCGCGGATTTCCAGCTCAACGAGCTCGAGAATCTCGGCGTCGTCGACCAGATCGACCTTGTTCATGAACACGACCATCTGCGGCACGCCGACCTGCTTTGCCAGCAGGATGTGCTCGCGGGTCTGCGGCATTGGACCATCGGTGGCGGACACCACCAGGATCGCGCCGTCCATCTGGGCAGCACCGGTGATCATGTTCTTCACATAATCGGCGTGGCCTGGGCAATCAACGTGCGCATAGTGGCGGTTGGCGGTTTCATATTCGACGTGGGCGGTCGAAATGGTGATGCCGCGCTCACGCTCTTCCGGCGCCTTGTCGATGTCGGCATAGGCGGTGAACTTCGCGCCACCGGTTTCGGCCAGGATCTTGGTGATCGCCGCCGTCAACGATGTCTTGCCATGGTCAACATGACCGATGGTGCCAATGTTGCAGTGCGGCTTGTTCCGCTCGAATTTCGCTTTAGCCATCTTGCTCGTCCTCTAGCTTGATCTCTGGATGGGTGTCTGCCGGCGCCTAAGCCAGCTTGGCCTTAATCTCTTCCGCGACGTTTGCGGGTACTTCTTCGTAATGACTGAACTGCATCGAATACTGCGCCCGGCCCTGGGTCATTGACCGGAGCTGGTTGACGTAACCGAACATGTTCGCGAGCGGCACCATGGCCTCGATCACCTGAGCATTGCCCCGGCTATCGGTTCCCTGGATCTGTCCGCGCCGTGAATTCAGATCGCCGATGCAATCGCCCATGAAATCTTCAGGGGTGACAACTTCGACCTTCATCATCGGCTCGAGCAGCTTGATGCCGGCCTTGGTGGCCGCCTCACGCATCCCGCCACGGCCCGTGATTTCGAACGCCAGCGCGCTGGAGTCGACGTCATGGTACGCGCCGTCATACAGCCTTGCTGTAAAATCGATGATCGGGAAGCCGATCAGCGAACCGGACGCAGCAACTTCACGGATACCCTTCTCGACCGCCGGAATATATTCCTTCGGGATGTTGCCGCCCTTGACCTCGTCAACGAAGACGACGCCCTGGCCGCGCTCACCTGGCTCAACCGAGAATTTGATGCGACCGAACTGACCGGAGCCGCCCGACTGCTTCTTGTGGGTGTAATCGACATCAACCTTGCGGGCGAGCGATTCACGGTAAGCCACCTGCGGCGCGCCGACATTGGCCTCGACCTTGAATTCGCGGCGCATGCGGTCGACCAGAATCTCGAGGTGGAGTTCACCCATCCCCTTGATGATGGTCTGGCCGCTTTCCTGATCCGACGTCACGCGGAAGGACGGATCCTCCTGCGCCAGCCGGTTGAGGGCGATACCCATCTTCTCCTGGTCGGCCTTGGTCTTCGGTTCAACCGCGACCTCGATAACCGGGTCCGGGAACTCCATCCGCTCCAGGATGATCGGGGCCGACGGTGCGCACAATGTGTCACCGGTTGTCGTGTCCTTCAGACCGACCAGCGCCACGATGTCACCGGCGAAGGCTTCCTTGATATCTTCCCGGTCGTTCGCGTGCATCAACAGCATGCGGCCAATCTTCTCGCGCTTGTCCTTGACGGAATTGAGCACGGTCGACGCCGCGTCCATCCGGCCCGAATAAATCCGGGCGAAGGTGAGCGTTCCGACAAACGGGTCGGTCATAATCTTGAACGCCAGCGCCGAGAACGGGGCATCGTCGGTTGCCGGACGTGTGTCGGTGGTCTCACCGTCAAGCTTCAAGCCCTGAACGTCAGCGATATCGAGCGGCGACGGCAGATAATCGACAACCGCGTCGAGCAGCGGCTGTACGCCCTTGTTCTTGAAGGCCGAACCACACAGCACCGGCACGAAGGAGAAATTCAGCGTCCCCTTGCGGATCAACGACTTCAGCGTGGCGGTGTCAGGCTCATTGCCCTCCAAATACGCCTCCATGACATCGTCGTCCTGCTCGACTGCCATCTCGATCAGTTCAGACCGGGCAATCGCGGCAGCATCGGCGAGATCGTCAGGGATCGCCTGATATTCAAACTTCGCGCCCAGCGACTCCTCGAGCCAGATGATCGCGCGGTTCTCGACCAGATCGACCAGGCCCTTGAAGCTACCTTCGATACCGATCGGCAGATACAGGACGGCGGGACGCGCACCGAGGCGGTCCTTGATCATCTCGACGCAGCGCTCAAAATTGGCACCGGTGCGGTCAAGCTTGTTGACGAAGCACATGCGCGGCACTTTGTACTTTTCGGCTTGGCGCCACACAGTCTCGGACTGCGGCTCGACACCGGCAACACCGTCGAAGCAGGCAACGGCACCGTCGAGCACGCGCAGCGACCGTTCAACTTCAATCGTGAAGTCAACATGGCCCGGAGTGTCGATGATGTTGATCCGGTGATCGTTCCAGAAACAGGTGGTTGCAGCGCTGGTGATCGTGATCCCCCGCTCCTGCTCCTGCTCCATCCAGTCCATCGTCGCGGTGCCTTCGTGCACTTCGCCGATTTTGTAGGACTTGCCGGTATAATAAAGAATCCGCTCGGTGGTCGTCGTTTTACCGGCATCAATGTGAGCCATGATGCCGATGTTACGGTACATCGAGAGTGGGTGGACGCGTGCCATGTCTGCTTCCGATTACCAGCGGTAATGCGAGAAGGCGCGGTTGGCTTCGGCCATCCGGTGCGTATCTTCGCGCTTCTTGACGGCGGTGCCGCGGTTGTTGGCGGCATCCATCAGCTCACCGGACAGGCGAGCCGACATGGTGTTCTCGCTGCGATTGCGCGCCGCACCGATCAGCCAGCGAATGGCCAGAGCCTGCGACCGCTCGGGGCGAACCTCGACCGGAACCTGGTAGGTAGCTCCACCAACACGGCGGCTGCGCACCTCGATAGCCGGGCGAACATTCGCCAGCGCATCGTGGAACACGCCGATAGGTTCGCGGCGGGCGCGCTGCTCGACAACGTCGAGAGCACCATAAACAATCTGCTCGGCAACCGATTTCTTGCCTTCGTACATCACCAAATTCATGAACTTGGTGAGCGTGACGTCCCCGTAACGAGGATCAGGCAGGATTTCGCGCTTCTCTGGGCGACGACGACGTGACATCCGGTTCGTTCCTTACTTCGGCCGCTTGGCGCCGTATTTCGAACGGCTCTGCTTGCGATCTTTGACGCCCTGCGTGTCGAGCACGCCGCGCAGCACATGGTAACGCACGCCGGGAAGATCCTTCACGCGACCACCGCGGATAAGCACCACCGAGTGCTCCTGCAGGTTATGGCCTTCGCCCGGGATATAGCCGATGACTTCAAAGCCGTTGGTCAGGCGCACCTTGGCAACCTTGCGAAGCGCCGAGTTCGGCTTCTTCGGGGTCGTGGTGTAGACACGGGTGCACACGCCGCGCTTTTGCGGGCAGGACTCCATGGCCGGCGCGGTTTCGCGCACTCGCTGGGGTGTGCGGCCCTTGCGGACCAGCTGGTTAATCGTCGGCATGCGTATTTCAGGCCTTCAACAATTCGCCGCGTGCGGCAGTGAAATTCAGTTCGACATGCGCCAACAGCAATACCCCGCCATAAGACGGGAGCCATCCGCGAGGCGATGCCGGAACTTTCAATCGAAGTCCGGCCGGACCTCACTCACGCATGTGCGTTTTCTATCTCGTTCCAGGACAGCGTTTAGGTTGTCTACCTACCACCAGCCCGCGAGTGAGGGGGGCCTATACGCGCCGAGTCCCAAAGGGTCAAGGGCGATTTGGCGGATTCGGGACGCGGCACGGGGTTCAGCAGCATGTGCAGGGCCTGCCACAGCGGCAGGCCCTGACATCAGGTCAGGCTTTGCCGGTCAACGTCCCGACATTGGCCTTGATAATCGTGATCAAACGTGTCGCCAGCATCGTGGCCGCGGCCCCCACTGCAACCAGCCCGATATTGGCCGCAACCGACCCAAGCTGTTCGCCCACCGCAGGAATATGGTCCAGCCCCTTTGCCACAACCGGATAGGCCAAGGTTGCCAGCAATAGTCCACGCAACCGATCCTCGGTGTACGACAGACCTGCTACGATGCCCAGAATGACGAGTGCTGCATCGACATCCAGATTGGGGATGGCGACAAAAACAGCAACAACAGCAAGCAACAACGCAACAAGACCCGATACCGAAGATATCTTGTTCATGGTCTTCCCCTTTATTTGACCAAATTGGTCCGGAGGTCTGCGCCCCCGCCGCGCACGCTACATGGTTAATGAGGAATTGCTATCGAATTCGGTCGGGACGGAATCCCTCACCCTTCGCGGGCCCAGCACGTTGACAACTCGGCAAGGGTGACACCTAATCCGCTCGAGAAACAGCGGTGGGCAGGCCCTGCCGCTCCCTGTTTGCCAGACCGAAAGTGCGCCGCCATGCCTGACTATCTCGACGCGGCCTGTCAGGCTGCCAATTTCATCGACAACCAGCGACTGGAAACACCCGGCCAGTGGCGGCACGCAATCGGGTCAGACAGGCGCGATCGCAGCCTCTACCACGGTTCGGCGGGCATCCTGTTGCTGCTGCTCGAACTCCATGCCGCGACTGGCAAAGCCGAACGGCTGGACCAGGCCATCGCCGCCGGGGACGAAATCGCCGCCTATCTTGCGAAAACCGACTGGCTATCGGTCAGCGTCGCCACTGGCTGGCCAGGCTATGCCTTTGCGCTAGGCGAGCTTGGCCGGGTCAGCGGTCGCCAGGATTTTCTGGCGCTGGCCGCGTCCTGCCTCGACCGTCTGCGCACCCAGGCCACCGAATTTGAACGCGGGATCGGCTGGATCGAGCCGATGCCGTTTTCCGACATCACCGGGTTTACCGGAAACAGAGAGATTTATGATCAATCGGTTGGCGCGGCAGGGGCGGCACTGGTGATGCTGTCGGCCCACCGCAGCGGACTGCATGACCAGGCGCTCGGCTGGGCGGTGGCGGTTGGTGATCGCCTGCTGGACGTTGCCGAAACCGATCCCGACGGCCTGCGCTGGCGGTTGATGTCGGACATGCCCTTTCCCTTCACTACCCCGAACTTCGCCCACGGCGGTGCCGGCGTCGGCTATCTGATGGCCGAGCTCTACCGGGCAACCGGTGCCATCCGTTTCCTCGATGCCGCCCGGGAAGCTGCCCGCTACGTGCTGAGCCGTTCGGCACGGGTCGGCAGTGGCTGCCTCGTCTGTCGGACCGAGGAGGCAGCTGATCCGATCTACTATCTTGGCCAATGCCACGGACCCGCCGGAACCGCTCGCCTGTTTCTCGCTCTGCACGAGATCAGTGGTGACCCGGTCTGGCTCGATCATGCCAAGGCACTGATGCGCGGGCTGGATGCGATGGGCGCGCCTGAGGCCCGGTCAACCGGCTTGTGGAACAACTACGGTCAATGCTGCGGCGACGCCGGCATCGGCGAATTCGCGCTGTTGATGGCCAGCCGCACCGGTGACGCCCACTATCTCGAACTTGCCAAACGCTGCGCCGATGTCATCCTCGCGGCCAGCATTACGGGTGACAATCAGCGCCACTGGCGACAGGCCGAACACCGCGACCGTCCGGACTTTGTCGAGGCCCAAACCGGCTACATGCAAGGCGCCGCCGGAATCGCCAGCTTCCTCCTCCACCTCGCCACGACAATCAGCGGCAACCCCGTCAAACTGGCCCTGCCGGACTGGCCAGAGATGAAGGCCTAGTTAGAGCGCTACTGCTTCACGCCCTTCTCCACCACCCCGCCCTTCATCACGAACGGCACCGATTGCAGCACCCGGACATCGGCTAGCGGGTCGCCGATTACGGCGATCATGTCGGCCCAGCGACCGACCTCGATGGCACCAACGTCCTTTGCGCGGCCAAGCGCTTCACCGGCATTGACGGTTGCAGCCTGGATGGCCTGCATCGGGGTCATCCCCCATTCGACCATCTTGCTGAATTGCAAGGCATTGTCGCCGTGCGGATAGACACCGCCGTCACTGCCGAACACCATTTTCACACCGGCCCGGACCGCGCGCTGAAAGGTCTGGCGCTGCTTCAGGCCAATTTCCTTTTCCTTGGCAAGGCTTTCCGGCAGCGTCCCATTGGCAGTCCCGGTCGCTAAGATATAGTCGTCGTTATAGACATCCATCGAAAACCAGGTCCCGGCTTTCTTCGCCTCGGCAATCGCGGCATCGCTGGCCAGGCTCGCATGCTCGATGGTGTCGACTCCGGCCTTGATCGCGGCCCTGATGCCTTCATCACCGTGCGCGTGGGCTGCAACTTTTAGCTCGGCCATATGCGCTTCATCGACGATGGCCCGCATTTCCTCGACGGTCAGCTGCTGCGATCCAACGCCGTCACCAATTGAGAACACCCCGCCGGTCGCACAGATTTTAATGACCTGCGCCCCATATTTCTTCAGCCAGCGCACCTTGGCCCGCGCCGCATCGACGCCATCGAACTGCGACTCCGCCTTATGGTCGTAGGAAGGTGGCAGCCCGGTATCATCACAGTGTCCGCCCGTTGCACCAATGCCCCACGTGGCGGTCACTACCCGGGGTCCCGGGACAAAGCCGCCGTCAATCGCCTGCCGCAGCCCGACATCGCCGAAGTCCGACGCCCCGACATTCCGCACCGTGGTAAACCCGGCATCCAGCGTCTTCTTGGCATTGGCAACGCCAACCGCTGTCCAGAAGCTGTCAGTATATTCCAGCCGCCGATAGCCGCCGACTTCCGCAAGGCTGGTTAGGTGCACATGCATATCGATCAGGCCGGGCAACAGCGTCTTGCCCGGCAGGTCAACCCGCCGCGCGCCCGACGGAATGGCAACCGATCCCTGCGTTCCAACTGCCGTGATACGTCCGTCGGTGACCACGATTGCCGGTTCGTCGACAGCCCGGCCCCCGACGACGTCAATCATCCGGTCGGCGGTGACGACGACGATATCCGCCTGCGCTGCGGACGCCGAAACCAGCGCCGCCATTCCCATGATGATCGTCTTCACGTCCGTCTCCCCCACCTGTCACAGGCGGGCGTCGTAACATGGCTGGCGGGCGCTACAAAGCCCCGTGGCAGTGTTTGAACTTCTTGCCGGAACCGCACGGGCAGGGCTGGTTGCGGCTGACACTGCGGGTCCAACTGTCGACATTCTGCGGGTCAAATCCCGGGCCGTAGATTTCGGCAGGCGGCACCACGGTTCGCATCCCGACACCGGTCAAGCCGCTGCCAAAGGCCGCTTCATTCTCGCCGGTCAACGGATCAAGATGGGTGGTCACAAAACCGCTCGGGTTATAGGCCGGCTCGGGCGGGGTCATCTGGAACTGCGCCACCGACAGCATGCGGGTGACATCCTCGCGGATCTGACCCAGCAATCGCTCGAACAGCGCAAACGCCTCCTGCTTATATTCATTCAGCGGGGTTTTCTGGGCATAGGCCCGGAGGTGGATGACCGCACGCAGGGCATCGAGTGTCGCCAGATGCTCCTTCCAGTGATGGTCGATCGCCTGAAGCATGAAGTTCTTCTCGATCTGAATCCAGGTTTCAGGCGGAATCTCGGCAGCCTTGGCGGTGATCGCCGCATTGGCCGCCGCATCGATGCGGTCGATGAAAATTTCCTGATCGACCGCCTCTTCCTTGATCCAGTCCTCAACCGGCAGGTCGAGCGCAAAGGTTTCAGCCAAGCCGGTTTTCAACCCGTCCACGTTCCAATGTTCGGGGTAGACGTTGGGCGGGCAATGGGCGGCGACCAACTCGTTGACGGTTTCGGTCCGCATCTCGGTCACCACATCGCCGACCGTCTCGGAATCCATCACATCGGCGCGCTGTTCATAGATGACCTTGCGCTGGTCATTCATCACATCATCATATTGCAACAGCTGCTTGCGCACTTCGTAGTTGCGCGCCTCAACCTTTTTCTGCGCCGTCTCAATCGCCTTGGAAATCCAGGGGTGGATGATCGCCTCCCCCTCCTCCAGGCCGGAATTCATCAGCCGGGTCAGCATATTCTGCTGACCAAAAATCCGCAGCAGATCGTCGTCGAGGCTGAGGTAGAAGCGCGACAGACCGGGATCACCCTGACGCCCCGAACGCCCACGCAGCTGGTTGTCGATGCGGCGGCTTTCGTGCCGTTCGGTGCCGAGTACGAACAGGCCTCCGGCGGCCCGAACCGCTTCCCGCTCGGTCAGCACTTCGCTTCGGATCCGCTCGACGGCGGCATCACGCTCCGAACCTTCGGCCAGATCGGCCAGTTCATCGGCAACCCGGGCTTCGAAATTGCCGCCAAGCTGAATGTCCGTGCCGCGCCCGGCCATGTTGGTGGCAATCGTCACCGCCCCCAGTCGCCCGGCCTGCGCAACGATATGCGCTTCCTGTTCATGGAACCGGGCATTGAGCACGCTGTGCGCAACGCCTTCCTTCTTCAGGAATTCCGACAGAAGCTCCGACTTCTCGATGGAAACCGTGCCAACCAGGGTCGGTTGCCCTTTGAGCGAGGCCTCCCGGATCGATTTGACGATGGCACCAAACTTGTCGCTCTCGTTCTTGTAGAATTCGTCGTCGACATCGATGCGCTTGACCGCAACGTTGGTTGGAATCTCGACGACGTTCAGCTTGTAGATTTCATAGAATTCCGCCGCCTCGGTCGCCGCTGTCCCGGTCATGCCGCCCAGCTTTGGATACATGCGGAAATAATTCTGGAAGGTCACGCTGGCGAGCGTCTGGTTTTCCGGCTGGATCGCCACCCCTTCCTTCGCTTCAACCGCCTGATGCAGGCCATCGGACCAGCGCCTGCCGTCCATCATGCGACCGGTGAATTCGTCGATGATGACGATTTTCCCGTCGCGTTCGATATAGTCGATGTCCCGCTTGAACATCACATTGGCGCGCAGCGCCTGATTGAGGTGGTGAACGACCTGGGTATTTTCAAAGTCGTACAGGTTTTCACCTTCCAGCATCCCGGCGGCTTCGAACATCCGTTCGACCTTCTCGGTGCCGTCTTCGGTCAAGATGATCGACTTGGCTTTCTCATCCTTCTCCCAGTCGCCCTCCTCCAGCTGCTTCACCACGGCATCAACCGTCATGTAGAGCTCTGACTTGTCCTCGGTTGGGCCGGAGATGATCAGCGGAGTCCGTGCCTCGTCGATCAGGATGGAGTCGACTTCATCGACGACGGCAAAGCAGAAGGGCCGCTGCACCATTGCCTCGCGGGTGTATTTCATATTGTCGCGGAGGAAATCGAAGCCGAATTCATTGTTGGTGCCGTAGGTGATGTCGCAGGCGTAGGCCTCCCGCCGCTCATCATCATTGATGCCCGGCACGATGACCCCGACGCTCAGGCCGAGGAAACCGTAAATCTGGCCCATCCAGGCGGAATCGCGGCGCGCCAGATAGTCGTTCACCGTAACGACATGGGTACCCTTGCCTGCCAGGGCATTCAGATAGACCGCCAACGTCGCCACCAGGGTCTTGCCCTCCCCGGTGCGCATTTCGGCAATTTCGCCCCGGTGCAGCACAATGCCGCCGATCAGCTGCACGTCATAGTGGCGCTGGCCGAGCGTGCGCTTGGAGGCTTCGCGAACAGTCGCAAAGGCCTCTGGCAGCAGTTGGTCGAGCATCTCGCCCTCGGCGATCCGGGCCTGGAAAATCGCGGTCTGTCCGCGCAATTCCTCGTCGGACAGCGCTTCTATATTGGGTTCCAGCGCGTTGATCCGCTGGACCAGCGGCTGCAGGGAGCGGATGTACCGGTCGTTTGACGAACCGAATATGCGTTTGGCGAGGCCGCCGAGGATCGACATGAAACTACCTTGAATGCGAGCGCCGAACGCCCTGCGGGGAACCGCGGGGATTTAGGGACGAGGGGGGCGATAGTCAATCGAAGCACCCCATTTCTCCCTCTACCTTGCGCAGTGCGCCGGTGCTATCGCGCGTCCATGGCCGAAATCATCCGCTCTCCGCTGGCGCCCGAGCGCTTTCCCGACCTCCCCGATATTGCCGGGGTCCGGCTGGCAGTGAGCCGCGCCGGCTACAAGGCCTGGGAGCGAACCGACCTGACTCTGGCAGCCTTCGATCCCGGGACATCGGTTGCCGGCGTCCTGACCCGGTCAAAATGCCCCTCACCAGAGGTTGACTGGTGCCGGAAGGCGCTGGCCGGGGGTTTGGCCCGGGCGTTGGTCGTCAACGCCGGAAATTCCAACGCCTTTACCGGCGGCAAGGGTACGGCTGCCGTGGATGCGATCATCACCGCCGCCTGCACCGCGCTCGGGTGCACGGCGGAGCAAGTGTTTGTCGCTTCCACCGGTGTCATCGGGGTGCCGCTGCCAATCGACAAAGCCCGCAGCGGCCTTGCATCCGCCTTTGCCAAATTGAAGGCCGGCAGCACCGCGACATGGGAGGACGCCGCCTCCACCATCCTGACCACCGACACCTTTGCAAAGGCCGCCGTCACCCGCGCGATCGTCGACGGCAAAACCGTCAATCTCGTCGGGTTCATCAAAGGCTCGGGCATGATCGCCCCGGATATGGCGACGATGCTCGGTTTCATCTTCACCGACGCCGCCGTAGACTCGGCGTTTCTGCAGACGATGCTGTCCGCTGCCAATGAGCAGAGTTTCAGCTGCATCACCGTGGACGGGGACACCTCAACCTCCGACACTGTTCTCGCCTTTGCGACTGGAGCGGCCGCCAACGCACCCCTGGCCAGTTGGACCAGCGCCGGAGCCGACGCCTTTCAGTCCGCCCTCACCGACTTGTGTCGGGACCTCGCCCAGCAGGTCGTCCGCGATGGGGAGGGGGCATCGAAGTTGATAACCATCTCGGTCGATGGGGCCGAAGATGACCGCGCCGCCCGGGTCATCGCGCTCAGCATCGCCAACTCCCCGCTAGTCAAGACCGCGATGGCGGGGGAGGATGCCAATTGGGGCCGCGTGGTCATGGCGGTCGGAAAGGCCGGGGAAGCCGCCGACCGTGACCGCCTCGCGATCCGGTTCGGCACGACGCTGGTCGCCAAGGATGGTCTGGCCGTTGAAGGCTATGACGAAGCCCCGGTCGCTGCGCATCTAAAGGGCCGCAACATCGACATCGGCGTCTCGCTCGGCCTCGGCGACGGACGCGCCACCGTGTGGACCTGCGACCTGACCCACGGCTATATTTCCATCAACGCCGACTACCGGAGCTGATAGTCTTGCTGACGATCTGGGGCCGTCTCAATTCACACAATGTCAAAAAGGTCGCCTGGCTCGCGGACGAGTTGGCAATTCCCTACGTCCGCCACGATGTCGGCGGCGCGTTCGGGACGAGCGAGGCCTATCGGGCTCTCAACCCCAACGCTCTTATTCCCACGATCGAAGATGGTGATGTGGTGCTGTGGGAGTCCAACGCTATCCTGCGGTATCTCGCTGCGCGCTACGGCAATGCCGAACTTTGGCCTGCTGATCCGGCCCGGCGGGCCGCAGGCGATAAATGGATGGATTGGCAGTTCAGCTATGCCGATGCCCAGCGTGACGCCTTCATGAACTTGGTCCGGCGGGCAGCGGCAAACTGCGACGCTGACGCTGTCGTCAAATCCGCACAGCGGTGCGCAGGGATGATGGCCATTGTCGAAGCCGCACTCACGCAGACCCCGTGGCTATCCGGTCAGTCCTTCGGCGTCGGTGACATACCGATGGGCGTATATGCTCACACTTGGTTCACCCTCCCCATCGAGCGCCCCCGGCTACCGCATGTCGAGGCTTGGTATGCCAAGCTCACCAGCCGACCCGGCTACGCCACGCAGGTCATGATCCCGTTGACCTGAAACGATTTAAACCATAAAAGTTGAATTTGTGGTGTAAATTGCCTGTGTGCCACAGAAGTGGAAACTGTGGTGCATCTCCGTTGGCGCGTCCTACTCGTCGAAACTCGCCATCCCGGACCGAGCCGCCTTTTGAGCCTCTAAACCAACGCCCCCTCTAGCCAGCTTTTGATCGCACCCTTCGGACGTGCGCCGACGGCGGTCGCCGCCGCAGCGCCGTTTTTGAACAGGATCATCGTGGGAATTCCGCGCACGCCATATTTGCTCGGCGCGTCCGGGTTTTCGTCGATGTTGAGTTTCAGGATCGTTACCTTGTCGGCCATCTCGGTCGACAGTTCATCAAGCGACGGGCCGATCTGCTTGCACGGGCCGCACCATTCGGCCCAGAAGTCCACCAGCACCGGCTTGTCGGCGCTGATGACATCGGCGTGAAAACTGGCATCTGTGACCTTGGAAGCGGACATCGTAAACTCCTTGCATGACGTTGCAGCAGAGTTAGGGTGGCGCCCCCGGCGGGTCAATTGGCGACGGGCAGGACCTTTGGTTTCACATCGGGTAGCGCAGCTATCGCAGGAGGGTGTATGAGCAATTCCAGCCAGGTCGGCAACACAGTCAGGGCCGGCATCAGCTTCGGCTCCGCCCTTGCCATCGCGATCAGCTACTCCACCAACAAATCCATCCTGTGGGCCATCCTGCACGGCATCTTTAGCTGGTTCTACGTCATCTATGCGGCGATCAAGTTCTAGGCCACGTGGGCGCGTCTATCGAGAGCGACTATTGCAGCCGTTGGCCTGAACCCTGTCCCGCATTGGCCCGCGACCGCGCCAATGCAGACCGGCTTCCCCAGTACCGACCCTGAAAAGAAGATCGTCGCCCGGTAGAAACCCATTTCGACTCACATGGATTGAAATCCGCTCGAATTCACTCCTTCTTACTCCGCCGCCACATATATCTCCCCGCCGGTTTCCCGGAATTCCCTAAGGCTTTGTTTTGATGTCGCTCATTTCACTTGCTCCGCGCTTCCGGGCATTTCTTCGGCGCAACGCTTCCAAACTGCGCTCGTCGTCCGGTCGGCAGGCCAATCATATTGGCGGAATCGGAATGTATCATTGCCGCTGAAATAGAACCACCACATGATCGGGTCACCGTTGTCGTTCCTGCGCTCGTCGTCTTCGATGATCGTCAACATGCGATCAGGCTCGACCCGAACGACGAGATACCGGGCGGAAAAATTTGCCCACGGCTCAGTCAAGAGGATTTCCTGCGCATCGACGCTTAGCGAAAACCGCTGTGCCCTCGTGCAGTCTTGGGAATTGGCGGGAGATTGTTCGTTGACGATCTCCCAGTCACCGGTAATCGCTTTCGGTAAATCGACTGCGGCGGTGGATTGCGTTGCCAGCGTCAGGCCGATTGCCACCGATATCGCTTTCGTAAACTGCCACATTAGTCATGCTTCCGTTCGCCTGCCCCCACATATATCTCCCCGCCCGTCTCTCGGAACTTCGCGCTCATCGCCGCCATGCCTTGTGCGGCTTCGAGGAAGGTGTCGGCGCTGGAGTTCTGCTTTGCCGCGAACTCGCGCACTTCGGCGGTGATTTTCATTGAACAGAATTTCGGGCCGCACATGCTGCAGAAATGGGCGGTTTTGGCGCCCTCGGCGGGCAGGGTCTGGTCGTGGAAGCGTTCGGCGGTTTCGGGGTCGAGGCTCAGGTTGAACTGGTCGCGCCAGCGGAAGTCGAAGCGGGCGCGGCTCAGCGCGTCGTCGCGTTCCTGCGCGCCGGGGTGGCCCTTGGCGAGGTCGGCGGCGTGGGCGGCGAGCTTGTAGGTGATGACGCCGACCTTGACGTCGTCGCGGTCGGGGAGGCCGAGATGCTCCTTCGGCGTGACGTAGCAGAGCATCGCGCAGCCGAACCAGCCGATCATCGCAGCGCCGATGCCGCTGGTGATATGGTCATAGCCCGGTGCGATGTCGGTGGTGAGCGGCCCCAATGTGTAAAAAGGTGCCTCGCCGCACGCCTCCAACTGCTTTTCCATGTTCACCTTGATCTTGTGCATCGGGACATGGCCCGGCCCTTCGATCATCGTCTGGATGTCGTGCTTCCACGCGATTTTGGTCAGCTCGCCGAGCGTCGCCAGTTCGGCGAACTGCGCCTCGTCATTGGCATCGGCGATTGACCCGGGGCGGAGGCCATCGCCCAAACTGAAGGCGATGTCATAAGCCTTCATGATGTCGCAAATATCCTCGAAATGTTCGTAGAGGAAGGACTCGCGGTGGTGGCTAAGGCACCATTTCGCCATGATGCTGCCGCCGCGCGAGACGATGCCGGTGACGCGCTTGGCGGTCATCGGGATATAGGGCAGACGAACGCCGGCGTGGATGGTGAAATAGTCAACGCCCTGTTCGGCCTGCTCGATCAGCGTGTCGCGGAAGATTTCCCAGTTGAGGTCCTCGGCGATGCCGCCGACCTTCTCCAGCGCTTGGTAGATCGGCACGGTACCGATGGGGACGGCGGAGTTGCGGATGATCCATTCGCGGGTGTTGTGGATGTTGCGGCCGGTCGACAGATCCATGACGGTGTCAGCCCCCCAGCGCGTGGCCCAGACCATCTTCTCGACTTCTTCCGCGACGCTGCTCGCGACGGCTGAATTTCCGATATTCGCGTTGATCTTGACGAGGAAGTTGCGGCCGATCGCCATCGGCTCGGACTCGGGATGGTTGACATTGTTGGGGATGATGGCGCGGCCACGGGCGACTTCGGAGCGGACGAATTCCGGGGTGACGAAATCGGGGACGCTGGCCCCGAAATCCTGACCGTCGCGAATACCTTCCGCAGCAGCAGCGCGACCGAGATTCTCGCGGATCGCAACATATTCCATCTCGGGCGTGATGATGCCGCGCTTAGCATAGTGCATCTGGCTGAGGTTCATGCCCGGTTTGGCGCGCAAGGGGCGGCGGACGACGTTCGGAAACTCGCTGACGGTGCCGCTGTCGCGTTTGCCGGTCAGGCCATTGTCCTCCGGCTTCACTTCGCGGCCGTCGTAGGCCTCGGCATCGCCGCGCGCCGCAATCCAGGCAGCGCGGAGCTTGGGCAGGCCGGCGGAAATGTCGATCTTGACTGCCGGGTCGCTGAACGGGCCGGACGGGTCATAGACCCGCACCGGTGGTTCCTTGGCGCTCGGGTGCAAGTCGATCTCCCGCATCGCGACGCGGACCTCCGGGTGGATGGTACCGGGGATATGCACCTTGCGGGAAGCAGGCAGCGCGCCAGTGGTCACGGTCATCCCGGCTTCGGGGGCAGCTTCGATGCGGGCGTCGATATCGGCCATGTCTCAGTCTCCACTTGGGATAGAGAACGGACAATCCGCACTCCCTCCCTACGCCGGTGTCATCCGGATCAGGTTCGACGGGTCAGGGCAAATGCCCAATCTCAGCCGCACAACACGGCCCCCCGGGGTGGGACGACGATGCGGCGGGGCGGGAGTGGAGTCAACCGGTGATGGACGAACCCGCCAACCGCGCCGCTGTTTTGCGGATGAGCTCGATCATATTGGGGATGCCCTGGGTGCGGTTGGAGGATAGCTGGCTGGCGAGGTCGAAGGGAGCAAGCGCAGCCTTGATATCGAGCGCCGCGATCTCGGCGGCGGGGCGGTCCTGCACCAGCGCGACGATCAGCGCGACGATGCCTTTGGTGATGGCGGCATCGCTATCGGCGAGGAAGTGCAGGGTGCCGGCGCGCTCGGTCGGGTAGACCCAGACGTTGGCGGAGCAACCGCGCACCCGGGTCGCATCGGATTTGAGGGCGGCGGGCATCGGCTCAAGCTCGCGGCCCAGATCGATCAACAACCGGTACCGGTCCTCCCGGTCATCAAGCAGCGTGAAATCTTCGGCGATGTCGGGGAAGGGGCGCATCGCGTTGCCATAACAGGGCCGGACCCTAAAGTTCCACCCCTGCTGCGATGGCCTCCAGTTTCTTGACCCGCTCCCGCAGGTCGGCAAGTTCGATGCGGTTGCCGATGGCCGGCACGCCGTCCTTGGTGCGGACGTCCATCGTGCCCGACGCCAGTTCGCAGCGCTTGAGGTCGAGCCAGGACCGGAAGCCCCAGGCTGCTGCCAGCGCGATCAGCGCCAGGCCCGACAGGCTCGACAGGCTGAGAATGAGTAGGCTTGTGGTGTTCAACATGGGATGTCTCCCTTGCCCTTGGTTGCGTTTCAGTCGCGGCCGAGCGAGTCGATTTCGTCGCTGAGGCGGCGGCTCTTGTCGGTGGCGATGCGTTCGAGTGTGTGGATACGCTCTTTCAGTTGCGAGACTTCGAGGCGCAGCCGTTCATTGTCCCGGTTTTCGGTCTGCGCTGGCTCCCAGCCCTCGCCCTTCTTGCCGCGGTAGCGGATGCCGTTCTTCGCGGCATAGATGCGCCCGAATGTCGTGATCGCGACGATTGCGATGACCATGATGACCCAGTCCGCCATGGCGGTTACTCCCTGTTCTGCTTGGGTTTAGTTGCGCAGCGCATCGATTTCGTGCGCCAGGCGCGACGGGCTATCGGTGGCGATGCGTTCAATGACGGCAATCCGGTCCTTCAGGCTGCCGACTTCGGCGGCCAGTCGGGCGTTTTCAGTCGCGAGCAGCCGGAGCCGCTCGGTCGTTTCGGTGCTCATCACCGGCTTGATCTGCTGACCCCAGCTACCTTCAAGCGGATAGCCGTTCTTGACCCGCAGCCAGGTGGTGAACACCCATCCGGCTATCGCTGCCAAGCCGACCAGCGCGGCTACCGGAGCAAAATCTTCGAACGGAAACATCTGAATACTCCTGTACGTCGTTCAGTTCAGCTGCGGGTCGCGCAGCGCTTCGATTTCGTCGGAGAGCGTCTTGCCCTTGTCGGTGGCGATCCGCTCCAGAACCCGAATTCGGGATTCCAGTCGCTCGACAGTCGCCCCCTGGGTTGCGGCTCGTTCCGCTGCCAATTGGGCGGTCACCTCAAGCTGCCGTTCCTTGAACTTCAGCCAGTTCTGAAACGGTCCCCGGGCCAGCGCGATCACTGGGATCAACACGGCGATGATGGGAACCAAAATGCCGATATCCATTTAACTTTCCCCTGTTGGGCTGCTTAGCGCAGCGCCTCGATTTCCTTGCTGATCCGCGTGCCGGGTTCGGTTGCGATGCGTTCCAGCACTGCCACCCGCTCCTCGACCCGCAGGACCTGCGATTTCAGCCGTTCATTTTCTGCCGCCAGCAATTCATTCTGGCGCTTCAACTCGTCGTCGAGCTTGCTGACGTTTCCGCCCCACTCATTCTCAACCGGATAACCATGGCGAGCCCGGATCCAGCTGGTCGCAACCCAACCCAGGGTACTGATCGCGATGAGAATGAGGACGAAAGATGGTCCACCCCAGTTCATGCCCCGTGCCCCTTATTTCAGCCGGTCGATCTCGGCTGCGAGGCCGCGATTGTTGCTGGTGATATAGCTTTCGATGTCCCGCAGGCGGCGGTCTGCGTCCCGGAAGCTCGAATTGGTGTCGCGGATGCTCCGGCTCGGTGCAGCGCGCGCTTTCTGCCAGAACGCCTTGGTGTCGGCGGTGTCATCGTAGAGCGCATTGGGCTTTTTGTCGGCGATCCAGGCCGCGATGAAATACGCCACAAGCACCGACCCGCTGGTCGCCAATATGCCAAAGGCGGTGATGATCCGGACCAAAGTCACATCCATCCCGGTGTAGTCGGCGATACCGCTGCACACGCCCAGGAATTTGGAATTGGCCTTGTCGAGGTAAAATTTAGTGCGACGAACGGACATTGGGCAGTTCCTTCATATCCGGCGTTGAGGGAAAGGCGTTTTCGCGCCAGCGCGGGTTTTCCGCCGTCAGGATGCGTTCAATACTGTTGAGCCGGTCATCAAGGCGGCGCGCATTGTCGTGGAGGTTATCCAGCAACCGTTCGTCCTCGATCGACAGACTCCGGGCCTTCCGCCACTGGGTCATGTGATGCAGGATGATCCATGGCAGCCCGATGATCAGCATTCCGACGATGGAAATCGGAACCAGAATATCAAAATCCATGAGCCTTATGCTCCCTTCAGCGCGAGGCGTGATTTCATCGCCTCGAGTTCGGCATCAACTTCGTCGTTGGTGCGCAGGTCAGCGATTTCGTCGGACAGCGTCTTGGGCTGGCGGCTGAGGTCATAAACCTCTGCCTGGCCTTCGGCGAAATCAACGCGGCGCTCCATCAGGTCAAACTTGGCAAAGGCCTCGTCAACGCGCGGGCCGGCATAGGCCTGCCGCATCCGGGAGCGGTTGTTGGCGGTTTCCAGACGGCTCAGCACGGCGTTCTGGCGGGAATGCGCCTCCCGCAGCTTGCCTTCCAGTTTCTGGATATCGACCTCGTGATGTGCCAGCGCGGTATCGAGATGCGCGATCTCCTGACCCATCTGCTGCGCCATCCCGGCCATCTTCTGCTTTTCCACCAAGGCAGCCTTGGCGAGATCGTCGCGGCCCTTGGACAGCGCCAGTTCGGCCTTGTCCTGCCAATTAGCCTGGGCCTGCTCCAGCTTCATGATCGAGCGGCGCATTTCCTTCTGGTCGGCAATCGTGCGGGCGGCGGACGCCCGGACTTCGACCAGGGTTTCCTGCATCTCCATGATGATCATCCGGATCATCTTTGCCGGGTCTTCGGCCTTGTCCAGCAGGTCGGTGACGTTGGCGGCGACGATATCGCGGGTTCGGGAGAAAATGCCCATTGATGAACTCCTTGGGTGCTTGATGGAATGGGGCCGGATCGGGAGGGGGTCCGATCCGGCCCGGATCAACCGGCTAGGACTGAGGGGTGTGAGCCGGTTGAGCAAGGGTTGCGGGGACCTCAGCGGCATAGGCCGTTGCAGGTGCGGCGGCGGCAAGCAGGCAGGTCAGGCCGAACATCGTCGCACCGAGACCCCCGATCAGTGACCGCTTCAGGTTCTCATTCAAAACTGGCGCGAACATCTTCATTCTCCTGTTTCTGCGCTTCCTGGTCCGCCATCGGAGCGTATCCCCGCTGGCTTGCCCAATGTTTTGCAGGACCCGTGCCAACTCGGCGCTGAATATTCAACGCACTGTTTTTGCTCGGAATAATTTTTCCGGCGCGGACGTTTTGGCTTCGCTCTATCCTTTGGATTGCCAAGGTTTGGGGAATATTGCTAACTCTCGGGAATGGACAAACGCAGCAACCTGATTGGCCAGTCATCCAGCTTCCTCGATGCGGTGGAAAAGACCAGCCGGGCGGCGGCGCTGTCCCGCCCGGTGCTGGTGGTTGGCGAACGCGGCACCGGCAAGGAATTGATCGCCGAACGTATCCACCGCCTCAGTCCACGGTGGGGGGCGCAGCTGATCACGTTGAACTGCGCGGTGCTCCCGGAAAATCTGATCGATGCCGAATTATTTGGTTATGAGCCCGGGGCTTTCACCGGAGCTACCAAGGCGCGCGCCGGACGGTTTGAGGAGGCAGACGGCGGCACCCTGTTCCTCGATGAAATCGCCACCCTGTCGGCGGGCGCCCAGGAGCGGCTGCTCCGGGTCATCGAATATGGTGAGTTGCAGCGACTTGGATCAAACAAAACCGTACAGGTCGATGTCCGTGTGGTCGGCGCGACCAACGAGGATTTGCCCGCCCTGGCGGACAGCGGCCGGTTTCGTGCCGATTTGCTCGACCGGCTGTCGTTTGAGGTGATCACCCTGCCGCCGCTCCGCGCCCGGGCCGAGGATATCATGATCCTCGCCGAACATTTCGCCCGCCGCTTTGCTGCCGAGATTGGCTGGATTGAATTTCCGGGGTTCGCTGCCCCGATTAAAAAGGCCCTGAAGGATCACGGCTGGCCGGGGAACGTCCGGGAACTGAAGAACACCGTCGAACGCGCCGTTTACCGCTGGGAGGACTCGATGAGTCCCATTGGCGCCTTACCGCTCGACCCGTTTGATTCCCCGTGGCGACCGAGGGAGGTGATGTCGACCCGGTCTGCTGAACCGCGCCTGCCGATTGCCTCCGCGGCGACCGCCGCACCACGCGCTGCTAGCGCACCGGATCATGCCAGTGTGTCGGACCTGCGCACCGCCATGGCCGACTATGAACGCAACATCCTCGCCGCCGCCCTGCAACGCTGCCGCCACAACCAGCGCGAAACCGCAGTCGCCCTGAAACTCAGCTACGACCAACTCCGCCACTGCCTGAAACGCCACAACATGCTCGACCGAACCGCCGCAGACACGGCAGGCTGATCAGGCTTCCTGCCCCTTCCGCAACCCCTCCCAATAGGCCAGCCGCTCCGATACCCGTTTCTCGAAACCCCGTTCGGTCGGGGTGTAGAATGTCTGCGGTGGCAGTTCCTCCGGCCAGTAGTTGGCCCCGGAAAACCCTGCGTCACTGTCATGGTCATAGGCATAGCCTTTGCCGTAACCGAGGCCCTTCATCAGCTTGGTGGGCGCGTTGACGATGTTCATCGGCGGCATCAGCGAGCCGGTTTCCTTCGCGGTGCGCCACGCGCCTTTCTGAGCCTTATAGGCCGCATTGGATTTGGGGGCGGTGGCGAGATAAAGACACGCCTGCACAATCGCCAGTTCACCCTCCGGACTGCCAAGGAAATCATAGGCATCTTTGGCGGCGAGGCACTGGACCAGCGCCTGCGGATCGGCGAGGCCGATATCCTCGCTGGCAAAGCGTACCAACCGCCGCAGCACGTACAGTGGCTCCTCCCCAGCCGTCAGCATCCGGGCCAGATAATAGAGCGCCGCCTGCGGGTCGGACCCGCGCAGGGATTTGTGCAGGGCGGAGATCAGGTTGTAATGCCCCTCCCGGTCCTTGTCATAAACCGCGACCCTGCGATGCAGCAGCGCCGACAGGGCGGCGGGATCAAGCGGATCGTCGATGCGGATCGAAAACAGCGTCTCGACCTGATTGAGCAAAAACCGTCCATCCCCATCAGCCGACGCCATCAACGCCTCCCGCGCTTCTGCCGTCAGCGGCAGTCCCCGGCCTTCAATGGCTTCGGCGCGGCCCAGCAGCTTTTCGAGCGCCGCTTCGTCCAGCCGCCGGACAATCAGCACCTGCGCCCGGCTGAGCAACGCGGCGTTCAACTCGAACGACGGATTCTCGGTGGTTGCCCCAACCAGCGTGATCGTGCCGTCCTCGACATAGGGCAGAAACCCGTCCTGCTGACTGCGGTTGAAGCGGTGGATTTCGTCCACGAACAGCAGGGTGCGTTGTCCGCTGCGCGCCGCCTCCCGCGCCTCGGCGAACACCTTCTTTAGGTCGGCAACCCCGGTGAACACCGCCGACACGCCAACAAAGCGCAGCCCGACGGCATCGGCCAGCAGCCGCGCGGTGGTGGTCTTGCCCGTCCCCGGTGGCCCCCACAGCACCAGACTGGCGAGTTTTCCCGCCGCGACCATCCGCCCGATCGCCCCGTCCGGCCCCGTCAGATGCTCCTGCCCCACCACATCGGCAAGGCAGCGTGGCCGCAACCGCTCTGCAAGCGGCGCGGCCGGTGTCGGCACCTCGGTCAGCGCGGGCTCAGGAAACAGATCGGCCATGCCACACCTTAGGATGAACACCGGCCGGTTGCGAGCCGCACCTTGGCGGGCTAGCCTCGCGCACCACTGGAATTGAGGGGCCAATGGGGAAACGGGTGGTCTTTTATGGTGCATTGCTGGCAGCCGGAACGCTCGCCTTGCAATGGCTCGACTATCAATGGCTGGTGCGTTCGCATTCAACCAACATCTATATCGGACTGATCGCTGCTGCCTTTCTCTGCCTCGGGGTCACGGTCGGTCTCCGGCTGGTCCGGCCGCGCGGGCCGGTACCGTTTGACGGCAACCGCCAGGCGCAATCGGCGCTTGGAATCAGCAGTCGTGAGCTGGAAGTGCTGGGCGAGTTGGCCGTCGGTCGATCCAACAAAGAAATTGCGATGCGCTTGGACGTCTCGCCGAACACCGTGAAGACCCATGTGGCCCGCCTGTTCGAGAAGCTGAATGCCAATCGGCGCACCGACGCCATACATCGGGCGCGGGTGCTTGGGTTGATCCCCTGACCCGAAAATATTTCGGGTGATTTCATCCAAATCACCCTTTTGGGCGATTGCCTTACCCGGGCACGGTGCCGTTGATGGCATCGCAGTTTGCGAAAAGGAGGCACATGTCATGCTACGGAATATCCTGACATACGGAACAATTGCCGGTCTGATCATTGGAACAGCAATGTCGGCGATGACCATCGCGATGAGCGGCAACCCGGCATCGCCGCTCGGCATGGTCGTCGGCTATCTGACCATGCTTGTCGCGTTGAGTGCGGTATTCTTGGGGATCAAGCGTCACCGTGACGTCGACCAAGGCGGCGTGATCAAATTTTGGCCGGCCTTTGGCATCGGCGTTGCGATGAGCGCCATTGCAGGCCTGTTCTATGTTCTGGCGTGGGAGGCCACCATGGCCACGACCGGCATCGACTTTGCCGGAGACTATTCTGCAGCGCTGATCGAGCAGCAAAAAGCGAAGGGCGTCAGCCCAGAGACATTGGCGAAATTTGTTGCGGACATGGAATCGTTCAAAACCCAATATGCCAACCCACTGTACCGCCTGCCGATGACCTTCTCCGAAATCTTTCCGGTGGGAATCCTCGTGTCGCTGGTGTCGGCAGGGCTGTTGCGGAACAGCCGATTCCTTCCTGCGCGCGGGTAAGGGATGAACATCGGAAGACCCCGCCATATTGCCGGTTGGCCAAGCCAAAACTTGCTCTGGCCAACCGCCACGGGTTCCGGCCATAGTCTGCACTCGGAATTCGATCGGGCTTTGGCCTGACCAGTCGAGGGGGCAAATTCATGGCTGAAATCGCAGCGACGACAGACACGCAAACCGGCGCGCAGCCAACGCTCAGCGCCTCGCTGAAATCCCGTCATGTCTCGATGATCACCTTTGGTGGCATTATCGGGGCCGGGTTGTTTGTCGGGTCGTCGACCGCCATTTCAACCATCGGGCCTGCCGCGGTGGTCAGCTATGCGTTGGCTGGATTGCTGGTGCTGTTCGTCATGCGGATGATCTCCGAAATGGCGATGGCGATGCCGGGCACCCAGACCTTTCCCGATTTCGCCCGGGAGGGGCTGGGCAATTGGGCCGGGTTCCTCGTTGGCTGGCTCTATTGGTATTTCTGGGTGGTGGTGATCGCCATCGAGGCAATTGCCGGGGCCAAGATCATCAACGGCTGGTTCCCGCAATTTGAGGTTTGGGAGATTGGCGTCGCGCTGATGGCGATCCTGACCGCCGTTAACCTGCTGTCGGCCCGGTCCTTCGGTGAATTCGAATTCTGGTTTGCCTCCACCAAGGTCATTGCCATCATCGTGTTCATCCTTGTCGCCGGGGCCTACGCCACCGGGCTGACATCGCCCGCAGGCCCGACGTTCGCCAACCTGACCCAGCATGGCGGCTTTGCCCCGGCTGGCATCGCCGCGATCTTTGCGGGTGTTTCCACCACGATTTTCTCGCTGTGCGGGGCGGAAATTGCGACACTCGCTGCCGCTGAGTCAGAGGATGGCCCCAAAACCATCGCCCGGATGACGATATCGGTGTCGGTGCGGATCCTGATCTTTTTCGTGCTGTCGATCCTGATGATCGTGTCGATTGTGCCTTGGAACGAGATTGTAGTCGGAGTATCCCCCTTCGCCCATGCGCTGCGGATCATGGGCTACCCGGCGGCGGACCTGATCATGAACGCGATTGTGCTGGTGGCGGTGCTGTCCTGCCTCAATTCCGGCATCTACATCACGTCGCGGGCGATGTTCGGGCTGGCCCGGAACGGTGATGCCCCACAATCCTGCACCCAGCTAAGCCGGAGCAAGGTGCCGGCCCGGGCCATCCTGATCGCCAGCCTGTTCAGCTATTTCGCGCTCGCCGCCTCGGTCCTGTCGCCCGACCGGGTGTTCAATTTCCTCGTCAACGCCTCGGGTGCGATCATGCTGTTCATCTACCTGATCATCGCCTGGGCCCAGCTGCGGCTCCGTGCGCGGTTTGAGGTGGAGGCTCCGCAATCCTTGCAGATAAAAATGTGGTTCCACCCGTACGGCACCGTGCTGACCATGGCCGGGATGGTCGCGGTGCTGGTGCTGATGGGGGCGTCCGACACCCATGCGATCGAGCTGTGGACCAGCGTCCTCGTCACCGCCGCCTTCCTCATCGGCTTTGTGGTCAAAAGCCGGATGCGGCCCGCTTGAGACGGCTCCGAAAATTTTCCGGTCGCGACAATCTTTTCAGTCGAGAACCGGCGGCGGCTCGCTGCATAGTCGCGGCCAATCGCCTGACGCTGGAGCCACGCCATGAAACTTGAAAACGACCCGCTCGCCGCCTTCTGGATGCCGTTCACCGCGAACCGGGCCTACAAGACCACCCCCCGAATGCTGACCAGTGCCAGCGGCATGCACTATACCAGCAGCGATGGTCGCACCGTGCTGGACGGCACGGCGGGCCTGTGGTGCGTCAACGCCGGACATTGCCGGACCCAGATTGTCGAGGCGATCCGCAAAACCGCTGGCGAACTGGATTTCGGCCCGACCTTCCAATTGGCGCATCCGCTGGCGTTCGAACTCGCCTCCCGGGTGGCCGCGCTGATGCCGGAGGGCGTTGACCGGGTGTTTTTCACCAACTCCGGCTCTGAATCGGTTGATACCGCGCTCAAGATTGCACTCGCCTATCAGCGGGCGCGCGGCGAAGGCACCCGTACCCGGCTGATCGGGCGGGAACGCGGCTACCACGGCGTCGGCTTTGGCGGGATATCGGTCGGCGGCATCGTCAACAACCGGCGGCAGTTCGGCACGCTGCTCGCCGGGGTCGATCACCTGCCGCATACCCATGATCTGGCCCACAACGCCTTCACGCGCGGGCGACCGACGTGGGGCGGCCATCTGGCAGGCGAACTCGAACGCATTGTCGCGCTGCACGGCGCGGAAACCATCGCCGCCGTCATTGTCGAGCCGATGGCCGGGTCCACCGGGGTGCTGGTGCCGCCCATCGGCTATCTGGAAAAGCTGCGGGAGATTTGCACCAAACACGGCATCCTGCTGATCTTTGATGAAGTCATCACCGCCTTTGGCCGGATCGGCGGCGCCACGGCGGCGGAGACGCTGGGTGTGACGCCGGACATCATCACCATGGCCAAGGGCTTGACCAACGCCGCCGTGCCGATGGGCGCGGTCGCGGTCAGCCGCCACATCCACGACACAGTCGTTGAAGGCGGCCCGGACGGGATCGAGCTGTTCCACGGCTATACCTATTCTGGCCACCCGCTCGCCGCCGCCGCCGGCCTCGCCACGCTCGACCTCTACAAATCCGAAGGCATTTTCGAACATGCCGCCAGCCTGCACAGCTATTGGGAGGATGCGGTCCACAGCCTGAAGGGCAAGCGCCACATCATCGACGTCCGCAACATGGGCATCGTCGCCGGCATAGAACTCGACCCTCGCCCCGGCGCGCCCGGCAAACGCGCGACGGAATTGTTCCACAAATGCTTCGACAATGGGCTGCTTGTGCGCGCGACCGGCGACATCATCGCCCTGTCCCCGCCGCTGATTTTGGAGAAGGCGCATATTGACGAGATGGTCGGGCGGATTGCGGATTTGGTGGGGGGGATTGAGTAGGGAGGGAGTGCCGAACGACTGATAGTGGGTGGTCAGCGGACATCAGGTCATCGTCCCGAGAGGGTGGCTACCTCTATTTCATCACGGCTTAGGCTGACCAGAGCTTCGCTAAAAGATGCAATCTCGCTATAGGTCGTTGCGAAGCTAACCGACAGCTTTTGATCCCGTTCGTATAGGTCGGATACCAGAACACGGACCTTCAAGTTACCGACCTTATCCACTGGTTCTATCGAGACCCTGAGAACGTGATCTTCGCCTTCCGCAACCATATATCCCGCGCGGTAGAAGGGGAGATCGGTTTCACTGAGCGGATAAGCGCGAAGCTGGGCTGCAAAGCTGAGCAACCCCTCGCGATGCTCCCAAAAATAGCCGCATCCGGAGAACTGTTCAGTGGTCACGGCGAGCCAAAGGCGTCCTGAAAACTCATCCTCGCTATCGGGTTCGTAGCGGAAACTGAGAGTGCTCATGCTATTACTTACGCAGTTCACCCGAATGTCCGCAATGGAGTCGAATCCAGAACCGCTGCTGTTACACCAATACCACAGCCACTCCTCACCCCAACAATCGCCCCGCCTGCGCCCTCGCTTCCTCGGTCACCATCGCGCCGGACAGCATCCTAGCGATTTCTTCGCGCCTTTCTTCGTCTGACAGGCGCGTGACATCCGTTCGGGTTTCGTCGCCAATTGACGATTTCGCGATGCGCCATTGATGTTTGCCACGGGCGGCCACCTGCGGGCTGTGGGTGACGACGAGGACTTGGCCACCTTCGGCCAGCCGCGCCAGGCGATCGCCGATAGCCGACGCGACGGCGCCGCCGACCCCGCGGTCGATTTCGTCGAAAATCATCGTGCCGGCCGTGCCCGATTCGGCGAGCGCCACCTTCAGGGCGAGGATGAAGCGCGACAATTCCCCCCCAGAGGCAATTTTCAGCAATGGTGCGAACGGCGCACCGGGGTTGGTGGCAATCTCAAACTCGATCCGGTCCTGACCCGCCGCCGACCAAAGATTGCGGGGCAGCGGTTCGACGACGGTCCGGAACTTTGCCGCATCAAGCTTCAACGGCACCAGCTCCCCGGCGACCGCCCGGTCAAGCCGCGCCGCCGCTGCCCGCCGCGCCAGGGTCAAGGCGGCGCTCGCCTGTTCATAGGAACGCCGGGTGGTATCGACCGCAGCCACCAGCCCGGCCAGTCGGTCCTCGCCCGCTTCAATGGCGGCGGCCCGCACCTCCATATCAGTGGCCAGCGCAGCCAGCGCGTCCACCTCCACCCGGTGTTTCCGGGCCAGCGCCCGCAGTTCGAACAGCCGGGTTTCCGCCGCATCGAGCCGGGCCGGGTCATAGGCCAGCGCTTCCCCCGCTGCGGTCAACCGGTCCTCCGCCTCCCCCGCCTCGTTCAGCGCCCGGTCGATGGCGGCCAGCGCTTCGGCAAGCAATTCCAGCTCCGGGGCCAGCCGCTCCAGCCGCCGCGCCGCCTGCCGCAACTGCGCCAGCCCGCCGTCATTACCGGTCACCAGTTGGTCGATCACCTGCAAATCTTCGGCGAGGCGCTGGCCTTTGAGCATCGTTGCCCGCTCCGCCGCCAGTTCGGTTTCCTCCCCCGGCAGCGGCTTGGCGGCGCGCAGTTCGGCGACAGCGTGAGTCAGCCACTCCCGGTCGCGCGCATCGGCGTCGAGCGTCGCCCGAGCCTCGGTCAGCGCCGCCTCGGCCTCGGTCCAGGCCTGCCACGCCGCCGCCGTGCGGCCCACCTCCAGTCGCCCGAACAGGTCGAGCAAGGCGCGGTGCCCTCTGGCGTTGAGCAGGCCGCGCTCGTCGTGCTGGCCGTGGATTTCAACCAGCTGCCCGCCAAGTTCGCGCAGCAGCGCCGCGCCAATCGGTTGATCGTTGAGGAAGGCCCGGCTGCCGCCATCAGCCTTGACGATCCGCCGCAAGATGAGGGTCTCGCCGCCATCCAGCCCATTGTCGGTGATCAGCGCCTGAACCGGGTGATCCGCCGCAATGTCGAACGTGGCGGTCACCACCGCCTGCGCCGCCCCGCGCCGGACAAGTCCCGCTTCGCCGCGTGACCCCAGCGCCAGACCGAGACTATCGAGCAGGATGGATTTGCCGGCCCCGGTCTCACCGGTCAGCACGCCAAGGCCGGGCTCGAACTCAAGCGTGAGCGCCTCGATCAATACGACATCACGGATGATCAGCGCGGTCAGCACGGGCGATTATCCACCTGTTGGCGGGATGCGGTCAGGCCTTTTTCTGCACCAGTTTATAGGCCCGCTCATACCATTTCGAACCCGGATAATTATAGCCGAGCACGGCGGCGGTCTTTTTGGCTTCGTCTGGCAAACCCAGCGCCAGATAGGATTCGACCAGCCGCTCCAGCGCTTCGGGAACATGGCTGGTGCCGTCATAATCCTCGATCACCTTGCGGAACCGGGTGATCGACGCCAGCCACTGGCCGGTGTCCTGATAAAAACGGCCAACCTCCATTTCCTTGCCGCCAAGATGGTCACGGGCAAGGTCAAGCTTCAGTCGCGCGTCGGCGGCATAGTCGGTGTCCGGATAGCGGCGCACCAGCTCATTCAGCGCATCGAGCGCCTGCTGGGTGGTCTTCTGGTCCCGGTCGACGCCGATGATCTGTTCATAATAGCTGACGGCGACCAGATAATAGGCATAGGGCGCGTCCTTGTTGCCGGGATGCAGCGATAGGAACCGCTGCGCCGCCAGAATGCTCTCCTGATACTGGCCACCCATATAATAACTGAAGGCGCTCATCAGCTGGGCGCGGCGGGCCCACACCGAATAGGGGTGCTGCCGCTCAACCTCGTCGAACAGGATCGCCGATTCCTTGTAGCGTTTCTTGTCGAGGAAATCCTTGGCGGCGACGTAGATCGTCTCCACATCCTGCGCGACATATTGCTGATCGGCCTTGCCGGTCTTGTTGCGGGCGCAGCCGGTGAGGCCAATGGCGGCAAGCGCGATGGCGAGAATGGCGGCACGGGGAACGCTGATACGCTGTGTCATGACGGCTTCTTAGCCGAGCCGGAGGGCAAGGCCAAGCTGCACGGTTGCACTCTGTCACCGGTGCCCGCAAAGTCGGTCGCGATGCTGCGCATAGTCACCCTTGCCACCCTGTATCCCAGCGATGCCCAGCCGGGGCTTGGCCGCTTCGTGGAGGCGCAGACGGTCCGGCTGGCCACCCGCCCGGACGTGGACTTGCGGGTGATCAGTCCGGTCGCTCTGCCGCCACCGCCCTTTGATCGCCACCCGCGCTACGCCGCGCTGCGCGCGCTGCCCGAACGTGAAATGCGTCAAGGTGTGCGGATTTATCGGCCACGGGCGGGGTTGCTGCCCGGGGTCGGCGGTATGTTCAATCCGGGGTTCGTCTACCGGGCCGCAATGCCGGTGCTGACCGAACTCCGACGAGAGGGGTTCGCCTTCGACGTGATCGATGCGCAGTTTTTCTTCCCGGACGGCCCCGCCGCCATGCGACTCGCCCGCGCCTTCGATGTGCCGTTTTCGATCAAGGCGCGCGGCAGCGATATCGAATATTGGGGGCAGCGCTTCGACACCCGTGCCGCTGTCCACCGGGCGGCCCATGCGGCCGGCGGATTGCTCTCGGTCTCGGCCGCCTTGCGCAACCGGATGATCGAGCTCGGACTACCCACGGCAAGTGTTCACTATACCGGCGTTGACCTCGACCGTTTTGGCCGGGTTGACAGTACGGCTGCAAAATCTGCGCTGGGGATCACGGGGCCGCTGGTGGTCAGCATCGGCAATCTGGTGGCGTTGAAGGGCCATGACATCGTCATCGCGGCGGTTGCCGCCTTGCCGGGTGTATCGCTGTGGATCGCCGGGGACGGGCCGGAACGGGCGCGGTTGGCGGCGCTCATTGCCACTTCTGGCGCGGCGGACCGCATCCGGCTGCTGGGCGCTGTCCCGCATGATGACGTACCATCCCTGCTCGCCGCCGCCGATGTGGTGGCGCTGGCGTCGGAGCGCGAAGGGTTGGCCAATGTCTGGGTTGAGGCTCTGGCCTGTGGCACCCCGGTCGTGGCACCGGACATCGGCAGCGCCCGGGAAGTGATTGACCGCCCAGCCGCCGGACGGATCGTGGCGCGCACATCAGCGGCATTCTCGGCCGCAATCACGGAGCTGCTGGCGGCACCACCCGGCCCGGCCGGGGCCCGCGAAGCGGCACTGCGCTTCGGCTGGGACCGCAATTCCAACGCGTTGTTCGATCATCTCGCACGAACGGCCGGTCATCATGACGAAAGCCAGGACCTTCCTCGGAGCATCCCACGCCCAACGAGGTCCTGACTCTCGTCAGGATGACGGGCTGGTATCAGACCGGCAGCAGCGCCACCGCGACCCGGCGGCCTTCGTTGGCGAGCACGTTATAGGTCCGCGCCGCCGCCCGGGAATCCATAAATTCAGCGGGAATCCCCCGGGCGCGAAGCGCCGCCAGCAGACTGGTATCCGGGCGGGTCATTGCTGCACCAGTGCCGACCAGCAACAGTTCAACAGTGTCGGATGTCACGGCGGACAGATCATCCGGACCAATACCGGTAACGCCCGACACACCCTCCGGGGTGACCAGCACCGCGCCCGACCGCAGCTGACCCGATACCCGCCAGCCGCCGGGGGTATAGCCTTGAATGACCGGAACACCGGCTGGCCCGCCCTGCCGGACGAACTCGGCCACCATCAGCCTTTGCGCGGGGCGACGCGCTCTGCCTTGCCGGTTTCCTCCGGCACGAAGGTCGCCGGGCCGACACCAAGCCAGATCAGGATCGGGGCCGCCACATAGATTGACGAATAGGTCCCGATGAAAATGCCGAGCAGCATTGCGACCGAGAAGCCGAAAATCACGTCACCGCCAAGCAGCACCAGGCTCGACAGTGCGATGATCATCGACAGCGAGGTGACCATGGTCCGCGCCAGCATCTCGTTGACCGTCAGATCGAGCATCGGCTCCATATCCATCTTCCGGTATTTGCGCAGGTTCTCGCGAACCCGGTCATAGACCACGATGGTGTCGTTCAACGAATAGCCGATAATCGTCAGGATCGCCGCGACGATGTTGAGGTTGAATTCAATCCGGGTCAGCGAGAAAAACCCGAGCGTGATCACTACGTCATGGAAAAGCGCGAACAAGGCCCCGACCCCGAACTGCCATTCAAAGCGGAACCAGATATAGAGCGCGACACCGCCCATCGCGATCACCGCCGCCAGCGCACCCGCTTGGATGAGTTCGCCAGACACCTTACCGCTGACCGTTTCCACCCGGCGGAATTTCGCGTCGGCATGGTTGGCGCGAACCGTTGCCTCCACTTTCGCGACCACGCGCTGAACAGCTGCGGCATCGCCGCCCTCCGGCAGTGGTAGCCGGATCGAGATCGTCCGGGCATTGCCGAATTGCTGGAGCGAAGCTTCGCCGAGGTTCAGCGCATTGATCGACGACCGCAGCTCGTCGATGGGCGCGGCTTCATCAAAGCCGACCTCCATCATCAAGCCGCCCGAAAAATCGACACCGTAGTTCAGTCCGCGCACCGCCAGCAGTACGAAGGACGCCACGACCAACGCCATGGTCACACCCAGCGCCCACCAGCGCACCCGAAGGAACCGGATGTTGGTGCTGTCCGGGATGAGTTTCAGCAAGCGCATGGCATATCCCTAAAGAACAAGAGCGTTGGGCCGGTCCCGACGCAGCCAGTCGGCGGCAACCATCCGCGTAAAGGTCACAGCCGTGAACACCGAGGTGACAATGCCGATGGTCAGAACAACGCCGAAGCCTTTGACCGGGCCGGAGCCGAAGGAGATCATCACCACGGCGGCGATCACATTGCAGAAATTGGCGTCAAAAATCGTGCGGCTGGCCTCGCGGTAGCCAGTCTCAATCGAATGGACGACGGCGCGGCCTTTGCGCAATTCCTCCCGGATACGTTCGTTGATCAGCACGTTGGCATCAACCGCCGCCCCGATGGTCAGGACGAGGCCTGCAATACCCGGCAGCGTCAGCGTCGCCCCGGTCAGCGACATAATCGCCAGAATGAGCATGACGTTGAACACCAGCGCAATGATCGAATAGACGCCAAATCGCCCATAAGTGATCAGCATGAATAGCGCGACCGCCAGCACCGAAACAGCCGATGCAATCGCCCCGGCCCGGATCGAATCCGCACCGAGGTCTGGGCCGACCGTCCGCTCCTCAATCACCGTCAGCTTGACCGGCAGCGCGCCCGAGCGCAGCTGAATGGCGAACACCCCGGCACTCTCAACCGTGTAGTTCCCGCTGATCTGCCCGGAGCCGCCAAGGATCGGTTCATTGATGTTCGGGGCTGAAATCACCTGATTGTCGATGATGATTGCAAACGGCTTGCCGACATTTTCCTGCGTCACCCGGGCAAAGCGCTTCGCGCCGACCGAGTTGAACTTGAAGCTGACGACCGCCTGCCCGTTCTGATCGAAATCCTGCCGTGCATCGGTCAGTTGGTCGCCGGTGATGATGGCGCGGCGTTTGACGACGGTTGCACCGCCGCCGACATTGGCGAGGATCTGGCTGCCAACCGGCGCCCGACCCTTGGCGACCTCGGCCGCATCGGCACCCAGATCAACCAGCTTGAACTCCAGCTTCGCGGTTTTGCCGATCAGCGCCTTCAGGCCGGTCGGGTCCTGCAATCCGGGCACCTGCACGACGATGCGGTTGTCGCCCTGCCGGATGATGGTCGGTTCACGGGTACCGACGGCATCGACGCGGCGGCGGATGACTTCGACAGCCTGTTCCATCGCCCGGTCGCTGGCATCGGCCAGACCGGCGGTGGTCGGCGTCAGCTGGACGCGGTTACCGTCCACCACGGCGACATCGATATCGCGCTGGCCGGTCACCCCGATCGGCCGGGAAATGCCGCGCATCGCCTCGACGGTCCGGTCAAGGTCGGTGACGTTCCGCACCAGAAAGCTCAGCTTGCCGCCCGCCGTCGACAGGTCGCCATAGCCAATGCGCCCGCCGTCGGCATCGCGGAGTTCGGTTTTTACCGAATCCTCCAGCGTATCAAGCTGCTGCTTGCGAACGTCGGCTGTCTCTGCCTCCAGCAACAAATGGCTGCCGCCGCGCAGGTCGAGCCCAAGGTTCAACTGCGCCTTCGGGGCATAGTCCGGCCAGGATGCAACCATCTTCTCCGGGAAAAACGTCGGCACGGCGAACACCACGGCAAAGGCCATGACCGCAAAGACGCCCCAAATTTTCCAGCGCGGGAAATCGAGCATGTCGGGCTTATTTCGTTGTGTCGTTGGCAGCCGCACCGACCGGCAGGCGCACGTCCGACAGGGTGCCCTTGACCACCTTGATCTTGACCGTCGGCGCAATCTCAATCTCGACTTCGCCGTCCATCACCCGGGTGACCTTGCCGACAATGCCGCCACCGGTGACCACGGTATCGCCCTTCTTCACCGCATCAATCATCGCCTTGTGCGCCTTCATCCGCTGCTGCTGCGGGCGGATCATCAGGAAATAGAAAATGATGAAAATGAAGACGAGCGGGGCGAACTGAAGAAAGGCGTTCGCGCCGCTGCCCGCCGCCGGCGTCGCAGTCTGGGCATAGGCCGGATTGATCCACATGGAGTTAGGCTTTCCGCTTGATTGGCATTCGATCTGGCGCGCTTCTATACAAATGCAAGTGAGCGACGCAATGATTCCCCCCGATAGCGACATAAGCGGCACACTGGTGCGGATTGCGGCAGCTCTTGAACGGCTGGCACCAACGGTCGCTGCCGACAGTGACCCCGCCACCGGCGATGCCTTCGTCTGGACCGGCGATCATCTGCGCACCGTGGCCTTTCCCGCCGTCCGACCACTTGCGCTACTGCTCGGGATCGAGTCCCAGAAAGCCGCCCTGCACACCAATGCCGAACGGCATGCCAAAGGCCTGCCAGCGCATGATGTGTTGCTGTGGGGTGCCAGAGGCATGGGCAAGAGTGCACTCGCCAAGGGCGTGGTCGCCGACCTTCGGCTGGCGGGACACGATCTCGCGCTGATCGAAGTGGCGCGCGCCGACATCGGCAGCCTGCCAGCCCTGTTTCGCCGCCTTGACGGGACCGACCGCCGCTTTCTGCTATTCTGTGACGACCTGTCGTTTGAGGCGGACGAGCATGACTATAAGGCACTGCGCTCCGTCCTCGAGGGCGGGATCGAGGAACGGCCAGCCAATTGCCGCCTCGTCGTCACCTCGAACCGCCGCCACCTCGTCCCACGCGAACATGGCGATGTCGAGAATGCCATCAATGCCCGTGATGTGCTCGATGACCGGCTCGCGCTGGCCGACCGCTTCGGCCTGTCGCTCGGTTTCCACACTTGCGACCAGCCGACGTACCTCGCGATCGTTCGGGCTTACGCAGAAGCGTTCGGCCTGCCGATCGATGATCAGGCCGCACTGACTTGGGCCACGGGTCGCGGATCGCGGTCGGGCCGGGTCGCTTGGCAATACACCCAGGACGTTGCCGGGCGGGAGAGGAAGACGCTCGGCTCGTCCGTAGTCTCATAAAGCAGCCGTTCCGTTTCCGACTCCGTTGCAAACAAAGAGCGAATGCGGGATGCTAATGAAGCCATGGAACATGACTGTCGGCATCGCCATCGGATTGGTGGTCGAGGTTCTGCTCTGGTGGGCCCGCTATGTCTCTAGCGAGGGAATATTCCAGAACCCGCAGCTTGTTGTCATGCCTGCGGCCATCGCAAGCTTGATCGTCACGGTGCGCAACAGGCGAAAAAAGGTCGGCCCTTACGACCCCGAAGTTATCGCCCGCAATAAGCGCGGCAGGGTGTAGTGGAAGGTCCGCCTCCCACCCAATTGTTGCCCTTCGGGTCGTGCGCGGACTGCCGCCCATTTTATGGGTTCACGGCCTAACCGACCCGGCCTGCCAGATAAACGACCTGCACCGTCACGCCGGTTTTGCCGCCCTCGGCAGCGGCGGCGAATCGGGCCGCAGCATCTGTCAGCGCGTCCCGGCGCAGCGGCACCCGCACCGTCAGCAGGTTCGTTTCGCCCATGCCGCGCAAATCGGCGATGGCCGCAAAAAGATCGACGTAGCGGATGGTCAGCGTGTCGACATCGGCGACCGGACTGGTGAACCCGGCCCGTCGCAGCAATGCTCCCGCAGAGGCTGCATCAACCATCGGGGCAACGCGGGCCGCGACGCGCCCGGTGAGCGCTGTCTCGGCCTCCAGAAATGCCGCCCGGATTTCCTTGAGCGATTCGCCGCCGGGAAATGCCGCCAGAAACAATCCCCCCGGCTTCAGGCAACGGCGAATTTGCGCCAACGCTCCCGGCAGATCGTTGACCGATTGCAGGCTGCCCGCTGACACCACCAGGTCAAAGGACGCCGGTGCAAAGGGCAGCCGGTCCTCCTCACAGCAGACGCCTGATGCCGCGTCGGCGAAACGCTGGCCGGCGTCGGCATAGTGAACCTCCGCACAAGGCAAGGCCCGCCCGAGTCGCCCATCGTGGCAGCCAAGGTCGAGCGCTGTTGCAAACGTGTCCCCGCCATCCGCCAGCCGCGCCAGCAATTCATCGGCCATCGCATCCTTCAGGAAGGCAAAGCGCGAAAAATCGGCAGCGGCGCGGTCCCGCCGGTATCGCCGGGTGGCCCGGTCAAAGGGTTCGGCAACCGCGTTCACAATGCCGCGACCCGGTCCTGCAAGGCCGCCGCCAGGTCGCCGCGCGGCATCACCTCGATCCGGTCACACCCGCTCCAGCCGGCCGCCAGTTTCAACTCGTTGGCCAATGCGGTGGCGGTGGCGTCCGGGGCCGCACCCGGTTCCAGATGCGCCGCCTGCACCAACAAGCAGCGGTTTGCCCGATCCGCCTTCAGATCTACCCGCGCTGCAATCCGATCCCCCATCAGGAACGGCAGGACATAATAGCCATGCTCCCGCTTGTGGGCGGGGGTATAAATTTCGATCCGATACCGGAAATCGAACAGACGTTCAGACCGGTCACGATGCCATAACAGCGGATCAAACGGTGATATCAGGGCGGCCTGCCGGGGACGACAGCCGGTCGCACCGGTGGTGAGCCAGGCCGGTTGTGCCCAACCCTTGACTGCAACTGGTTCGATGACCCCGGCTTCGGCCAGTTCGGCCACCCTTGCCGCACCATCGGTGGGATTGATCCGCCAATAATCCCGCAAATCCCGGGTCGTCGCCACGCCGAGCGAACGCGCCGCAACCGTCAGCAATGTCCGCTGCGCCTCCGCCGTATCGGGCGTTGGCAGGGCGAGGATATCGGGCATCACCCGCTCTGGCAGGTCATAGATCCGCGCGAAGCCCCGGCGTCCGGCGCTGGTCAACAACCCGGCCCAGAACAGCCATTCCAGCGCCCGCTTGCCATCGCTCCAGCCCCACCAGGCCCCTTGCGCTTTGCCGCCATCCTCCAGATCGCCCACCGTCAGCGGACCCCGGGCTGTCACTTCGGCCAATATGCTGTCGATCAACGGACGCCGCTCCGCCCCGAATTTGGAGGTTCCGCTCCACAGGCCCTGTCCTGCCTGCGCCCGGGCCATGCGCCAACGCAGCGCCGGTTGCAGCTCCCGGCGCACGTAGGAGGCTTCGTGCCCCCAATATTCGAACAGAGTCCCGCGCCGACCGGTTGCTGCCTGATCAATCAGGGCCGGATCATAAGGGCCGAGCCGGGAAAAGCCCGGCATGGTGTGGGCCCGGGCAAATACGTTCACCGAATCAATCTGCAGCAGGCCGAGCCGCGCGGTCATCGCCTCAAACTGGCGCTTGCCCGGCCGGTCGTGCCGCGCCCGTCCGAACCCCTGTGCCGCCAGCGCAATCCGCCGCGCCTCACTGCCCGACAACGTGCGCATCAGGGACGCGCCGCCGCTGTGGCGTCCGGTTCCATCATCCGGGCATTCCGCCAACCGCCATAGCGATAATAGCCGAGCGTCAGCAGCATGGAGACGACGAACCCCAATATCAGGCTCCACCAGATCGCGTCGGCGCCCCAGCGGCCCATCAGCAATTCGGCAAAGGGCAGCCGGACCACGGCCAAGGCGATGAACAGGATGATCAGCGGCGGCATCACCGCGCCGGTCGACCGCACCACACCGAACAACACCATCATCACGCCAAAGGGAATGAACCCCCAGGATACGACCCGGTTGATGTGGACCGCGATGTCAATCGACGCACTCCCGGCCGGCAGAAACAGCCCGAGCGCGGCGCGGTCCACCAGATAAAGGCCAGCAACCAGCGCACCGGTCATCCCGACGTTGAGCCAGATGCCCGCCCGCGCCGTCCCGTCCACCCGGTCCCACAACCGCGCGCCAACATTCTGCGCCGCCATGGTCGAGCAGGCCGCGCCGACCGCCATTGCCGGCATTTGCAGATAGGCCCAAAGCTGCGCCGTCGCGCCATAAGCCGCCGACGTCGCCGTGCCAAAGCTGTTGACCAAACTCAGCAGCACCACCGCCGATCCGGAGATGACCAGCATCTGCAATCCCATCGGCGTGCCCTTCCCGATCAGTGATTTCAGCAACGACCAATCGGGGCGGAGATAGGCGAGATTGGGGCCGGTCAGCCGCAGATCATATTTCCGGGCGTAAACCCAGATCAGCAGCGCCGCGATGGTCAGGCCCTGAGAAATCAGCAGCGCCGTCGCCGATCCGGCAATCCCCATCGCCGGCAGCGGCCCTAGCCCCAGGATCAGCAGCGGGTTCAACCCGGCATCGAGCACCGCCGACAGGATCATGAACAGGAACGGCGTCCGGGAATCACCCGCGCCGCGCAGCACCATGCCGAGGAAGGTCAGAAAATAGATGAACGGCAACGCGGCAAAGACGATGCGCAGATACTCCTCCGCCAAAGGGCGGGCATCGAGCGGCGTGCCCATCCAGTCCAATATCGTCGGCGTCAGGGCATAGCCGCCCAGCGCGAGGACGACCGCGATACCAAGGAAAAACGTTGCCCCGGTCCCGACCACCCGGTGCGCAAGGTCCGGATTGCGCATCCCGATGGACTGACCAACCAGGATCGTCGCCGCGACACCGACGCCGATGACGACCGCCATCAGGATGAACAGCACCAGATTGGCATTGGCAGCCGCGGTCAGGGCACTTTCCCCGAGCAACTGCCCAATCCAGATTGCGTTGATCGACCCCGACATCGCCTGAACGACATTGGTCCCCAGAATCGGCAGCGAGAACATCAACAGCGTGCGACCGATTGGCCCCTTGGTCAGGTCCGCCCCGCCGCGCCGGGGTTCAACAGCTTCGGCAGGAGCAACATCAGGCATCGCAGCCCCCTAGCGGAGGAAGCGCCGCGATGTCCAACTGAACGACGGTGCAACTAGTGAGAGTCCGCCTTCCTCCCCGCAAAAGCATGCTTCGATTCCATGGAGTTGCGACGAACCGTTCATTTCATGAGTCAGATGACTCTTATATCCGACTCCGGACGTTGATAGTCTTGACTGTGTCGGAGTTGGGGGAGGGCGTTTTGATGTCAGCGAGCAAACTGCCAGGTCTTCGAACCCGCTTTGCGGTCACCGCCCTTGTCATGATGGCAGCTGCTGCCCCCGCGCCGACTGCGGCGATGAGCCTACTCGATCAGCCGAAATATGCTGCCATACTTGTCGATGCGAAAACCGGGGAGGTGCTGTATGCTCGGCGCCCCGATGCCCTGCGTTCCCCGGCTTCGATTACCAAGGTCATGACGCTCTATATGGCGTTTGAAGCGATTGATCGCGGCGAACTGGCGCTGACCGACCGGGTGACGATGACCACACGTGCCGTAGGCATGGCCCCGTCCCGGCTCGGCCTCAGGCGCGGCACCAGCCTGTCGGTCGACGATGCCTTCCGGGTAATGGCAACGAAATCTGCCAATGACGTTACGGTGGCACTGGCTGAAAAGCTCGGCAAGACCGAGATTGGCTTTGCGCGGATGATGACCAAGCGGGCGCATGAGTTGGGGATGACCCAGACGACCTTCATCAATTCCACCGGCCTTCCCGACACCGGCCACCTGACCACGGCGCGCGATCTCGCCATCCTGTCGCTGGCGATGGTGAAGCATTTCCCAAATTTTTACAGCTATTTCGGCCAATCGCACTTTGAGTATGCCGGGCTGAGAATTCAGAACCACAATCACCTGCTCCGCACCATGCCAGGGGTGGACGGGATCAAGACCGGCTATACCGCGCAGGCCGGGTTCACGCTCGCCGCATCGGCCGTCCGGGATGGGCGGCGGTTGATCGCGGTTGTACTCGGCGGCCCCTCCACGATGACGCGCGATGCCAATGTCCGCGCCCTGCTCGAATCCGGGTTCGATGTGATGAAATCGCGGGCGATGGGCCTGAAGACCACGGTGTCGGCCAGCCTCAACGAGCCCAATGATTTCGCCTCGCTGGAAACCGCCACGTCGGTGGAACAGGGATCGGGCGATGACGGGCCGGGCGCGGACTCGCCGCCCAAACGCCGCTGATTTGGGTCACCGGCTAAAGGCTCGGGCGCAGCTGCCGTTGAGCAGAGTCCGGATCACCGACGGCATAGTCCGCCGCCGAACATCCGGATTTGCGGGAAAGGCTACGCGATGATCCATGACAATCTGTCGTTTGAACAGGCGATGGAGGTTGAGCGCAGCAAGCGTCGCCGGGAGGCGGTGCTCCAGCTGAGCGAACTCCGCGACTTCACGCTGAATGGTCAGTCAGATGTCGTCGAACAGCTGCTCGACATGGCCATCGAACGACTATTGGAAATCGACCGTCAGTTGTTCACCCCGGCGTCCAGCCCGGCCCGCAAACATTATCAAACCGCAACCTACGCCAGCTGAAACCAGCGTCTGGAAGGAGACGAACCCATGCTTCCGGTCATTCTCGTCGGTGCCATCTGCATCCTGGCGCTGACCCTGTTGCTGGTCAGCATCGGCAACAACCGGGTCGCCCGGATCGCACGCGCCGCACCCCGTGCCACCCGGCCAAACCGCCTTGTCCGCCCCGTGCCGATCACCCTCTAACGGCGCTCCCCACTGCTGCGGTCGCGTTCACCGCGGAATTCACTGTCGACGCTCCAGTTCGGCCATGCGGTTGAATTGGCGAGGCTCGACCCCAGTTCAAACAGCATCGACAGGTCGGCGGCCATGCCCGACAAATCCCAATCGGCCCGCCACTCGTCCGCAGGCTGGTGGTAGCGATCCCTCGTATAAGCCTCCCCAAGCGCCCGCCCCCTGGGGACGCCGCCATTCACCAGATCATTGCCAGACCCAAAGGAAATCGCCGGCACACCGCGCTTGGCGAATGGGAAATGGTCGGAGCGGAAGAAACCACCAGCCTCCGGCCGGGGATCGGGCGAGAACGTCCGCCCGCGCTTCGCCGCGATTGCAATCAGGTCATCGAGCAGACCGAGCTTGGCGCTGCCGGAAATCGAAAAATTCCGTGCCTCCCCTGCAACGCCCATCGCATCGGTGTTGATGACGCCTGCCGTCCGGGCCGTCGGATACAGCGGATTGGCCGCATAATATTCCGAACCGAGCAGACCCTTTTCCTCGGCAGTCACCGCCAGAAACACCACCGACCGCTCCGGCCACGGCCCGGCGGCATAGGCCCGGCCCAGTTCGATCAGCGCCGCGATGCCCGTCGCATTGTCCACCGCGCCGTTGTAAATCCGGTCACCGGTCGCATCGGGCTCGCCAACCCCCAGATGGTCCCAGTGCGCCGAGTGAATGACATATTCGTCCGGGCGCGATTTCCCGTTAAGCCTGCCGACAATATTGCGGGAGGTGATGACCTCCGCCTTCACGGCGTAGCGCGCCGAGAAATTCGCCCCGAGCGGCACCGGCTTGAAATCACGGGATTGGGCGAACTGCTTCTGCGCCTCGAAATCAAGTCCGGCCGCCTTGAACATCGCCACGGCAAAATCCCGCTGGATCCAGGATTCCACCGGCACATGGACCTTGGCCGCATCAGCGCGGACGATGTCGAACATCACATTGGTGTTGGAATTCTTGACCGTGGCCCAGCCATAAGCGGCGGGGGCGGTTTCGTGGACGATCATCACCGCGACCGCACCGCGCCGGGCCGCTTCCTCATATTTATAGGTCCAGCGACCGTAATAGGTCATCGCCTTACCGCCGAAGTCGCCCGCCCCGGTTTCAAAATCGGCATCGTTGATCAGCACGACCGCAACCTTGCCGGACAGATCGACGCCCTTGAAATCGTCCCAGTTCCGCTCCGGCGCATGGATGCCGTAGCCGACAAAGACCAGCGGTGCGTCTTTGATGTCGATGGATTTTGCCCCGGTCATCGCCGCCCGAACCGAGATTTCGCTGCCCTGGGTCAAGGTCGCGGCGGTCCCGTTCTGGCTCACGGACAAATAAGGAGCCCCGACAATCTCGGCGCGCAGCAGCGGCACCGCTTGGGTCCAGCCGCGCTTGCCGCCTTTGAGATCACCTCCGGGTGCGAGGCCTGCTGCCTGCATCTGCCCGGCAATATAGGCGACGGTCTTGTCCTCGCCAGCGGTCGCCGGGCCGCGCCCTTCGAACGCATCGGAGCTCAGCGTCTGGACATGCTTGGTCAGCCGTCCGGCATCAAACACGGCGGGTGCCGCGGTGGCTCCAGCGGACCAGAGCAAGACGGCAACGACGACTGAACGCATAAATTTCTCCCCAGAACCAAACCGCCTTAGCCGCTGCGGCGGGAGGGGACAACGCGGAGAACCCGTCCGGTTGTTCGATTGGCCGATTGGGATTAGGCACCAGATTACTATCCCCACAAATCCAAGGTCGTCACCCTTGCCCCAACCCCCGAACATCATGCTCACGGTGCACCAATTCGGCATGGGCGGTGCCGACCGGGTATGCGCCTATGTGGCGAAGGGCTTTGCCGAGGCCGGGTTTGAGACCGAGGTGATGGTCTTTTCAACGACGGGGGACGCCGCCGACGCCCTGGCACCGCTATTCGGTGACGATGTCAAACTGACCTATCTGGCCGGACAGGGCCGGTCCCGCACCACCGACCTGATCCGCCAGTTTCCGGCCTTTGTCCGGCGATTGAATGCGGTTCGCCCGGACTGCCTGATGTCAACCGGCAACGCCATGAACTGGGTCACGGCGCTGGGTCACCGCCAATCCTCTCTGCTAAATTGCAGGCTGGTCCTGAAGACCACCAATCCGATCATCCGCAGCGCCGATGCCTGGGCTGTCGCTGCGGCGCGCGCCCGGGGATATGATCGGGCCTTCCGGGCGTCCGACCGGGTATTGACCCTCAGCGATGCCGAAACCGCGCAATTATGTGGAGCCTTCCCCAAGGCAGCTGACCGGTTCCGCACCGTGATCAATCCCTATGTGACGCCGCGCATGCTGGCGGTGCATGACCTGCCGGTCGAGCCCGGCCTGATCCTCGGCGTCGGTCGGTTTGAACCACAGAAACGGTTTGACTTGCTGCTGCGGGCCTTTGCCCTGACAGCGGATCGCCGGTCACGGCTCGTCCTGCTCGGCGATGGGGCCGACCGCTATGCGCTCCAGCGTCTGGCCGTCGAACTGGGCATTGCTGACCGGGTTCATATGCCGGGCTTTGTAACCGATGTCGCGCCCTGGTTTGCCCGTGCCGATCTGTTCGTCCTGTCGTCAGTGTACGAGGGGCTGCCCGCCGTTGTGCTGGAGGCGATGGCCGGCAATTGTCCGGTGGTGTCGACCGATTGTTTTCCAGCGGCGCAAGCATTGGTGGGCACGGCGGAGGGATGCGCCGTGCTGACAGGCGCTGACCCGGGCCAGTTCGCCCGCCTGATCGACGCCAGGCTGAATCAGCCCCGCCCGACCCGCCTGCGCGCCATTGCGGAGCAGTATAGCATCGCCAATGCCGTCCGCAGCCATGTCGTGGAAGTCCGGGATCTGTTCTGATCTTCGGACACGAATTTTCGGCGCTACGATAGCCGCCAACAGGAGATGCACAGCCCAACGCACGGCTGCGTCGCTTGGCCGCACAGGGGGTTCCGCACCCCGCCGAACACCGCCAGAAACCACCGCGGGGCACACACCGGGGGAACAAGACCAGATGATCGGACGGACTGCCAGATTGGCTGCGGTGATGCTGTTGGCGTTTGCCACGGCACTGCCCGCCACGGCGCAGGGGTTCGGCTCACAGCGGTTTCAATGCGCGCCCTTTGCCCGGCTGCTGTCCGGCATTCAGCTGTTCGGTGACGCTGCCGGCTGGTGGGGTCAGGCGCTCGGTCGCTATTCACGCGGCAACACGCCAAGCATCGGAGCAGCGATGGTATTCAAGCCCGGTCGCACGATGCGCGTCGGGCATGTCGCCACCGTAACCGGCATCGTCAGCGACCGGATTGTCAAAGTCACGCACGCCAATTGGTCGCCGATCAACGGGCGGCGCGGTCGGGTGGAAACCGATGTTCAGGTCGTCGATGTGTCGGCCAACAATGACTGGTCTTCGGTCAAGGTCTGGTACGCCCCGATCAAGTCGGTCGGCAGCTCATCCCACGCGGTCTACGGGTTCGTCTATCCGGATGCTGCGGCCCAGTTCGCCTCCCGCATCGAACGCGCGCCCAGCGAGATGCTGGCCGAGGCCCCCCTCCCAGAAACCGACACCGCCGCCGCCACCGCAATCGCGGATTAGTCGCCCCGCATTCGGGAGACGACGGCGAGGGCGGTTAGGGCGATCACGGCTGACACAGCAAAGGCGGCACCTGGCACGATCATCGGCGCCCCTGCCCCGGTAAAATAGGCGAGAACCGGATTGAGGGTCACCGGCGCGATCATCGCGCCGAGGGACATGATCGAGGCGGTAATGCCCTGAATTTCGCCCTGATTGTCGACCTGGCCGCGCTTTGACACCATTGCCGACAGCGATGGTTGCACCAGCGACCCGAAGGGCATGATCAGCATCACCACGAAGGCCAGCGGAAAATGCGGCGCGGTGGCGAAACCCAGAAACGCGGTCGAGGCTGCGGCCAGCCCGATCATCGCCGACCGCCGCTCCCCAAATCGGGCGACAATCCGGCCGGTGAACAGCATCTGGACTGCGGCCATGGTGATGCCGACGACGGTCAGCGACATGCCGATCACGCGCGGAGATGCGTCGAAACCGGCAATCAAATAATAGCCCCAGGTGAGCGGATAAATGAGGCTGGCGATCTGCCACAGCAGCAGGACCAGCGCGAGCGGCACAATTCCGGGCAGATGGCCGATGGCCTTCAGCGCCCCCAGCGGATTGGCTCGACGCCATTTAAACACCCGCCGGTTTTCCGCGGCCAGCGTCTCGGGGAAAATCGTCAGACCATAGACGAGGTTGAGCGCGGCGAGCGCCGCCGCAGCATAAAATGGCATGCGCGGGCCAAATTCGCCGAGCAGGCCGCCAACCATCGGCCCAAGCGTGAACCCGATCCCGAAGGCCGCGCCGACAAAGCCAAACACCCGCGCCCGGTCCTGCGGCCCGGTGATATCGGCCAACGCCGCCTGGGCCGGTCCATAAGTGCCGCCGAATATCCCGGCCAGCGCCTGCCCTGCAATCAACCAGGCGAGATTGGGGGCGAGGGCCATCAAGGCGAAATTGACCGAATAGCCAGCCAGCGACCCGAGCAGAACCGGACGCCGGCCAAAACGGTCGCTGAGATTGCCAAGCGTTGGACCAAGGAGAAACTGGAACCCGGCATAGACCAGCGACAACAAGCCGCCGAACTGCGCCGCAGCCGCCACATCCAGATTTCCGACATCCATCAACAGGCTCGGCATCACCGGCATGATGATGCCAAATCCAATCGCATCAATGACGATGGTGAACAGGACAAAGCGGACGGAGGGAGGGAGATTGGACACCAGCGCTTGTCACCAAATCACCGGGGTCAGGCAAGCCCTGTTACAATCGCCGCGTTGACTGGCAGCCCGATCCCGTCAGTATGGCACTCGCCCGCCGCGCCGGCGGCGTCAGTTCGAACGGACATCAACATGCCCTATGCTCCGGCCAGCCGCGCCTATTATGATGCCGACAGCCACATCATGGAATTGCCGGACTTCCTGAAGAAATATGCCGATCCGCAGCTGCGCGATGAAATTCCGGAGGTGAGCTATTCCGCCTCGATCGTCACCGACGAAGAGGTCGCGGTCATCATGGCGCAGGGGGGACGTCACAGCAGCGACCATGTCAGCGCCCAGATTGCCCTCGGCGACCGGCTGATCGAGTCCTCCAAGGAAATCCAAGCGCTCGGAGCCTTCAACAGCGCCGACCGGTCGACCGCGATGGATTTGCTCGGCTTTCGCAAGCAGCTGGTATTTGCCACCCACAGTGTCGCGATGCCCTTCTCGGCGAGCAGCAAGCTCGATCCGCGCCTGCGCTATGGCAGCGCCCGGGCCCATAATCGCCACATGGCCGACTTCTGCCACGCCGACAGTCGGCTGATGGGGGTGGCGGTGATCCCGCTCGATGATCCCGACATGGCGATGGCCGAGCTGTCGCATGCGCTCGGGCTCGGGCTGGAAGCGATCTGGATTCCGCACCGCCCCTGCGGCGATCGTTCGCCAGGGCATGTCGATCTGGACCGATTCTGGGCGCGGCTTGCGGAAAGCAGCACGCCGTTTCTGCTGCATGTCGGCGGGGCTCCTCTGCAATCGGCGAAAGCGTGGATGAACAATGGCCGACCACCGACCAAGGACTGGCTCGGTGGCGGCGAGAACCTGCGCACCAAGGACATCGCGCTACTGCACGAAGGGCCGGAGGCTTTCCTGACCATGATGGTGCTCGATGGGGTGTTTGCCCGACATCCGGCATTACGCGGCGCGGCGGTCGAACTAGGGGCTGGCTGGGTCCCGGAACTGCTCAGGCGGCTGGACTGGGTGGTTCAGCATTGGAGCCGGAACGACAGTAACCTGCAGGGCCTGAACCGCAAGCCATCCGAACAATTGACCGAGCAAATGGCCTTTACGCCCTTTGTGTTTGAGGAGGTCGGCGCGTTTATCGACCAGTCAAACCCCGATCTATATCTATTCTCCAGCGACTATCCCCACGTCGAAGGCGGTCGCAACCCAATCGCCCGGTTCGAGGCGGCGCTCGGCGACCGGGGCGAGGCAGTCCGCGACAAATTCTACGCGGAAAATTTCCTGCGAATATTCCCGGCAGCCCGGGTGCATGGGGTGAAGGCAGTAGCGTAACAGCGGGTTGCTGATGCCGATCCTCCCCGGCACGGGGAGGTGGCTCGCCGTAGGCGAGGCGGAGGGGGCCCTCCACCACTTCGTGGTCCCCATCCCCGTACCGGGGAGGGAATTACGTTGACAGTGCACTTAACTCTCCCCTTTGCGAGGGCCCGGTTTGCCGGGGCGGAGGGTGCGGCCTGTCATGGCTTCAATCTGCGCCAGGAACGCGGGATTGCCAAGCGGGCGCCCGATCGTCTCAGCCCTGCGCAGACGTTGCGACCGCTCGGCATCTTCACCGGCGGCGAGCATCGCAGCAAAATCACCAAAGCGCGCAGCAACCGGCGCGGTGTCGGTAACTCCGTCGCCGCACGCCGGATCAAGATGGGCATGAACGCTCGACCAACGCCAGTCGCTGGCCTGCGCGACCAGCCCCGCGCGCACCGGATTGAGCACCACATAAGGAACGGCTGCCCACAGATGCGCCTCATCCATGGCAACTGCCCCAAAGCGGCCCTGCCAGAAGTGACCAGTGCGCTTCTCGCGCCCATGAACATGCCCGGCATAGGCCCGGTGGACCTTTGACAAGGCCGCGCGCAGCCCGTCACTGTCGGCAGGCGTCAGGATCAGGTGGGCATGATTGGGCAGCAGGACCCAAGCCCAGATACCGACCGCATAGGCAGCGCAATGCTCGCGCAGCAGGTCCCGATAGCGCGCATAATCATCATCGCTGAAAAATGTCTGCTGCCGCCCGTTGCCACGCTGAGTAACATGATGCGGAACATCGGGAACCACGACACGGGCGAGACGGGCCACGCCAACCCTCCTATCGCGAGTAGGCAAAGACGTCAATTAAGTGCACTGTCACCGTAATTCGCGTGTCACCGTAATTCGCGACTTGTAAGGCAAAAATGGCCGGTTAGCGGTCGTCGATCAAGGCGTCGCGACCTTATTTAGCCTGCGATCCCATCCGAGACGCAATGATCCTCACGGACAGGCTGGCAACCATGAAGCATATGGACGCCAATTGAATATTCGCAAAGAATATCCCGCTACTTGGGCACTCGTAAATCCTAGTGAGTTGAAACCCTTCGTGGGGATAGGGTAATTGGTCGCAAAAGGTTTCTGCCCACCCGAAATACTGGTTCAAGCCTGATACGAGAAATGCTGCCACCGCGAAGCCGAGCAATCCCTTTTCAATTGCCGACGACGCAACCGATCCACGTTTGAATCTGGCTGCTACGAGCCAGTAGACGGCAAACATCGACAATAGGGTAGTTACAAGGTCGCGCGCGACCCGTTGAGCATATTCGACCAGCCACAGTCGGAAAGCGGGTTCCGGTTCGCTGGACGTTTCCGCGATGCCAGCGCTATGGGCATCAGCGAGGATCTCGGCCCCCAAATAAAGCGAAAGGTAGAGAACAAGCGTAAAAAGCGCACATGCCAGAAAGCCTGTCAGGGCCGATTTCCAACCGGACGGAATACGGTGACAGTGCACTTAAACTCTATAAGTGAAAATTTCTAGCCCCGCCACTGCGCGTGTCATTGCATCCCCCGGATGCGATACATGCTCGTCATATTGGTTAAGGCCATTCTCCGAATTGCCTCCGAACGGGCCGGACCGAGCCAAATTTCACACGCCCGCGAAGCATTGGTGTTCACCTCCCCTTGCGTATCTGTCGTCGCTCCCCTTAGTCTGTGGCCATAGAAATATCTTGGGGGACCACCAATGAAACCGAACCTTTTGGCCGCTGCTGCGGCCCTGGCCTTTGCCACTGCCGCAGCTGCCGAAACCGTGGCCATACAGGCTGGGCGGCTGATTACCGACGCGGCAAAGCCGGCGCGGGGGGCGTCCACGCTGGTTGTTGAGGCGGGTCGCGTTGTGCGGGTTGAGGAGGGTTTTACCTCTCCTGCCGGGGCGCGGGTCGTTGATCTGCGGTCGAAGACGGTGCTGCCCGGCCTTATCGATGCGCATGTCCACCTGACCGGCGATCCCGGCACCCCATTCTGGCGGGAACCGATCGACACCGATGAATTGTCGACGATTGTCGGGGTGAAGAATGCCCTGATCACCGCGCGGGCCGGGTTCACCACGGTTCGGGATTTGGGCTCGGCGCAGTTTACCGCCTTTGCGCTGCGCGATGCGATCAACAAGGGGCTGGTGCCGGGTCCGCGGATTGTGGCGGCCGGACAGGCGATTTCGATCATCGGCGGACACGGCGATGTGTCGGGCTACCGCGAAGGCGTGCTGAAGGCGCTCGACGGACACAATACCTGCACCGGGGCGACCGAATGTGCAGCGCGGGTCCGGCAGATGTCACGCTACGGTGCCGATGTCATCAAGATCACCGCCACCGGCGGGGTGCTGTCCCAGCAGGGGCGCGGGCTGGAGGCGCATTTCACCATTGACGAGATGACCTCTATCACCCGGACAGCGCATACGCTCGGCCTGAAGGTCGCCGCCCATGCCCATGGGGCGCGCGGGATTGAGGATGCATCGGCATCGGATGTGGATTCAATCGATCATGGCACCTGGGCCGATGCCGCCGCGATGAAGGTGATGAAGGCCAAGGGCACCTGGATGGTCCCGACGCTGATGGCGATTGTCGGCCTGAAGGACCGGATGGGCAAAGGCATTTATTCCGCAACGGTGGAGGCCAAGGCGCGGCCGACGATAGCCGCGCACGGCAAGGCGCTGAAGGCCGCCCATGCCGCTGGAATCCGCATCGCCTTTGGCACCGACACCGGCGTCTCCGAACATGGCCGCAATGCCGAGGAGGCGCAGCTGATGGTCGACCTGGGCGGCATGACCCCGCGCGAGGTGCTGGTCTCCGCCACCACCGGAGCCGCCGAATTGCTGGGCGTGAGCGCTGACACCGGGACGCTCGATGCCGGCAAGGCCGCTGACCTGATCGCAGTGGACGGCGATCCGCTCACCGATGCACGGACGTTGACCAAGGTCAGCTATGTCATGGCCGCCGGTCGCGAAGTCCCAATGAGGTGAGGCTTGCGCCCCCTCCACCGCTGTTCTAACCGCCTCATACAGTTTTGACGGAGTATTCCGATGTTGATCCGCACGCTTCCCGCCGTTTCCACCCTCGCCCTTGCGTTGTCTCTGGTTGCCTGCGCCCCAAAGGCACCGCCGGTTGCCGCCATCGCGCCGCCACCGGTTGCAGCGCCCGAACCGCCGAAGGCGACGGCGTCCGAACGACTGGCCAAGCTGTTCACTGATTCTGACGAAGCGAGCCTGAAGCGCAACCCGATCCAGGGGGTGTTCCGCGGCGACCTGCGCTATGCGGACCAGTTCGGAGACTATATCACCGATGCCTATCTGGCCGGGGAAAAGGCGGCGAGCGAGAGCGATCTGGCGGTGCTGGCCAGCATCGACCGGGCTGCGCTGAATGCCGATGAACAGATCAGCTATGACGTGTTCAAATATCAGACCGAAATGGGCCTGCGCGGCTTTGCCCCCGATTTGCTCGCGGTAACGGTGGTTCGGCCGGTAGACCATTTCAACGGGTTCCAGACCTTCATGCCGGATTTCAGCTCAGGCGACGGGGCGGCGCCGTTCAAAACGCTGGTGGATTATGAGAATAATCTGAAGCGGATTGACGGCTATACCGTGCTGCTCGACCGCTCGATCGAGCGAATGCGGCAGGGACTGGCGGCCGGGGTAACCAATCCACGTCTGGTGATGCAGAATGTCGTCGATCAGATGGACAATTTGATCGCGCAAGGTGTCGAGGGCAGCACCTTCTATGGCCCGGTGAAGAAATTTCCCGCAGACTTTACCGACGCAGACAAGGCGCGCCTGACCGAGGCTTACCGGTCGATGATCAGCGGCAAGCTGCAACCAGCCCACAAGCGGCTGCGCGATTTTCTCGCCAATGATTATGTCCCCAAAGCCCGCACCGAGGTTGGGCTGTCGGCCATGCCGGGTGGTGCCAACCTGTACCGCTATATGGTCGAACAGACGACAACCACCCGGATGACGCCGGAGGAGATTCACGCACTCGGCCTGTCCGAAGTCGCCCGCATCCAGGCGGACATGACCAAGGTCAAGAACCAGGTCGGGTTCAAGGGGACTTTGGCGCAATTCTTTGTCCATATGCGCACCAGCCCGAAATTCCGCCCGGCCAGCAAAGAAGCCCTGCGCGATGCGTATTTTGCAGCGGAGAAAAAGGTGAACTTGCGTGTCGGTGAGCTTTTCTCGACGATGCCGAAGTCCAAGCTCGATATTCGCCCGGTGCCGGCGTACCGGGAAAAGACCGATGCCGGCGGTTCGTATCAGGCGGGGACGCCGGACGGATCACGTCCCGGTGTTTTCTACTATAACAGCTATGACCTGCCCTCCCGGTCAACGTGGGGCGTGGAGACCCTGTTCCTTCACGAAGGCGCGCCGGGGCATCATTTCCAGATCAGCCTCGCACAGGAGAATGACAAGCTGCCGCCGTTCCAGCGCTATGGCGGCAATACCGCCTATGTTGAAGGCTGGGCGCTCTATGCCGAAAGCCTGGGGCCGGAGCTCGGCATGTTCACCGATCCGTACCAGATGTACGGTCGGCTTGATGACGAAATGCTGCGCGCCATGCGGCTGGTGGTCGACACCGGCCTGCATTCCAAAGGCTGGGGCCGAGATCAGTCGATCAAATATATGCTCGACAATTCCGCGATGGGCAAAACCGACGCCACCGCCGAGGTGGAGCGCTATATCGCCATCCCGTCACAGGCGCTGGCCTACAAAGTCGGTCAGCTGACCATCCGGCGCCTCAGGACCAAGGCCGAGACCGAACTGGGCGCGAAGTTTGACGTGCGCGGCTTCCATGCCCAGGTGCTGATGTCGGGCGCGCTGCCCATGGCCGTGTTGGAATCCAAAATCGACGCTTGGATCGCGGCGCGGAAGGCTGGATAGGACGCGCCGGTATCAGCCGAGTTGGCCGAATGCCTGTTGTTGTTTGACCAGCGCCCGGGCGGCGGGGATGTCGCCTTTTTGGAGCAGGGGTAGCACCTGCTGAGCCTTGGATTTCAGCAGGGCTTCAAAACCGTCGGTGGCGGGAAGCGTGACAGCGCGGGCCAAAAGTTCGCGAGCGCGGGGGGCGTTGGCGGCATCGAGGCCGAGCAGGGTGAAGGCATAAAAGGTTGGAAACGACGGATTGACCCGGTCGAGCGTCAAGGCCTTGTCGAAGGCTTTGATGAACTCACCCTTTTTGGCACCGAGCATCGTGCCCGCCAGAAATCCGCCGAGCGTGACCACCGACTCGCCGTGCCAGCCGCCGATTGAGGCCCAGGCCAGCGCGTTGGTGGGATCGAGGCCGCGAGCCTGTTCCATCATCTTCCGCGCGATCTTGCCGTCGCCAGGACTGTTGGTCAGTTTGGCGCGGTAGCCAACCGCGATGGCCGATTGCAGCAGTGCCTCCACATTGCGGGCGTTCCCACCCATGGAGGAGGATGCCAGCTTCCCGGCCTGATCAATGAGGGCGAGCGCCCGGGCCTTGTCGGTTGTCCGGTAGGCCGCGATGGCGAGCAGTGACCGAGCAGCGAACAGTTGGGCGGCCGGGGTCCCTTCCTTGGTGCCGGCAGCGGCGGCTTCGGCAAATTTCCCGTCGCGGAACAGGGACGCGGCATCGGCCCAGGCGGCGCTGGAACTGAGCAACAACATAGACGCCAGCGAACGGATGATCAGGGTCTTCACAGTCAGCCTCATTTCAGCCATCGGGATTTGGGATAGGTCATGCGCGAACAGTTGGGGAATATCATGCAGATCAGCTCAATACTCAAGGTTGTGGCAATCCTTGCTGTCGGCCCGCTGCTGTCCGGATGTGTGGTCAGTGCGGTCAAGACCGTGGTGACCGCGCCGTTCAAGGTTGCAGGCGCTGTCGTCGATGCCGCGACCACCAGTCAGGACGAAGCCGATCTGAAGCGCGGTCGCGCCGCCCGCAAAAATGCCGAGGAACAGGAAAAGGCCGACCGCAAGGCCCGCAAACGCGCCAAGGATGATAATTAGCGCCTGGCGGCATCACGGTCTGGCGGTTGGGCGATTGCCGCTGGTGGCGATCAGGTAGCCGCCGACCATGATCAGCGGCAGGCTGAGCCACTGACCCATCTGCAGGCCGGTATTGACGGCGAACTCGACGAGTTGCGCATCGGGCTCCCGCACGAACTCCACCGCAAAGCGGACCAACCCATAGCCAAGCAGGAAGGTCCCGGCGAGCAAGCCGGGGCGATAGCGGGCGTCGGTCTTGTGGAACAGATACCACAGGATCGCGAACAGCAGTGGCCCCTCCAGCAGGGCCTCATAGAGCTGGCTGGGGTGGCGTGGCAACGGCCCGCCGGTCGGGAAAATCACGCCCCACGGCAGGGTGGTGACCCGTCCCCAAAGTTCGCCGTTGATGAAATTGGCGACCCGCACCGAAAATTCCCCGAACGGGATGCAGAGCGCCACATAGTCAGCAAAGCGCAGCAGGTTGAGCTTGTGGACGCGGCAGAAGCCCCATTCGGCGATCACCACCCCGATCAGGCCGCCGTGAAAGCTCATCCCGCCTTCCCAGATTTTCAGGATGTCGAGCGGATTGGCCATGAACTTGGCCGGTTCGTAGAACAGCACATAGCCCATCCGGCCGCCAAGGATGATGCCGAGCGTGATCCAGGTGATGAAGCTGTCGACATGGCGGCGGGCCGCCGGTGCTCCCGGCGAATCAAGCAACCGCAGCAGATACCACCAGCCGCCCAGAATCGCCCCGATATAGGCCAGACTGTACCAGCGCAGCGCAAACGGGCCGATTTCGAAGATAACCGGATCAAGCCCCATCGCTGTGTAGCTGAGGGCCGTCTGCATGAATTCGATAGGGTGCGCCATTTTTCCCTTTGCCCGCTGATTTTCATCACACCATAGAGGGAGCATAGCAGAACACCAACTGGGGAGGGGGTGACCATGACGGCAAACCTCGAACAATTCCGGACCGATACCCGCGCATGGCTGGAGGCGAATTGCCCCAAGGAGATGCGCGGTGCGATGACGGCCGAAGGGGATATTCCCTGGGGTGGCCGCCGGTTCCAATGGAGTCCGGCCCAGCGTCAATGGCTAGATGCGATGGCAGCGAAGGGCTGGACGGTCCCGACCTGGCCGAAAGATTATGGCGGCGGCGGCCTCGACAAGGATGAGGCAAAAATCCTCGCCGAAGAAATGCGCCGCATCAAGGCCCGCCCGCCGGTGCAAAGCTTTGGCATCTGGATGCTCGGGCCGGCCCTGCTGAAATACGGCAGCCACGAGCAGAAGCTTGAGCATCTGCCGCCGATTGCGCGTGGTGAACTGCGCTGGTGTCAGGGTTATTCGGAGCCGGGGGCCGGGTCCGATCTCGCCAGCATCCGGACCCGCGCCGATGACCATGGTGATCACTGGATCGTCAATGGCTCCAAGGTCTGGACCTCCTATGCTGACGAGGCGGACTGGATTTTCTGCCTGGTGCGCACCGACCCGACTGCGACCAAGCACAATGGCATTTCCTTCGTGCTGTTCGACATGACAACGCCGGGCGTTTCCACCAAGCCAATCAAGCTGATCTCCGGTTACTCGCCATTCTGTGAGACGTTCTTCGATGACGTGAAGGTGCTGAAGGCGAATCTGGTCGGGACGCTCAACCGGGGATGGGACATCGCCAAATATCTGCTGACCCACGAACGCGAGATGATCGGCGGGATGGATATGGGCGGCGGCGGCCCGCAGCTTGGGCAACTGGCGGGCAAGCTGATCGGTAGCGACAAGGATGGCCGGATCGATGACCCGCTGCTGCGCGGGGATCTGGTGCGGGCCGACATCGACGGACTGGCCTTCATGCTGACCATGGAGCGGGTCAAGGACGAGGCGAAGGCCGGACAGGGCGTTGGCGCGCTGTCGTCGATGCTCAAATATTACGGCACCGAACTCAATAAGCGGCGGCAGGAACTTTATATGTCGGTGCGGGGATCGGACGGATTGCAGTGGGAAAGCGAGGCGAGCCGCAATGGCGCGCAGGCGCGCACCTGGCTGCGCAGCCGGGCCAATTCCATCGAGGGCGGCACCAGCGAGGTGCAGCTGAACATCATCGCCAAGCGCGTGCTTGAATTGCCGGGAGCCTGACCAGTGCCATTGGTATTAACCGAAGAACAGGCAATGATCCGTGACAGCGCCGACGGCTTTTTTGCCGAACACGCACCCGTCTCCGATCTGCGGCGATTGCGGGATGCCCGCGACGAGGTCGGCTTTTCCCGGGAATTGTGGAAGGCGATGGCCGAAATGGGCTTTGCCGGCATTCTGATCCCCGAGGCGCAGGGCGGGGTTGGGCTTGGCCATGTCGCCGCCGGATTGGTGCAGGAGGCGATCGGGCGCAATCTGTCATCGACCCCGTTCCTGTCCACATCGGTGCTGGCGGTAACTGCGCTCGGCGCGGCATCGGCGGATCAGCAGGCCGCGCATTTGCCGCGCATTGCAGCGGGCGATGCGGTGATTGCGGTCGCCCTGGACGAACGGTCGCGCCATTCCCCAGCACATGTTGAAACCCGTGCCGAACCATCGGGCAACGGTTTCCGGCTGACCGGGACCAAAAATTTTGTGCTCGACGGTCATGTCGCCGACAAGCTGATCGTGGTGGCCCGCACGTCGGGCGATGTCGACAGCAAGGACGGCCTCACTCTGTTCATGGTTGATCCCAAGGACGCCGGTGTTGCGACGGAGCGCACAATATTGGTCGACAGCCGCAACGCCGCGCAGATCAAGCTGGACGGCGTGCAGGTCGATGGTGCCGACGTGATTGGCGAGATTGGCGGTGGCTGGGCAGTGATCGAACGGGTGCTGGACGCTGGACGCGCCTGCCTTGCCGCCGAAATGCTCGGCGTTTCGACCGAGAGCTTCACCCAGACCGTCGATTATCTGAAGCAGCGCGAACAATTCGGGCAGAAGATCGGTACATTCCAGGCACTCCAGCACCGGGCCGCGCATCTGTTCTGCGAGGTTGAGCTGGTCCGGTCGGCAACGCTTCGCGCCTTGCAGGCGCTGGATGCGGGTGATGCGACCGGGCCGATGTTTGCGTCGCTCGCCAAGGCAAAGGCGGGCGAAGTCGCAAAACTGGCGACCAACGAAGCGGTGCAGATGCACGGCGGAATTGGCATGACCGATGCCTTTGACATCGGCTTTTACATGAAGCGCGCACGCGCCGCCGCCGAAACCTTTGGCGACGCGGCGTTTCACGGCGACCGGCTCGCCCGGATCATGGGGTATTGATATGCTGACGGAAGCGGATCTGGCGATTGACACCACCATTGCGGCGCTGTGTGCGCCCGGCGGGCAATTTGAAGTGACCAATGTCGATATTCGCGGCGCATCGCTGCCGGTGTTCAAGAACGCACCGCCGTCGATGCGGGAGTATAACGCCTTTTTCGCGATGACCCAGCGCGACAAGGAATTTGTCATCTACCGCGATGAACGCTTCACCATGGGCCAGATTTACGACGCGGGTCTGGCGATGGCCGCTGCCATTCAGGCGCGCTACGGCATCGCCAAGGGCGATCGGGTCGCGATTGCCATGCGCAACTATCCGGAGTGGATTTCGGCCTTCATGGGCCTGCTGCACCTTGGTGCGGTGGTTGTCCCAATGAACGCCTGGTGGCAGCCGGAGGAAATGCGTTACGGCATCGCCGATTCCGGCGCACGGCTGATCATCGCCGACGAGGAGCGCGCGCGGCGGCTGCACACGCTCGCCGATTTTCATGTTCCCGTCGTCGCGGTTCGGACTGCGCCGGATGTTGCGAAGCAGCTCGGGGTTCCGACTTTGGAGTCGATCCTGGAAGGGGCTCCCGCCGTGCCTTGGCAGCTGGGTCCCATCGGTCCCGAGGATGATGCGACGATCATGTACACGTCGGGTTCGACCGGCAATCCCAAGGGCGCGGTATCGACCCACCGGGCGTTGGTCCACGGCGCGATGAACTATCTCGTCACCGGCCTTGCGATGTTGCAGCTGCATCAGGCTGCCGGGGGTGAACTCCCGGCGCAGCAGGTAATGCTGCTGAATGTGCCGCTGTTTCACATCACCGGGTCGGTGCCGGTGCTGCTGGTGTCGGTCGCCATCGCCCGCAAGATGGTGATCATGCACAAATGGGATGCGGGCGAGGCGCTGCGCCTGATCGAGAAGGAGGGCGCGACCTATTTCGTCGGGGTGCCGACCATGTCGCTCGAACTCATGCAGCACCCTGACCGTGACAAATATGACCTGTCGACGCTGGTCGACATCGCTGGTGGCGGTGCGCCACGTCCGGCGGAACATGTCGAGCGGCTGATCGCCGCCTTCCCGGGCAAGTCCCCGGCCATCGGCTATGGGCTGACCGAGACCAACGGGGTCGGAGCCGGCAATCTGCGTGATAATTACCGCCGCAAACCCTCCTCCACGGGCCGCGCCTCCAAGCCGCTCGTCGAGCTGAAGATTGCCGATGACGATGGCCGTGAATTGGGAGTCGATCAGGTCGGAGAGGTTTGCATCCGCAGTTCGTGCTGTGTCCGGGGCTATTGGGGACGCCCGGAGGCGACCGAAGCCGCCTTCAAGGCCAATGGCTGGTTCCACACCGGTGACCTTGGGCGGATCGATGAAGACGGCTATCTGTTCATCGTCGACCGCAAGAAGGACATCATCATCCGCGGCGGCGAAAATATTTCCTGCCAGGAGGTGGAGGAGGCGATTTACCGCCATCCCGCCGTTGCCGAAGCGAGCGTGTTCGGCCTGCCCGACGAACGGCTGGGAGAACTGGTCGGTGCCGTCGTCCATCTGAAGGACGGCGAACAGATCGACCCAGCCGCGCTGATCGACTTCACCCGGGAAACGCTGGCCGCGTTCAAGGTTCCGGTGAAATTGTGGCTGTCCGCCGACCCGCTGCCCAAGCTCGGGTCGGCCAAGATCGACAAAGTCAGCCTGCGCGGGCACTATCGCGCAGTGTTTGCGGCCAGCTAGGCCCACAAGGGAGGCAATGATGTTCACCACCATGCTTGAAGGCACCGCCGAGGATTGGGGCCATATCGCACGGGAGCATATGGTCCACCAGAAGTCGGTGGCCGCGCTCCAGATCATGGATTCGATGCGGCGGCTGGAACCGATAGTCGTCGGCTTTGCTGCCAATCAGCTGACCCATTGCCTTATGACCGCGACGCTCGCCCGCCGGGACGGTGCGAATGACGAGGAGATTGTGTCCGCGCTCTGCCACGATATTGGCAAGCTGATGAGCATTCCCAATCACGGGCCAATCGCCGCTGAGATCCTGAAGCCCTATGTCAGCGATGACCTGTATCATGCAGTCTACTGGCACCAGGATTTCCAGGGGCGCTATTATTACGATAATTTCGGCAAACCGACGACGATGCGCGACAGGTTCATCGGGGAAAGCTGGTATGCCACCGCCGAAAAGCTGGTCGACCGCTGGGACGCCCCGGCCTTTGATCCGGGCTTTGATATCGACAGCCTGGAAAGCTTCGAACCAGAAGTCACCCGGGTATTCAGCAGCCCAAAACGGGCGATTTGAACATTCGCCCGGGCAAGGACGTGCCGATCAATTCACCGGCGCACGCCTCCGGTAGCTGAGCGCTTCGGCGATGTGGACCCGGCCGACTGTTTCCTGACCGGACAGGTCGGCGAGCGTCCGTGCCACCCGCAACACCCGGTGATAGCCGCGCGCCGACAACCGCATTGCCTCTGCGGCCTGTGCCAATAGTCGGCGGCCTGGATCATCGGGGGTTGCGGCGGCCTCCAGCAACTTGCCATCAGCCTCGGCATTGGTTCGTGGCCCGCCTGCGCCGTACCTCGCCGTCTGAATAGCGCGCGCCGCCGCTACCCGCCGTGCCACATCGGCCGAGGTTTCGGCTGGCGGCGGCAAGGTCAGGTCGGCAGCGCTGACCGCAAGCACATCGACGTGCAGGTCGATGCGGTCCAGCAAGGGGCCGGACACCCGCGCCTGATAGTCGGCGGCGCAGCGTGGTGCGCGGGCGCAGGCGAGCGACGCGTCCCCCAAGTGGCCGCAGCGGCATGGGTTCATCGCGGCAATCAGTTGGATGCGGGCCGGATATTGCACATGGGCCGCGGCGCGGGCGATGATGATGGTCCCGGTTTCCAGCGGCTGCCGCAGTCCGTCGAGCACCGGGCGGTTGAATTCGGGTAGTTCGTCAAGGAACAGCACGCCGAGATGGGCGAGGCTGACTTCGCCCGGACGCGCCTTGGAACCGCCACCGACGAGTGCGGGCATTGATGCGGAATGATGCGGGGCGCGGTAAGGGCGTTTCCGCAGCAGTCGCCCGCCTTCCAGTGTCCCGGCGATGGAGGCGACCATCGAGACTTCCAATGCTTCTTCCGGTGTCAGATCGGGCAATATTCCGGGAAGGCAGGCGGCGAGCAGAGATTTGCCCGCCCCCGGCGGACCGGTCATCAACAGATTGTGTCCCCCGGCTGCTGCGATCTCCAGCGCCCGCTTCGCGGTTTCCTGACCCTTGACCTCCGAAAGGTCCGGCCCATGCCAAACGGTATCCGCAACCGCTCTTATCGGTGCCGCCAGCACCTGCACGCCTTTCAGGTGATTGAGCAAAGCCAGAAGATCAGGGGCGGCCACCACCTCGATCCGTCCGGCCCAGGCGGCCTCCGGTCCCTGCACCGCCGGGCAAATCAGTCCCAGATCATTGGCGGACGCGTGCAGGGCGGCGAGCAGGACGCCGGGAACCGGCGTCAGTCGTCCGTCCAGCCCCAACTCGCCGACCACCACATAGGCCGCCAGCGACTCGGCATCGACCACACCCATGGCGCCGAGCAGCCCGAGCGCAATCGCAAGATCATAGTGTGACCCCTCCTTGGGCAGGTCGGCGGGGGACAGGTTGACGGTGATCCGGTGGAACGGCAGCGCAAGCCCGATGGCCGCGAGCGTCGCGCGCACCCGCTCCTTCGATTCGTTGACCGCCTTGTCGGGCAGCCCGACGACATTGAAGGCATGCTGCCCCGGTGCGACCTGCACCTGGACATCAACCGTGCGCGCCTCCAGCCCCAGAAACGCCACCGTCGCCACATGCGCGACCATCCGCCAACCCCGCTTGCACCCCAAAGCCCAACTCTAGGCTGTCCCCCACCCCCACCAACCCGGCCAACCGGACGGGTGACGTAGGACAGAGATGTTGTTGTAGCGATCCCGAATTTATGTGGCAGGGTTTGCGACGGACTCGCTTCAGCTGTTGCAGTTGTGAGGTTTCAGGACCGTATCCGCGCCCATCACGGGCAACGACGGCGCTTCCACTACGCCTATGTCGTTAACGACACACGATTCCAGAAAGACGATTTCACGAAAGCTCCACGTTGGGAAAATTAGCTGTTTGGTCCCGGAGTTTCGCCTTGAACCAATCGATCGTCCGGCCCCAGGCCAGGTCTGCGGCGGTCTTGTCATAGCGGGCAGCTGATCCGTCATTGTGGAAGGCGTGGTTCACCCCGTCATAGATGTGGATTTCGTGGCGGGTGCCCGCGGCCTTCAGCGCCGCTTCAAAGGCCGGGATTCCGGCATTGATGCGGGTGTCCAGCCCCGCATAATGGGCCTGAACCGCTGCCTTGATGGCCGGGACCGCCGCTGGTTCGGGCGCGGGCCCATAGAAGGGCACAGCGGCCTTCAGGTCTTTGCCGGCAGCAACCGCAAGCTGGTTGGTCATTCCGCCGCCCCAGCAAAACCCGACCGCGCCGAGTTTGCCGGTCGACAGTTTGTGGGATCGCAGGAAGGCGACGGTCGCAACGGCGTTGGCGACGGCTGCCGGACGGTCGAGCTTGCCAATCGCCGCGCGTGCCGCATCTTCATCACTTGGCGTCCCACCCGAAGGCGACAGAAAATCCGGGGCAAGGGCGGTAAATCCGGCGAGGGCCGTCCGACGGGCCACATCCCGGATATGCGGCGTCAGGCCCCGGTTTTCGTGGATCACGATCACCGCTGGCCGCCGTTTCGCCCGACCGGCGAGCCGCACCAGATAGCCCTTCATGGTAACGCCGCCAGCACCCGGCCATTCCACCATTTCGGAGACCAAGCGGGCATCGTCGTCGGCAATGATAGCGGCCTGCGCAGCATTCGCTTCAATCAGCGGCAGCACCGCGAGTGCCGCCGTCGTACCGCCCGCCAGACGTGCCAGCCCGCTCATCAATCCACGCCGGTCGAGCGTCACATGGGTGTAGGCATCATAGAGATCGACCATCTGCTGGGTCACGCGCGGTGTATCGGTCATGTCGGCTCCACCTCTGACTGGTTGCTATGTTATCAGCGTTTCCGTCCCAACCGTACACCTTTGGGCGGGCCACCGCGTTTCGGGCGGGTGCGGTCATGCCGTTCGCGGTGTGGGCGGCGGTCGGCGGCGCTTGCATCCGGCAGTTCAAAGCGCAGACCACCGGTGATCGGATTGGCCTCCGCCAGCCGCAGGTCAAGCCGCATGCCGGGGGAGAATGCCGTGCCGGTTTCGATGCCCTCCAATATCTTGGTCGTCTCATCAAAGATGAACCGCTCAGCTCCGAGGGTTGAAACCGGCACCAGCCCATCGCCGCCGATGCCTTCCACCGTCGCAAAGAAACCGAACTTTGCCGTGCCGGTGATCCGGGTCGGGACGATTTCGCCGACTCTGGTAGACAGGAAAGCGGCGACATAGCGGTCGATGGTATCGCGCTCCGCCTCCATCGCCCGCCGTTCGGTTAGCGAAATATGCTCCCCGGTCGCCACCATTTTGGCATTTTCTTCATCCGACAGGCCGCCGTCGCCGAGCTTATAGGCTCGCACCAGCGCGCGGTGGACGACGAGATCGGAATAGCGCCGGATTGGCGAGGTGAAATGGCCATAGCTGCCCAGTGCCAGACCGAAATGCCCTTTGTTGTCCGGCGAATAATAGGCCTGCGTCTGGGTTCGGAGCACCTGTTCCATGATCTGCGGCCGTTCGGGCCGGTCGCCAACACGGGCGAGCAGATGGTTGAATGTTTCCGGGCGGATCACCTGCCCCAGCGCGAATTCAATGTCGAAGGTCGCGACATAGTCCTTCAGCGCCACCAGCTTCTCCCGCCCCGGTGGTTCGTGGACCCGGTACATGCAGGAGGTGCGCTTTGCTTCCAGCGCTTTTGCAGCCGCGACATTGGCGGCGATCATGAAATCTTCGATCAAGCGGTGGGCGTCGAGCCGTTCCCGGACCGCGATGCTGACGATCTTGCCGGCCTCGTCGAGAACCACCCGTCGTTCGGGCAGATCAAGTTCCAGCGGATGTCGCTTCTCCCGTGCCCTCGCCAGCGCGCTCCAGGCGCCCCACAGCGGCCTCAGGATGGTTTCGGTATATGGGGACTGGATTTTGCCATCGATGGCCCCTTGCGCCTCCTCATAGGCGATATTGGCAACGCAGCGGATCACGGCGCGGCTGAACCGCCAGGACGAGAGCGCGCCATCGGGGGCGATGACGAGGTGGCAGGCGAGCACGCCCCGGTCGACGCCCTCCACCAGCGAACAGGCATCGGCGGACAATGCCTCCGGCAGCATCGGAACGACCCGGTCGGGGAAATACACCGAATTGCCGCGCTTATACGCCTCCCGGTCCAGCGCCGACCCCGGCTGAACGAACCAGGATACGTCGGCAATCGCGACAACTGCGTTCCAGCCGCCGTCATCCCGCGCCTCGGCCCAGACCGCATCATCATGATCGCGGGCATCGGCGGGATCGATGGTGAGGATTGGCAGATGGCGTAGATCCTCCCGGTCACCGAGCGGGAAATGCGCCGCCTTGTCGGCTTCGGTCAGGGCGCCGTCAGGAAACCGGTGCGGAATGCCCTTGGCGTGGATAGCAATGAGCGAAAAGCTTTTCGGTGCGAACGGGTCACCCAGAATCTCGATGACCTTGGCGAATTGCCGTGGTGGTCTGCCGTGCGGCTCCGCCAGCACCAAGTCCCCGGCCTTGGCCTCGCCGATGTCCGATACCGCCAGATCGCTGCGAGCCCGTTTGTCGACCGGGACCAGCCGCCACGACCGTTCCTTGCCACCCCGGTGCTCGCGCACCTCGTCCCGCAATATACCAAGGATGAACTCCGAAGACTTCGGCAGCACCTTCATCACATGGGCGCGGTAGCCGGAGCCCGCCTCCTCGATACGCGCCAGCACCCGGTCTCCAATCCCGAGCGCTGCATGTTTTCCACGTTCGACGATACGGACCTTTGGCGGAATGGTGCCCGCGTCCCAGCGATCCGGGGTTGCAAAGGTGCCGTCGGCAACATCAACGACGCGCAGCACGGTAACCTTCGGCAGCCCGCCGCCCTTGTGGAATGTCCGCCCGGCACCCGTCTCGAGCACGCCGTCATTCGCCATATCGCGCAGCAACGCCTTCAGCGCGATCTTGTCCGCCCCGTGCAGGCCAAACGCCTTGGCAATTTCGCGCTTGCCGACAGGGGTTGGCGAGGAGGCAATCAGCTTCAGGATATCAGCGACGGTGGGTAGACCGTGGGGCAAGGGGGGCATGCAGTGACTAACGTGACACGGGCGTGGAGGTCGCCTTTCCCGTCCCGCCGCCGGGCCGTTCGATCAGCGGATCGCCGGACTTCCAATCTCCACGATCATGTGCTGCCAGTGTTGCAAGAACGGACCAACGTTTGTCCATGATCTGCCGAAGCACCGTCATTTGCGCCTCGCAGTCGCTCAGCTGCTGTTTGTCGTCGATGTGCATCAGCGAACCTTAGCAGGCTTCTCAACATGTTTCATCAATTGAAACGACGAGCAGATCCGATCAATTTACTTGGAGACCTGTTTTCCCGGAGGCTGGCCGCGTGGTTCCGGTCGTGACGGTGGCGGAGAGGGGGTCAAGGGCGTCACTCGAACGGGCGCCATCTAATTCTGTCATCCCGGCTCAAGGCCGCGATGACAAAATGGGTTAGCGTTTCTTGGGTGCTGTTTTTTTAACGCCTGGCTTCTTCGCCGCTGCCTTCTTCGGCACCGCCTTCCGCACCGGTTTCTTGCCCTTGCTCGGTCCCGCCGCTGCCCTTGCGTCGATGAGCGCGGTCGCCTCTTCCAGCGTCAAGGTTTCCGCGTTGGCGGTTTTGGGGAGCGTCGCATTGGTCGTGCCGTCGGTGACATAATTGCCGTACCGGCCTTCCATCAGGCGGACCTCGCCGCCGCTGGTGGGGTGGGCGCCAAGTTCGCGCAGCGCCTTTGGTCCACGCCGTTCGCCGCGCGGTTCCGCCAACTTCACAACTGCGGCATTCATGCCGGTTTCGAACACTTCGGTGGTTGAGTTGAGCCGGGCATATTTGCCGTCATGCGCCAGATAGGGGCCGTACCTACCGATACTTGCGGTGATCGGCAGGCCGGTCTCTGGATGTGCGCCGACCGTGCGCGGCAGGCTGAGCAGCCGCAGTGCCATCGCGAGGTCGAGTGTCGCTGAATCGACGTCCTTGGGGATGCTCGACCGGGGCGGCTTTTCGCCATCGCCGCGCTGGACATATTGGCCAAAGCGACCGCTGCGCATGGTGATCGGCTCGCCGGTTTCCGGGTCGGTGCCGAGTATGCTCGGGCCATCGCTGGTGGCCGCTGCTTCACCGCTGCCGCCGAACTGGCGCGTGTAGCGGCATTCGGGATAGTTGGAGCAGGCGACGAACGCCCCGAACTTGCCGCCGCGCAGGGACAGTCGTCCGTCGCCGCAGGTCGGGCAGGTGCGCGGGTCGCCAGCACCCGTGTCGGGAAACAGATAAGGGGCGAGGAATTCGTCGAGGGCCTGGGTGACTTCGGAAGGTTTCAGCTCGATGATTTCCAGGGTTTTTGGTTTGAAATCCTCCCAAAAGGCGCGGAGAACGGCCTTCCAGTTCAGGTCGCCCGCTGAAATTTCGTCGAGCTGTTCCTCAAGGCCTGCGGTGTAATCATATTCGACATATTGCTCGAAAAACCGTTCGAGGAACGCGGTCACCAAACGGCCGGACTCTTCGGGGCGGAAGCGATTTTTCTCGGCGCGGACATAGAGGCGGTCCCGCAGCGTTTGCAGGATTGACGCATAGGTCGATGGCCGGCCAATGCCGAGTTCCTCCATACGCTTGACCAGCGACGCTTCGGAAAAGCGTGGCGGCGGCTGGGTGAAATGCTGCTCGGCCCGCGCCGCTGACAATTTGGGTGTGTCGCCCTGCGTCAGCTTTGGCAGCCGCTGGCTGTCCTCACCCTCTTCGGGGGCATCATCCCGGTCCTCGGTATAGAGTGCCAGAAATCCGGGAAACAGCACGACCTGACCGGTGGCCCGCAGCGTCGCGCGCCGATGTGCGTCCACCAGATCGACGGCGGTCCGCTCCATCCGAGCCGAGGCCATCTGACTGGCCAAGGTGCGCTTCCAGATCAGGTCGTACAGCCGTGCGTGCTCGCCGGTCAGTCCGGCCCGGTCCGGTGCGCGGCTGAGGTCGGTTGGGCGGATCGCCTCGTGCGCTTCCTGCGCGTTTTTGGCTTTCGATTGGTAGATGCGCGGCTTGTCGGGCAGGTGATTGGCACCAAAGCGGTCGGCGATGACGGCCCGGGCCTGCGTGATCGCTTCACCAGCGATGCTGACGCCGTCGGTGCGCATATAGGTGATCGCCCCTTGCTCGTAGAGCTGCTGCGCGGTCCGCATCGTCTGCGTCGCGGTCATGCCAAGCTTGCGCGCCGCTTCCTGTTGTAGTGTGGAGGTGGTGAACGGCGGATAGGGGTTGCGGCTGACCGGCTTGGTTTCGACGGCGGCCACCCGGTAGTCACCGGCCAGCACATCGGCCTTGGCTTCATTGGCGAGGGCGGCGGCGTTCAGGTCAAATTTGTCGAGTTTCTTGCCCTGCCATTCGACAAGTCGCGCCACAAAGGCCCGCCCGTCATTGGCAGCAAAATCACCCTCAACCGTCCAATATTCCCGGTTCTTGAACGCTTCAATCTCGCGCTCCCGGTCAACAATCAGGCGGAGCGCAACTGACTGGACCCGACCTGCTGACTTCGCGCCCGGCAGCTTGCGCCACAGCACTGGCGACAGTGTGAAGCCGACCAGATAGTCGAGCGCGCGACGCGCCAGATAGGCATCGACCAACTCCTGATCGATGGCGCGGGGGTGATCCATCGCCTTCAGGATTGCGGTCTTGGTGATCTCGTTGAAGGCGACGCGCTGGGTGTCAGCGGGCAGCGCCTTCTTGGATTTCAGATACTCATAGAGGTGCCAGCTTATCGCTTCGCCCTCGCGGTCAGGGTCAGTGGCGAACACCACGCGGTCGGCCTTCTTCGCCTCGTCAGCAATGGCGCGCAACTGCTTCGACCGGTCAGCCGACACCTCCCAATGCATCTTGAAATCGGCATCCGGTTCGACCGAGCCATCCTTGGGCGGCAGATCGCGGACATGGCCATAAGAGGCCAGCACCCGGTAGTCGCGGCCCAGATATTTCTCGATGGTTTTGGCCTTGGCCGGCGATTCGACAATGACAAGCTGCATAGGTGCGCGGAGTCCTTACGTGTACGCGCGAGGGTGACGGGGGGAGCGGGCGAGCGTCAAGAAGCGCTGTCGTCACATTGTCAAAGAAACCCGCCCGCCCGCATGCCTTGTCAGGCGACCTGCCAATTCCAGTTCGAGCAAGATCATCTGGACGACGGCGGGCGGCAGGCCGGACAGGCGGATCAGGTCGTCGACGGGTACTGAGACCGGGCTAAGCAAGCCCGTCACCTCATCCCGCTCATTGTCATTGGCTTCGATCGGAGAGTCCCCGCTGCCGCTGAACAGATCGCGCGGGGCGGAGGCACGGGCGGTCATCGGGCGAATCGCTTCGAGGATGTCGACGGCGGATTGGACGAGCGTCGCGCCGTCGCGGATTAGGCCGTTGCAGCCTTGGGCGCGCGGATCGAGGGGGGAGCCGGGGACAGCCATGACCTCGCGGCCCTGATCGGCGGCCAGCCGCGCGGTGATCAGCGAGCCGGATTTTGGCGCGGCCTCGACGATGACAGTCCCGAGCGCGAGGCCGGAGATGATGCGGTTGCGGCGGGGGAAGTGGCGGGCCTGCGGCTCGATGCCCATCGGTTGCTCTGCGACGACCAACCCGCGCTGGTAAAGTTGCGCGGTCAGATCGGCGTTTTCGGGCGGGTAGATGACATCAACCCCGCCTGCGACGACGGCAATAGTGCCGCCGTCGAGCGCGCCCTGATGTGCGGCGGCGTCAATGCCGCGCGCCAGCCCGGAGACGACAATGATGTCCTCCGCTGCCAATTCAGCGGCAAGTTGCCGGGCAAAGCGGATCGCCGCTGCCGATGCGTTGCGCGCGCCGACCATCGCGACGGCCGGCTTGTCGAGCAGTGGGATATGACCCCGCACTGACAGCACCGGCGGCGCATCCTCGATCCCGGCCAGCAAGGACGGGTAGGGCGGCAGGCCCCAGAACAACATCCGACCACCAAATTTCTCCACCGCCGCAACTTCGCGCTCAGCGTCGGCAGCGGTTGCGATGCGCAGTTTGTCCCGGCCGCCACGTCGGGCGATATCGGGCAGGGCATCGAGCGCGTTCCGGCCATTGCCGAAACGGGCGATGAGCTGGCGGAAAGTAACCGGGCCGACATTTTCGGAGCGGATCAGCCGCAAGCGGGCGAGCTGTTCGGCATCAGCCATCCGATTTGGCGCCGATCTTCCCCTCGGTCCCGGCGCGCAGACGCCCGATATTCTCACGGTGCGACCACAGCACCAGCAAGGCCATGCCCCACAGGATGGCCCCGGTTGACATGTCCCCGAAGGCTATGGCTGCGACCGGGGCCGCCACCGCGCCTAGCATTCCGCCAAGGGAGGAGTAGCGCGTGGCAAAGGCCGTCAGCAGCCACATGGCGGCAAATGCCAGGCCAGCCGGCCAGAACGCCGCCAGCGACACGCCGAGCATGGTAGCCACGCCCTTGCCGCCCTTGAAACCGAGCCACACCGGATAGAGGTGGCCAAGGAAGGCCGCTGCCCCGGCCAGGGCTTCGATATTGTCGCCCGGCCCATAATAGCGCGCCAGCAGCACCGCCGCCGCGCCTTTGCCGCCATCGAGCAGCAAGGTCGCTGCTGCCAGCCCCTTGCGACCGGTGCGCAGCACATTGGTCGCGCCGATATTGCCGGAGCCGATGCTGCGCAAATCGCCGGCCCCGCCGAATTTGGTCAGGATCAGACCGAACGGAATAGAGCCGAGCAGATAGCCGACCGCGAGCCAAGTCCAGAGCGAGGAGAGAAGCATGTCCATGTCCCGCAGGCTAAACCTTGATTGCCAATGTGTCACCCGTCCGATCAGACGGGTGCTTGTGTGTGTTTTGTCCCGAACCTAGAAAGCGTCCATGATCGACCGGCTCACCATCGTGCTGGCCCAGCTCAACCAGTCAGTGGGGGACCTGCGCGGCAATTCCGACGCGATGCTGGCGGTTCGTGCCGCGCATCCGGCTGCGGACCTGATCGTTTATCCCGAGCTGCAGTTGATCGGCTATCCGCCCGAGGATCTGGTGTTGAAACCGGCGCTGCAGCAGGCGGCCGATGCTGAACTTGAACGGATGGCAGCGGTCACCGCCGATGGCGGGCCGGCGATGTTGGTCGGCAGCTGCCACCGCAAGGACGGCAAGCTCTACAACGCCATGGCGCTGCTCGATGGCGGGAAGATCGCGGCGCTGACGTTGAAGCACGAACTGCCCAATTACGGGGTTTTTGACGAGAAGCGGGTGTTCGAGCCCGGTCCGCTCCCCGGTCCGATCACGGTCAAGGGTGTGCGCATTGGCATTCCGATCTGCGAGGATATGTGGCTGCCCGATGTCTGCGAATGTCTGGCGGAAACCGGGGCCGAACTGCTGATTTCCCCGAATGGCAGCCCCTATGAACTGGGCAAGGATGATCGGCGGTTGGGACACGGCGTTGGACGGGTGACGGAAACCGGGCTGCCACTGGCGATGCTCAACCGGGTTGGCGGGCAGGATGAGCTGGTGTTCGACGGCGGCTCCTTCGTGCTCAACGCCGACCGGACGCTGGCGCTGCAAATGCGCGAGTGGGACGAGATGGTCGCGGTGACCGAGTGGGAGCGCACGCCGGGCGGCTGGCGCTGCCGGCCCGGCACGGTGACGCCGCAGGAAGATGATCTGACCAACATCTATCATGCAATGGTCGTCGGTCTCCGTGACTATGTGAACCGCAACCGGTTCCCGGGCGTTGTGCTCGGCCTGTCAGGTGGGATCGACAGTGCGCTGTCCGCCGCTGCCGCGGTGGATGCGCTGGGCGCGGACCGGGTCTGGTGTGTGATGATGCCGTCGCGCTTTACCTCGCAGGAGAGCCTTGATGATGCGGCAGACTGTGCCCGGCTGCTCGGCGTCCGGCTCGATACCGTCCCGATTGAACCGGCAGTCGCGGCGTTTGACCAGATGCTGGACCCGACCTTTGCTGACCGGACGCGTGATCTGACCGAAGAGAATATCCAGTCGCGCATTCGCGGCGTCACCTTGATGGCGCTGTCCAACAAATTTGGTCACATGCTGCTGACCACCGGCAACAAGTCGGAAATGTCGGTCGGTTACGCGACCATCTATGGTGACATGGCGGGCGGCTATTCGGTCATCAAGGACGTCTACAAGATGACGGTGTTCGCGCTCTGCCGCTGGCGGAATGCCAACCGACCGCGCTTTGGGCTTGGGGCCGAGGGGCCGGTGATGCCGGACCGGGTGATCACCAAGCCACCGTCCGCCGAACTGCGTGATAACCAGAAAGACGAGGATAGCCTGCCGCCCTATCCAGTGCTCGATGCCATCCTGCAGGGTCTGGTCGAGGATGAAAAGTCGGTGGCGGAAATTGCGGCATCGGGCATCGATATCGCCGACGTTGCGCGGATCGAGCGGCTGCTCCACATCGCCGAATATAAACGCCGTCAGGCTCCACCGGGGGTGAAGATTGGTCGGCGCAATTTCGGGCGGGACCGCCGCTATCCGATCACCCACGCCTTCCGGACCACATCATGATCGTCACCCGGTTTGCCCCGTCGCCAACGGGTCAATTGCATGTCGGCAACATCTTCACAGCCGTTCAAAATTTCCTGCTGGCCCGCAGTCGCGGCGGACGGTTTCTGTTGCGCATGGACGATACCGATCAGGCCCGGTCGACCGCCGCCTTTGCGCAAGGAATCCGTGATGATCTGACATGGCTTGGGCTGGTTCCTGATGCGGAAGTCCGGCAGTCGGACCGGATTGCGGCCTATGATGCGGCGCTGGAGCGATTGGCCGCCGCCGGACGACTTTACCCGTGTTTTGAGAGCAGCGAGGAGTTGGACCTGAAGCGCAAGGTCCAGCTGTCGCGCGGATTGCCGCCGGTTTACGACCGGGCGGCGTTGAAATTGAGCGACGCCGACCGGGCGCAGTTGCTGGCGAGCGGGGCAAAACCGCACTGGCGGTTCAAGCTGGAGCCGGGGCTGGTCAGCTGGCGCGATCTGATCCGGGGGGAGTGCCATGTCGATCCGGCGTCGCTGTCCGATCCGGTGGTGCGCAGGGCGGATGGCAATTGGCTCTATATGCTGCCGTCTGTGATCGACGACATCGATATGGGGATCACCCATGTGGTGCGCGGTGAGGATCATGTCACCAATTCGGGCGTGCAACTGCAGATGTTTGTAGCGCTGGGTGCCGACCCCCCGCAGATGGGGCATTTTGGGCTGCTATCTGCCGTAGACGGTGCCTTGTCCAAGCGTCTTGGATCAACCGGCGTCGCGGAGTTCCGGGACAATGGTGTCGAACCGGTTGCACTGATTGCGTTGCTGGCGCGCCTTGGGACCTCGGCGGCGATTGAGCCGGTCGCGTCGCTCGATCCGCTGATTGCCGCATTTGACCTTGCGCATCTCGGTCGGTCGCACCCGCGGTTTGACCCGGCCGACCTTGCCCACCTGAACGCCCGAATCGTGCACAATCTGCCATTTGACGCCGTTGCCGATCGACTGCCGGACGGCATGGGCGCGGCAGCCTGGGAAGCAATTCGGCCCAATTTGACGACGGTTTCGGAGGCCCATGATTGGTGGCACGTCGTGGAGGGTCCGGTCACTGCCAATCACGACCCAGCCGACCGGGACTTTCTTGGCGCGGCGCAGCGCACGCTGTCAGACCTGCCTTGGGACGCGGACATCTGGCGGTCGCTGACCGATACCCTGAAAGCGAGCACGGACCGCAAAGGCAAATCGCTGTTCCTGCCGCTGCGGCGGGCGCTGACCGGTCGCGATCACGGGCCGGAAATGGCCGCCCTGCTGCCACTGATCGGGCGGGATCAGGCGCTGACGCGGTTGAACCCATAGCCGAAGGCGCGGGTAGGGACTATGTTTGGCTGATGTTTCGCAAGTTCCTCCCTCTCGACGACCTGCGGTCGTTCTTTCAATCCCGCAGCCGGGCGCAATTGTGGGCCGCCGGTCTGTCGGTGCTGATCACCATCACCGTGATGACCGGTTTCCTGATCGAAAATCGCTCCGGCTATCTGAAACCTGACCCGCTGCTGGTCTATATGGAGAATTGGCCCGCAAACCGGAGTTTGGCCGAGGTGAAAGCCCGGCAAGCGGAAGAGCTGGCGGCGCGGATGGCCGCCATCGAAGCGCAAAAGACTGAAGAGGCCCAGAAGGCTGAGACAGCAAAGGCGGTTGTCAAAACCAAGGCCGGTCCGGGAGCGTGAGCAGCGACGATCAGCGCTGGATGAACGCCGCGCTGGCATTGGCCGAGCGCGGGGTTGGGCGCACTGCTCCCAATCCGTCGGTTGGATGTGTGATTGTCCGGGACGGCGTGGTCGTCGGGCGCGGCTGGACCCAGCCGGGTGGACGTCCGCATGCCGAGGCGGAGGCGCTGGGACAGGCCGGTGCGGCAGCGCGGGGCGCAACCGTCTACACCAGCCTCGAACCCTGCGCCCATGTCAGCACGCGGGGTGGGTCCTGCACCGACGCATTGATCGCGGCGGGTGTGTCCCGGGTGGTGGCGGCGGTGGTTGATCCAGATCCACGGACCGCAGGCCAGGGCATGGCGCGGCTGGCGGCGGTAGGTATCGAGGTTGCAACCGGAATATGTGAAAACGGTGCCGGAGCTGTAGCTGCTGGATTTTTCTCCCGTGTTCTGCTCGGTCGGCCCCGGATGACCCTGAAACTGGCGATGTCGCTCGACGGGCGGATCGCCATGGCATCGGGGGAGAGCCAGTGGATTACCGGCGGCGCCGCGCGCCGGCACGCGCACCTGCTCCGGGCGAAGTCGGACATGGTTCTTGTCGGGCGTGGAACCTGGGAGGCGGATTCGCCGTCACTCGATGTGCGACTGCCCGGCTTGGCCGAACGGTCGCCCCGGATCGGCATATTGAGTTCGTCGATGCCGGATAGCGGGCGCGCCGAACTGTTTCGCTCGATCAGCGCACTTTGCGGCGTCGAGGGGGTCAATGACCTGTTGGTTGAAGGCGGTGTCACAGCAGGCGCGGCGTTGTTGCGGGACGACCTCATCGACCGGCTGATTCTGTACCGTGCCCCGGTTCTGCTGGGAGCCGGTCTCGGGCTTGTCGATGTGGGGCTGGAGCGGCTTGCGGATAGTCACGGCAGATGGCATTCGGTTGAAAATCGTCAGCTCGGCGTTGATCGGCTGGAGATTTACGAGCGGACCCGGTAGGCATAGCGCATGTTCACCGGCATCATTACCGACATTGGCACCATCGAAAGCGTCGAACAGCGCGGCGACCTTCGGGTGCGCATTGCCACCGGCTATGACACCGCAGGCGTTGCCATCGGTGCGTCCATTGCCTGTTCGGGGGCCTGCCTGACCGTCGTCGACAAAGGGCCAGGCTGGTTTGCGGTCGATATTTCTGCGGAGAGCCAGTCAAAAACCGCAGCGGGGCTATGGGCGACCGGACGTCGACTCAATCTCGAACGAGCCTTGAAGGTCGGTGACGAATTGGGGGGGCATATCGTGACCGGCCATGTCGATGCGGTCGCCCGGATCACAGAGACTGCGAACGACGGAGACTCGCTGCGCTTCACCTTCGTCGCTCCGCTTTCGGTCGCACCCTATATCGCCGCCAAGGGATCCATCTGCCTTGATGGCGCGTCGCTGACGGTTAATGCGGTGGTGGATACCGCCGACGGGGTGCAATTCGGGGTCAATATCATCCCGCATACAGCGTCCTGGACGACCTTCGGCGCGTCAAAGGCTGGCGATGAGGTGAATCTCGAAATCGATGTGCTCGCACGCTATCTTGGGCGGATGCAAAACAGAGTAATGTGAGAATTGATAGTTGAATATCACATCCTGATGTGATTTCCTTTCAACATGAGCACAAAATTGATCGCCAAACTCCGCGCCCTCGTCAATGACGGGGGCATGTCGCGGTCGGGGCTGGCCCGGGCTGCCGGTCTTCACGCCAATACGTTGCGCGACCTCGACGCACCGGACTGGAACCCGACCGCCGACACGCTGCGAAAACTCGAAACCTTCATTTTTGCGCAAGACGAGTCGCCCGGGCTGGTGCCGGTTGAGGAGATTATCGAGGAAGCCCGCAACGGCCGGATGTTCATTCTGGTCGATGACGAAGACCGGGAGAATGAGGGCGATCTGGTCATTCCGGCCCAGATGGCGACCCCCGATGCGATCAACTTCATGGCGAAATATGGTCGCGGCCTGATCTGTCTGTCGATGACCCGGGCGCGGGTCGAGCAGTTGGGCCTGCCGCTGATGAGCCGACATAATGGCACGCGACACGAAACCGCGTTCACGGTGTCCATCGAAGCGGCAGAAGGGGTGACAACCGGCATTTCGGCGGCAGACCGGGCGCGGACTGTCGCGGTGGCCATCGATTCCGGCAAGGGACCTGAACATATCGTCACGCCGGGCCATGTGTTTCCGCTGGTTGCGCGGGACGGCGGGGTTCTGGTCCGGGCCGGGCATACCGAGGCGGCGGTCGATGTGGCGCGTCTGGCCGGTCTCAACCCGTCCGGGGTGATCTGCGAGATCATGAACGAGGATGGCACCATGGCCCGCATGGATGATCTGGTGCTGTTTGCCCAGCAGCACGGGCTGAAAATCGGGACGATCCGTGACCTGATCGCCTATCGCCGCCGCAACGATCATCTGGTGCAGTGCATCGCCGAAATTCCGATGACGTCGGTGTTTGGCGGGGACTGGATTGCCAAAACCTATGTGAACCGCGCCGAATATGCCGAGCATCTGGTGCTGCAGAAAGGCAAGCCGGTGGCTGGGCAGCCGACAATGGTCCGGATGCACGCCCTGTCGATTTTCCCCGACATGCTCGGCGACCTGTCGTCTCGCGACGGGCAACTGCAGAAGTCGATGCAAATGATTGGCGAGGAAGGCAGTGGCATCGTCGTTGTCATCCGGGACATCAGCCCTGACCGGCTGTCGCGCGAGATGCAGGCCCGGGCCGGGACTCGCCCCGCCGACATGGACCTGCGCGACTATGGCATCGGCGCGCAAATCCTTGTCGACCTTGGGGTCCATGACATGATTTTGCTGACCAATTCGCACAAGACCTTTGTCGGGCTGGATGGCTATGGGTTGAATGTGGTCGAGGAACGCTCGATCCCGCCATTTGAACGGAGAGTCTAGTGCCACATTTATTGCTGGTCGAAGCGCGATTTTATGATGATCTGGCCGATGCCCTGCTCGACGGCGCGCGGACCGCGCTGGATGCTGCGGGTGCAACCCATGAAACGGTGACGGTACCGGGTGCGCTCGAAATTCCGGCAGCGATCATGCTGGCGTCCGAGACCGGCCGGTATGATGGCTATGTGGCGCTCGGCAGCATCATCCGGGGCGAAACCTATCATTTCGAAGTTGTGTCCAACGAAAGCGCGCGCGGCGTCATGGCGTTGACGCTTGACGGGCTCGCCATCGGCAACGGCATCCTGACCTGTGAGAATGACGATCAGGCCTGGGCCCGGGCGCGCCGTAGCGAGAAGGATAAGGGCGGCGATGCGGCCAAGGCCGCGCTGGCGATGATCGCGCTGCGGGAGAGGTTTGCGGCATGACGCTCGATCCGGTCTGCGCGGCGATGCTGCAACAACGGCGCGGCAATCCCGGGTTGGAAACCTTGCCACCGGTTGCGGCCCGGGCTGCGATGGCCGGGATGGTTGCCCCTTACCGGGCCCTGGTCCCGCCGCCTGAGGTTCGGACCGAGGATTTGGATGCGGGAGGGGTTGGCGTCCGCGTCTACCGACCAGTGGCCCCGGGCCCGCATCCGGTGATCCTGTTCATCCACGGCGGCGGCTGGGTGGTTTGCGATCTGGAAACCCATGATCCTGTCTGCCGCCACCTGTGCGTTGGCACCGGGATGACGGTGATCTCAATCGACTACCGATTGGCGCCCGAACACCCGTTTCCGGCCGCCATTGATGATTGCATGGCGGTGCTGCGCTGGGTGGCAGCGAATGCGGCATCGCTCGGGGTGGACCCGGCCCGGATTGCCGTTGCCGGGGACAGTGCCGGTGGCAATCTGGCGGCGGCACTGGCGATCCGGACCCGGGACGAAGTTGGCCCGGCATTGGCGGCGCAACTTTTGGTCTACCCGGTGATCGACCGGCCCGGGAGCCATGCCTCCTACGCCGAAAATGATGCCTTTGGCCTGTCGGAGGCCGGGATGCAGATTTATTGGAACTATTATGCCGCCCCCACCGGCCATCCGCTGGCGGAGCCGATCCGGGCTGCACTCACTGGCCTGCCGCCAGCCTTTGTTCTGACCGCCCAATATGACGTGCTGCGGGATGAGGGGGAAGCCTATGCCGCTGCCCTTGCGGGTGCCGGGGTTGCTGTGACCAAGACCCGCTACCCGGGCGTCATCCACGGCTTTTTCTCCCTGCCTGGACTGGTCCCGGCAGCGACCACCGCGATGCAGGATGCCTGCAACTGGCTGCGCGCCAGGCTTGGCCGATCGGTGGAGATTGCCGACCTGCGTCCGGAGGACATCGAGGCTGCGACGGTACTATGGGCGAGCTGCGGCCTGACGCGACCGTGGAATGATGCAACGGCGGATGCGCAGCTGGCGCTCCGGTCACCAACCTCGGCGATTCTGGCTGGCCGCGATGGCGACCAATTGGTCGCGACGGTCATGGCCGGGTTCGATGGACACCGGGCCTGGGTCTATTATCTGGCCGTGTCGCCGGATCATCGCGGACAGGGACTTGGCCGGCAGATGATGGCCGCTGCAGAAGTCTGGCTCCGTGCTGCTGGCGCACCGCGCCTGAACCTGATGGTACGGGCGGACAATCAGGCGGCACGCGGCTTTTATGAAGCGCTCGGCTACAAAAGCAGCGATGTGACGGTCTACCAGCGCGATCTGTAAACGGGTTTGGAAACCTCCGTTGGTGCCGCGCGGGGTTCCGTTTGGTCGGTGTCGCCGCTAGAAGCCCCGGCATGTCATCGTCCACCCCCCGGAAACAGCGCGTCGGCAATGCCCGGTCCGCAGCGCGGCTCGCGGCTGTGCAGGCGCTGTATCAGCGCGACATGTCGGGCATCCCGGTCGCCGTCGTGCTCAGCGAGTTTCACAATCACCGGCTGGGGGTCGAAGTCGAGGGGGATTTGATCCGCGACGCCGATGTCGATTTTTTCAATGATGTCGTTGCCGGTGTCGATGCCCGTTTCGGCGAAATTGATGACCTGATCGGTCGCAATCTTGCCAAAGGCTGGTCGATGGACCGGATCGACCGTCCGTTGCGGGCCATCCTGCGCGCCGGGTCCTATGAACTGCTTGCCCGCCCGGACGTACCGACCGCGACGGTCATCAACGAATATGTCGATGTGGCGCACGCTTTCTATGAGGCGACCGAGTCGAAATTCGCCAATGGCCTGCTCGATTCGGTGGCCAAGCAGGTCCGAGGCTGATAGCCCTCTCCAACATTGGGAGGGGTGATTTTCATGCGGGAGCGCGACATCATCACCCGCCTGCTCGCACCGCTTGCGAGCCATCCGGCGGCGCGCGGCCTATCGGATGATGCCGCCGTCCTGACCCCGGCGATCGGCCGTGATCTGGTGTTCACCCATGATGTGCTGGCCTGCGGGGTCCATTATCTGCCGACCGATCCGCCGTCCGATATTGCTTGGAAGCTGCTGGCGGTGAACCTGTCCGACCTTGCGGCGATGGGGGCGAAGCCGGTTGGCGTGCTGATGGGATTGGGGTTGAGCGCGGCGGAGGACGAGGCTTGGCTGACGGCCTTTGCCGAAGGCCTTCGCCGGGGCCTGGAGCGGTGGGGCGTTGCTTTGCTTGGCGGTGATACCATTGGCGGGCTGACGCAGGCGGTGATCGGGTTGACGGCAATTGGGCAGGTCGGGTCCGGGCGGGCCCTGTCCCGCGCCGGTGCCAGACCGGGCGATGATCTATATGTCACCGGAACCATTGGTGATTCCGGACTTGGGCTGGCAATCGCCAAGGGCGAGGCGGCGGCAGACAAATATCTGCTGTCGCGATACCGCCGTCCTGAACCGCGCCTGGCATTCGGGCAGGGGCTGGCCGGACTGGCGACGGCTGCCATGGACGTGTCGGACGGCCTGCTGATCGATGCAGAGCGGCTGGCGGCGGCGAGTGGGGTGGCGGTGCGGATTGATCTGGCCGAGTTGCCGCTGTCGGACGCCGCGGCGCTTCGAACTGGACGAACTGACGCAGACTTGGTCGCGCGGGCCACGTCCGGTGATGACTATGAACTTCTGGTTTCGGCCCCAGCGAGTGCGGCTTCGGCGCTCCAGGGTCTGGCCGATAGAACCGGCCTGCGGCTGACCCGGATTGGCCGGATCAGGGCGGGCGAAGGGCTGACGATAACCGGGCTGACCGGAGCATTGCACGCCCCAACCCGACTGGGCTACGAGCACCAAAGCTAGCGGTCAGCCCTCAGGAGCTTGCATCCTGCCAGCGCTTTTGCCACAAGCCGCCGCAATCGTCAGACCGGCCCCGGGGTGTGGGCCAATCAGGGGCTTGATACACATGGATATGGTTTTGCTTGCGATGCTCTGCGGGCTCGCTGCCGTGGTTTACGGTATTTTGACAGCGATGCAGGTGCTACGCGCACCGGCGGGCAATGCCCGGATGCAGGAGATTGCAGCGGCGATCCAGGAAGGCGCAGCCGCCTATCTGAAGCGTCAATATATCGCCATCGGGATTGTCGGCGTCATTGTCGCCGTCTTGGTCGCCGTGTTCCTTGGGACCATCCCGGCCATTGGCTTTGTCATCGGCGCGGTGCTGTCGGGCGTCACCGGCTTTATCGGCATGAACATTTCGGTTCGCGCCAATGTGCGGACTGCCGAAGCGGCGCGCCACTCCCTGCAGGGCGGCCTGACCATGGCCTTCCGCTCGGGGGCCGTCACCGGCATGCTCGTCGCTGGTTTGGCCCTGCTCGCCATTGCCGGTTATTTCTATGCGCTGGTGTCCAGCGGCATGGGTGCAACCAGCCGCGAAGTGATCAACGCGCTTGTTGCTTTGTCGTTCGGCGCCTCGCTGATCTCGATCTTCGCGCGTCTTGGCGGCGGCATCTTCACCAAGGCCGCCGACGTTGGCGCCGACATGGTCGGCAAGAACGAACTGGGCTTTGACGAGGACGATGACCGGAACCCCGGCGTCATCGCCGATAACGTCGGCGACAATGTCGGTGACTGCGCCGGTATGGCCGCCGACCTGTTCGAAACCTATGTTGTGACCATCGGCGCAACCATGGTTCTGGTCGCCCTACTGGTGGCCGGTGCGGACGCCGCCAAATTGATGACCCTGCCGCTGCTGGCCGGGGGTGTCTGCATCCTGACCTCCATCATCGGCACCTATTTCGTCCGCCTCGGCGGCGGGTCGATCATGGGGGCGCTGTACAAGGGCTTCATCTGGACTGCAGTCCTGTCGATCCCGGCGCTGTGGTTCGCCACGCAGGCAATCTTCCCGGACATGAATGCGGTCATCGCACAGACCAATGCGGCAGCGGTGCAGTTCACCGGCCGGGCGCTGTTCTACTGCATGCTCGTCGGCCTCGGCGTAACCGGGCTCATTGTCTGGATCACCGAATACTACACGGGGACCGACTACCGCCCGGTCCAGTCCATCGCCAAGGCGTCGGATTCGGGCCACGGCACCAACGTCATTCAGGGTCTGGCCGTGTCGATGGAGTCGACCGCACTGCCGACGCTGGTGATCATCGTTGGCATCATCGCCAGCTATCAGTTGGCTGGCCTGATCGGCATCGCCTTCGCCGCAACCTCGATGCTGGCGCTCGCCGGTATGGTTGTCGCGCTTGATGCCTATGGCCCGGTGACCGACAATGCCGGTGGCATTGCAGAAATGGCCGGACTTGAGGGCGAAGTGCGCGAGCGCACCGATGCACTCGATGCGGTTGGCAACACGACCAAGGCGGTCACCAAGGGCTATGCCATCGGCTCTGCCGGTCTGGCCGCGCTGGTGTTGTTCGCGACCTATACCGAGGATCTGAAGCAGTTCTTCACCACCGTGGTCGTCGATTTCTCCCTGTCCAACCCTTACGTCGTGGTCGGGTTGCTGCTCGGTGCGCTGCTGCCTTACCTGTTCGGCGGCATGGCGATGACCGCGGTCGGCCGGACGGCGCAGGCCGTGGCGCAGGATATCCGGGCGCAGTTCCGCGAAAACCCGGGCATCGCTGACCGGAGCGTCCGTCCGAACTATGCCCGGACCGTCGATCTGGTCACCGCCGGTGCCATCCGGGAGATGATCATCCCATCGCTGCTGCCAGTGCTAGCCCCCGTTGCGGTCTATTTCGCGATCACGGCCGTAGCCGGACAGGGCAATGGCTTCGCCGCCCTCGGCGCGTTGCTGATGGGCGTCATCATCTCCGGCCTGTTCGTTGCCATCTCGATGACCTCGGGCGGCGGCGCGTGGGACAATGCCAAGAAGGTCATCGAAGTCGGTGCCTACGGCGGCAAGGGCTCCCCTGCCCACCAGGCCGCTGTCACCGGCGATACCGTCGGCGATCCGTACAAGGATACGGCTGGCCCAGCGGTCAACCCGATGATCAAGATCACCAACATCGTCGCGCTGCTGCTGCTGGCAGCGCTGGCGGGCCACGGCTAAGCCAGCTGTCAAGTTCGAAAATGATAAACCCCGCCCGGCCAACCGGGCGGGGTTTTTCTTTGGGGTGAGGATGCTAGTCTCCAAGCCGTGTCCGGTATTTGGGGGAAGCCATGCGGTTTGATGCGAGTTCACCAATGGTCGCAGCCGCCGTGCTGGCTCTGGCCTTGTTTGCGTCGTCAGCCGAGGCGTCGACCGTACCGGAAGCCAAGCCGAGGTTGATTCCCACCAGCGAATTCGCCACGGAATCACAGATAACATTTCCGGTCCTGTCGCCCGATGGTACCAAAATGCTTGGGCGGGTGCATGTTGGCGGCAAAGAGATGCTGGGCATCCACAGTTTCAACGGTGACAAGCTGCTCCTCATCGCATTGCCCGAGAAAATTGATCTGAGATACTATCGTTGGGCCGGGAACGGACGTGTCCTTGTCAGCATTGCAAAAACCGTTGTTTATTTTGGCGATGATGCCGAAATGACCCGCCTGCTGAGCTTCGAGATCGGTAAGCGAGATTTCGTGAAGCTCGGCGGTAAATGGCAGGGACTTGAGGGAGACGATGTCCTCTATGTCGACCCCTCGGGCGAGTATCTTTTGCTGTCCTTCCAAGAGTCGGTGTTCGAATATCCGTCAGTTTTCCGTGTCGAACTTGCCACCAACAAGCTGACGGAAATCGTCAAACCAAGAAGCGACGTTTGGGAATGGTATGCAGATCCTGCTGGCGTGGTTCGTGCCGGTGTCGGTGGGACCAAACATAGTTGGGCCATGGTTTATCGGAGCACCGAGGCCGAGAAGTTCCGCAAGCTAGGCAGGGTCAAATATGACGATGAAAATGCCAGCTATGATGTCCTGCGGATCGCGCGCGGTACGGATGAGGGATATTTGTTGAGCGACAAAGGTACTGGTCGCTATGCGCTCTACAAATTCAACTATGCGACCAAAGAGATTGGGGATCTCGTATTTGGCAGTGAAACCAATGATGTAACTGACTTTGCAACCGATTTTGATGGAACCAATCTTCGGGCGGTTTGGTATACAGACGAACGGGACCGGATCGTGTGGTTCGATTCCGGTATGAAGAAAATCCAGTCGGACATTGATACAGCGATCAAGGGACGCGAAAACTGGATCGTTTCGCGCAACCGGGATGATAGCGTGATGCTGGTTTGGACCGGCGCATCGAATGATCCCGGTCGATATTATATCTACAAACCTGCCGTTGGCGTTATGCAGCGCATAGCTCGCATGAGTGAGGCCCTAAAGCCCGCCGAAATGCCGTCCACGAAATATGTGAAATACAAAGCGCGGGATGGCCTTGAAATTACAGCCTATCTTACGTTGCCACTTGGCCGGTCGGCCAAATCACTTCCGTTGATCGTTTTGCCGCACGGCGGTCCATATGGCTTACGTGATCGACCGGACTATGATCCGGAAGTCCAGTTTCTCGCCAACCGGGGTTATGCAGTCCTGCAACCCAACTATCGGGGATCAGGTGGCTTTGGCAAAGAATTCTACCTCAAAGGCGAGGGGCAGTGGGGTCGTCAGATGCAGGACGATCTCGATGACGGCATGGATTGGCTGGTCAGGGACGGGATCGTCGACCCAGCCCGTGTTTGCATCGTTGGAGGGTCCTATGGCGGCTACGCAGCATTGTGGGGGGCGACCCGAAATCCGGAGCGATATCGCTGTGCCGCAAGTTTTGCGGGGGTAAGCGACCTTGGCCGACAGTTGAAATATCAGCTCACGTTCCGCTTAGACCCCCGATATCGGAAGGATTGGCGGCGGATCGTTCAGGGGCCACCCGAGTTCGACACCAAAACCGTTTCGCCACTCTTCACGGTCGACCAACTGAAACGACCGGTGTTGCTGGTCCACGGCGACGCCGATCAAACCGTACCGTTTCGGCAGTCAAAACTCTACGCTGACGCTTTGAAAGCTGCTGGAAAGCCATATGAATTCCACACGTTGGTCAATGAAGGTCACGGATTCTCGTCATCAGGAAATCTGAAGCGCTGGCTCGATTACCTCGAAACCTTCCTCACCAAATGGAACCCAGCAAACTAGTTTTTGAGAAAAAGAGCGCGTGACTTGTGTTTGATTCACCCGGCCAACCGGACGGGGTTTTTCTTTGGAGCGGGGATGCTACTGCGGGTTTAGCAGGCATTTTTGGGGGGGTCTTTATGCGCTGGCTTTTGGTTGCTGGGCTGTTGGCATCAACGGCAGCGGCCGAGCCCATTCCGCCAAAATATGACGTCGCAGCCTTTGGCCGGTTGCCGATGATCGAGGATGCCGAAATTTCGCCTGACGGCACGGCCATCGCGGCGAAGCTGGTTGTCGATGGGCAGCAGCAGTTTGCCGTCATTCCACTTGCGGCGGGTACCAAGGCGGCCATCACCGGGTTGGGATCGATTAGCCTTGGTCGGTTTCGGTGGGTGAACAATGACCGGGTCATCGCCAGCATTTTGTCGACCGACAATATCGAAGGTAGGTTGATCCGCGTGTCCCGGCTCCTGTCGCTGGGTCGCACCGCCAGCGCACCACTCAAACTGGATTGGCAACCCGGCGCACAAGACGGATCGGATGTAATTTGGGTGCCCAGGGACGGAAGCGCGTCGATACTGCTTGCGACGCGCACGACCGTCTACACCAATTTCGACGGCTATTGGCCGCGTGTCGATCTCGTGAATGCCACTACCGGCAAAGTGAAAACCATCCAGAACGCCAGAGAGGGGATTCAAGATTGGTATGCCGATCATCGGGGCAACATCCGCATGGGATTTGGCTACAGCAAGGACACAAATCGGGGATATTTAGTCTATCGGCCGACCACAGATGTCCCATTCAAGGTCATCGACCGCGCCGCCTACAGCAAAGATCAGGATTTGATCGAACCGGTTTTGTTTCTCGACGAACCAAATAAGCTGATTGTTGAAAGTGATCACGAAGGGCGGTCAGGCTATTACAAATATGATTTTGTTGACGGGAAATTTGCCGAGACCATATTTTCGCACGCGAAATATGATATCGGGCAAGCGATTTTGTCAGCTGATGGGTCCGCCATTGCAGGCGTGCGGTGGGTCGATGACCGGGTGCGGACCGAATGGTTCGACGCCGACCTTAAGCAATTACAACTCGACCTCGACAAGTCGGTTCCGGGGCGGTTCGCGCATATCGCCAGCATGGATGCCGAACGGAATCGCATGTTGGTCGAAGTCAGCAGCCCGACGTCGCCACCGGCTTGGTGGGTCATGGACCGCGACACCGGCAAAATGAGCAAGTTCGGGAGTTCCAATGATTCCCTTAAAGGCGCGGTTCTCGCCCCGATGAAGCCGGTGTCGTACAAGGCCAGAGACGGCCTCGACATCCCGGCCTATCTCACCTTGCCAGTTGGGCGCGAGGCGAAGAACCTGCCGCTCGTCGTCATGCCGCATGGTGGTCCGGCGGCCAGAGACCATCTCGGCTACGACTATTGGGTCCAGTTTCTCGCCAACCGCGGTTATGCGGTGCTTCAGCCCAATTATCGCGGCAGCACCGGCTACGGCTCCGATTTTCAGGACAAAGGCGATGGTCAATGGGGCCTGGCAATGCAGGACGACGTGACCGACGGCGTCAAATGGGCCGTTGCGCAGGGCCTTGTCGATGCGAAGCGGGTCTGTATCGTTGGCGGATCCTATGGAGGCTATGCGGCGCTGCAAGGTGCGGTGCGGGACCCAGATTTGTACCGTTGCGCGGTGTCATTTGCCGGTGTTTCAGACATGGCCCTTCAATCCCGATATGATGACAGATATTTGTACAGCAAAATTTTCAAGCGCGAACGAAAACGGGCGGCACCGGATTTTGCGGCGATATCCCCGGCCAATTTTGCGGCAGGGATCAAAATTCCCGTGTTGCTGATTCACGGCAAGAAAGACCTCAGCGTTCCGTACGACCAATCCGTCCGAATGCACGCAGCGATGATCAAGGCCAAAAAATATGTCGAATTCGTCACCCAGCCGGAGGGGGATCATCACCTGTCGCGGCAGGCCGACCGGATCGAATTCCTGACCCGGCTCGAAGCCTTCCTTACCAAATGGAACCCTGCAAACTAATTGTTAACGCGCTTTACACTCTGTTAACCTTTGTCAACGTAAACGGAGAGGGTTAACGGTTTGCTTCGCCTGCCGTTACCGATCGGGCGAGCGAGTAGGGGTTAGGATCATGCGGGTTTTGCTGATTGAGGATGACGCGCCGACGGCCCGGAGCATCGAACTGATGCTGTCGGTCGAAGGGTTCAATGTCTACGCAACCGACCTGGGTGAGGAGGGTTTGGACCTCGCCAAGCTGTATGATTATGACATCGTGCTGCTCGACCTCAACCTGCCGGACATGCACGGGTTCGACGTGCTCAAGAAATTGCGTCAGGCCAAGATCACGACGCCAGCGTTGATCCTGTCGGGATCGTCGGAGACCGAGGCGAAGGTGCGCGGGTTTGGCTTTGGCGCGGATGATTATGTCACCAAGCCCTTCCACCGCGAGGAGCTGGTGGCTCGCATCCACGCTGTCATCCGGCGCTCTAAGGGCCATTCGCAATCGGTCATTCGCACCGGCAAGCTGGCGGTCAATCTCGATGCCAAGACGGTAGAGGTTGACGGCAGCCGGGTGCACCTGACCGGCAAGGAATATGCGATGCTCGAACTGCTGTCCCTGCGCAAATCGACGACGCTGACCAAGGAGATGTTCCTCAACCACCTGTATGGCGGGATGGACGAGCCCGAACTGAAGATCATCGATGTGTTCATCTGCAAGCTGCGCAAGAAGCTGTCGTCGGCCTGCGGCGGGGACAATTATATCGAAACCGTCTGGGGCCGTGGCTATGTGCTGCGCGATCCAGAGGATGTCATCCAGCCGGTCCGCGTCGCGGCCTGACCGGCGGCGGGATCAGACCTGCCGGTCGTAGAGCGCCCGGTAGTGCTGAACCCGGGTGACACGCAGGCCGGGCATGCCGCTGCGGTCCACCGCCTGCTGCCAGGCAGCAAATTCCTCCGGCGTCAGGCCATAGCGGTTGCAGGCATCGTCCGACGACAGCAGTCCGCCCTTTACCGCAGCGACGACTTCGGCCTTGCGGCGGACCACCCAGCGGGTCGTGCCGGCAGGCGGCAACGTGTCGAGCGTCATCGGTTCCCCAAGCGGACCAATGACCGATGCGGGCCGGAAGGACTGGTTCTCAAGCATTGCCATCCCCATTCGGAACAACTCCTATCGATCACCCCTAGACCCCCGGTCGTTACGGAAGCCCTAAGACCGAGGGTAAAAATGCGGGAAACCATGGCGGAGGTGGCAAATCCGGCTGCCACCCGCTAAAGGCGCGCGGTGATTGACCTTGATCTGCCCCCTCCCGCCACGGGCCGCCGCGTCGTTGTTGCCATGTCGGGGGGCGTCGATTCGTCGGTTGTCGCGGCGCTTTGTGCGGAGGCGGGGTTCGAGACGATCGGCATTACGCTTCAGCTGTACGATCATGGCGCATCGGTCAGCCGCAAGGGAGCCTGCTGCGCTGGGTCCGACATTCATGACGCGCGGCGGGTCGCTGAAACACTCGGCATTGCCCATTATGTCATCGACCATGAAAGCGCCTTCCGGGCTAGCGTGATCGATGATTTTGCCGACAGCTATGTCCGGGGCGAGACGCCGATTCCCTGCGTGCGCTGCAACCAGACGGTAAAGTTCCGTGACTTGCTCGGGATTGCCCGTGACCTGGGTGCGGAATGCCTGGCAACCGGCCATTATGTTCGGCGGGTGATGGGCGCGGCAGGGCCGGAGCTGCGCCGGGCTGCCGATGCGGCGCGAGATCAGAGCTATTTCCTGTTCGCCACCACGCCGGCGCAGCTCGACTATCTCCGTTTTCCCCTGGGCGGGATGCCGAAGTCGGAGGTGCGGGCTCACGCCGAGCGGTTCAATCTTCCGGTCGCCGCAAAACCGGACAGTCAGGACATCTGCTTCGTCCCCAATGGCGACTATGCCTCCGTGGTGCGGAAACTGCGGCCCGAGGCGGCGGAGCCGGGGGAGATCGTCGATCTGGCGGGCAATGTGATCGGTCAGCACCGGGGCCTCATCCACTATACGGTCGGCCAGCGGCGCGGCATCGAGATCGGCGGGCTGGACGAGCCGGTCTATGTCGTTGGGCTTGATCCGGCGCGGCGGCGACTGACGGTCGGTCCCCGTGCGGCACTGGCTGTTACGGCGGTGGAGATTGCCGACCCGACCTGGCTTGCCGATCCGGACGGGCCGGTTGCGGTCAAGGTTCGGTCGACGTCGATGCCGGTATCGGCAAAGGTCGTCGGCAACCGCATCGCGTTTAACAACAGCGAATATGGCGTCGCACCGGGGCAGGCCTGCGTTGTCTACCGCGGGGAGCAGGTGCTGGGTGGCGGCTGGATCAAGCGTACCGAGCGTGTTGCCGGCTTGGAATTGGCCACGGCCTGACAGCCGATGCTATGCGGCGTGCGGCGGTGTTTGACCGGTAAGGGTGAAATACCGTTCCGAATGACCCGCAGGATCAACATGGATCAGGATTTCCGCGCCGGGGAATTCGGCTGACACCGCATCTTCCAGCTGGTCGACCACATCATGCGCCGCAGCAACGCTCATGCTGCCGTCGACCCAGATATGGAACTGGATGAAGTCGGTGGCACCGCTGGTGCGGGTTTTCAGTTCGTGCACGCCATGAACAATGGGGTGGGCCGCCACAATCGCGGTGATCCTGGCCCGGCGGTCGTCGTCCCATTCCTTGTCCATCAGCATGTCGATGGCGTGTCGTGCCGACTGGGCCGCGCCCCAGCCGAGATAGGCGGCAATCAGCAGACCGAATGCTGCATCCGCCCCGAGCAGCCCGGCGAAATGATCGAGCGCCAATGCCGCAATCACCGCCGCGTTGAGGAGGACATCCGACTGGTAGTGCAGTTGATCGGTGTGAATGGCGATCGAGCCGGTTTGTTTCACCACCCGACGCTGATAGGCGACCAGCAGCAGGGTTGCGGCCATGGCGAACACCGACACCGAAATGCCGAGCTCAGGTGCCTCCGGCGACACCGGTGCCTGCAGGCGCTGTAGGGCGCGCCCGGCTATCCAGAGGGCCGATACCGCGATCAACATGGTCTGGAACAACGCCGCCAGTGCCTCCGCCTTGCCGTGGCCGAAGCGGTGATTGTGGTCGGCCGGTTGTGCCGCAACCCACACGCCGAACAGCGTCACCAATGATGCGATGAGGTCGAGCGCGGTGTCGGCGAGTGACCCGAGCATCGCGACGGACCCGGTCGCAGCCGTGGCCCAGACCTTCAGGCCGAGCAGCAGCATGGCGACACCGACAGATGCCATTGCCGCCCGGGTTGCGATATTTCCGCCGATTGCCGCCATCCTCGTCACGGATACAGCAGGCCGGTTGACCAGCTGTCGCCGCTGCGGGTGTAGACCAGCCGGTCATGCAGCCGGTTGGGCCGGTCCTGCCAGAATTCAATGCGGGACGGGACGATGCGCCAGCCCGGCCAATGCGGCGGACGGGCGACGGGGCCGCCTTCAAACCGCGCCTTTGCTGCCTCGAACCGCGCATTGAACATGTCCCGGTCCGGCATCGGTTGCGACTGATCGGAGGCCCAGGCTCCCAGCTGAGAATCGCGCGGGCGGCTGGAAAAATAGGCATCTGCCTCTGCAGTCGTGACCTGAACCGCTTCGCCATCAACCCGCACCTGGCGTTTCAACGACTTCCAGTGGAAATCCATATGAACGAACGGATTGGCCGCGAGTTCGGTGCCTTTGCGGCTTTGTGCGTTGGAATAAAACACGAAGCCGCGTTCGTCCCACGCCTTCATCAGCACGATGCGGACAGAGGGGCGACCGTCTGGCGTCGCGGTGGCCAAGGCAAAGGCGTTGGCGTCGGCGGGCTCCAATTCGCGGGCTTCGGCGAACCAGGTTTCGAACAGGTCGAAGGGCACAGGAGTCGGGGTGATCATGGCCATCTCCCTACTCCCATGTCGGCAGTGGAGCCAGACGCGGCGGGTCGCTATAGACGGTTTTGATGCTGGCCCGACTGACACTTGCCATGGTCCTGATTCTCCCCGGCTGCGACGCGCGGTCGGCGGCGGATACGGTTTTTGCGGCGAGCGCACCCGAATCGGCCTTCCCCCGGCCAAAACGACCAGTCGCTGCCATCGTCAGCGATCAATTTTCCAATGAGGACAGCAGGGACAAGGCAGGCGAAGCCGAGCGGGTCATGGACCTGATCGGCATTCAACCCGGCATGACCGTCGCCGATATCGGTGCCGGCAACGGGTATTATACCGTGCGTTTGGCCAAGCGGGTCGGACCCACCGGTCAGGTTTTGGCCGAGGATATCATTCCGTCCTATGTCGCCCGGCTGAAGGGTCGTGTCGAAGCGGAACGGCTGAACAATGTCCAGGTTTCGCTGGGCTTGCCACATGACCCAAAGCTGCCGATGGGGAAGGCCGATATCGGCTTGATGGTGCATATGTACCACGAGGTTGCGCAGCCCTATGGCCTCATCTGGCATTTGCACGGCACGTTGAAACCCGGTGCCCGTCTGGCGATTGTCGATTCAGATCGCCCGACCAACCGGCATGGCACACCACCGGACCTGCTCCGCTGCGAGTTGGCGGCAGTTGGCTACCGGCAGACCGCCTTTCATGACATGGCCGGTTCCGATGCCTATCTGGCGATATTTGAAACGCATGAACCACGACCGGAACCCAGCGCGTTGAAGCCTTGCGGATAGATCGGTTTTTTCGGGCCGCTGCGGCATCCGGAACCGTTGGCGCAACGTATCTTGCTGTCAGCGGGTGATTGGGCGGCATCGATCCGCAATGGGTGAGGGGGTAGCAAGTGACCGTTGAGCGGCTGGTCCGGCGCATATGGTGCGCGGTTCTGTTGCTGGCGATGGCTGGCCTGCCGTCGGTGGCCGGAGCCGCAAGCTTTGATGTCCGCAACAGCCTCTGCATGGCGGTGGTTGCCGAAGATTTGTCGACATCGGCTGTGGCCGATTTGCGCTTTGATTGTGACCGCGCTGCTGAAAACTATCAGGACAAATGGCTGTGGCTGCGGGTCGATGATCCGACAGCGCTCAGCGGCATGTCCGGGGACTGGCATCTGCTGGTCGATCAGTCGCGGTTTGAACGCATCAAGACTGTGGTTGTGACCGCCGACGGGCGCGTTCGTTCCGTCGGCGCAGTTTCGGGAAACGTAAGCGGGAAGTGGCTGATCGGTGGCCACCTGCGATTTGATTTTTTTACGGACAGCCCACCAGTCACTGACGTGTTCATTGGCATCAAGCGATTGGACAATCTGCAAACCATGCGGAAGGTCCGGTTGCTGACCTGGGACGCGCTCGTCGTCCAAAGCAAGAACTGGTATTTGCTGATGGGGCTGTATGTCGGTGCGATTGGTGCCAGCATCCTGTTTGTCGTGTCGCTGAAATCCGGCGCCAACCTGCAACTTCGGCAATTCTACACCGGATGGGCTGTGACCGTCCTTCTGTACGGACTGTTCTGGAGCAACCTGATCTTCACCTGGCTTCCCGGACTGGCGGGCAGCTGGGGGGTTCGGATCAACATGATCCTTGCCAGTGCGTCGCTCGCTATGGGGCTGGCGGTGTTCATCGCCTATATCGAGCGCAAGGCGCTTCCGGCGCTATACCGGCAGTTGGTGCGCTGGACGGCGGTGACGATTGTTCTCGTGGGCATAGTCGGCAGCTTTGATCAGCTCGGCATCGCCGGGACCATCGACACGATCCTGACGGTGATCGCGCTCGGCAGCGTCGTTGCGGTGGGTGCGGGTTTGGTGATTGCCTTGATGCGGGGCAGCAAAGCAGCCGTCTTTTATGCAATTGCCTGGGGGTTGCCGCTCGTCGTTATCTTCGTTCGACTACTGCGGGGCGTTGGTGGCGCAGAGCAGACCGATTTCATCGACTATGCCACATTGCTCGCCATTGCGGGGCAAGCCGTGGTGTTGGCGATCGGCATCGGGGACCGGTTCCGGATTTTGCAGTTAGAGGATGACCGCGCCCTGCTCGACCGGGACCGGGATGTGGTTCAGCAAAACCTTGCCACGGTGGAACGCGAAACAATGCGACGGGCCGCCGAAACGGACATGCTGACCGGATTGTTCAACCGCCGCGGGTTCGTCCAGCAGGCCCAGGCGATGATCGGGCAGCACGGGACATTGGCGATCATTGATCTGGATGAATTCCAATCGATCAACGATGGCTTTGGCCATGACGTCGGCGACGCGGTGCTGGTGCGGGTTGCCCGGGCGCTTGCCGGAGTCGCCGGGGAACAGGGTCTGGTCGCCCGGGTCGGTGGTCAGGAGTTCGCACTGATCGGCCCGCTCGGCGCGGCAGAGGCCGCTCGAGTCGCGGTGGAGCAGCTGGATGTTGCCGACCTGCTGGGGCGGGGTCGCCATGTGACGGTCAGTGCCGGTGTGGCGACCGGCGCTGCCAATTATGAGGAACTGTTCGTCGCCGCCGACCGGGCACTGGCCCGCGCCAAGGACGACGGCCGCAACCGGGTGGTTGTGGCCGGAACCGAAACCGCCCGACTATACACGAGCCGCTAACTCGCCGCGTATCCGCTGAGGCGTCCGCCCTTTTCAGCCAGATCGATGAGAAGTTGTGATGGCGCAAAATCATCGCCTGCCTTGCCGCCCTGATAGTGACGCAACCGCTCGACGACATGCGCAAGGCCGACGGTATCGGCGTAGAACATCGGGCCGCCCCGGTAGACCGGCCAGCCATAGCCGTTGATCCAGACGATATCGATGTCGGACCCGCGATAGGCCATGCCTTCGGCAAGGATTTTCGCCCCTTCGTTGATCATCGGATAGACCAGCCGCTCGAGGATTTCGGCATCGTCAATCGGCCGGCGGTTCACGCCTTTCTCGGCAGCGAAGTCGAGGATCATCTGTTCAACAATGGGAGAGGGGTTGCGGTTGCGCTGGGCGTCATAGTCGTAGAAACCCGCACCGGTTTTCTGGCCGCGCCGGTCCATCTCGCACAGGCGGTCCCGCAAGGTTTCGCCCTTTGACTTGCTGCTGTCCCAGCCGATGTCGAGACCGGCGAGGTCGGACATCTGGAACGGCCCCATCGGCATGCCGAAGTCGGTCAACACCCGGTCGATATCCCAGGGCATCGCACCTTCCATGATCAGCTTGTTGGCCTCCCGTTGCCGGGGAGACAGCATACGGTTGCCGATGAACCCGTGGCAGACCCCGGCGACAGCGGCGATTTTCCCGATCTTCTTGGCGAGGTCCATCGCCGTGGCCAGCACATCGGGCGCGGTCTTTGCACCCCGCACCACCTCCAGCAGACGCATGACATTGGCGGGCGAGAAGAAATGCATGCCAACCACATCCTGTGGTCGGGTGGTGCAGGCGGCAATCTCATCAACGTTCAGGTAACTGGTGTTGGAGGCCAGGATCGCCCCCGGTTTGCAGATTTTGTCGAGCTTGCCGAAGACGTCCTTCTTGATGTCCATCAGTTCGAACACTGCCTCGATCACCAGATCGCAATCGGCAAGATCGCTGAGGTCCAATGATGGCGTCAGGCGGCCCATATTGGCTTTGACGGCTTCGGGTTTGATGCGTCCCTTGGCGGCGGTATTCTCATAATTTTTGCGGATGATGCCGACACCGCGGTCGAGCGCATCCTGCTTCATTTCGACAATGGTGACGGCGATGCCAGCGGTCAGGAAGTTCATGGCAATGCCGCCACCCATCGTCCCGGCCCCGATGATGCCGACCTTGCGGATTGGTCGTGTGGCCGTCCCTTCCGGCAGGTTGGGGATTTTTGCTGCCTGACGCTCGGCGAAAAACACATAGCGCTGCGCCGCCGACTGCACCCCGGTCATCAGGCCCATGAACAATCTGCGCTCAACCGCCATGCCTTCATCGAACGGCAGGGTGGCGGCAGCCTCGATACACTGGATATTGGCCTCCGGCGCGTCGAAGCCTTTGAACTTGCGGGCATTGGCCTTGCGGAACTCGGCGAACAATTCGGGCGAAGCGCCGGTGACGGTCAGATCCCGGACCCGTTTCAGCGGACGCTTTTCCGCAACAATCTTACGGGCAAAGGCCACCGCACCGCCGCGCAAATCAGCCTCATCCACCAGTTCGTCGACAAGCCCGGTTTCGGCTGCGACCTTGGCGCTGACCGGGGTACCGCTGGTCACCATGTCGAGCGCTTTGGCCGCCCCGACAATGCGCGGCAACCGCTGCGTTCCTCCGGCGCCGGGCAGCAGACCAAGCTTCACCTCCGGCAGGCCGAGCTTCGCCGACGGCACGGCAACGCGGTAGTGGCAGGTCAGCGCCACCTCCAGCCCGCCGCCGAGCGCGGTGCCGTGGATGGCGGCAACGATCGGCTTTGATGCGCCCTCCATCAGGGTGAGGACTTCGTGCAGGGACGCACCCTTCGGCGGTTTGCCAAATTCCGAAATATCCGCCCCGGCAATGAAGGTCCGCCCGGCGCAGATCAGCACAATGGCACTTACCGCAGCGTCGTCCACAGCCTTGGGCATGGCGGCGGCGATCCCGTCGCGCACCGTCGCGCCCAGCGCGTTGACCGGCGGCGAATCCAGCGTGATCACGGCGATGCCGTCCTCAACTGCATAGTCCGTCACTGCGTTGATATTGCCCATGCTGCCCTCCGAACTGCGAATGTCCGACCCCCGATACACCATCCCGGTTGTGCAGGGACCCCTGCCCAAAACGTCAAGGGGAGCACGTCTGTCACAATCGGCCATCCGCCCACAAACGCAAAAAGCCCCGGACCTTTGGGCCTGGGGCTTTTTGAGTGATATCTGGTTGCGGGGACCCGCACCAACCTTTGTAGAACGCGCTTCTTTTTACCGTCCCGACGCTCGAAATGAGTGGCTGACTTGCGCTCCAAATCCGCCGTTCTGATACGCGACGTCGGATCCCCAAACCTGCCGGTCAGCTTTCAAGCTCGATCATTAGATACCGAACGCTGGAACGACTTGGTCTGGGTGGGATGCTGCCCGACAGCTTTTGGACAAGGGGGTGCCGAAACCGGTCATTCTCGCTTTGGCATAAGTTGGAGTCGTTAGCCGACCGGCAGCTTTCGGGACGGCTTCGCGAGTGCAATGAACGGGAATGGGTGGTGAGTGGACGCAAGCAAGTGGTTCCGGCCGGGCTGTTATGAGTCAGAAAGAGACCTTGCGAGTCATTCCGATACTTCTTGGAGTTCGGAAGTGTTTTTGACATATGCGGGCATGGAACAAAAACTCGAACCAAGCGAAAATCAACTCGCGAAGCTCATGTCGCTCCCCATAGAAACGCCGTTGGCTGTGCTCAATCTTTTCGAGTTCAACGCCGTGGCGAATTATCAGTCCGGCGATCCTGAATATGCAACCAGCGCTGCTGAAATCTCCGGCCAAGAAGCGTTCCACCTATATGGCGAGGTTGCAGGGAAGACCATTGAGGACCTTGGTGGCCGGGTTGTTATGAGTGCGCCTGCCGAGCAGGTCTTGATTGGACATCAAGCAGCAAACTGGCATGCGGCTGCCATTATGTATTTTCCAAGTCGGGGTGCGTTCCTGCAAATGATGTCGGATGCAAACTTTCAGAAAGCGTCGCGGCATCGTAAGGCCGCGCTAAAAAATCATTATATGATCCACTTGAATGGTGAGGCATTCAAAAACTAGCTTTCCAATAGTTGCCATTGGTGTTGTCAAAGCAATCTGGCCGCTGCCGGCCAGTCCAGCTATTGAGGGCAGATGAAGCAGAGGGGTTGGCACCTCGAAGAGAAGCGAGTGAAGGCTTCGGGCAAGCCGGGCTATCAGTGGTGCGCGGTCGATCAGGACGGCGAGACTCTCGACTTCTTTTTCACTGCGACGCGGGACAGGGACGCGGCTCTGGCATTTCTGCGGCGGGTGCTGAAACGGTCTAGGATCCGCGAGATCGTCGCACCTGAGGATCTTCCCAAACCCCGCTAGCGGCTACTGCATTCCGTTGGTAATCGGGCGGTATGGCCAAGTCCGACAACCCGTTCCGCTATTTCCATTCGACGCCCGAGCTGATCCGTGAGGTGGTGATGCTGTATGTCCGGTTTCCGCTGTCGTTGCGGAACGTCGAGGACCTGTTGTTCGAGCGCGGCTACGACCTTTGTCATGAGACCGTGCGCCTGTGGTGGAACAGGTTCGGCCCGCTCTTTGCCAGGGAGATCCGACGCAGGCGGGTCAACCACATGCGGGGATTTCGTCACTCGCGCTGGCATCTCGATGAGATGTACGTCAAGCTCAGCGGCGAGATGGTCTACCTCTGGCGCGCTGTCGATCACGAGGGCGAAGTCCTCGAGAACTACGTTACCAGAACCCGCGACAAGGCCGCCGCACTGACCTTCATGAAGAAGGCGCTGAAGCGCCACGGATCGCCAGCGACGATCGTCACCGACGAGCTCAAATCCTACAAGGCGGCAATGACTGGGCTGGGCAACAGCGCCAAGCAGGAGGTCGGCCGCTGGGCCAACAACCGGGTGGAGAACAGCCACCTGCCGTTCCGTCGACGAGAGCGGGCGATGCTGCGGTTCCGACAAATGAAGACGCTGCAGAAGTTCAGCTCAGTTCACGCCTCGGTCCACAATCACTTCAACCAGGAACGCCACCTCATCGATCGCCAGACCTACAAGGCCAACCGCTCAGCCGCACTGGCTGAGTGGCAGGCAGTCATGCGCTAGACCCATGAGGGCCTTGGGATCGCCGCGTTCAGCGGAGACGAGTTCGCAAAGGACTGACAGCACCGCCGCGCCTCTTCGACGGTGGCCGGATGGCGTCGGTCGATGTCGGCGCGCTCGACAACGAACACGCTGCGCGACGAGTGCTTGAACGCAGACTATTACTGTCGCTGGACGCTCGGCGGGTCGCGACCACAATAGAGGCCTCCCGGTGGCACAACAACGAGAGTCAGCCTCATACGTCGCGTGGCTGTGACCGGCCCCCACTGAGTGGTCCGCGTTGATTGTTAGTGCATTTGTGCCTCCATCGCCAGTGCTGGCCGGAGGTGGAGCGAAGCGGAACCGGAGGACAACGCTGGCGATGGAACCGCTTCCGGGGCCGGTGGTCGGTAGCCGAGGCT
>CALRKY020000007.1:0-111681 GCA_943368345.1 Synechococcus sp. UW140 | reverse complement strand
TTGGCGCAACCTGGTCGAACGCCTGTTCAGCAAACTCAAAAACTGGCGAAGGGTCGCCACACGCTACGACAAAACCAAAGAATCCTACCTCGGCTTCGTCGCTCTCGCCTCAATCAAACTGTGGATACCCTTTGTCCACGTGGCCTAGTAACAGGGTTGGCCGTGGCGGCTCTCCTCGGAAGTGCGACACCGGCTTTCTCAATCTACTTTTTCTTGTACTATTTGGTTATGATCCGGAATTGTGGATTGTCCCCGTTTAATCATCGCTTTTTCCTGCAGCTCGAAGACTGTCCTTGTCATGACGAGTTTGAACGATCCGCTCTCGAGCCCGCGACGAGGTTTGCTTACGCTGCCATTGTTCTGTTGGTTCTGGTCGTGCTGCTTTTGTTTGCAGGCGTCAGCCAAATGGGTTGGGCAGTGACAAGTACATCCGATGCTTGGTTGGCGTGCGCCGGCACGTTTTTGGTCGTGGCCTTCACTTTACCTGTCTTCATCGCCGAGATCATGATTCCCTTCCCACGTGAGTCCACGGAAGGTGCACAATGAAGCGCCGATCAGTCGCTGAACTTGCCGATGCCATTTGGGGCTGGGCCGAGTTTCCTGACTTTGCACCGGGTAATGTAACGCGTCGCCCGCTGCGTTGGCCCGCGACTATGGCTTTGGCGCTGGCCTATGGAGGCTTTGGGCTAATATTGGCTGAGCCACAGTTATTTTACTTTGGTTGGTCAGTCCAGATGTTCGGCTTCAGCGCGGGCATCCTTCTGGTGCACTTTGGCCCGGTGAAGCCCTATGGAGCAATTGAAGCAGTCGATGAGCGCGAGCAGGTTGTGCGGTCGAGGTCCTACCTTGCCGGCTATTCGATCATGGCTGTCACTGCGATAGTCGGTCTGACATTGATGCTCGTGCTGTCGTTCCAAGAGGAGTGGAATATCAACCAGCTGCGCTTTGGTATGATAGGCCTCATGTTCCTGTTGATGACAGTCTGTTTTTCGATGCCGACCGCCTATGCCAGTTGGACGATGCCGCCACCTGTTGGGGATGATTGACCGAAGGCTGCCAACCGATCATTGTTGAAGCCTATCCCAGCCTGAACCGGTCCACGATCTCGTACACTGCACCATCGGCGGTCAGATTGCTCTCATAGAGACAGATGCTTTCAACCCGGAACCGGGCCGTCGCCAATCCCGCATGTTGCGCCAGAAACCCATCGAGCGGGCCGGTCGAACGGTTCAGACGGGCCAGGGTGATGTGAGGGGCGTAGGCGCGGGGGTCGGGGGGGATGCCGACGGTGCGTAATGTTCGGTTGACCTTGTTGTGGAGGGTGGTGAGCGCATCATGCGGGGTCACGCCAGCCCAGAGCGTGTGGATCAGTCCGCGCGTGTCGAAGGTACCGACGCCAGATATCGCGATGTCGAAGGGCGGGTGGTGTAACCCTTGCAAAGCGGCGGCGATATCATTGGCTTGATGGCGGTCCACTTCGCCGATGAACCGCAGCGTCAGATGAAGCTGCGCCTCGTCCTGCCAGCGGGCACCGGCGATGCCGCCCATCGCGCCGAGTAGGACCGCCTTGATCTCCGGTGGGGGTTCAATTGCGACGAACAGGCGGTGCATCGAGCGTCTTTTTGATTGTGGGTAGCATGTTGCGGACCATGACCGCGACACCGGCTTTGTTGGGGTGCATGCCGTCTTCAAGCAGCAGCGGCCGGTTGAAGGCGACGCCTTTCAGGAAAAACGGGTAAAAGGTCGCGCCATGTTTTTTGGCGAGGGCTGGATATACGGCGTTGAACTCGTCGATGTAGCGGACGCCAAGGTTGGGGCCGCCCAGCATCCCGGCGAGGATGACCGTGACATTTCGTTTGCGGAGTTCGGTCAGGATCGCGTCAAGGTTGGTGCGGGTGACAGCGGGTGAGAGCCCACGCAGCATGTCATTGGCCCCGAGTTCGACAATGGCGAAATCCGGGTTGGTTTTGAGGCCTGCGAGCACCCAGCCCAGGCGCGACCGGCCCCCGGTGCTGGTATCGCCGGAGACCCCGGCATTGTGGACGCGGACATTCCGGCCTTCGGCCTTCAGCGCTGCCTCCAGCTGGGCTGGGAAGCTTTCGCCAGCCTTCAGGCCATAGCCTGCCATCAGGCTGTCCCCAAGGGCGAGGATGACCAGCGGCTTGTCAGCCGCAGTGGCCGGCACGGCGAAACCTCCAAAGGATACTAGCAGCAGTAGCAGGGCGGCTTGGCAAAGCCGTCCTGCATCCCGATATGCTGTTCGAACAATCTGCATCCGCTCGCCTTCAGGAATTTCATGTCAGACAGTCATATCGTCATCGCAGCGCGCGATGTCACCCTCTCCCTGTCAAGTTTGGCCGGTCAGGTCGAGATTTTGCGCGGCGTGGATCTTGAGGTTGAGGCCGGGGAAGCCGTGGCCATCCTAGGGCCGTCCGGGTCGGGCAAATCCTCGCTGATGGCACTGCTGGCCGGACTGGAGCGGGCGACCAGCGGGGCTGTCCAGGTTGCTGGGCAGGATTTCGGGTCGCTGGACGAGGATGGGCTGGCCAAGGCGCGACGTGGGCGCATCGGCATCGTGCTGCAGGCCTTCCACTTGATCCCGACGATGACCGCCCTGGAGAATGTCGCGGTGCCGCTGGAGCTGGCCGGGATTGCCGATCCGTTCGGGCGGGCAACCGCCGAACTGACGGCAGTCGGGCTAGGCCACCGGCTAGATCATTATCCGTCGCAACTGTCGGGAGGGGAGCAGCAGCGCGTGGCAATTGCCCGCGCGACGGCACCGGGTCCGGCCATATTGTTCGCCGACGAACCCACCGGGAACCTTGATGCCGCGACCGGCCACACCATCGTCGACCTGCTGTTCGACCGCCGGGCGGCGGCGGGTGCGACTTTGGTGCTGATCACACATGATCCGGAACTGGCAGCCCGCTGCGGCCGGGTCATCGAGATGCGCGACGGGCGTATCGCCAGCGACCGGCGCGCCTGATGCCGCTCGCACTTCGCTTTGCGCTGCGGGAGTTACGGGGTGGCCTGACCGGGTTGCGCCTTCTGGCGGTGTGTCTGGTGCTGGGCGTCGCCGCGCTCGCGTCGGTTGGCAGCCTGTCATCGGCGATTGTTGCATCGCTGTCGGCGCAGGGTAGCGAGATTCTGGGTGGCGACGCGGCGGTGACGCTGACCGGGCGTAGTGCTTCGCCTGAGGAGCGGGCGGCGTTTGATCAATATGGCACCGTGTCGGAAGGAGTGCGGATGCGCTCCATGGTCGGCCGGGCGGGATCGGACAACCGTATCCTCGGCGAGCTGAAAGCGGTGGATGGTCAATACCCGCTTTACGGCAAGGTCGGACTGGTCGGCGGCGGTACGCTCGATGCCGCATTGGCTGGCCCGTCGGCGGTGGTCGCGCAGGCGCTCGCCGATCAGCTGGGCCTGAAAGTCGGGGACCGGATTGAGCTGGGGCAGTCAACCCTGAAGGTCACGGCCATCATTGCTAGCGAACCGGACCGGGCTGGGGAGGGGTTCAGCCTTGGGCCCACGGTGATGATTGCGATGGCAAGCCTGCCGGAGACGGGACTGGTTCAGCCCGGCAGCCTGATGCGGGTCAGCTACCGGATCAAGATGCCGGTTGGCGCGGACGCCGGAGCAGTGAAACCGGCGCTCAACACGGCATTCCCGGACGCGGGCTGGCAGGTGCAAGACCGGTCCAACGGCGCACCGGGCGTGCGCCGCTTTGTCGAGCGGATGGGGCAATTTTTGATGCTGGTTGGCCTGACATCGCTGGTGGTGGCAGGAGTCGGGGTTGGCAACGGTGTGGCGAGCTATCTCGATGCCAAGTCGGCGACGATTGCGACCTTCAAGACGCTTGGCGCGACATCGACGCTGATATTCCAGAGCTATTTCCTGCAGATCGGTATCGTGGCGCTCGGTGCGGTTGGCATTGGTGTCGGGATTGGAGCCTTTGCACCGATGCTGGTGGCACGGGTCGCAGGCGACGCCCTGCCGGTTGCGCCTGTCATCGGGATATTTCCGGGAGCGCTGATCAGCGCGGCAGCCTACGGATTGCTGATCGCCGCGGCCTTCGCGCTGTGGCCGCTGGCGCGGGCGCAATCGCTCCCGGCGGCACGCTTGTTCCGAAGCGTGGTGGATGGCGGTGGACGTGCCCCCTATTGGGTGTTCGCCGCGACCTTTGCGGCCGCCGCAGCGATCGTGGTGATTGCGCTGATGGGCGCCCGCGAGCCGATGTTTGCCGCAATCTTCATTGCGTCCGCGTCTGGCCTGCTGGCGCTGCTGACCGGGCTGGCGGCAGCCATTCGTTGGCTGGCGGCCCGCGCCCCGCGTCCGCGCGGCGTCTTGCAGCGGCTGGCACTGGCCAACCTGCACCGCCCCGGATCGCTGGTTCGGCAGTTGATCGTGGCGCTGGGTCTTGGCCTGACCTTGTTTGCGACGCTCGCCGTCATCGAAACCAATCTGGGCAATGAAATCACCCGCACCGTCCCGAAAAAAGCCCCGACCTTCTTCTTCCTCGACATTCCAAAGGACGAAGCTGCGGCCTTCGCCGCGCAGATACGCACCGCATCGCCGTCGGCAGGGCTGCGGCTGGTGCCAAGCCTGCGCGGGCCGGTGACGGCAGTGAACGGCACGCCGGTTAGCGAGCTGAAGAATGTGCCGGACGGCGCCTGGTTCCTGCGGGGCGACCGTGGGTTGACCTGGTCGTCGGGCGTACCGGAAGGCAACCGGGTGACCGATGGTGCATGGTGGCCCAAAGATTATGCCGGACCGCCGTTGGTCTCGCTCGATGCCGAGGCAGCAAAGGCCGCTGGTTTGAAGGTTGGAGATACACTGACAGTATCGGTGCTCGGCGTTGAGATTACCGCGCGGATTGCCAATTTGCGGGTGATCGACTGGGATTCGCTCGGGTTCAATTTTGCGCTGGTGTTTGACCAGAACAGCCTCGGCAATGCCCCCTACAGCTATATGGCCACCGCCGAAGTGCCCGCCAGTGAGGAGCGTCAGGTCTACACCGCGATGACCCGGGCGTTCCCAACGGTGTCGGTTATCAAGGTGAAGGATGTGATTGGAACGGTGGCGACGCTGCTTGAACAGATTGCAACGGCCATCCGGGCGGCGGCGAGTGTGGCGGTCGCCGCCGGAATTGCGGTGCTGATCGGGGCGCTGGCGGCAGGGCGGCGGGCCCGGACCTATGATGCGGTCATTCTGAAAGTGCTGGGCGCGACGCGTGGCCAGATGCTGCGCGCGACTCTGCTGGAATATGGATTACTCGCGAGCATCGTGGCGTTGCTGGCGGTGGCGCTCGGCGGCCTCGCTGGCTGGATCGTGGTGGTGCAGGTGTTTGAATTCACCTGGCAGCCTTCCTGGCTGGTGGTTTTGGCGACCGTCCTGCTGGGTGCTGCGGTGACCATTGGTCTCGGCCTCGCCGGGTCGTGGCGGGCGCTGTCAGTCCGGCCCAATCAGGTCCTGCGCACGCTTTAGCGCAAGCCGCTTGAAGTTCTGGCGCGGAACACCGATATTCCCTTCATTCGCGTCCGGCATCGGGCCGGTGCGATTGGGAGTGACATGACAATGGCAAACCTGGACCCCCGCACCGGCTTCGCCCCGGCGCGTAGCGCGAACGCCGCCGGCGTCGCCTACGATGAGGGCCTGCGGTCGTATATGCTGTCGATTTATAACTACATGGCGTCGGGCGTACTGCTGACCGGCGGCGTGGCGCTGGCATTTGCCGAAAGCGGCATGGCGCTGACACTGATGACCAGCGGTGGCATCCTGAAATGGGTGGTGATGCTGGCCCCACTCGGCCTGGTGATGTGGCTGAGCATGGGCATCAACCGGCTGTCGCAGACCGCCGCTCAGGCGCTGTACTGGACCTATGCGGTGCTGATGGGCCTGTCGCTGTCGTCGATCCTGTTGATCTACACCGGCGCCAGCGTCGCAACGACCTTCTTCGCCAGCGCGACTGCCTTCGGTGGTCTGAGCCTCTACGGCTATACCACCAAGAAGGATTTGTCGGGCTTCGGCACCTTCCTGATCATGGGCCTCGTTGGCTTGATTGCGGCGTCGCTGCTCAACATCTTTCTGAAGTCGAGCGGCCTTGATTTCGCGATCAGCGCCATCGGCGTGCTGCTGTTCGCAGGTCTGACCGCCTATGACACGCAGAAGATCAAGCTGATGTACGATCAGGTTGGCAACAGCGAGATGCGCGGCAAGGCCGTGATCATGGGCGCGCTGACGCTCTATCTCGACTTCATCAACCTGTTCCTGTTCCTCCTCCGCTTCATGGGCGACCGCCGCTAAGCGAAGGGACTGGACGACGATTGAAAGGCCCGGCGGAAACGTCGGGCCTTCTTTTTGTTGGGAATTATCGCACCGATTTAGGGCTTGAGCCGGTCCAGCGCTTGAAGGCGCGGGAGAAGGACGTAGGGTCGGAGAAGCCGACCAGATAGGCGACCTCCGCCACCGACGCCCGCTTCCCGGCCAGATAGTGCAACGCCATCCGGTGCCGCAGCTGATCGACGATGGCATCGTAGGAGCCGCCCTCTGCCCGCAGTTTGCGGTACAGCGTGGTCGGACTAAGCCCAAGCTGTCGCGCGGTGCGTGGCATGTCGAGTTCGCCGGTGTGCAGCCGGCCCATCAACGCCGCTTCGACCTGACCGCGCAGTGATTTGGCCTGCAGCAGATCTTCCAGCAGCTTTTCGCCGCGATCCGTGAACAGTCCGAAGACATAGCGATTGGGGTTAGGCAGCGGCAGGGATAGCCAGGATTCGTGAATGGCGATGGCATTCCAATCACAACCGAAGCGGACCGGCACCTGCAATATGCGCGCATGTTCGGCGCTGTGCGCGGGTTCAGGGTGGGTGAAGCAGACATGCTTGGCAAAGGGCACATCGCCGAGGCCGCGCGCGGTGTTCCAGATGAAACGGGCGAAGGTCGATTCACTCAGTTCCGGAAAGTCATTGGGATTGTGCCGCCGGTCTTCGATCCAGACCTCTCCATGTTTGCGGACGATGGCAAAGCGGTCACCGGTTTCATGGCCATCAACCTCGATGGCGAGGCGGGCAAAGCGGTTCATCTGGACAAAGGCCTCGCCCATCGTCGGTGCCGCGTGCGTAATCAGGCCGACAATCGAGATGTCCTGAAACCGGGATTCCGCCCCGAAATGCAGCGCGAAGCCCGGGTCCTCGCAGAGGGTCGCAGCCGTCCGCATCAAGGTCTTGAACGTTGCCAGCGGCACCCGGTCGTCGGGGTTGTCGCAAGCTGCCGGATCAAATCCGCTTATTTGGGCGAGGCGGGCAGGGTCGGCACCACGCGCGACCGCCAGCTCGATCACGGCCTTCGCATAGCCAGCTGAAACCGTGGGGTTGGACACCGTGTCGCCCTTCCTGCTGACCGCCAAAGTCAGGCATTTGCTCGCCAAAGCCATAGGCGACAATCCTGAGGACCACTATCCTATCTGCCTAACACACCAACAGACAATGAGAGTGACGACAGGACCATGGTAGCGATTGCGAATTCGGGCCTAGCTGACGGTCGACTGTTCATGCAACGAGCCGCGACCGGTTGGTTTGTCGTGACCCTCATCGGTCAGCTGCTGTTTCTGGCCTATATCACCGGTTTCTACGGCCCACCCGTCCTGCGCGGGACATTGGCCGATTGGTCGAAATACCGTGATCTGATCGACGGGTATGTCGCGGGCGATACTATGGGCAACCTGCAGTTTGGCATCCATATCCTGATGGCCGCGATCCTGACATTTGGCGGTGTGCTGCAACTATGGCCGGCGCTCAGGAACCGGGTGCGGGCATTTCATCGCTGGAATGGCCGGGTCTTTGTGCTGGCCGCGCTGGTGGCGTCCATCGGTGGGCTTTGGCTGGTCTGGGTGCGGGGATCCCGCCTGGGCGTTGCCAGCTCGTCCGGGATCACCCTTGATGCCGCACTGATCCTGATCTTTGTCGGCTTTGCGTGGCAGGCGGCGCGGCGGCGTGATTTCGCGACGCATCGGCGGTGGGCGGTTCGCGCTTTCCTGGCGGTCAGCGGTGTGTGGTTCTTGCGGGTTGGGTTGATGGCGTTCGGGTTGATCGCAACCGGCTTGCTGGGGCTGCCAAAAGAGCTGTCGATGTCCTTCTTCGCGGTCTGGAGTTTCGGCAGCTATCTCGTGCCGCTGGCGGTCTTCCAACTCTATCTGGGGGCGGACGCCGGTACTGCCCGGGCGCGCTACGTCATGGGCGGGAGCCTTGCCGGACTGACTCTGCTCATGGCCGTCGGGATCGCAGGGGCGTCGCTGGTGATGTGGTACCCGTCCCTCAAGGCATCCGGGCTGTTTGGGTAGGCGGAACATCCTTCGACCACGTCGGACGGTTGATGTCCCGACGTGGCCGATTGGTTGCCCTGCCTATTTCCCGTCGATCGGGAAGCCGCGGTTCTTGAGGAGGGCGTTGACGTCCGGATCACGACCCCGGAAGGCGCGGTAGGCCTCGGCGCGGTCGACGCTGTTGCCCTGGGCGAGGATGATCGATTTGAACCGCGCGGCGACTTCGGGGTTGAAAGGGTCACCGGTTTGCTCAAACGCCGCCCAGCTGTCGGAGGCCATGACGTCCGACCAGAGGTAGGAATAATAGCCAGCCGAATAGCCATCGCCGCTGAACAAATGCCCGAACTGCGGGGTGCGGTGCCGCATCGCCACTTCCTTCGGCGCACCGATGGCCGTGAGCGTCTCCCGCTCGAACTTGTCCGGGTCCACCATACCGTCGGCGAGCGTGTGCATCTTCATGTCGACGATGGCCGAGGCGAGATATTCAACCGTGGCATAGCCTTGGTTGAATTTCGACGCGGTTTTCACCTTGTCCACCAGCGCCTGCGGCATCGGAGCGCCCGTCTTGTAGTGCCGCGCATAGGTATCGAGGATGTCACGGGTCAGCACCCAGTTTTCATGCACCTGGCTGGGGAATTCCACATAGTCGCGCGGGGTGTTGAGCAGCCCGGGATATTTGTTGGTCGACACCAGATAATGGATGGCGTGGCCGAACTCGTGGAACAGCGTTTCGGTGTCATCAAGGCTGATCAGGACCGGTTCCCCGGGGGCACCGCGCACGAAATTATTGTTGTTGGACGCGAGTGCGGTCGTCACCCCGTCCAGCCGGTCGGGGGCGCGGTAGGTGTTCATCCAGGCACCGGACTGTTTGTACTGACGGGCGAAATCATCGCGGTAGAACAGGCCGATCAGCTTGCCGCTGGCTTTGTCATGCACCTCGTAGACCTGCATGTTCGGCTCAAACACCGGGACCTTGCCGGTGATGTTGGTGAAGGTGATCCCGTACAGACGCTCGGCCATGTGATAGGAGGCCTTGATCATGTTGCCGAGCTCGAGATAGTTTTTGAGCTCGTTGGTATCGAGCGCATAACGGTCCTTACGGACCTTTTCGGCGTAGTAGTTATAGTCCCAGGGTTCGATGGTCAGCTTGGCCCCGTCACGGTTGGCCAGCGCCTGCATGTCGGCGACTTCCTCCCGCACCCGCTGCACCGCCGGTTTCCAGACCCGCATCATCAGGTCCATCGCCTTGGCGGGATCCTTGGCCATGGTATCGGCCATGCGGAAATTGGCGTGGGTGGCAAATCCGAGCAGCCGGGCGCGATCCGCGCGCAGCTTGACGATTTTGGCAATGGTGGCGTTGGTGTCGTTGGCATCGCCATTGTCGCCGCGGTTCTTGAATTTTTTCCAGACGGTTTCGCGCAGCGCCCGGTTGGCGCTGAAGGTCAGGAACGGATCGACCGACGACCGGGTGTTGACGATGACCCATTTACCCGGGAGATTACGGCTGTCCGCCGCTGATTTCATCGCCGCGACGAGGGAGGGCGGCAGGCCGGCCAGATCGGACGCAGTGTCGATGACGGTCCAGCTATCCTCGTCCGCCAGCAACTTGCTGCCGAAATCGGCGAACAGGGTGGCGAGCTGCTGGTTATAGGCCGATAGCTCGGTCTTCTGGGCATCGTTCAGCTTGGCGCCGAACCGGACGAAGCCGTCATGGACCCGCTTGGTCAGCCGCTGCTGCTCGGTGGTGAGGCCGGCGGTTTCGCGGCTGTCGTAAACCGCGGCGATCCGGGCAAACAGGCCCTTGTTGAAGGTGATTTCGTCACTGGCCGCCGACAGGATCGGTGACATCTGCTTTTCGAGGTCCTGATAGACCGGACTGTTGAGGTTGGCGGTCATCACCCCGAACAATGTGCCGACCCGGTCGAGCGGCTTCCCGGCGCGCTCCATGGCGGCAATGGTATTTTCGAAGCTCGGCTTCTCCGGATTGGCGACAATGGCAGCGATTTCAGCCCGCTGCAGGTCGATCGCGGCCATGAACGCCGGTTTGAACAGCTCCGGGCGCACCTTGTCCCACGGCGGTACGCCGTCATAGGGGCCGGTCCAGGGTTGCAGCAGGACATTGCCGCTGTCGTTCGCCGTTGGTGTGGACGATTGCGCCTTGGCGGCCGGTGACAGGGCGACGAGGGCGAGCAGCGATGCGCTCGCAAGCAGGAACCGGTTCACGATGAGACTCCCCAAATATGTCTATGCATCGGCTGATGCACCGAGGGCGGGGGCGGTTGCAAGCGGTCGCGGCCACCGGCATAGGCGGCTGCGACCAGCGGCACTCCCCGGGCGACGAAGGACAGTGAAATGATCGGACGGCTGAACCATGTCGGCATCGCAACCCCCTCCATCGAAAAGGCGGTCGTCGCCTACCGGGAATTATTGGGGGCGACTGTGGTCCGGGAAGCCTTTGACCTGCCGGCGCAGGGGGTGCGGGTGTGTTTCATCGATACCCCCAACAGCCAGATCGAACTGATTGAGCCGCTGGGGTCAGCCTCCCCGATCGTGAAGTTCCTGGAGAAAAACCCGCTGGGCGGACAGCATCACGTGTGTTTCGAGGTGCCCGATATCCATGTTGCCGCTGCGGACCTCAAGGCCAAGGGCGCGACGGTGCTGGGAGAACCGCGGATCGGGGCGCACGGGACGCTGGTGATTTTCGTTCACCCCAAGAACATGGGCGGCGTGCTGGTTGAGTTGATGGAAACGCCCAGCGGTCACTGACCCATCTAGAATGGGGACAATTTGCTCTTCCGGGTGAATCGCAGATAACCGAGGTTGGCACCCAGTCGCCAGCCGACACCGAGTTTGACCGGCACGACAATGACCCGGCCGCGCTGCAGATAATTGGCAGTGAAGCCGCCAACCGCATAGACTTTGCCTTCGACGGCGGGGAAGCGTTTGAACAGGTCGGCGGTGTCGTCGAGCCGGTAGACCAGCGCGAAGGTTTTTGATCCGTCCCCACCCAGGTCGGCCCCGAACGACGGCCCTGTCCAATAGACCGGCATGTCACCCTCGATCTTGTGGTGGAGGATGCCGGAGCCGTAGCGGACGCCGACAACGACGGCTCCGCCGACTTCCCGACCTTCGATATAGGCGGTGGGCCGACCATTCTCCTTGAAGATTTTCTCGATCACGCCAGCGACGCCAGAGGCGCCCTTGCCGAACGCGCGCTCGGCGGCGTTGATGACGTCCTGCTGTTCATAGGTTTTGGTCTCAGCCGGAGCCTGGGATGTCCCGGGGGCGGCAGGTTGCGCCCCGACCGATGTGGCGGTGATCAGCAGGGGTATCAACACGGATCGGATGCGCATCATCATATCTCCACAAACGCAGATGCCCTGTCATTGCCGGTTGCGGGGCACGGAATCAACCGGGCCGGAGTTCACACCAGCGCAGATGAATGAGGGCGGAACAGCGATCGGCAAATCACGGACCAGTTTGATTCGGGAGTTCCACGTAAACACCGACGAAAACAGGGTGCGACAAGCTGTCACGGACAAAGGAATTTGGCGCGGATTTGGCGTGTTGTGGACGACCTTCCGGCTGCGACAGCCTGACGCGCCTAGGTGGTGGCCTGGGAAGGTGCGGCGGCTACGGAGTTCGGGAAATTTCCCGAAGCGAGGGTGAACTGTTGGTTAAAATCACATTAAAACAATAACTTATTAACCGTCAAATCGAACGGGCACTTATGGTTAACCTCACAACCGCAGGTCATTGCCCCCGGACTCCGCATGCTGTATTAACAAGCCTGCGTCACTCTGCCCGATATGACAACTTAATCAGTTGTTAGTAGATGGCAGCATTGATTGGGGCCGGACGGAAGATTTTCCGGCGGGCATGCAACCGGAACCGGGTGTGTGTCGTAGATGAGGTCACAAGCTGGCACATTGCCAGTCAGGCAAAGGAACGACGACGATGAAAATGTTTCTCAAGGTTCTGCTGAGCGCTGCGGCTCTGGGTGCGGTTGCATCCCCGGCATTTGCCCAGGCTTCGGCTGGCTCGTCCACCTCGGGCACGACCCGGATCATTCAGGGCATCTCGATCTCCAAGACCACTGACCTGGTCTTCGGTACGGTCGTCCGTCCCTCGACCAGCACCAACAGCGTGGTCATCAACGAAACAACTGGCGCTCGCTCGGTGAGCGGTGGCGGCGATGCTGTCCTCGTTACCTCGACGACCTCGCGCGCAGCCTACACCGTCACCGGTGAAGGCGCGCAGACCTTCTCGGTAACCGTCCCGGCGACCTTCAACATGACCAGCGGTCCAAACACCCTGGTTGTCACCACCACCACGACCGGTGCAACCGGCACGCTCAGCGGCACCATCGGTGCGTCGGGCACGGCAACGGTTGGCGTCGGCGGCAGCTTCCCGCTCGCCACGTCGACGGCAACCGGCAACTACACCGGCACCTTCACCACGACGGTCGCCTACAACTAAGACTTGGACTTCATCGTCAAAGCCAGCGGCGCGAGAGCGCTGCTGGCAACGACGGGACCTCGAACAAGAATAGTAGCCGCACCGTTTGATTTGGTCGGCTGTTGAATGAAGCAATCATCAGACAATTGATTGCAATTGCCGAACAGGCTGCTGGACGAACTCACTTGGCCACTTGATGTTGGCGTGACAGAACCAGCGTTATGTGATTTCAGATATTCCCAAGCGGGAATTTTAGGCCCATAGACCTTTCTATCGCCCGGTCGTTCAGGAGGAGTGATGTCGCGCGCCGCTGCTCTTGCCGTCCTTCTCGCCGCTGCGGCGGTGACTGGTCCGGCTGTGGCAGCTGCGACCGCAACGATCAGCACTGAGGGCACGACAACCATCCAATTGCCGGCGTCGATCACCACCAGCCAGGATCTTGTGCTGGCCACCGTGCTCGCTCCGCCCCGGACGACGGGCACCACATCCCTCACCACAACCGGCCTGACCCAGGTTTCGGGCGGCCTGATTGCGGTGTCGACGCCGACCGCATCCCAGGCGACCTTCGTCGTTGCCGGGCAGGACGGCCAATCCATCTCCGTCGCGGTGCCGCAGAATTTCGATGTGACCCGCAGCGGTGGCGACGAAACGCTGACTGTGGCGACCACAACTGACCTGACCAGCCTGTCGGGATCGCAACTGCTGACCAGCGCGGTTGGCGGTGCGGGAACGCTGTCCTTCAACGTCGGCGGGCGCATCAATATTGGCGCAAACGTCATTCCCGGTGAGTATGAAGGCCTACTGGTTGTAACCGCCCAGTATAATTGATCTAGATTTAGTGTTCTGACTTGCAGTCCATCCCCGGCTGGGATAGGCATTCCCCGTAGTTCGTAGGCGGCAGATTTGCGGCCAGGGGGTGTCAATGGTGGGGACCAAGCGTATCGGTGCGATCAGCTTCCGCACCGCCCTGTGCATGATTGCACTGACGGGCGTTCAATCTGCACAATCCACGGCCCAAGAAAGCCAGCCGGCGGCACCGGCAGGTGCAGCGACCCCTGTGGCGGCAACACCGGCGGTGGCGGCCAATCTCAATATCAATCCCAAGCGCATTGCCTTTGACCGGGTCGGCAAGTCCGCCGCCATTTATGTGTTCAATCAGGGCGGTGCGGCCGGGGCCTTTGATGTCAAGCTGATCGACCGGGTTATGCTGCCCGACGGTCAGATCGTCCCGGTCAGCGAGGCCGAGACCAAGCCGGAATTGAAGGATTTGGTCGCGCGGCTGAAATCGGCGCGGGAGATGGTGGTGGTCACACCGCGCCGGGTATCGCTGCCCGGCAGCACCGGTCAGACGCTGCGCATCCGGGCCAGTGCGTCGAGTGATTTGGGGCCGGGTGAATATCGCACCCACCTGACCGTCACCGCCATTCCGCCCGCCGATATCGGCGTGACGGCTGAACAGGCCGCAGCGCAGCGCGAGGGGCAATTGTCTTTCCGCGTCAACTCGGTCCTCGGTCTCAGCATTCCGGTGATCATCCGCGTCGGCCCGATCGATGTTCGCGCCGGGGTGGAGAATGCCAAGCTTTCGGTTGAGGATGTGGCGACCACACCCGGCAGGCCAGCCGTCAAGACCAGCATTCTGACCTTTGAATTGGTCCGTGTCGGCGCGAATTCGTTGTTCGGGGATATCGAGGTTCGCGGTGCCAAGGAGCGCGGCGACAAGGAGCCGCTGGGCGCGGTGCGCGGCATTGGCGTCTACCCGGAAATTGACCGCCGATTTGTCAAAATCGCATTGCGCCGGGTTCCGGCAACAGGAGAGCAGATCGAGATTATATTCCGGGATGATGACACATCGCCCGGTAAGCAACTCAGCAAGGTCACGATCCCGGCTCCATGAGCCAGGTAAGGACATCGTTCATAACCCTTGCAATAGCGGTCAACGCTTTCCTCAGTTCCGGAGCCTTCGCTCAGGGACCAATTCTTGACGTCCAGCCGCCAGACACCAGCACAACGCGGACAGCGGTTACCGACCCTGTTTTGTCGGACGAAAATCTGCTGCTGTTCGAGATTAATCTCGACCGGATTTCGGTCACCGATGCGCTGCCGACCTATGCGTCCCCCAATGGCCCGTTGATCCCGGTCGGGGAATTGTCGCGGCTGTTGGACGTTGATCTGTCGGTCACTGCGGGAACGGGCCGCATCACTGGCACCGTCGGGGAAGCGCGGCGACCGGTGTTGGTCGATGTGGCGACGCGGACCGTCCGGGTGGCCGGTCAATCCTATGACATTGCACCCGGCGACGTGGCGGTTGGCCTCAGTGATATTTTCGTGACGCCGGCCTTGCTGCAGCGGATTTTGCCGGTTGAGATCACTGTTGAGCCCGCTGCTCTCCGGATCATCATGAAGGCGCTGGAGCAGTTGCCGATTCAGGCCCGGCTGGATCGGTTGGGGCGGCTGCGGGAGTTGCAGCCGGATCTGGATGAGAACCGGAGCGAGGTGCTGCGCGTCCGTGCGCCGCACCGGCTGTTCACCTTGCCTTCTCTCGACGTCGCACTCGACATGGCGCTTGATTCCGATGCCCCAAAATTCCCGCGCCGCTTTGATATCCGGGCCGGCGGTGATCTGTTGTTCACCGGGTTCCAGGGGTTTGTCGGATCGGACGACACCGGGGTGCCGTCCACCGCGCGGCTACTGTTTGAACGGCGCGATCCGCAGGGGATGTTTGGTGGCCTGAATATCACCCGCATGAGTGCTGGCGATGTGTTCACACCGGCGCTGACCATGGGGGCGCGCAGTGCCGGGGGGCGCGGCTTTTCGCTGACCACCGCGCCGCTGGAGCAGACGACGGTCTTCCAGCGGGTCGATTTGCGCGGCGAACTGCCGCTTGGTTTTGATGTCGAGCTTTACGTCAATGACGTGCTGCGCAGCGGGCAGGAAACCCCGGTGCAGGGCCGCTATGAGTTCCGCGATGTGCCGCTGGTGCGCGGCATCAACGTGATCCGGGTGGTGTCCTATGGCCCGCGCGGGGAGCGGTCGGAGGAGGTGCGGGTCATAAGCGTCGGTGGCGGACAGTTGGCCAAGGGCAAGGCCATCGTCGACTTCGGCATCGTGCAGGAAAGCAAGGCGTTGGTGGATATCCAGCGCGCCGATCCGCTCAATGTTGGCAGCTCCGGGACCGGCGAGCTGCGCATCACCACCAGTTTGGCCTATGGATTGACCGAGGGATTGACGGTGACCGGCGGTGCGGCCTCGTACACGCCGGGGCTGGACGGGGTGCGGCGGCTGGGCGTCGCCGGGCTCAGGACATCGCTGTTCGGGCTGGCGACCCAGCTGGACGTCGCGGTTGATGACAAGGGTGGCTATGGGGCCGGCCTGGGGCTGGCCGGTCGTCCTTTCGGCATTTCGACCATCTACCGCCACAGCGAATATCGCGGCGGGTTCATTGATGAGACGACGCCGCGCGGTGGTGATGGCCGCGCCCTGAAGCGCTTTGATGAAATTACCTTCGACATTGCGCTGAAACCCTTTGGCAAGGTCGCGATTCCGCTGTCGCTGCGGGCCGAGCGCGACGAATTTTCCGATGGCAGCAAGGAATTGACCGGCACCGCCCGGGTCAGCAGCTCCATCGGCAGCCTGATGCTGTCCGGCGGGCTCGATTTTGCCCGGAGTACGGCGGCAACCGGGGAGAGCAATGACCGGCTGACCGGGGTGGTGACCGGATCAACCTTTGCGCTGTTCAAAACCCAGATCCGGGCGGCGCTGGATTATGACGTGCTGCCCGACCTGAAGTTGCGCGGGCTGGGCATTACCGCAGACCGGCCGATTGGCGACACGATCGCCGCGCGGCTTGGCTATGGTCAGTCGTTCGGGATGGACAAGGAAAGCACGGTGCAGGCCGGGTTGAATTTCAAGCTGCCGTTCGGGGACCTGGCACTGACTGCCGACTATGCCCGGCCGAGCAACGATTGGCGCGTCGCCCTGCAATTTGCCTTCAGCCTGGTGCCCGATCCGCTGCATGGCAGCTATGTCGTCCGCCGCAGCGGGGCGGCCAGCGGCGGCAATCTGGCGCTGCAGGCCTTTGTCGACGGCAATGGCAACGGCATATTCGACAGCGACGAGGCACCGGTGCCCGGCCTGTCGATTGACGGCGCCGCCACCAAGATGCTGACCGACGAGGATGGGCAGGTGCTGGTCACCGGCCTTGGCTATGCCGCCACAGCGCGGGTGCAGACCAATCTGGACGAGGTTGATCTGCCCTATGTGACATCGCCGCCGTCGATCATCGAATTCACCCCGCGCGCCGGTCGGGTGGTAACGGTTTATTATCCGCTGCGGCCACAAGGAGAGGTGCTGGCGCGGCTGTTGTTCCGCCAGCCCGGCGGCAAGCTGGTTGGCCTGTCGGCGGTGCGGTTGCGGGCGATGCGGGCCGAGGGCGGGATGATGGAACTCTCCACTGAATATGACGGCAGTGTGGTGTTCGGGAATTTGCAGGCGGGCAGCTATACTCTGGAACTGGACCCCGAGCAGGCGGCGCGGCTGAAAATGCGGCTGAGCGAACCGCTGGCCTTTGTGGTGAAGCCGGAAGGCGGCGTCCTGCCCGACATCAAGGGCATGATCGAATTTGATCGCGCGACGCCATGACGCGGTGCTCAACGCTGGATAGCACCCGCCGAACGGGCTATGGTCAGGCCATGACGGTAGTGTTGCGCCTTGTTGTTGTTTTTGTCGCCATGTTCGGCGCGGCCGCAGTGACGCGCGCCCAGACTTATACTGTACAGACAATTACCGTCGAACCCTTTGGCGTCGTCGCGTCGGCAACGATTGGAACAACAGTGTTCCGGATACTTTCAAACGCGAATACCCGGTCGGTCGTGTCGGGAAGTGGTGGTCTCATCGGATCAACGGCCGCCACCCGGTCGACCGTGACGATTCGGTGTGTGAACGGCACGCCGGCAACGAATAATTGCAACGTTGTGACCAATCTGGCGCGGATCAAGATCGGGTCCAACAACACCTTCACCGGACGGGCGCAAACAACGTCCAACTATACCGTGACGGCTGGGTCCGGCGTAACGCTTGGCGCGGTCACCACCAATGGGGACGGGTCAATCGAGTTCACGATGGGCGGCTGGACGGCGAGCGCCCAGAACCGGACCTTCACGCTCGGCATGAATATTGGGGTCAACGGCAATGATGTTGGCGGCACCACCGGCGCGGCAACGTCAAGTTTTTATGCCCGGGCTGCGAAAAACCCGACGACACCGGTGACCGGCATCAGCCAGAATGCGACGATCACCGTTCGGCGCTCCATTGTGGTCACCAAGCTGAGCGATCTCGCTTTCGGCACGATGCTTGTGCCGACCGGGTCAGGTTCGGTGATCATCAATCCAACGACGGGCGCGCGCACCACGAGCGGAACGGCCCCGACCCTGATCACCGGCCCGCTCTTTGGTCGCGCCGCCTATACGATCACCGGAGAGTCGGGGTCGACCTTCACGATTACGGTTCCGGCGACCTTTACGATGACCAATGGGACGACGACCCTGACGGTCACGACCAGCCGGTCCAACGCTGCGGGCACCTATACGCTGACCGGGGGCACCTTTTCCTTTGGCATGGGCGGGACTTTGCCGGTGACCGCCGCCACCACGCGCGGCCAATATACCGGCTCCGTGACGCTGACGATGGCCTATAATTGAAGGCACGGGCACCCAAGATTCAGCCAGACATCTGTTTTTCTAATTCATTGGATTAGAATATCGAATAAAGATGCGGATGGTTGCCCTTCCGATTGCCGGACGCCGACGAGACCTGACATAGACTGACCGCAAGAATTGACGAGGCGGGCAGGCCAGCATGAAAAGTACGGCACGGGCGGTGGTGATCGGCGGCGGCGTGGTCGGCGTCAGCACGCTTTATCATCTGGCCAAACTGGGCTGGAGCGATGTTGTCCTGTTGGAACGCAAGGAGCTGACGTCGGGATCAACCTGGCATGCGGCTGGTCTGCTACCGCTGTTCAACCTCAGTTATTCGGTCGGCAAGCTGCACCAATATTCGGTCGGGCTGTATCCCACATTGGCGGCAGAAACCGGGCTGAATGTCGGCTTCTCGCAGGTGACCAACATCCGGCTGGCGACGACCGCCGACCGGATGGACGAATATCATTATTATGCCGGTGTCGCGCGGACGATTGGCGTCGACGTGAATTTCCTCACCCCGGATCAGGTCAAGTCGATCTGGCCGCTGTGCAACACCGACGGTGTGCTGGGGGCGATCCAGCATCCGGACGATGGCTATATCCAGCCTGCCGATCTGACCCAGGCGCTGGCCAAGGGGGCGCGGCAGCGCGGGGCGACGATTTACCGGAACACGGTGGTGACCGGGATCAGCCAGCAGCCGAATGGCGAATGGCTGGTTTCGACCGATCAGGGCGACATTGCCTGCGAGCATGTCATTTCCTGCTCCGGCAATTTTGCACGCCAGACCGGGGCGATGGTTGGGCTGGATGTTCCGGTAATCCCGGTCGAACATCAGTATATCGTCACCGAACAGCATCCGGCGATCATGGAGCGCAAGCGCCTTGGGTTACCCGAAATGGGCGTGCTGCGCGAGTCCGATGCCTCCTATTACCTGCGGGAGGAAGCGGGCGGGCTGCTGCTCGGGCCGTATGAGATCGGGGCACCGGCCTGCTATGTCGACGGACCGGCCGCGGACTCCGAATATGAACTGTTCCCCGACGCGCTTGAACGGCTCGAACCCTATATCATGGCGGCGATGGCGCGGGTTCCGGCCTTTGGCGAAGTCGGAATCAAGAAGGTCTACAACGGGGCGATTGCCTATACGCCGGACGGGTCGCCAATTGTCGGACCAGCCTGGGGCCTTAAAAACTTCTGGCTGAATGAAGGGCATAGCTTCGGGGTAACCGCCGCCGGCGGGGCCGGCTGGCAGCTGGCGCACTGGATTGTGGATGGGGAACCGACCATCGACATGATGGGCGTCGATCCCCGCCGCTTCGGCGACTATGCCGGACGCGGTTTCCTGATTGAGAAGAATGAGGAGGCCTATGCCAAGGTCTTCACCGTTCACTATCCCGACGAAGAGCGGGAGGCGGCGCGGGCACTGCGCCGGACGCCCTGCTATGACCGGATGAAAGCGCTGGGCGCGGTGTTCGGCTCGGTGTTTGGCTGGGAGCGGCCCAACTGGTTTGCGCCACCGGGCTATGCGCTGACCGATGCCGATCTTGACCGGCCCGATGTGCTATTGAACCACAATCATCCGGTCGTCGCGGGCGAACCGATCCGGGAAAAATGGTCATTCCGCCGGTCCAACTATTTCGAGCATGTCGGCAATGAATGTCGGCATGTCCATGAAAAGGTCGGCCTTCAGGACATGAGCGCCTTCGCCAAGTGCGAAATCTCCGGGCCGGGGGCGGAAGCGTGGCTGGATGGGCTGTTGACCAATGCGGTGCCGAAGGCGATTGGCCGGGTCAGCCTGTCCTATCTGCTGACCGCCAAGGGCGGGGTGCGCGCCGAATTTACCGTCTATAAGTCCGGGCCGCAGCGCTATTATCTGGTGTCCGCCGGGGCCTATGAACGGCATGACCATGACTATCTGAAGAAGGCGATGCCGCGCGATGGGTCGGTCAATTTCGAGCGGCTGACGACGGCGATGGGGGTGCTGGTGCTGGCCGGACCCCGTGCCCGCGATGTGCTGGCCAAACTGACCGATACCGACCTGTCGAGCGCCGTCTTTCCGTGGCTGACGGGCAAGAAGATCAGCATCGGTGCGGCGCAGGTCGATGCCCTCAGGGTGAATTTCATTGGGGAACTGGGCTGGGAAATCCACCACCCGATCGAGATGCAGAACTATATCTTCGACCAGCTGATGGCAGCCGGGGCGGAGTTTGACATCAAGCCCTTCGGCATCCGGGCGATGACATCGATGGCGCTGGAAAAAAGCTACAAACTGATCCCGCGCGAATTGTCGGTGGAATATTCGGCATTCGAAAGCGGGCTGGACCGGTTTGTCAGCCTGAAGAAGCCGGATTTTTACGGGCGCGACGCTCTGCTGGCGTGGCGGGATGCCGGGTTGTCCAACAGTCTGGTGACGATGGAGGTGCACGGCGTCACCGATGCCGACGCCCGCGGGTCGGAGCCGATTTTTGCGGGTGGGGAGATCGTCGGGCGGGTGACGTCAGGTGGCTATGGTTGGCGGGTTGGCAAATCGCTGGCGCTGGCGATGGTGCGGCCCGATCTGGCGAAACCGGGGGCGGAATTTGACATCATGATCCTTGGTCATCGCCACCGCGCCACGATCATCGCGGATTCGCCCTTCGATCCTGACAATCAGGCGCTGCGGAGTTAGCGGCGTGCCGGACCGGGATATCATCAAGTCGCTGCTGGATCAGGACCGTCCGGGCCACAGCCTGCCGCGCGACCTGTATGTCAGCGAGGCAGCGTTCCGCTTTGATACGGAGGTCATGCTGAAATCGGTTTGGCTCTATGCGTGCACCGTCGCGCATGTGAAGAATTCCGGTGATTTTTTCCTGTTCGAACTGGCGCACAATTCAATCATCATCGTGCGGGGGCGGGACGGCGAGGTGCGGGCGTTTTACAACAGCTGTCGTCACCGGGGCGCCCGGATTTGCCATGACCAGCGCGGGCGTGCGCCCCGGTTGATGTGCCCGTATCACCAATGGACCTATGGGCTGGATGGCCGGTTATTGGCGGCGCGCAACATGGGGCCGGATTTCGACAAGGCCGACCACGGCCTGACCCCGGTGGCGGTGGAGAACGTCGCCGGGTTGATCTTCATTTGCATGGCCGACACGCCGCCGCCGATTGACCGGGTCAAGGCCGACATCGCGGCGCAGATTTCGGTCTATGACCTCGAACGCTGCAAGGTTGCGGTGCAGGATAATCTGATCGAGCACGCCAACTGGAAGCTGGTGATGGAGAATAATCGCGAGTGCTACCACTGCGATGTTGGCCATCCGGAACTGATTAGCGTTCTTGGCACCTATGGCTTCGGCAAGGGCCTGCCCGAGGATGGTGAGGCCGATGTCGTCGACGATGCCGAATTTGATGCGATGCTGGCGGCGAAGCGGGCCGAATGGCAGAGGCTTGGCATTTACAACGACTTGATCGAATTTCCGGACGGCTGGTGGCACCGGGTGGCGCGGCTGGCGCTGGCGAACGGTGCAGTGACCCAGTCCATCGACGGCCAGCTTGCATCAAAACACTTGATCGGCCCGTTCGCCGAGCCGGAAACGTCCAGCCTGTCGGTCTGGACCCAGCCGAACAGCTGGCATCATTTCTGCTGCGACCATGTTGTGACCTTCTCGCTCACCCCGCTGTCCGCCGACCGGACGCTGCTTCGGACCAGCTGGCTGGTGCATGAGGATGCGGTGGAGGGTGTTGACTATGACCCCGAGCATATCGCCGCGCTGTGGCGGACGACCAACCTTCAGGACGGCCATTTTTCGGCGATCAACCATCTGGGCATTCAGACCGACGGATATCGGCAGGGGCCATATGCGCTGGAGGAAAAGCTGGTTGAGGATTTCAAGAATTTCTATGTCGCGAATGCTCGCGCGGCATTGGCTGCATCATGACCCGGTTCAGCGCCTTCAGTCTGTTCGCCAAGGCGCTCGGCGGCCACCAGAGCTGGCCGGAGCAATGGCCCGATGCCGTGCCGAAACCGGCCTATGATGCGATCATCGTCGGAGCCGGCGGGCACGGGCTGGGGGCGGCCTATTATCTCGCCAAACGCTACGGCATCACCAACGTCGCGGTCATTGAAAAAGGCTGGCTCGGCGGCGGCAATACCGGGCGGAATACCACCATCATCCGCTCCAACTATCTCTATGACGAGAGCGCGCACCTGTATGATCATGCCGTCAAACTGTGGGACGGGCTTAGCCAGGAGCTGAATTACAACACTATGTATTCCAAGCGCGGCGTGATGATGCTGGCGCACAATGTCCATGATATTCAGAGCATCAAGCGCCACATCCACGCCAACCGATTGAATGGCGTCGACAATGAATGGCTGACGCCTGAGGAGGCCAAGGCCTATTGCCCGCCGCTCAGCATTTCCCCCGATGCGCGCTACCCGGTGCTGGGGGCGGCATTGCAGCGGCGCGGCGGGACGGCGCGGCACGACAGCGTCGCCTGGGGCTATGCGCGGGCCGCGGCGGCGCTGGGGGTTGATATCATCCAGAATTGCGCCGTAACCGGCATTCGTCGCGGCGCGGACGGTGCGGTCGAAGGTGTCGAGACCGAGCGCGGCTTCATCGCATCCCGCAAGGTCGGCGTATCGGCGGCAGGCCATAGTTCGGTGCTGATGAACATGGCGGGGCTGGATTTTCCGCTGGAAAGCTATCCGCTCCAGGCTTTGGTGTCGGAACCGGTCAAACCGGTGTTTCCGTGCGTGGTGATGTCCAACAGCGTTCATGCCTATATCAGTCAGTCGGACAAGGGCGAACTGGTCATTGGCGCCGGGACCGACCAATATGTCAGTTATTCGCAGCGCGGTGCCCTGCATATCGTCGAGCACACGCTCGCGGCAATTTGCGAGATTTTTCCGATTTTCCGGCGGATGCGGATGCTCAGAAGCTGGGGCGGGATTGTCGACGTGACGCCCGACCGATCACCGATCCTTGGCAAAACGCCGGTCAAAGGGCTGTATGTCAATTGCGGCTGGGGCACCGGTGGCTTCAAGGCGACGCCGGGGGCGGGCGACCTGCTCGCCTATACGATGGCGAAGGACGAGCCGCACAGGATCAACGCACCGTTCAATCTGGACCGGTTCCGGAACGGCCGCCTGATCGATGAGGCCGCCGCCGCAGCGGTTGCGCACTGATGATCCTGATCCACTGCCCCTATTGCGATGAAAGGCGGGCTGAAATCGAATTTGCCTATGCCGGTGAGGCCCATATCGCCCGCCCACCCGACCCTTCGGTGATGAGCGATGCGGACTGGGAGCGCTATCTGTTCATCCGCGCCAATCCGCGCGGGCGGCATCATGAACGCTGGCGGCATGTTCACGGCTGCGGCCGGTTTTTCAATGCGGTGCGCGACACCGTGACCGACAAGTTCGAAGCCACCTACAAGGCCGGGGAACCGCGCCGATGAGCGGCTTCCGATTGCCAAGTGGTGGGCGGGTGGACCGGAGCAACCCGGTGTATTTCCGCTTTGACGGCAAAATTTACACCGGCTTTGCGGGTGATACGTTGGCGTCAGCGTTGCTGGCGAACGGTGTCATGCTGTTCGGCCGATCCTTCAAATATCACCGGCCGCGCGGCCTGCTGGCCGCGGGCAGCGAGGAACCCAATGCGCTGGTCTCGGTTGATCGCGGCCCCGGGCGTTTCACCCCGAATTTGCGGGCGACCAGTGTTGAAGTTCATGTCGGCCTGACGGCTGTCAGCCAGAACCGCTGGCCCTCGCTCAAAACCGATTTCGGCGCTATCAACGACCGGCTGGGGATGTTTTTCCCGGCTGGTTTTTACAACAAGACCTTCATGTGGCCGCGCTCTTTTTGGGACAAGCTGTACGAGCCGGCGATCCGGCGCATGGCGGGCCTTGGCGAGGCCCCGACCGAAGAGGACCCCGATCACTATGCGGCCACCTATGCCCATTGCGATGTGCTGATCATCGGGGCAGGGCCTGCCGGGATTGCGGCGGCGCTGGCAGCGGTTGCCGACGGCGGGCGGGTGGTTCTGATCGATGATCAGGATGAACCCGGCGGTGGCGCCCTCGCCGACCCGACCCTGTGGCCGTGGTTGGACGCCAGCATCGCCACGCTCCGCGCTGCGCCCAATGTCACGATCCTGACGCGCACCACGGCATTTGGATATTATCACGACAATTTCATCGGTGCGGTGGAGCGGCTGGCCGATCATCTGGCCGACCCAGGCGACGGCCCGCGCGAGAAATTGTGGCGGTTCCGGGCTGGCGAGGTGATCCTGGCGCAGGGGGCCATTGAACGACCGCTGGTGTTCGACGGTAACGACACGCCCGGGGTGATGTTGGCGTCCGCAGCAAAGGTGTATGCGGCACGCTACGGCATTGCGGTCGGGCAGTCGGTCGTCGTCATGGCGAGCCATGACAGCGGCTGGCAGGATGCGCTGGCGTTGGCAACGGCAGGTGTCCGCATCAAGGAGATCATTGACTTGCGGGCTGAGGTCGATGCGGCGTTCGTGGACGCAGCCCGAGCCTGCAGCATTGACATTGAATTAGGTGCAGCGGTGATCGGTGTGAAGGGTCGCCACGGCGTGACCGGCATCGAGATTGCCTCAACCGCCGGAGCGCACCGCCGCACCATCCTCTGTGACGCGCTGCTGATGGCAGGCGGCTGGACGCCGAGCGTGCATCTCTGGTCGCACAGCAAGGGCAGTTTGAAATGGCGCGATGATCTCGGGGCCTATGTGCCTGACCAGCCGAATGAGGCGGCGCGCTGTGTCGGGGCCTGTGCGGGTGACTGGAATTTCGGTGAAGGTGTGGTGATCGACGCCCTGCCGACGCCCAAGGATCAGGCCCGCATCAAGGCCTTTGTCGATTTCCAGAATGATGTGACGGCGAAGGACATCAAGCTGGCGGTGCGCGAAGGGTTTCGGTCGATCGAGCATATCAAGCGCTACACCACCAACGGCATGGCGACCGATCAGGGCAAAACCTCCAACCTCAATGGGTTGCAGATCGCCTCAACCGCGCTCGCCAAGCCGGTTGTCGATGTTGGTCTGACCACGTTCCGGCCGCCCTACACGCCGCAAAGCTTTGGGGCGCTTGCGGGTCATGCGCAGGGGCCCTTGTTCCAACCGACCCGCAAAACCAGCATCGATCCCTGGGCCGAACGGCACGGCGCGGTGTTCGAGCCGGTGGCGCAGTGGCGGCGGGCGCGGTATTTCCCGAAGGCGGGGGAGGATATGCACGCTGCGGTCAACCGCGAATGCCTAGCAGTGCGCAACCAAGTCGGTATTTTCGACGCCTCTACGCTTGGCAAGATCGAAGTGGTCGGGCCGGACGCCGCCGAATTCCTCAACCGCATGTACACCAACCCGTGGAAAGCGCTGGAACCCGGTCGGTGCCGCTATGGGCTGATGCTGAAGGAGGACGGCTTCATCACCGACGATGGGGTATCGGCCCGCCTTGCCCCCGACCGTTTCCATCTTACCACGACCACCGGCGGTGCGGCGCGCGTGCTGAACATGATGGAGGATTATCTCCAAACCGAATGGCCCGACCTCGATGTCTGGCTGACCAGCACCACCGAGCAATATGCGGTGATCGCGCTTCAGGGGCCAAACGCGCGGAAATTGCTGGATCCACTGGTCGAGGGGATTGATCTGTCTGCCGAAGCCTTCCCGCACATGGCGGTCCGGGAGGGGCATATCTGCGGAGTGCCAACCCGGCTGTTCCGGGTCAGTTTCACCGGCGAATTGGGGTTCGAGATCAATGTGCCCATCGCCTATGGCCATGCGCTGTGGGAGCGGCTGATGGATGCCGGATTACCTTATGGAATCACGCCATATGGGACCGAGGCGATGCATGTGCTCCGCGCGGAAAAGGGCTTCCTCATCGTCGGTCAGGATACCGACGGCACCGTGACACCATTTGATGCCGGACTGGGCTGGGCGGTTGGGCGGAAGAAGCCGGATTTTGTTGGGAAGCGGTCGCTGGACCGCCCGGATATTGTTGCACCGGGGCGCAAGCAGCTTGTCGGGCTACTGACGGACGACCCGACCGTCGTACTGGAAGAAGGTACACAAATTGTTGCGGACCCGAACCAGGCGATCCCGATGACGATGATCGGTCATGTCACCTCGGCCTATTGGAGCGCGACGCTTGGCCGTTCTATTGCGCTGGCGCTGGTTGCGGGCGGGCAGGACCGGAAGGGTGAGGTGCTGCACATTCCGATGCTTGGCGGGACCCACCGGGCCGTGGTCAGCGACATGGTATTTTATGACGCGGAAGGCAGCCGGCTCCATGTCTGATGCCCGCATGTCAGCAGGATTGGCCCGCACTAACCCGGTGCCAGGTCAACGGATGGATTTTCCCGGCGTTGCGCTCCAATTGATGCCGCCGATGGCGCGGGCATCCCTGCGGGCGCGGTCTGCTGCGACGGTCGCGCAGTTTCTGGGTGCGGAGGTACCGCAGACGGTTGGAACATTTGTCGGCTCCGTCGCCTGTCTTGGTCCGGACGAATGGGTCTTCCGGTCGGTGGGGAGCCTGCCGACCTTGCCCGATTCCAGCACTGGCGTTGCGATGACCGAGATCAGCGACCGGTCGATTTGCCTTGTGGTCGAGGGGCCGCAGGCTGCCCGGCTGTTGATGTCGGGATGCCCGATTGATCTGGACCGGTTCGACATTGGCCGGGCGACGCGGACGGTCTACGAAACTGTCGAAATCCTGATATTCCGCACCGGGGCGGAGCGGTTCGAGGTTGAGGTGTGGCGGAGTTTTGCGCCCTGGCTGTGGGCCGCTTTGTCCAAAGCGGCCGTTCACTGACGGGGGAGGATGGCATGGCCGACTGGGATGGCGCGCTGGATGTTCGGGACTATGGCAGCTCCAATCGCGACTGGTTCGGCATGCGCGTCAATCCAGCGGTGTTTGTCCCAACGGCGCTGATCTCGCTTGGCGTCATCCTGTTTTCGCTGATTGCACCGGCGGCATCCGCCGACCTGTTTGCATGGCTGCGCAGCGGTGCGGTGTCGCAATTTGACTGGTTATTCATGTCGGTCGGCAATCTGCTGCTGCTATTTTGTGTCGTGGTGGCGCTGTCCCCGCTGGGGCGTATCCGGCTCGGCGGAAAGGGTGCGAGCCCGGATTATTCCTGCCTGTCCTGGTTTGCCATGCTGTTCGGGGCCGGCATGGGCATCGGGCTGGTCTTCTACGGCGTCGGTGAACCGGTCACCCATTTCACCAATTCGCTTGCCGGTGGTCCGGCGGCACCCCTGCTCGGGGCAGCGGGCGACGCGGTTGCCGCGCGCAGCCTGGCGATGGCCGCCACGATCTTTGACTGGGCGCTGCACCCCTGGGCGATTTTCACGGTCACTGGGTTGGCGCTGGCTTTGTTCGCCTATGATTTCGGCATGCCGCTGTCGATGCGGTCGGCCTTTTATCCGATTTTCGGCAAGGCGGTCTGGGGACGGCTTGGCGACATGATCGAGGTGCTGGCGGTGTTCGCGACGATATTCGGCCTCGCCACCTCGCTCGGCCTTGGCGCGCAGCAGGCGATGGCTGGAATCACCTATCTCTATGCCATCGCCAGTTCTCCCGCCGCGATCCTGGGATTGATTGGCGTGATGGCGGCGATCACCTTCCTGTCGGTGCGCGGCGGTATTGACCGGGGCATCCGTATCCTCAGTGAACTCAACATGCTGGTGTCGCTGGTGTTGCTGCTGTTCGTGCTGCTGGCTGGGCCGTCGCTGGAGCTGCTGGCCGATCTGGGGCGCAACATGCTGGCCTATCTCCAGCATCTTCCGGCCCTCGCCAATCCGGTCGGGCGAAATGATGTCGGCTATTATCAGGATTGGTCGGTTTACTATTGGGCCTGGTGGATCAGCTGGGCGCCGTTTGTCGGCATGTTCATGGCGCGCATTTCGCTCGGCCGTACGGTGCGGGAGTTCATTGCAGGGGCGATGATTGCCCCAAGCCTGGTTGGCATAGTGTGGCTGACGATTTTTGGGGATGCCAGCATATCGGCCCTACTGACGGGGACCGCACCGGGGTTGGCGACAGCCCCGATTGATACCCAGCTGTTTGTCCTGCTCGGCAGTCTGCCCTGGGCGCAGGTCACCTCCTTCGTCGCCGTCTGTCTCATCCTGATTTTCTTTGTCACCGGCTGGGATTCAGGGACGCTGGTGATCGACACGATGACGTCGGGCGGCCGAACCGACACGCCGCTGCGGCAAAAGGCCTTCTGGTTGTTCGCGGTCGGCGGCATTGGGGTGGTGCTGTTGCTCAGCGGCGGCTTGACCTCCCTACAGGCCGGGTCGATCGCAACCGGGCTGCCGCTCGGGATCGTGTTGCTGTTGATGTGTGCCGGCACCTTGAGGGGTTTGCTGACGCTGTACCGAAGGACAACGCATGCCGGATAGCCGGAGTTTCGACTATATCATCGTCGGCGCGGGATCGGCGGGCTGCGTGCTGGCCGACCGGTTGAGCGCCGACAGAACGAAGACCGTGCTGGTGCTGGAATATGGCGGGTCGGACGGGTCGGTGTTCATTCAAATGCCGAGCGCGCTGTCGATCCCGATGAACAGCGCCAAGTATAACTGGCGCTATGAGAGTGAGCCGGAGCCAGCGCTAGGCGGGCGGCGGATGCATACGCCGCGCGGGAAGGCCGTCGGCGGGTCCTCCTCCATCAATGGCCTCGTTTACGTTCGCGGGAATCCGCTCGACTTCGAACGCTGGCAGGAGGAAGGGGCCCAGGGCTGGGGTTATGCCAATGTGCTGCCCTATTTCAAACGGGCGGAACGCCGCGCCGAAGGGGGGGATGCCTACCGGGGTGGGGACGGTCCGCTCGACACCACATATGGCCCACTGCGGAATCCGCTGTATCAGGCGTGGATCGATGCGGCGCAGCAGGCGGGGTATCCGGTGACGGAGGATATCAACGGCGCGCAGCAGGAAGGCTTTGGCCGGATGGACATGACGGTCCGGCGCGGCGCGCGGTGCAGCGCCGCCAAGGCCTATCTGAGGCCGGCGCAGCGGCGGTCCAATGTCACGGTGATCACTCACGCGCTGGTTTGCCGGGTGAATATGGTCGGTCGGCGTGCGGTTGGCGTGGTCTATGAACGGGCCGGGCAGCGGCACGAGGTCCGGGCGAACTGCGAAGTCATCCTGTCGGGTGGACCGATTAATTCCCCGCAATTGTTGAAATTGTCGGGCATTGGTCCGGCGACCGAACTGCGCCAGCACGGCATAGAGGTGGTGGTGGATCGACCGGGTGTCGGCGAAAATCTGCAGGATCATCTGGAATTCTATTTCCAGATGGCCTGCCCGGCACCGGTGACCCTTTACCCAAAGATGAACTGGTTCGCCAAAGGCCTGATCGGGGCGGAATGGCTGCTGTTCCGGACCGGACTGGGTGCGACCAACCATTTTGAAAGCTGTGGCTTCATTCGCAGCCGCGCCGGGATCCGCTATCCCGACATCCAATATCATTTCTTCCCGCTCGCCGTTAGATATGACGGAAAATCAATGGTCAAGGGCCATGGCTATCAGGCGCATGTCAGCCCGATGCGGTCAAAAAGCCGGGGCAATGTCCGGCTGAAATCGCCCAATCCGCATGACCATCCCGCCATCCGTTTCAACTATATGAGCCACGCCGATGATTGGACGGAGATGCGGGCTGGTGTTCGCCTGACCCGCGAGATTTTCGGACAGGCGGCCTTCGATCGCTACCGGGGTGCCGAGATTGCGCCGGGTGCCGAGGTGGTTTCCGACGAGGCCATTGATGATTTCATTCGGGACAAGGTCGAGAGTGGATACCACCCATGTGGAACCTGCCGGATTGGCCGCAGCGATGACCCGAGTGCTGTTGTCGACTCCGATCTGCGGGTGATCGGGGTGGACGGCCTGCGGGTCGTCGATAGCTCGGTCATGCCGTCCATCACCACCGGGAACCTGAATGCCCCGACCATCATGGTCGGGGAAAAGGGCGCGGACCATATTCTGGGTCGGGCCCTGCTCGCGCCTTCGAACGCGCCTTATTATGTCGCACCGGACTGGGAAAAGGCGCAGCGATGACCCGGACGATTGCCGAACCGGCACGTCATATCGACGTGATCCGCGAAACCGAGGTGTTGGTGGTCGGGTCCGGTCCCGGCGGGCTCGCAGCGGCACTGGCGTCGGCCAGGGCCGGGGCAGAGACGATTTTGCTGGAACGCTATGGCTGTTTCGGGGGTAATATCACTCAGGTCGGGGTTGAAGGTTTTGCCTGGTACCGGCACCCGCAAACCATCGATAGCGAAGGCATTGGCCGGGAATTCGAGGAGCGGGCCAAGGCGATGGGCGCGGCGATGCCGGAGCCGCAATCGATCAGCCACAGTCTGGACGCCGAAAGTTTCAAATATGTCGCCGATACGCTGGTGACGGAGGCCGGGGTCATCCCGATGCTGCACCGGCTGTTTGTCGCGCCGATCCTGGAGGGTGACACCATCCGGGGCATCATCGTCGAGAGCAAGGCCGGCCGGGAGGCGATCCTCGCCAAACGGGTGATCGATGCAACTGGTGATGCCGACATTGCGCATCGGTGCGGCGCTGCGACCCACCAGCATCCGGTCAACGAAATGATGTCGGCCTCGGTGATGTTTTCCATGTCCGGCGTGAACAAGGCGCGGTTCATCGATGCGGTGAAGGCTGACCCGCAAACCTATGCCGATTGGGCGGTGGGCGGCGAATGGGAGGTGACGACGGACGGCAAGGAGGATGCGATGTTCTCCCCCTTCCTGCGCAAACCGTTTCAGAAGGCGCTGGCGGCGGGCCTCATCCCGGCCAGCCTGGCAACCATTGCCGGAACCTGGGGTACGGTGTCAGATCAGGGAGACCTCACCTATCTCAATATGGTGCACCTGACGCTTGATGGCACCGACCCGGACGCGCTGACCCACGGCGAAATGGCGGGGCGCCAACAGGCGATGCACGCGGTTGAGGCGCTCAAAGGCTTCATGCCCGGCTGCGAGACGGCGAAGCTCCGGAATTTTGGCATGACACTTGGCATCCGGGACACCCGCAAGATCGATGCCCAGTATAATTTGACCGCCGACGATGTGCGCGGTCAGGCGCGCTTCGACGACAGTATCGGCATTTTTCCGGAGTTCATCGATGGTTATGGCACGCTGATCCTGCCAACGACCGGCCGCTATTTCCACGTCCCCTACCGGTCGATGCTGCCCAAGGGCGTGCGCAACCTGATCGTCACCGGCCGCAGCATCGGCGGCGACAAGCTGAGCCATGCCGCCATCCGCAACATGATGTGCTGCGCCGTCGCCGGCCAAGGCGCCGGCACCGCCGCCGCCGTTGCTGTGAAGCGTGATTGCGGATTTGCGGAGGTTGATATGGCGGTGGTGCAAAAGGAATTGCTGCGGCAGGGGGCTCGGATAGTCTGAATTTGATTGCCGTAGCTACATCACCCGATTTCGAAGATATCGTAGATTGGACCTTTAGCGGTTTGTTCGCCGGTACCGACCGCAATGACGTTGTTGAGCCATGCATAGCGCGGATCGCCACACTCGAATTTTGCGACAATAGCGAGCGAATATTCGGATTGTGTCAGCAACGCGCCTTTGGCGAAGCGGGCCATGGAATCCAGTTCAGCCAGAAAACGGCCTTGGTAGGTCAGGTAGATTGTCACTGCGTCTGATGTTTCCAGCGTCAATCTGACATCGATCACCATGACGCCATCGGGCCGATTGATGACCCAGTCGGCACCCGGCAGGACGCGTCCGCTGAGGCGCGCTCCGCTGAAATGGCCGCCGGAGACCGGTGCGATGCGACGCAAGCCGGCCGGCGTGCGACCAACAATCTGCATACCAGCGAAATCGACGTCGAGCGTCAGGGTGGTGAGATGCTTGTGCGTTAGTTGCTTCATGGCCATGATCATAGCGATATCAAGGGTTCAGGACCACAGGGGAAGCGGGATGGACATCATAGCGCGGCGACCATCGCCTTCGGTGCAGGACGTGTTCGCAACCGACGTGAATCCGCCACCTGAAGTCATGAGGCAGGAGTCGCCAACCCAGACACAGGACAGCGCAGATGTTTCGGCTGAGCGTTATTTTTCAAAGGCATGGCATGACCGGGAGGTTGAGCGAGTTTGGCGCAAATGCTGGCAGCTGGCTTGCCGGGTCGAACATATTCCCAATGTTGGTGATCATGTGATCTATGAGATTGTCCACGACAGCCTGATCGTCATTCGCACCCGGCCGGATGAAATACGGGCCTATGTGAATTCATGCCTCCACCGTGGAACCTTGCTGCGCACCGAAGCGGGCTGCGTGAACCAGCTCCGTTGCCCGTTTCACGGCTGGACTTGGAAACTTGACGGCAGCCTATCGATCATCTCCGGCCAGTGGGATTTCCCACATGTCGACAAAGCCAAGATGAATCTGCCGGAGGCCAAGGTCGGGATATGGGGCGGTTTTGTCTTTGTGAATTTTGATGCGGTTTGTGAGCCGCTGGAGGACTATCTCGAGAACCTGCCTGAGCATTTCAAGGCCTTCAACCTAGAGGATCGCTATGTTGCAGCGCATGTCGCCAAAATCATGCCGTGCAATTGGAAGCTGGCGATGGAGGCCTTTGTCGAAGCCTATCATGTCAGTGTCGCCCACCCGCAGGTCCTCGGCTATTATGGCGATACCAACACCCAATATGATGTGTGGCCCGATGTCCGCCATGTCAGCCGGATGATCAGCGTACAGGGCGTTCCCTCTCCATCACTGAAGGGCATCAGTGCGGACCGTACCATTGCGGAGATGCGGCGCGATGTGCCGTTCTTTGCGGGCAAGCCGATCGAAGTCGGAAACGGGGAGACCGCGCGCGGGAAACTGGCCGAACGCGCGCGGGAAAAAATCTCGCGCAGCATCGGTCGCGACATGTCGGCCCTGTCCGATACCGAGTCTCTCGACCTGATCGAATACATGCTGTTCCCGAACATGGTGCCTTGGGGAGGTCAGGCGCTGCCGATCACCTACCGGTTCCGCCCCAACGGCGATGACCCGGAAAGTTCCATCATGGAAATCATGTTTCTGTTTTCCAAGGCACCGGACGGAAGCCATCCTGAACCGGCCAAAATGACGGTGCTCGGCCCGGATCAAAACTGGTCGGACGCACCCGAATTGGGATCGGCGGCGATGGTCGCCGATCAGGACACCGACAATCTGATGCGGATACAAAAAGGCCTGCGTGCATCAAAGAAACCGGGGGTAACGCTGGCCCGGTATCAGGAAAGCCGGATACGGCATTATCACGAAACCCTGGACGCCTATATGTCGGCGTCCAGTGCTAAGAATAGGTAGGGGACTTGTGACCTAGGGTGGTGACCATGGATTGCCAATGACGGTTTTGGAAGGTGACATCCCGTCGGTCAGCCTGCTCAGCCGAGACGCGGTGCGGGCGGCTTATTTCAAGGATAGCTACAGCGCTCAGCTGACCGATGGTGATGCGGGTCCGACGATGTTGTTTCACAAGCTGTTTGGTCATCATCCGTGGTGGGGAAAGCTGCTTCTGATCGTCCGGAATATGGTCGCGGGGTGGTGTGGACTCACCGTGCCGACTGTGGCGGACATTTTGCGACCGGTGGTTCGCGATCACTACCGGGTGGGAGAGAAGATCGGGCCGTGGCCGATATTGGCGCTGACGGAGACGGAGTTGATTGCCGGACGGAAAAACCCCCATCTGGACTTCCAATTGTCCGTGCTAAAACATTCAATTGATGGGACATCCCGCGTGTTTGTTTCGACGCTCTGTCATGTCAATCATTGGTCGGGCCGGGTCTATCTGTTCTTCATCGTGCCATTTCACCGCTGGGGAGTCCGGCGGCTGATCCAAAACGCGCTTGCAGCGGGGCGCCTGTAGCGACTGTCCGGCCCGATTGCGAAACAGGTTGCCGGACGTGACGCGTTCTGTATCATGCGTGTAATACAGATACGCGAACGGGGCAGATATCATGACATTTGATCCAGCGGCGGCGACTGCTGCCTATATTGACGGGCTGGGGCCGGAAGCGCTGGCCAAGGCGGCGGCCTATACGACCGGCGGGCATTGGCTACTGCTGTGGGGGCTGGTGGTGACCGGGGTGACCTGCTGGCTCATCCTTCGGCTGCGTATTCTGGACCGGATTGCTGCCGTCGTGGCGGAACCCCGGGTTGGATTGCGGACCTTTCTGATCTGCACCACCTTCATGTTTGTATCCGCATTGATGACCCTGCCGTGGGATTTGTACACTGGCTGGTGGCGCGAAACTGACTATGGGCGGACCAGCCAGCCACTTGGCGATTATTTGGGGCAGGGCGCGATCAGTTTGGTCATTAGCGCCGTGCTGGGCGGGCTGTTCTTCCTGGGGGTCTATGCACTGATCAACAAGGCGGGTCGGACCTGGTGGCTGTGGTCGGGCGGGCTGTCGGCCTTTGCGATTTCGGCGATGTTGCTGCTGTCCCCAGTTTTGATCGAACCGCTGTTCAACGAGTTCAAACCGGTTCCGGCAGGCCCGGTGCGAGAGGCGTTGCTGAAGATGGCCGACGAGGCGAAGATTCCGCATGATCGGATTTTCGTCTATGACGGATCGCGGCAGTCGAACAATTTCACCGCCAATGTCTCGGGCATTTTCGGGTCGGCACGGATTGCAATTTCCGACGTGGCGCTCGGCAAGGCCTCGCTCGACGAAGTGAAGGCGGTTACCGGGCACGAAATCGGTCATTATGTGCTGAACCATGTCTGGCGGTCGGTTTTGGTTCTATCGAGCCTGGCGGTGCTACTGTTCTTTCTGGCCGACCGGTTGTTTCCACGGATCGCGCGCCTGTTTGGCAGTTCGGCGACCATTTCCGATCCGCTGGGCTTTCCGGTGTTGATGTTCACGGTGTCGTTGTTGGCGCTGTTCGCCTCCCCGGTGATGAACGGGCTGACCCGCATCGGTGAAAGCGAGGCGGACGCCTATTCACTGCGGACGGTGAACCTGCCGGATGCGTTGGCCGGCGCGCTGGTGAAGACAGCGGAATACCGCAATCCGCGCCCTGAACCCTGGGCGGAGTTCCTGTTCTATACCCACCCCTCGGTCGAGCGGCGGGTGCGGGCCGGGATGGAGTGGAAGGCAGCCAATCCGCCAAGTTGAGCGGTTGATGGAGGGATAGCATGCCGCAATCACCGATCCGCTGGCTGATGCTTGCGCTGGCGGCGCTGACCATCATGGGCAGCTATTATACCTATGACAGCATCGCGCCGGTGGCGGGGTTGCTGCGGGATCAGCGCGGCTTTTCGCAGAGCCAGATCGGCATGCTGAATGCGGTGTTCAACCTGCCCAATATCGCGCTGGCGCTGATTGGTGGGATATTGATCGACCGGATCGGGGCAGCAAAGGCGATCCTGATCGCCACGGTGATTTGCACCATCGGCGCGGCACTTACCGCGATTGGTGACCCCTATGAACTGATGCTCGTCGGCCGCCTGCTGTTCGGTCTCGGCAACGAGACCTTGTACATCGCGCTGTTGGTCGGAATTGCGCAGTGGTTCCATCTGGGCGGCGGTGCGCTCGCCATTGCGTTGTTCTTCTCGATGGCGCGGGTCGGGTCTTACAGCGCCGACAAATCGACCAGCTGGTTTGACACTATCTATGCGGCGGGCTGGCAGGCCCCGTTGTGGCTGGCAGCCGCGCTCACCGCGACGGGAATCGTGACGGCGCTCATCTATTATGTCGTTGATCGGCGGCTCCCGCATTTGCGGGCGGTGGGCCAAAAGTCGGAGCGGTTTGTGCTGAAAGATCTCACCCGGTTCAGCCGGTCCTTCTGGTACATCCTCTGGCTCAATGTCCTGTTCGCCAGCGTGTTCTTTCCGTTTAGGTCAACCTTTGCGATCCAGTATTTCCAGGACGTAAAGGGCATGAGCCTCGCCGACGCCGGGACCGCCAACAGCTATGTGTTTGCGGCAGCGATTTTTGCGACACCGGTGTTCGGCCTGATTGCCGACCGGATCGGCAGACGGGCGAGCCTGCTGACCTTTGCCGCCACGCTGATGCCGTTGACCTTCCTGATCCTTGCGACCACGACTTACGGGCTTTGGGTGACGACAATCCTGATGGGGATCAGCTTTTCGGTGATCCCGGCGGTGATCTGGCCGTCAACGGCGATGCTGGTTGAGCCGCAGCGGATCGGGACGGCGTTTGGGCTGATCAATATGATCCAGAGCCTGGGGCTCGCCGCAGCCAACGCCGCAGCCGGATGGCTGAACGACAGCTTTAAAGCCGGGCCCGCCAACCACGCCGGATATGACCCGATGTTGCTGATGTTTGCCGGTATGAGCCTGGTGGCGCTGATCTCGACCGTCCTGCTGCTGCTGCGTGAGCTGCGGCAACCCGGCGGCGGGATTGAGGCGCGGGTGATCGCCGGATTTGATGCAAAATTGCAACGCCACTGAGGATGGCTGCGATCATATCGAAAATGCATGGCCCGATCCGGCGGCGTGTCACCTAGCATTAGCCCGATTAATGACCGGCAACAGGGGTTGCTAAAGTCATAGCGAGGGGCACAGCGAGGTGAAGCTGCCGCAGGAATTTGATCTGCACGCGCTTGAGGTGTTTGTGATGACTGTCGAACTCGGCGGCATGTCGCAGTGCGCGACCCATTTGCAGGTTACCCAGTCGGCGGTGTCGCAGACCATCGCCAAGCTGGAGGCGGGGATCGGGGCACCGCTGTTTGACCGGGCGATGAGACCGCTCGGGCTGACGACCAGCGGCAAATCACTGTTTGCACGCGGACAGGCGCTGATTGCCCACGCCCGATCGACCTTTGACGATGTGCGCGAAGGGGCCAATCTGCCAATCGCGAACGTGACGGTGGCAATGTCATTCAGCCTGGCCAATCAGTTGACCGCGCCGATCCTGACCAGTCTTGGCGAGCGGGCCGACCGGTGGAACATCCGTTCGGGCATCTCTCTCGAGCATCAGGGCGAGTTTCTGGCGCGCGACATCGACATGATGGTGACCGGCAGCTTCAACCTTGAGCACCGGGACAATGTCGTTCTGCACCCGATCTTCGAAGAGACGTTCGTGCTGGCCTTTCCTGCCGACTACCGCGAGCCGGTTGATCTGTCGCGCAGCCCGCCCGGCCTGCCGTTCATCCGCTTTTCCCGGCTGACCGGTATGGGGCAGCAAATCGAGCGGCAGATCGTCCGGATGAAGCTGAAACTGCCGCAAATTGTCGAGGTGGAATCGTCGCATCAGCAGATGGCGCTGGTCGCGGCGGGCTTCGGCTGGACGATTACCTCGCCGGTCTGTCTGACGGCGGCACCCAATTATCTGTCGCAATTGCGGCTCGAACCGATGACCCGGGGCAGGTTCTCGCGGAAGGTGCAGGTGGTGGCCCGAGCCAGCGAGTTGGGCAATCTGCCCGACCGGATCGCCCGGTTATCGACGGCGGTGCTGCGGGATCAAACCTTCCCGCCGCTGATTGCCGACCACCCCTGGATGGTCGATCAGCTGGCCTGGCCGGTGATGCAGGAGGTGGGGCCATGACGCTGCGGGCAGCAATGATAGGAGCGATGATGACGCTTGCATCCCCTTTGGCCGCCAACCCGCCGAGCGTGCCGGGGGTGGATGCGCCCGAACTGGCGGCGCTCGGCCAGCATTCCGTCGGGTTTCGGACCCTGACCTTCGTTCACCGTCTGCAGCCGGATTTTCAGGCCGTGGAGCAGGCGTCGACACCAGTTCCGCTGAAGGACCGGCCGCTGACTGTCAGCCTTTGGTATCCGGCGGCGGCGACCGATGCGCAGCGCACCACTTACACCGCGAGCTTCTGGGGTGAACCGCCAAAACCGCCGGTTGCTTACACGGTGCCGGGTCTTGCCAGACGTGACGCGCCAGCCGTCGGCACCAAGCACCCGTTGGTCATTGTCTCCCACGGCTATAGCAACGCGCCCGCTGCAATGAGCTGGCTGACCGAGAATCTGGCGTCCAAGGGCTATGTCGTGGCGGCGATCCATCATGATGACCCCAACCCCTATGTGATTTCCGCCGACAAACGCGCTGCCCCCAATTATCACCGCCCGCTCGATATCGCGTTCGTCGCCGCCGAACTGAAGGCGAGGCTGGGCGCGCAAATCGACCCGGACCGCATCGCGCTCGTCGGGTTCTCCCAAGGCGGATATGGCGTGATAACCGCTGGTGGGGCGAGCCTTGATCCGGATGGCCCCAATATGGCGCTGGTCGCGGGCGGCCTGCTCAAGCGCTTCGCACGCGGGGCCGAAAAAGCTGCCGACATCCGTGTACCCGGCGTCAAAGCCATTGTGGCGCTGGCCCCGGCGGGCGGCGGGCCAGTTGGGGCCTGGGGTGCGGCGGGCCTCGCCGACATCACCGCGCCATTGCTGCTGATCGGGGGGGAGTTCGACGCCACTGTCGGCTACAACCGGGCGGCCAAGGCGTTCTTTGAAGGCGCGGTGAACAGCGACCGCGTACTGCTGACCTACAAGCAGGCCGGGCATGCGATTGGCCTGAACCCTGCACCGCCGGAGATGCGCACGGGTTTGTGGGACCTCGACTGGTTCGAAGACCCGGTGTGGCGCACCGATCGTGTCAACACGATCAACCAGCATTTCATCACCGCCTTCCTCGACCTCCATCTGCGCGGGCAGGCCGAAAAGCGCAGCTATCTTGAGGTCGCAGTCGACAGCTCAAACGAGGGCACCTGGACCGCTCCCGCCGATACACCGTGGAGCGCCTACAGCCCCGGCGGCCCCGGCATCACCCTCTGGAAAGGCTTCCAACGCAGCCACGCCCGCGGGCTGGAACTGCGGCATTTGGGGGCTGCGAAGCGGTAGGGCGACGTTCAACCCGTCGCGGCAGCCAGGAAGGTGAGCGTGGCGATCAGGCTGAGGGCGCTTCGACCGGCGTGCAGGTGGCCCCATCGGGTGAGCAAGGCTGTGGTGGCAGGTGAGGCGTCGGCGATAGCTGTCGCCTCCAGCTGGTGGTTGACCGGCATGATCATCAGCAGCGTGTAAGGCCAGTTGACCAGAATGAAAGCCGCGCCGATGGCCCAGGCCAGACCGCCGCTGGTCCACCAAGCCGCAAGGCCACACAGACCGGAGACTATCGCGAGCGAGGACTGCATGGCGAAACCGCGTTTGTAGGAGGGCCTCCACTGGGCAAGCGTAGCGGACACCGCCAACTGCATTCGCGCGGGGTGTTCGGCCACGTTGATATAAATCGCCGCCCCAAAGAATATTGCAGCAAAGGTCAGTGCAAGAAGACCAAGCATATTGAACCCCCAAATTCAGGCACGCGGTGGCAATAGGCTATCACCCGTTGTGGCAGGCAGCAATCAAGGTGGTCGCTCAGTCGCAGCCGACAGCGGTTTGGTGCCAGAAGTGCAGGAGGGCGGTGCTGTAGCTTAGTGGAACATAGGCGACGCATGTGTCGTCGCTGATCACGTGCAGGCGCACCGGGACATGGTCGATAATGGTGGCGGCGCTGCAGCCGGGGGCGAACGCCGGTGACTCGGCATCGAACACGCCGCCCTCCATCAGTAATCTGCGCCAGGCGGGACCGGAGAGGCGGATGCGGACGATGCCGCCACCGATGGCGGTGATGGCGCCATCTTCGGCGAGAACGGCCGGGAGTGGACTGGCATCTCCCTCCACCAGCCAGACGGTCGGTTCATAGCGGATCAGGTGTAAGGCGTCGGTGCCGCCGGACTTGCCCAGTGCTGGCAGCGCGAAGCCGAGGCTGGCGGTGAACCGTGTCTGGACCGCGATCGGATTGCTCCAGATTTCAAGCGCGTGCAGCGGCGCTGCAGGCAGGGGAGTGATCGACACATCAATCACGGTAACGCTCCCCATCCGGATCATAGAAATGCGGGGCGATAACGCGGACACGGGCTTGTTGGCTGCGTGTTGGTGAGGTGGCGGTCAGTTCCTCACCGGTACGAGCGAAGCCGTCCGTCAGGTGTGCCAGCGCGATGGAGCCACCGTCAATGATCCGAAATGCGGCAGCGGTGACATGGCCCTGGGGCATTTGGTTGCCACCGGTCACCAGCATCGATCCTTCCGGAATGGTGCCGGAAATTGCCTCCAGCCCGACCAATTGGCGACGCCCCGGCGCTGATAATCCCGGGCGAGACAGCCCCGACGCGCCGATATAGCCGCCTGCCTTGTTGAGCATCTTGTCGAGCGCCAGGTCCTGCGGGGTCAGCCGACCGTCAATCTCTCCGCCAACGACCAGATGGCCCTTTTCGATGCGCAGATATTCCATGGCCTCCAGCCCGTAGAGACAGCCCGCGTGACGGTGGACCTCGGCCTCGCACGCCAGCCACACCGGGGCGGCACTGGGTGCCTCCACATAGATTTCAAAGGCGCGCTCGCCGCTGTAGCTGGCGGCCAGAATGATCACCGGGACCCCGGCAATGCTGGCGGCCACTGTCGACATGTGGCGCGGCGGTTCCGTTCCCATCAAGGTTGCCAAAACCGCGCGGGCCGTTGGCCCCGCAACCGCAATCCCGGCACAATGTTCCTGCACATTAACGACCGAGACGCGCAGCTGCGGGCAGAGATAGTTGCGGACATAGGAGATATGCGTTGCCATCCGGTCTGCCCCGCCGGTGGAACTGGTCAGCAGATAGCGGTTGTCGGCCAGCCGCCAAACGGTGCCATCGTCAAACACCATGCCGTCTTCGCGGAGCATGAAGGTATAGCGCCCGCGCCCGACCGTGAGTTTGGCTACGCTGGTGGCACAGATCACTTCCAGCAAGGCGGCGGCATCGGGGCCGGTCACTTCAAATTTGGCGAGCGTCGACACGTCCGTCATGCCGACGTTGGTGCGGACGGTTTTTGCTTCGCGGAGCGCGGCCTGTGCCAGTGTTTCGGACCCTTTTGGATAGGTGCGGGGGCGGAACCAATAGCCGAGTGGCTGCCAGATCGGCTTCTTCTCGGCATGGAGGTTGTAAAGGGCGATGCGGCGGATATGGGCACCGCCGTCTGCCGCACCGGCGCCGGCCAGCAGGCCCATCGTCACCGGGGTGTAAGGGGGTCGGAAGGTGGTGAGCCCCGCCTCCGGGATTGACACACCCTGCTTCTCCGCCAGCCGCCCCAGCGCCGCCATATTGCCGAGCTTGCCCTGATCGGTTGCCATGCCGAGTGTGGTGTAGCGTTTCAGATGCTCGACCGAGCGGTAGCCTTCGGCCCAGGCGAGATCGACATCGGCGAGGGTCACGTCATTCTGGAAATCGATGAAGCTTTTGCGTGGATCGCCAACCGGCATGACGGCAGGTGCCGGGTCCGGGTATGCTGCGCCGCCAATGGTGATGACATTCTGGCGTGATTGGGCGGGGACAAAGGCCTGCGCCGTTTCCGCCCAGTCCAGCGTACCACCGGCTTGCATATGGAGGTGGACGACCGGGGTGAAGCCGCCGGAGACAGCGAGCAGGTCGGCGTCCCAACTGGTGTTCTGACCGTCCACCGATGCGGTCACGCGGCTGAGGCGGTGCCGCGAACCCGCGACCGAAGCGGGCACGGCGTTGTTGACGACCGGGAAGCCGGTTTCCGCACCGGCGGGCGCGGCGCGGCTGTCGAGAACAGCCACGACAACCGCCCCGGCATCGGAGAGCGCGTGGGCGGTTCTATAGGCATCGTCATTGTTGGTGGCGATTACCACGCTCTGGCCCGGAACCACGCCAAAGCGTTGCACATAGGTCCGGACTGCTTGCGACAGCATTACGCCGGGGCGGTCATTGTGGGCGAAGGCCAGCGGCCGTTCGATGCTGCCGGTGGCGAGGATGACCTGTTCGGCGCGGACGTGCCAGAGGCGCTGGGCAATGCCATACGGCGGGACTTGGCCCGGTTCGACGAGGCGCTGGGTCAGGGTGACCAGATCATGTTCCCAATAGCCTGACGCGGTGGTGCGGGTCAGGATCCGGCCGCCGGCGGCGCGGATGCGCGCGGCGGTTGCGGCAATCCAGTCTGCGTCCTGCGCCTGTGGGTCACGGACCAGCGAGGGACCGAGGATGGCATCTTGCTCGACAAGGATGACGCGTTTGCCCGCCTCTGCGGACTCCAGCGCGGCGGTGAGGCCTGCGGGGCCTGCGCCAACCACCAGCACATCGCAGAATGCGGCACGCCGCGAATAGCGGTCGGGGTCAGCCTCCTGCGGGGCATTGCCAAGTCCTGCCGCCTTGCGGATGAAATATTCGTAGATCATCCAGCGCTTCGCCGACCCGAAAAACGTCTTGTAATAAAAACCGGCCGGCATGAGCTTGGCGGCAAGGCCGATCACCGCGCCGATATCGAAACGCAGGCTGGGCCATCGGTTCTGGCTTCGGGCGACAAGTCCCTCATAAACAAAGACATCAGTGGCGCGAGTGTTGGGTTCGGTGCGGCCACCTTCGCCGACCGTGACCAGCGCGTTTGGCTCCTCGACTCCTGCAGTCATGATGCCGCGCGGGCGGTGATATTTGAAACTGCGGCCAACCACGCCAATGCCGCTCCGCAGCAGGGCGGCCGCCAGCGTATCGCCCTCCCGCGCCTGATAGGCCTTGCCGTCGAAGGTGAAGCGGATCACGGCAGGGTCTCCGGTCCGACCGCACGAACGGCGCTGATCGCATTGGTGATGCGGTGGCGGGTGATCACCAGCCAGGCGCGGCAGCCATAGGTGTGACGCCAGATCTCCTCGTCGAGGCCGCGCGGATTGGCGCGGGTGAACAGCGCGGCCATCGCGGCGTCGGGCGCGGCGTCCAGCGTCACAACGGAATCAACGGTGCGCTCATACACGAACTCCGACTGCGCGCGCGGGCCGCAATGGGGGCAGGGGACTTGCATCATGTCAGCGGTGGTTCGGCATCGGGCCGACCCCATTTTCATCAATGGTATCGCCGCGCCGGAACCGGTCGAGATCGAACGGCGCGTTCAGGGCGTGCGGTTTGCCGGTGGCCAGCGTATGGGCATAGGTCCAGCCGGACGCGGGTGTGGCCTTGAACCCGCCATAGCACCAGCCGCCGTTCATATAGAGGTTGCGGACCGGGGTTTCGCCGATGATCGGGGAGCCATCGAAACTCATGTCGGTGACGCCGGACCAGGTACGGACCATCCGCAACCGTGACAGGGCCGGGATCAAGGCCAACCCCTGCGCTACTGCGCCTTCCATCACCATCGGATGGCCGCGCTGGGCATAGCTTGGCCAATTGTCCGGATCGCCCCCAAATACGATGCCGCCCTTGTCAGACTGGCTGATGTAACAATGCAGCGATTGGGACATGACCACGGTGTTGATCATCGGCTTGACGCCTTCGGTGACCATCGCCTGCAGGGTCTGCGATTCGATCGGCAGCTTCAGCCCGGCGAGCCCGGCGACATGGCCGCTGTTGCCCGCAACGCAAATCCCGATCCGACCGGCTCCGATGCGCCCCCTGGTGGTTTCAACCCCGACGACGGCATCCCCGTCGCGGACAAAACTGGTGACTTCGCACCGTTGGAGGATGTCGACACCGAGCGTATCGGCCCCGCGTGCATAGCCCCAGGCGACGGCGTCATGGCGGGCGGTGCCGCCGCGCCGCTGGATGAGGCCGCCCTCAATCGGGAAGCGGGCGCTGCGTGACATGTCGAGCAGCGGTTCGAGTTTGGCGACCTGATCGCGGCTGAGCAGTTCGGCATCAATCCCGGCACAGCGCATGGCATCACCGCGTTCGGCGAGCCGGACCATATCGGCATCCGAATGGCCAAGCAGCAACGCCCCACGCGGCGAGAACATGACATTGTAATTGAGTTCGTCGCTCAAATTCTCCCACATTTTCAGGCCGAATTCGAACAGGTTGTGCAGCGGAGCCTGGCGGTAGTTGGAGCGCACGATGGTGGTGTTGCGCCCGGTATTGCCGCCGCCGATCCAGCCTTTTTCCAAGACCGCAATGTTGCGCAAACCGTGAACCTTCGCGAGATAATAGGCGGTCGCGAGTCCGTGGCCGCCACCGCCGATGATCAGCATGTCGTAGGTCGGCTTCGGGTCGGGATCGCGCCACGCCGGTTGCCAATGCCGATGCCCGGTCAGGGCTCCGCGCAACAGTTCAAGCGCCGAATAGCGCGTCATGCGATGGGGAGCCATCCGCGCCGCTCGCGCCAATCTGCCTCCAGATTGTCAAAGCGTGATAGTTGCATCGTGTCGAGATCGGCAAAGGAACATCTGCCCTCGATGATTAAATCACGGATGGCGCGGCCGGACGCCGGGGACAGGCCAAAGCCGACGGCGGCCATTGAGGCCAGCACCAGATTGTGGGGGCTGGTCATCCGGTCGAGGATCGGCCGACCGTCAGGTGAATTTTCAATCACCCCGGCCCAGCTGCGGATGACGTTCAGGTGGGCGGCCTTGGGAAATAGCTCGGCCAGTCGCTTGGCGATATTGCGGGCGAGCGGCGTTGATGGACGTGCGGCGGGACCGGTTGCATCAACGTCGATCCACTCGTGCGGGCCGCCGCCATAGGCAAGGTTGCCGCGCAGCGTCTGCCGCCCATATAGCTTGTTGCCGTCAACGCCGCCCATCGGCATCATCGGGGCCGGTTCGGTGATGATCATCTCCGCCCGCGCTGCGACCAGCGGAACCTTGATCCCGAACTGCGCCATCAGGGCGGCGGTTTGTGGGCCTGCCGCCACTACAACGGCGTCGCAGCCGTAGCTGGCCGTTGCGGTCCTGACCGCTGTCACCTTACCGCCTGCCGTGTCAAAGCCGGTGACCGGGCTGTGCTGGATGATGCACCCGCCCAGGTCCTGCAGGGCCCAGGCATAGGCCTGCACCGAGCGCTGCGGATTTGCATGGCCCCCGAACCGATAGTGCATGCCGCCAAAGCAGGTATCACCGGCCAGCGGTACGGCCTCCTGCACCTGCCTGGCATCGAGCAGATCGACCGGATAGCCCAGCCGATTGTGCCGTTCGGCAATGAAGCGATACTGCTCCCACTGCCGCTCCGACATGGCGATCAGGATGCGCTCCTTCTGATGCTCGGTCGGGTAGCCGAGCAATTCGTCCATTTGCGGCCAGAGCCGATTTTCCTCCGCGAACAACGGGCTGAAATAATGCGAGGCTCCGCCGCCGTTGCGGCCCGAGGCTTCCCAGCCGACGATGAATTTGTCGAGCACGGTGACCTTGACGCCGGACCGGGCCAGCCACCAGCCAGCGCTCAGCCCAGTGACCCCACCACCGACGATGACAACCTCCGAGCCGCTCATTTGTACATCCCCGTGTAGAGCATCTCGCGGTGCGCATTTTCGTGCGGGGTGCCGATGTCCTCGATTGGCACCCATTGTGTCGGAATGCCGAACCAGACGTCCCAGGCGGCTTCCATCGCGTCGGGTTCATTCCATTCGGCCAGGATTCTAAGGGGCAGGGGACGCACGGGGGCCCGGTGCGACGCGAGCGGGATCGCGCCATATGGCTGTCCCGATTCCAGCGCCAGCAGCATTGCCACTTGGTCCCGGCAGCGGCGGCCCTGACAGACACCCATACCAGCGCGGGTCAGGCGCTTGATCTGATCGGGATTGGCGGGGCCATCCTGAAGCAGCGTGCCCAGCGAACGGGCGCACATCGGGGCCGGGCGGGCGAGATAATTGGGCGGCTGGACACCGATCAGGTCGGCGCGGGTCACCTCCTCGCACTGACAAACGATCGTGTCAGGCGGGCTGACGGTGGACAGGGCGCGCATCCAGTCCATTCGGTAGGCGATATGGTCGAAGCCGGTGTCGGGTAGCCCTGCACAATCGCCAACGGCGGTGACGGAAGGCTCTCCGGCAGGAATGTAGCCGCCGAGTTGCGGGTTGAGCTGCCGTGGACCGTGCATGGCGTCTACCAGTTCGATGGATGGCACCAGACCAATGGCGACGCAGATGGTATCGCAGGCGATGCATTCACCGGAGGTCAGCGTCGCGGACGTGACGCCGTCGATCCCGCCAGTCGCAGCAGCGATGTTCTGGCCGCAGGTGATGGCGATGCCAGCTGCCCTGACCGCTGCAACCAGTCCTGCATCGCCTTGCGGAATATCCCGCACCTCGACCAGGCCAGCGACCTCTAGTCCTCGCTTATGAGCCAGCAACGCCGTTTCGAGTGCGAGATCATGCGAGCCAAGTATCAGCAACCGCCGTCCCGCAAAGGCGTCATAGCGGTTGAGCAGCATCTGCAGCGCCGCTGCCCCCATGACGCCGGGTTGGTTCCAGCCGGGGAAGGCCATCGCTAGATCGCGCGCACCGGTCGCCAGGATCAGATGTTCAAATCCAACGAGCCAGGACCGGTCGGCATCGGCCAGACCGACGACTTGCTCGGGCAGGCTCGCGACGCCGGGGCCGTTGCGATATGCACCCCAAGCGCAGGTACCGAGCAGTATCTCTACGCCTGCTTCCATCGCCGTCTCCAGCGCGTGCATGCTTGAAAAAATCGCCTCGACCATCCGGGCGCTATTCTGGGTTGCGGCCGTCATGCGCCCGCCAAAGTAAAGCGGGATGTCATTGCCCATTGCCGCCCCGGAAACCGGGTTTTCATCGACGAGCAATACCGTCTTGCCAGTCTTTGTGGCGTCGATAGCAGCGGCAATTCCGCTAGGCCCTGCACCGACCACGACGACCTGATAGTGTGCTTCTGGCGGGCTGCGGGTGCCGTTAATGGCGCACAGGTCGGTTCCGGTAAAATTCAGGTCCATCACACCGCTTCCAACGCCTGGGTGAGATCCGCAATCAGATCGTCGACATGTTCAAGTCCGACCGACAGCCGGATGGTGCCATCGGTGATGCCGCCCGCCAGTCGCTGTTCGGACGCGACGGCATAATGGGTCGTGCTCGCCGAATGGCAAATGAGGGTTTCGGAGCCGCCGAGGCTGACCGCGAGTTTCAGCAACTGCAACCGGTCGAGAAGGCGGAACGCTTCCGCCTCGCCGCCGTGCAGGTGGAAGGAGAATGTCGATCCTGCCGCCCGGCATTGCCTGTCATAGACGGCGCGCTGGCGGCTGCCCTCGGGCAGGAAGCCAAGAAAGGTGACGCCTGCGACTTTTGGGTGGGCGCGCAGAAACCCGGCGACGACCACAGCATTGGCCATCGCGCGTTCGGTGCGGACATGGACCGATTCCAGCGACCGCAGCACCAGCCAGCTGGTGTAGGGGTCGAGATGATTGCCCCAGGTGGTGCGCAGCATTTTCAGGTGAGCGATCAAATCCTTGCGACCGCTGATGCCGCCCGCCAGCAAATCGCTGTGCCCGCCGCAATATTTGGTCAGCGAGGTCATGCACAGGTCAACGCCATGTTCGAGAGGTCGCTGCGCAAACGGGCCGAGCAGGGTGTTGTCAACCACGACCAGCGGGCGGTGGCCCTGCTGCTGACCGACGGCATCCGCAATCCGGACCATCAGGTCGAGATCGACGATGGCGGCGGTCGGGTTGGCGGGGGTTTCCGCGATGATCAGCTTCAACGGCCCCAGCGCCATCGCCGCGCCCGCTGCGGCGCGGACATCCGTTTCGTCGGCCCCGTCGAGATAGGCCGTCGCATGCGACCCGAACTGCGGCATTATGCTGTTGTAGAGCATATCGACGCCGCCATAGATTGGGCGACCGTGCAGCACGCTGTCGCCGGGGCGGACATGGGCCAGCGCAATGCTCGAATGCGCGGCCATGCCGCTGCTGAAGGCGACCGCATCTTCCGCCCCGTCAATCGCCGCCAGCCTGCGTTCCAATATGTCGAGGCCAGGGTGGCCAAGCCGCGAATAAATATGATTGGTCTCCCCGACCAGCGGGCCTTCATTGTCGAAAAAGGCTGCATGTACGTTCTTGGCATGCTGGGCCGAGGGATAGACGAAGGTCGAGGTCATGAAGATCGGCGGCTTGACCGATCCCATGCCCATGTCGGGGTCATAACCGTGGGCGACGGCAAGGGTTTCCGGGCGCCAGCCCGGCGGGCGATCAGTCGACATGGGCGTCAATGTAGGCGCGCGCACGGTCGCAATACCAGTCGGTAAATCGGAGCGCGAGCATCTCGGCATCTGGCGAATAGGGGCCGGGGGTGTAGCCGGGGCTGTTGACCCCAACCTGGTTGTTTTCCGCCAGGTTTTTGTCCTGGAGGTTGGTCCGGGTCCACAGGTCGATTAGGCTGTCGACGTCATAATCGACGCCTTCGACAGCATCCTGGTGAACATACCATTTGGTAAAAACATGGGTTTCGCGGGCCCCAACCGGCATGGCGCTGAACACCACGACATGGTCAGCAGTCGCATGGGCGAAACAATGCGGATCAAGCGCCCAGCGCATCGAGCCGATGTCGCCGCCCTCCACATCGCACATCAGTTTCTTGACCAGATGCTGGCCGTCCCCGGAAATCGAGACGCAACCGGCATTCAGGGCAAAGCGGGCAGTCTGCCACCAATGCCCCTCCAGCGGCGTGTGCGGCAATCCGGCTGCGTCCATCCGCTTGGCAAAGGCTGCGGCCCGGTCATCTTCATGCGCGTCGAAATGTTTCGACATGCCTACCGGAAAGGTCCGGGACAATTCGGGATGGCCGGTGGCGCAGTGATAGCATTCCCGCGCATTCTCCATCACCAGCTTCCAATTAGCATGTTCCACCAACACGCTGTGATGGGCCAATTTGGCATTTTCGAAGCGATGCGGTGCCGCATAGCGGCTCAGCGCGTCCCGGAAATCGTCGATCGGGGGCGGGGTTTCAGACAGACAGATGAACAGCGCCCCGGCGATGCTTTCGACGGCAATCGGTTTCAGTCCGTGATCAGTCCTGTCAAAATCATCGGGCATGCGTCCCGCCGCGAACAATGCGCCATCCAGATCATAGGTCCAGCGGTGATAGGGGCAGACCAGCTTCGGTGCGGAACCGCTGCCGGGGGCGCACAACATCGATCCTCGGTGGCGACAGCTATTGTGGAAGCCGCGAATGACGCCGTCGCGGGCCCGGGTCAGGATGACCGGCCATTTGCCGACCATCAGCGAGACATAGCTGCCGGTCTTCGGAAGTTCGCAGTCCATGCCGACCATCAACCAGCTTTGCCGGTAAATCGCCGCCATATCGAAGTCGAACATCTGCGCGTCGGTATAGAGGCCCTGCGGCAGGGTGTGCCCTGCCCGCCGGGCCCGAAACAGGCTATCGATCCGATGCAGGTCCACCACAGTCCCCCGGCGACAATTGACCCTGCCAGCGATGAACCACGGCGGCGACCGGGCAAAATGGCATTTTCGCATAGCCCTATGTCTAAATGTCGGGCTAGGGACGGCGGTGGGTAGTGGACCTGCCGCGCAGCCGGGGGAAAGGGCGATGTCAAACCGCAGCACCATCAATCGCCGCTGGCTGCCGTTGAATGCACTGAGAGCGTTCGAGGCGGTCGGGCAGCATTTGAGCTTTACCGCAGGGGCCGCCGCCCTGTCGGTGTCCCAGAGCGCGATGAGCAGGCATGTCAGCGGCCTGGAGGAGTTGCTCGGCAAGCAGTTGTTCGTCCGAGATGCCTCCAAACTGACACTGACCGCCGCCGGGGAGGAATTGCTGCCGGTGGTGGCCAAGGGGCTCGACCGGATCGAACAGACGCTGAATGCCATCCGCGATGACCGGGCCGGGCGGCGGACGCTGCGTATCCACATCCCGCCGTCATTGCTCCAGCAATTGTTCCTGCCGATGCTCCACGAATTCCGTCTGGCCTATCCCGATATCCGGATCGATGTGTCGAGTGCGCATGTGACCGGCCTTCCCCCAACCGAGTTCGACATGGCCATCGTCTACGACCGGCCGAATATCGATGCGCGGATTACCGACCTGCTGTGGATGGTCCGGGTAGCGCCGCTATGCGCACCCACGACGGCGGCAGCGGGCAAGGGGATGTCTCTGGAGGCATTTCTTGCGGCGAACGAACTTTTGCACCTGAAGCTGGATGGGGAACCGCGCGACCTGCTGTGGGCCAGCTATCTGCGGCAATGCGGATTGTCGGTTCCGACCGCCGCCGGACTGGCGTTCGATACCACGATTGCGGCGGCCCAATATGCGATGACCGCCAATGGCATTGTGCTGGGTGACATCGATCTGTTCGCGCAGGAGCTGGCCGACGGGCGGCTGGTGATGCCCTATGACGCCGTCATCGAGGACGGCTATGGCTATTATCTGAAACTGCACGCCGATGACCTGTTCGATCCGGCAATTTCGGCGGTGCGGACGTGGCTGATCAACCGCTTTGGGGCCATGCGACCAGCGCCGCATCGGGGCGAGCCAAGCTGATCAGCCGGAGGCCGTGACTGTCGGCCAGCGTGATCGCCAGATCGGTTGCGGCGGAGATGGTGACGAGCAGCGGGCAGTTGGCGATGATTGCCTTTTGCACCAGTTCAAAGCTGCAACGGGCGGTGAGAACTATGAAGCCTTCGCTGGCTTCGATATTGGCCGCTGCCAACCCGCCCAGCAGCTTATCCAAGGCATTGTGCCGCCCGACATCTTCCCGGACCATGCGGATCGATCCATCCACCGCACAAAAGGCTGCCGCATGGGCGGCACCGGTAGCGCGGTTCAGGATTTGATGATCGCGCAACAGTGCGAGCGCCGAAAAAATTGCTTCATCAGGCACGTCGAGCTGGGCGGAAATCGGTGGCAGGGGGCGGAGCACCTCATCGAGATTGTCCATCCCGCACAGGCCGCAACTGCCCTCCGATACGCGTTGCCGGGCGCGGTCGATGACCCTGGTCATGCGGTCTGGTGGCAACTGTGCCCGCACGATCCAGCCTTGTCCCGCCTGATGGATATCAACTGCGACAAGCTCGGCCGCAGTGTCGATCAGCCGCTCCGACAGACTAAAGCCAAGTATATAATTCTGAAGATCGGTCGGGGTGGCCATCATCACGGCATAGCCAATACCGCCATATTCAATCGAAACCGGCGCTTCGAGAATGACCTGCCTTCGCACCGTTCCTCGCGTCGATGCACCGGGTTGCACGACGCTGAACCGGACTGACCGGGAGCCGCTGTCAGACTGAGTCACGGGCTATGGCGAGTTGCTGAATAGCGGCGGCAGCGATAACGGAAAGGCCTTCCTCACCATGTTCAAGAAGCAGGCGCTTCATCCTTGGGTCCCAGAAAAGGCGGATGTGCGTTGAGGTCGCCTCGACCGGATCTGGCTCGGTTGCCAGATTCGTGGCGATCTGGTTGGCCATATAGATCAGGCGTTCGACCGAATTCATTCCGCTGCCACGGCAACCGCGATGCGGCGAGCTCTCGCGCTCAGGGCTTCATAATCTTCCTGCCAGTCCGTCGGGCCGTTGGAAGAACTGATCTGCACCGCCGTCACCTTATATTCCGGGCAATTGGTTGCCCAGTCGCTGTAATCGGTGGTGACCACATTGGCCTGTGTCGCGGGGTGGTGAAAGGTGGTGTAAACCACACCCGGCGCAACCTTGTCGGTGACGGTCGCCCGCAAGGTGGTTTCACCCGATCGGCTGGCGAGTTTGACCCAATCGCCCGATTTGACGCCGCGATCTTCGGCATCGACGGGGTGGATTTCGAGCAAATCCTCGGGGTGCCATGCGACATTTTCCGTCCGCCGGGTCTGGGCCCCGACGTTATAATGGCTGAGGATACGCCCGGTGGTCAGCAGCAGCGGAAACCGCGGGCCAGTTTTTTCATCGGTTGGGACATAGTCGGTGACCACAAATTTGCCCTTACCCCGCACGAACCCGTCGACGTGCATGATCGGTGATCCATCGGGTGCTTCGGCTGTCACCGGCCATTGCAGCGATCCATCCTGATCAAGTCGTTCGAACGACACCCCGGCAAAGGTCGGGGTAAGTCGCGCAATTTCATCCATGATTTCTGACGGGTGAGTATAGTTCCAGTCCAATCCCATCGCCTGTGCGAGCCGCTGGGTTACTTCCCAATCCTCTAGCCCATTCAGCGGAGTCATGACCTTTCGTACCGGCTGGATACGCCGTTCGGCGTTGGTAAACGTCCCGTTCTTTTCAAGAAAACTCGACCCTGGCAGAAACACATGGGCGTAGTTGGCGGTTTCGTTCAAAAACAGGTCGTGCACGATGACGCATTCCATCGCGGCGAGTCCGGCGGACACATGCGCGGTGTTGGGGTCCGATTGCAGGATGTCTTCACCCTGACAATAGAGCGCCTTGAACACTCCATCGACCGCCCCGTCGAGCATGTTGGGGATGCGCAGGCCCGGCTCCGGATCGATGGTGACGCCCCAATCCGCTTCGAAAAGCGCGCGCGTGGCCGCATCGCTGACATGGCGATAGCCGGACATTTCGTGTGGAAAGCTGCCCATGTCACAGGCGCCCTGAACATTGTTCTGACCGCGCAGAGGGTTCACCCCAACGCCGCGCCGCCCGATATTTCCCGTCGCCATGGCAAGATTGGCAATCGCCATCACGGTCGAGCTGCCTTGGCTGTGCTCGGTAACGCCGAGCCCATAATAGATCGCGCCGTTGCCACCCGTTGCAAAGAGCCGGGCGGCGGCGCGTAGTTCGGCAGCGTCAACCTGGGTAACCGGTTGCAGGTTTTCCGGGCTGTTACGGCTTTCTCCAACGAATGCAGCCCAATGCTGATACTCGTCCCAATCGCACCGCTCCCGGACGAAGGCTTCGTCGGCCAGCTCCTCGGTAACGATGACATGCGCAATGGCGGTCAGCACGGCCACGTTGGTGCCGGGGCGGAGAGGGAGATGATGCTGCGCTTCGATATGCGGTGACCGGACGATATCGGTCCGGCGCGGATCGATAACAATGAGCTTTGCGCCCTGACGCAGTCGCCGCTTCATCCGGCTGGCAAAGACAGGATGACCATCAGTCGGGTTGGCGCCGATGATCAGGATGACATCACTGTCCTCGACCGAGTCAAAATCCTGCGTACCGGCGCTGGTGCCAAAGGTGGTTTTGAGGCCGTAGCCGGTTGGTGAATGGCAAACCCGGGCGCAGGTATCGACATTGTTGTTGCCAAAGCCGGCCCGCACCAATTTTTGTACGAGAAAGGTTTCCTCGTTGGTGCAGCGGCTCGATGTGATCCCGCCCAGCGCGTGGCGACCATAGGTCTGGCTGATGCGTTTCAGTTCCGCTGCCGTATAGGCCAGTGCCTCGTCCCAGCTGACTTCACGCCATGGGTCGCTGATCTTGGCGCGGATCATCGGTTTCAGGATGCGTTCCTTGTGCTGGGCATAGCCCCAGGCGAAGCGTCCCTTGACGCAGCTATGTCCGCGATTGGCCTTGCCGTCCTTGTGCGGGACCATTCGCACCAATTGCTCGCCGCGCATCTCTGCCCGGAACGTGCAGCCAACGCCGCAATAAGCGCAGGTGGTGATCACGCTGCGGTCCGGCGTCCCGACTTCCACCACCTTCTTCTCAACCAGGGTCGCGGTCGGGCAAGCCTGCACACAGGCCCCACAGGATACGCATTCCGAGCTCAGGAAATCATCGCTGGTCATCCCGGCGGATATTTTGGAGTCGAATCCACGTGCTGCCATGGTCAGCGCGAATGTTCCCTGCACTTCATCGCAGGCCCGGACACAGCGCGAACAGGCGATGCACTTTGACGGATCAAAGTCGAAATAGGGGTTGGAATGGTCCTTGGCCTGACCAAGATGCGTTGCCGCGACGTCATATCGGACATCGCGCAAGCCGACGGCTCCGGCTTGATCCTGAAGCTCGCAATCACCGTTGGCAGCGCAGGTCAGGCAATCCAGCGGGTGATCGGAAATATAGAGCTCCATCACCCCCTTACGCAGCTTTTGCAGGTGCGGTGTCTGAGTGTGGACCACCATGCCGGGTTCAACAGGCGTGGTGCAACTGGCCGGTGTCCCCTTGCGCCCGTCGATTTCCACCAAACACAGGCGGCAGGAGCCAAAGCTCTTCAGATTGTCGGTGGCACACAATTTGGGGATCGAGGTGCCCTGTTCTGCCGCCGCCCGCATGATGCTCGACCCAGCGGGAACCGTAATGCTGCGGCCATCAATGGTCAGCGTCACCGGCTCGACTGAGCGGCTGGCGGGCGTTCCGAAATCGGCCTGCGGTTGGTAGGTCATGCGGGTCTTTCCACGGTAGGTCTTACCATAAAATCATCGCGGAAGTGAGTGATCGCGCTCATCACCGGATAGGGCGTGAAACCGCCGAGTGCGCACAGGGAGCCATATTTCATCGTCTCCGACAAATCGGCAATCAGCGCGAGGTTCGCCTCGACATTCTTGCCAGCGATGATCTGGTCCAGCGTTTCAACCCCACGGGTACTGCCGAGGCGGCAGGGGGTGCATTTGCCGCAGCTTTCGATGGCGCAGAATTCCATCGCAAACCGAGCCATTTGGGCCATGTCGACTGTGTCGTCGAACACGGTGATCCCGGCGTGGCCGATCAGGGCATCGGCGTTGGCAAAGGCCTCATAGTCAAAGGGCAGCTCGAACTGGCTGACCGGGATATAGGCGCCGAGCGGTCCGCCAACCTGTACGCAGCGCACCGGACGACCGCTGGCGGTGCCACCGCCGATGTCGTTCACCAACTCGCCAAGCGTGATCCCGAACGCGACCTCATACAGGCCGCCATGCTTGATGTTTCCAGCCAGTTGCACCGGCATGGTCCCACGGGACCGTCCCATGCCAAAGGCGGCATAGGCTTCACCACCATGCTGGAGAATCCACGGAATTGCCGCCAACGTCAGCACATTGTTGACCACAGTGGGCTTGCCGAACAGGCCTTTAAGGGCGGGAAGGGGCGGCTTGGCCCGGACCTCCCCGCGTTTACCCTCAAGGCTGTTGAGCAGCGACGTTTCCTCGCCGCAAACATAGGCCCCGGCGCCGACCCGGACTTCAACGATGAACGGCGCAACCAAATGCGCAGACAGCGCAATTGCTGCGTTGATTTTGGCAATGGCGTGGGGGTATTCAGAACGGATGTAGACAAAGCCCTTGCTGGCCCCGACCGCCAGTCCGGCAATCGCCATGCCTTCGATCAGCAGGAAGGGGTCGCCCTCCATCACCATCCGGTCGGCGAAAGTGCCGCTGTCGCCCTCATCGGCGTTGCAGACGATATATTTCTGGTCACCGCTGGCGTCGGCCACGGTGCGCCATTTGATGCCGGCTGGAAAACCCGCGCCGCCGCGACCGCGAAGTCCGGATGCGTTGACGGTCGCCACGGTTGCGGCCGGTCCGATCGCCCGCGCCTTTGCCAGCCCAAGCCAGCCGCCGGTGGCATAATAATCATCAAGGGAGGTGGGCCGGGTCTGACCAGCGCGAGCGAAGGTCAGCCGGGTTTGGCTGGTCAGGAAAGGGTGATCGCGAATGACGCCGATGGACGGGACCTCGCCAGCGATGATCGCGGCGACCTGATCGACCGTCACCGGGCCGTAGCCAATACCGTCGATATCAACGAGCGGTTCGAGCCAGTGCATGCCCCAACTTGAAACGCGTTCAACCCGCATTCCGGCGCGCTCGAACGCGTCGGCAACGGCGTCGGCACCGCAGCCAAGTGCGACCGCATCGTCGGAAATACGGACGGTCATGCTGCACCCAGAAGTGCAGCAAAAGATGCAGCATTCAGGCGGGCTTGCACCACCTCCCCAACCAGGGCAGCCGGGCCAACTGAACAAAGCCCAAGGCAGTAGACGCTTTCCACTTTCACCCGGGACTGGCCATCGGCCACCGGCAGCAGGGCCGCCACGCCGCGCGCCTGACAGGCCTCCGCTCGGCACAGTTTGACGACGGGTCGTGCGTCCGGACTCTGCCGGAAATCATGGTAGAAACTGACGACCCCGAACACCTCTGCCCGTGACAGATTCAGCGCCAGGGCAATTTCCCGCATCGCGGTTTCGCTGACATGACCGAAGGCTTTTTGCACATCATGGAGTATCGGAAGGAGTGGCCCCTCCCGGCTCTGATGTTCGGCGATGATGTCGGCGACTGCGGCCACCTAAAAGACCACCACGCTTCGGATGCTTTCACCGGCATGCATCAGGTCAAAGCCCTTGTTGATCTCTTCCAGCGTCAGGATGTGGGTGATCATCGGGTCGATCTGGATTTTGCCGTCCATGTACATGTCGACGATTTTCGGGACGTCGGTGCGACCCTTGGCGCCGCCGAACGCCGTGCCGCGCCAGTTGCGCCCGGTCACCAGCTGGAACGGCCGCGTGGCAATTTCCTTGCCGGCCTCGGCAACCCCGATGATGATGCTGGTGCCCCAGCCGCGATGGCAGCACTCCAGCGCGGTCCGCATCACCTCGGTATTGCCGGTGGCATCAAAGCTATAGTCGGCACCACCGTCGGTCATCTCGACAATTTTGGCGACCGTCTCCTCCCTGCTCATACCTTTGCTGTTGAGAAAATCGGTCATGCCAAACTGGCGACCCCAGTGTTCGCGGTCCGGGTTGATGTCGATGCCAATGATCTTGTTTGCCCCCGCCAGCTTGGCGCCCTGAATGACGTTCAGGCCGATGCCGCCAAGCCCAAAGATCACGACATTGTCACCTGGCTGGACATTGGCGGTTTTGGTAACCGCGCCGACGCCGGTTGTGACACCGCAGCCGATATAGCAACTGGTCTGGAACGGCGCGTCGGTCCGGATTTTTGCCACCGCAATCTCCGGCAACACGGTGAAGTTCGAAAAGGTCGAACAACCCATATAGTGGAAGATGGTCTGGCCCTTGTAGCTGAACCGGCTGGTGCCATCGGGCATCAGGCCCTTGCCCTGCGTGGCGCGGATCGCGGTGCACAGGTTGGTCTTACCGCTAAGGCAGGATTTACACTGGCGGCATTCCGGCGTGTAAAGCGGGATGACATGGTCGCCGACCGCGACCGAGGTCACCCCCGCCCCGATCTCGCGGACGATGCCCGCCCCTTCATGGCCGAGGACGCTCGGGAAAATCCCCTCGCTGTCCAAACCGTCGAGCGTATAGGCGTCGGTATGGCAGATGCCGGTTGCCATGATCTCCACCAGCACTTCACCGGCCCTGGGTCCGGCAAGGTCCAACTCAACAATTTCTAGTGGGCGCTTCGATTCGAAGGCGACGGCTGCACGGGTTTTCATGATCTTGCCCCTCGTAGACTGGGTGGTGAGACGGCGTGCCGGACTCTCATTGCGGAGCCGGCAAGTCGACGATTATCGCCGGATGCCCCCAGGCTGCCAAGGCCGCGAGCAGCCCCGATCCTGAAAGCCCGAGTGTGGCCGTGTTGCGAAGCGGGTGGACGTTGACGCAAGACTGCGCCACCAGGCGGGCGTCAACCACGACCCGCACCGCGCCCCGGCGGTCGTTATAGGCGGCGAGCGGTGTCACCGATCCCGGTGTGATGCCCAGCAGCTGCTCCATGTCCTCGGCCTTGCCAAAGCTCAACTTGCGGGATCCGATCAGGGCGGGCAGCGCCTTCAGATCGACACGCGCTTCGTGCGGGGCGGTCACCAGCCAATATTGGCCAGCGGCATCCTTCAGGAACAAATTCTTGGTGTGTGCTCCGGCGATATCGCGGTGGAGGTCGGCGCTTTCCTCAACGGTGAACACCGCCGCATGTTCGCTCAGCGTCCAGGCGATGCCCAATCCGCTTAGCGCCGCCAACATGTCGGCCTCCATGGTCATGTCAGCTTGGCAACGTCATTTGAACACGATGGTCCGGTTGCCGCTGAGCAGGACTCGGTGTTCAAGGTGGAGCTTGACCGCCCGGGCCAGCACCCGGCTTTCGGTGTCCTGCCCCTGCGCGATCAGATCATCGACGGTGTCGGCATGATCAACGGTGGAGACATCCTGGGTGATAATCGGCCCCTCGTCGAGGTCGGGGGTGACATAATGGGCGGTCGCTCCCACCATTTTGACACCGCGCTCATAGGCCCGGTGATAGGGTTTTGCGCCCTTGAAGCCCGGCAGGAAGCTGTGGTGGATGTTGATCACCCGGCCATCCAGCTTGCGGCACAGTTGGTCCGACAGAACCTGCATATAGCGGGCGAGGATGACCAGATCGACCTGCTGTTCCTCCACCATTGCCAGCAGTTTGGCTTCCTGTTCGAGCTTGTTTTCCGGTGTGATTGGAACGTGGTAGAAGGGGACGCCTTCATGCTCAGCGCGACGCTGCCAAATGGTGTGGTTGGAAACGACACTGGTCACCTCCATCGGCAGACGCCCGGTCGAGGTCCGGTACAGCAGGTCGTTGAGGCAGTGGCCGCCCTGACTGACCATGATCATTGCGCGCAGCTTCTTGCTGAGATCATGGATGCGCCAGTCGAGCCGGAAGGCGGTGGCGACCGGCAGGAAGGCGTTGGTGAAACTGTCAATCGACATGCCGGCGGGCCCGGCAAGGGCAATGCGCATGAAGAACCGACCGGTGCTGGCATCGCCGAATTGCGAACTTTCGATGATGTTGCAGTCCTGGCTGACAATCGAATTGGCGACGGCCGCGACAATGCCCTTGCGGTCCTCGCTGGCGATCAACAGGACAAAATCCGCTGTCTTGGTCATGGCAATTTCCGATTCCGCCGTATTTTCGCAACCGACTAATGCCATCGGTTGTCTCCATCCACCGGTCGGGGGCCTACATTAGACCTTCTAATCGGAACATGTAGATGTTGTGATCAACCGCGAAATTAATTTTACCGGTCCTGAAAATTTGGTCAGTTGCGGCGTTGGGGCTGCGCTCACAGTCTCAAATGGTCATATTGGGGACAAATCCCTCTTTGAGGGTGGGTAACGGGGAGACGTAAATTGAAAGCCAGCTGGAAACTATCGAGTGCTGTTTTGGTCCTGGCTTCGCTGGGTGCCGGTGGAACGCCGGCGTTTGCGCAACAGGTCGCGGCTGCCGAAGTCGAAGATGATGGCGGCATTGCCGACATCGTCGTTACCGCCACCCGCCGCGAGGAATCGCTCAACAAGGTTCCGCTCGCCATTCAGGCGCTGAGCGGAGACTCGCTGTCCGACCTCAACATCACCAAGTTTGACAAGCTGATTGAATATCTGCCGAACGTCCGGTCCGCGTCGCGCGGCCCTGGTGCGTCTTCGATCTTCATTCGCGGCCTTTCAACCGACTCGCCGGGTCTGCAGATTGCCGGTACCGCCGGTGCGCAGCCGACGGTCGCGCTCTATGTCAACGACGCGCCTGCTTCGCTCGTTGGCCGCAACCTGGACCTCTACACCGTCGATCTGCAGCGCGTTGAAGTGCTGGCCGGACCGCAGGGCACCCTGTTCGGCGCCAGCGCGATGGGCGGCGCGGTGCGCTACATCACCAACAAGCCGGATACGGGGGAATTCCACACCGGCCTCAACGCCAGCTATGCCTTCACCCGGCACGGTGAGGAAAGCGTTGCGGGTGATGCGTTCATCAACGTGCCGATCATCAAGGACAAGCTGGCGCTGCGGGCGGTAGTCTACACCGACCGGCAGGGCGGTTACATCGACAATGTCGCCGGGACGTTCCAGATGCCGTTCAACGGCAATGTCGGTGTCGCTGGCCGCTTGCCGACCGGCAACCCGCTGCTGGTGATGCGCGCCATCCAGTCGTGTCAGGCAACCGCAACGACGGTGGTACCGAACTGCACTGGCAGCCTGTACCGGGTGCCGACGCGTCAGACGATCAACAACGACGCCTTTGTCGAGAAGGATTATAACGACGCGACCTATCGTGGCGGTCGTATCGCGCTGACCTGGAACCTGTCCGACGATTGGTCGGTTGACCTGATGCACCTGCGTCAGGATCTCGATACCGACGGCGTGTTCGATTTCGAACCGACCGAAGGCGACCTGAAGGTTACCAAGTTCAACGACAATTCGCTCCGGGACCGGGTCAACCTGTCGACGCTGACCCTCAATGGTCGGCTCGGGATGCTCGACCTGATCTACACCGGGTCTTTCATGAAGCACCGGGCAACGCAGATTGCCGACTATGCCGGCTATTCCAACATCGGCCTGTATCTGCCCTATTATGAGTGCGACCGCGGCGTTTACTATACGGCGGCTTACAACGGGAACATCGGCAACACCTGCTATGCCCCGAACAAAAGCTATCAGGTCCGCAACCGCACCAAGCGCTTCACCCAGGAATTCCGCCTGACCACACCGGCGGAAAACCGCCTGCGCGGGACATTCGGGTTGTTCTATGACAATAACAAATTGTTCGACAACACCGACTGGTCTTACCTGCAACAGGCAGCCGGCTTCATCTATCGCCGCGCGCCAAATCCATCGGTGAACGCCAACGACACCAGCATCCGCCCGGTCGCGGTCGGCTTCTTCAACGATATCCAGCGCAAGGATCGCCAGTTCGCAGCTTATGGTGAGGCGTCGTTCGACCTCATTCCCGACAAGCTGACGCTGACCGGTGGTCTGCGTTATTATAATGAAAAGGCGTTCATCAACGGATCGTCATCGACCAGCTTCGGCACCGGCGGTCGTGGCATCTATAACCCGCTGACCGGCACCTATTCGGCAGCGGCGACCCCGCCGACGCTCTATGGGGTCAGCGCCAACCTCAACCAGCTGTACGCCGGAATTTCGCCGGCCAAATACACCGGCGTCCTCTACAAGGGGAACCTGACCTACAAGTTCGGTGAAGGTTCGCTGGCCTATGCAACCTTCTCGGACGGCTTCCGCCCCGGCGGTTTCAACCGGCGTCCGTGCCGGATCGGCAGCGCGACCTGCCCGACGGCAGCAGACTTTGCTCGTCTTGGCTCCTATGTCCCTGACAAGGTGCAGAATTACGAGGTTGGCGGAAAATTCTCCCTGCTCGACCGGACGCTGCAGATCAATCTGGCTGCCTACATGATCGACTGGAAGAATATCCAGATCACCGTGTTTGACCAGAATATCTCCAACCAGACGTTCACGACCAACCTGCTTGATGCCCGGATCAAGGGGCTTGAAGGTGATGTGACCTGGCGCGCTACGCCAGAGTTCACGATCAACAGCGCCTTCTCGTTCAACGATTCGGAAATGAAGAAGTACCGGAAGAACACGCTGGTGCTGCGTCCGCTCGGTGGGCCGCTGGCGCTCAGCCCGAAATTCCAGTTCAACGCGCGTCTGCACTGGGAAAAGGAAATGGCCTCCGGCCTGACGCCGTTCGCCAATGTCGGCTTCCACTATGTCGGCAAGAGTATTTCGGACGTCATCGACAATGTCTCGATCCGCTATCAGGCTTCTAACCCGACGCTGGGCTACGCGGCGTCGATCCCGGTGACCTACAACGGCGTGACGGTGCGTCCGGGTGATGTTGTTGTTCCGCTTCCGGCAGCGCAGCAGCTTCGCTCTTACAACACGTTCAACGCCTCCTTCGGCTTTTCGAAGGATGAATGGCGGATGGAATTGTTCGGCGACAACCTGACGGATGAACGCCCGGAATTGTACAAGAGCGGTAACGATGGCGAACTTCGCACCACGACGTCGCGTCCGCGTACATTTGGCCTGCGTTTCTCCTACAAGATCTGACGCAGGGGACTGACGGGATGATCAGCGGGGACTCCGGATACGGGGTTCCCGCTGCACCCGAATTGCGTTGCTGTCACCGCTGGTTCTCGACCATGATTGTCGAATTGGCCGGTGGTCCTGCGGAGTGAAGATGGCAATGCAGATGACAAGTGAGGTTGAAAGCCCGGAAGATGGGCTGCGCCGCGCGCGTCAGATGCTCCAGAACGGCCGTGTTAGCGAAGCGGTGGCAGCCTGCAATCATATTTTGGCCGGAGACGCCGATCACCGCGATGCCCTCTACACGCTGGCGGTGGCGCAGCGGTTTGCGAAGGACCTGCCGGCATCCCTGTCAACATTGGCCCGGCTGATCGCCCTGCACCCCAGCTATGGCCGCGCCTGGCAGGAGCGGGGCCACTGCCTTCGCGAACTTGGCCGCAGCGAGGAGGCGTTCGCTGCCTATCAGGCCGCGATAACCCACAATGGCGCGCTGGCGGCCAGCTGGCGACGACTGGCCGAACTGCACAGCGCCGCCGGACGCGATGCACAGGCCGACTTTGCCGGGTCGCAATATGCCTATCTGTCGGCCCTGCCAGCCGAGCTGCAGACCGTCGCCAGCTTCATTCAGGAAGGTCGATTGGCCAAGGCCGAGGCAATGTGCCGGGCGTTCCTCCAGCGGGAAGGCCATCATGTCGAGGCGATGCGCCTGCTCGCCGAAATTGGCCTCAGGTTCAATGCCTATGATGATGCCGAATTCCTGCTGGAATCGGCCAAGGCTTTGGAGCCGGACAATGTCAGCGCCCAATATGATTATGCCAAATTGCTGCGGAAACGGCAGAAATTTGAACAGGCGCTGGCCGAGGCGGTGGAACTGCGGGCCAAGGAGCCCGGCAACCCGGAATTTGAAATGCTCTATGCCAATGAAAATCTGGCGGTCGGCAATTTCGACGCGGCGATGACGACCTACCAGTCGCTGCTGGAGGCGATGCCAAACAACCCGGGGATCAACCTCACCTATGGCCATGCCCTGAAAACCGTCGGGCGGCAGGAAGAGGCGGTCGCGGCCTATCGGCAGGCCTATAAGGTCCGGCGTGATTGCGGGGATGCATTCTGGAGTCTCGCCAACCTCAAGACCTACCGCTTTTCCGATGCCGAACTGGCCCAGATGCGGGAGCAGGAGGCGTCGCCAACCATTGCGCTGTCGGACCGTTACCACCTGTGCTTCGCGCTCGGAAAGGCGCTGGAGGACCGGGGGGAATATTCGGCGTCCTTTGCCTATTACGAACTCGGCAACCGGCTGAAACGGGAAGAGCTGAAATATGAACCGCAGCGGCTGACCGATGAAATGCAGCGGCAGCGCGACCATGTGACGGCGGCGTTGCTGGACCGGTTTGCGGGTGCCGGCTGTGCGGCCGCCGATCCGATATTCATCGTCGGTTTGCCGCGCGCCGGATCGACCCTGCTCGAACAGATATTGGCGTCCCACAGCCAGGTGGAGGGCACGATGGAATTGCCCAATATCCTGGCGCTGTCGCACCGGCTGGACCACCGCCGGATGCGGAATGAGGAGCCGGAATATCCGGCCAATCTGGACGAACTGACTGCGGAGGAACTGACCGGGTTCGGCGAGGCCTTCATCGCCGACACCCGCATTTACCGCAAACAGGGGCTGCCGTTTTTCATCGACAAGATGCCCAATAATTTCCGGCATATCGGCCTCATCCATCTGATCCTGCCGAACGCCAAGATCATCGATGCCCGCCGCAGCGCCATGGGCTGTTGTTTCAGCGGCTTCAAGCAGCTGTTCGCGGAGGGCCAAGAGTTCACCTACGGCTTGGCGGAGGTTGGCCGGTATTACCGCGATTATGTCGACCTGATGGATCATTGGGACGAGGTGCTGCCGGGCAAAATCCTGCGCGTGCGCTACGAGGATGTGGTTGCCGATCTCGACACGCAGGTGCGCCGGTTGCTCGACTATTGCGGCCTGCCGTTCGAGGCGGCCTGCCTCAATTTCCACCAGACCGAACGGGCGGTTCGCACCGCAAGTTCGGAACAGGTGCGACAGCCAATTTTCAAGTCAGGTGTGGACCAATGGGAGAATTTCTCCCCCTATCTTGATCCGCTGCGCGACATATTGGGGCCGGAACTGGTCCAGCTTTGAGGGGGATGACAATGGCAACTGCCGCACCGCCGACTGCCGATCAGGTCACATCCCTCGGCCAGCGCTGGTATGTGCTGATCATCATGATGCTGGTCTACACCGTCAGCATCGCCGACCGCTATGTCCTGTCCACGCTGTTGGCCCCGATCAGCCGGGAATTGAACCTGAGCGACACCGGTGCGGCGTCGCTCGGCATTCCGCTGGCGCTATTTTATGTGGTGATGGGGCTGCCGCTGTCGTGGCTGACCGACCGGACAAACCGGCGCAATCTCCTCACGGCCTCGGTCGTCGTCTGGTCGGCGATGACGACCTTGTGCGGCTATACCCGCGGCTATTTTGATCTGCTGCTCGCCCGGATCGGAGTCGGCATCGGGGAGGCGGGCGGAACACCGGCCTGCAATTCCATTGTCGCCGATTATTTCCCGGTCGATCGCCGGTCGATGGCGATGACGATTTTTGCGCTGGGCGCTCCGATTGGGGCCTGGCTCGGCTCCGACATCGCCGGTGCGATTTCCGCCGACTATGGCTGGCGGGCGGCGTTCCTGGTGCTGGGGGCACCCGGCATCATTCTTGGGTTGATCATCTTCCTGACTATCAAGGAACCCAAACGCGGCCAATTTGATCTGGTCGCCAGCGACAATGTCCCGACCTTCATGGAAACCATGAAATTCCTGTGGTCGCAAAAGGCTGCGGTCCACGCGATGATGGGGGCGGGGTTGTCGGCCTTCTGGGGCTGGGGCCTGATGTGGTTCACCCCGCTGTTTCTGGAGCGCACCTACGGCATGAACGAAGGCGTATCTGGCGGCATGCTAGGCCAGATTTATATGTGGGGAGGGATCGGGGCGTCGTTGCTCACCGCCTATGTGGTGGCGAAACCGGCCTTCACCGATCCGCGCAAGATCGCAAGATTGCTGGCGGTCATCACCGCACTCGGCACCATCCCGTCCTTCCTCGCCTACTGGACCCACAATCTGCAGTTTGCGCATCTGATGTGGTGGATTTTCATCCCGACCATCTATTTCTACATCGGTCCGGCGATGGCGCTGTGTCAGAATCTGGCGCCGCCCCGGATGCGGGCGATGTTCATCGCTGTCTCGCTCCTGCTGGCCAATGTGCTGAACCTGATCATCGCACCGGGCTTTGTCGGCATCCTCAGCGACTGGTATGCCGGGGCCCATGCGGCCGATGCCGAATCGCTGCGCTTTGCCCAGTTGATGCTGGCCCCGACCGGTTTCTGGGCGGCCTGGCATTATTGGCGCGCCGAAAAATATATCGTTGCAGATCAAAAAAGAGCGGTTGGATATGTCTGAGCTTCCCCTGAAATCCTATGTGAATGGTCGCTGGGTCGCACCGCTCACCTCAACCGCAACTGTCCAGGCGATCAACCCGGCGACGGAGGAGGTGTGCGCCACGGTTGCGGTCTGCGGGCATGACGATGTCGACCGGGCCGTCTTGGCGGCGCGGGCGGCGTTTGACGGCTACGCGGAACTAACGCTCGATGCCCGGATCGCACTGACCGAAAAACTTATTGCGGTGTTCGAGCGGCGCTATGACGAGATGGTCCACGCCATCTCCACCGAAATGGGCGCGCCCTATGACCTGTCCTATAATTCGCAGGCCGAATGCGGCCCCGGGCATCTGAAGGAAACCATTGTCGCAGCGCGGCAGATGGAATGGGAACGCCCAATTGGCACCGGTGCGCGGCTGGTGCGGGAGCCGATCGGGGTCTGCGTCCTGATCACGCCGTGGAACTGGCCGATCAATCAACTGGCTGCAAAAATCGGCCCGGCGCTGGTCGCCGGTTGCACCATGGTGCTGAAGCCCAGCGAAGTTGCCCCGTTGTCAGCACAGTTGTTCGCTGAATTCATCGATGAGGCCGGTTTCCCACCGGGGGTGTTCAATATGGTCCACGGTACAGGCCCCGGCATTGGTGACGCGCTGACCAGTCACCCGGAAGTCGACATGATTTCCTTCACCGGGTCGACGCGGGCGGGCATCCAGGTCGCCAAGTCGGCGGCGGACACGGTGAAGCGGGTGTCGCAGGAACTGGGCGGAAAATCTGCCAATATCGTGTTTGCTGATGCCGATCTGGACGCGGCGGTGAAGCGCGGTGTGCTGCACTGCTTTGAAAACGCCGGCCAGTCCTGCAATGCACCAACCCGGATGCTGGTTGAGGCCTCGGTCTATGACCAAGCCGTTGCGATTGCGGCGCGGGTGGCGGGTGAAGCAAAGCTCGGTGACCCGATGGAAAAGGGCGCGCATTTCGGGCCGGTGGTCAGCAAGCTGCAGTTCGACAAAATCCAGCGGTTGATCCAGATCGGCATTGACGAAGGTGCGCGGCTGGTTGCAGGCGGGCCAGGCCGCGCCGAAGGCTTTGACCGGGGCTATTATGTCCGGCCAACGGTGTTCGCCGGAGTCCATAACCAGATGGCGATTGCCCGCGAAGAAGTGTTCGGTCCGGTGCTGGTGATGATCCCCTTCGCTGACGAAGCGGAAGCGGTCGAGATTGCCAATGATACGCCCTATGGCCTCGCCGCCTATGTCCAGAGTGGCGACATGGCTCGCGCCCGCCGGGTTGCCCGCCGGATGCGGGCTGGCGGGGTTAGCATCAACGGGGCAGGGCAGGCCTACGCGTCTCCCTTTGGCGGCTACAAACAATCGGGCAATGGCCGCGAATGGGGCGAATGGGGCCTGCACGACTTTCTGGAAATCAAAGTCATCAACGGATTTGACGGGTGAAACTGACCGGCATCCAGACCTTCGTGGTCGGCAACCCGCCGCCGCATTTCGGCGGACGCTATTTTGTGTTCGTCAAACTGACAACCGCCTGCGGAATTTCGGGGATTGGGGAGGCCTATTGCGTGCCATTCTCTCCGCATCTGGTCGCCCGGATGATCGAGGATGTGTTTGGCCGCTATGTCGAGGGCAATGATCCGCACGATATCGAAACCATGTGGCGCCGGGTTTATTCGAGCGGCTTTACCCAGCATCCCGACCTGACCCTGATGGGGGTTTTGTCGGCGCTGGAAATGGCCTGTTGGGACATCGTCGGCAAGGCAGCCAACCAGCCGGTCTACAAGCTGCTCGGTGGGCAGGTTCACGAACGGCTGCGGGCCTATACCTATATCTATCCGCGTCCGGGGGACCGGACCGATGTCTACCATGACCCCGACCTCGCCGCCGAACGGTCGGCTGAGTATCTGGCGCAGGGTTTCACTGCGCTGAAATTTGATCCCGCCGGACCCTATTCGGCCTTTGACGGGCGGCAATTGTCGCTGGATGCGCTCGACCTGAGCGAGCGTTTCGCAAATCGGCTACGGGAGGCGGTGGGGAACGGGGCCGATCTGCTGTTCGGCACGCACGGCCAGATGACGGCGGCAGGCGCGATCCGGCTGGCGAAACGGTTGGAGGCCGCTGATCCGCTATGGCTGGAGGAACCGGTGCCACCCGATGCTCCGGAGGAAATGGCAAAGGTGGCGCGCGCCACCAGCATCCCGATTGCGACCGGCGAACGGCTGACCACCAAATATGATTTTGCACGGTTGCTGAAGGCCGGGGCCGCGGCAATCCTGCAAATGAACCTTGGGCGTGTCGGTGGTATCCTTGAGGCCAAGAAAATCGCCGGGATGGCGGAAGTGCACCACGTTCAGATCGCGCCGCACCTTTATTGCGGGCCGGTGGTCGGGGCCGCCAATATCCAGATTGGCACCTGCTCCCCGAATTTCCTGATCCTGGAGAGTATCGAAAGCTGGGGCGGGTTTCACAGCGATATCCTGATGTCACCGATCCAGTTTGAGGAGGGCCATGTCATCCCGCCGACGACTCCTGGTCTGGGCGTGGAGTTGAACGAAGCGGTGGCACTGGCCAATCCCTATACCGGGGACATGCTCCACCTCGAAATGACCCAGCATCCCGTTCGCTGATGGACGATTTTGACTATGTGATCGTCGGGGCGGGGACGGCGGGCTGTGTTCTGGCCAACCGGCTGTCGGCGGATGGCAGGGCCCGGGTGCTGGTGCTGGAGGCGGGCGGGTCGGATCGCACGATCTGGATACAGCTCCCCATCGGCTATGGCCGAACCTTCTTCGACCGGCGCGTCAATTGGATGTATGATACCGACCCGGTGCCGGGTTTGGGGGGTCGTCCAAGCTATTGGCCACGCGGCAAGGTGATCGGCGGTTCGGGTTCGATCAATGCGATGGTGCATGTCCGGGGCCAGCCGCATGATTTTGACGACTGGGCGGCGCTTGGCAATCCGGGCTGGAGCTGGGCCGATGTCCTGCCCTATTTCATCAAGGCGGAGGATCATGATCTGGGGGCCAGCGATTGGCACGGTGAAGGTGGCCCCCAGCATGTCACCGATATCAGTGCACGCGCGCATCCGCTGTGCCAGACATTTCTTGCGACCGGGCAGGCGCTCGGTTTGCCATTTTCCCCTGACCTGAACGGCGCGCAGAGCGAAGGCGTTGGGATTTATCAGATCAACACCCGTGGTGGCCGCCGGGCCTCCACCGCCAATGCCTATCTGCGACCCGCGTTGCGGGGCGGCAATGTCCAACTGCGGACCGGCTGCCATGCAACCCGCATCCTGTTTGAGGGCAAGCACGCTGTCGGTGTGGCCTATCAGAAGGGTGGCCGAACGGTGCTGGTCCGCGCGGCGCGGGAGGTCATTCTTGCCGGTGGGTCGATCGCGTCGCCGCAACTCCTGCAGCTGTCCGGCATTGGCGATGCTGGCTTGTTATCGTCGCTTGGCATCACGCCGTTGGTCGATGCCAAGGCCGTTGGCCGGAATCTGCAGGATCATCTGGCGGTCAGCTATTTCTACCGAACCTCGGTTCCAACCCTCAACGACGAGCTTGGTCCACTGATGGGCAAGGTAAGGGCCGGGCTGCGCTATCTGCTGGATCGCGGTGGTCCGTTGTCGATGAGCGTCAATCAAGGTGGCGGTTTCGTACGCAGCATACCCGACCAGCCCCGGGTTAACTTGCAGCTGTATTTCAGCCCGGTCAGCTATACCCAGACGCCGCTGTCCGAACGCAAATTGCTCAACCCCGATCCGTTCTCGGCATTCCTGCTGTCGTTCAACAGCTGCCGACCAACAAGCCGGGGCCATTTGCAGATCAAGTCGGCAGACCCGTTCGAACATCCGCTGATTCAGCCCAATTATCTTTCAACTGATCAGGATATGGCAGAGGCACTGGCCGGGTGCCGGATGCTGCGAGCACTGGCCCGGACTGCGCCATTGTCTGACATCATCATTGAGGAACTGGTACCGGGTGCGCGGCTGCAAAGTGACGCCGAACTTTTGGAGGATTTCCGCCAGCGGGCGGACACGGTCTATCACCCGACCTCGACCTGCATGATGGGTCCCGATCCCGCCACATCGGTGGTCGATGCCCGGCTGCGGGTTCACGGCGTTACCGGATTACGAGTTATCGATGCCTCCGTGGTTCCGACAATTACCTCGGGGAATATGAACGCACCAACGGTAATGGTTGCTGAAAAAGGCGCGGCGATGATTCTGGAAGATGCCGCTCGGGCCGACCGTTGCTGATCCCATCAGTTAAAATAATTTACCGGTCTGCCTGCGTCCTGTAAGACCAGTCCCATCGGGTTCGCGGGGGCGGCGCTTATGCACGGCAAGATCGAATTGAAGAAGCTGCCACCCCTGAAGGCCTTGAAGGGCTTTGAGGCCGCGACCCGCCACCAGAGCATCCGCGATGCCGCCGACGAGCTCTGTGTCACTCATCCAGCGGTCAGCCATCAGGTTCAGCTGATTGAGGAGGCGCTTGGCGTCACTTTGTTCGCGCAGGAGGGGCGGCATATCGTGTCTACCGAGGAGGGGCGGGTGCTGTACCCGTTCGTCCGCAATGCCTTCGAGTTGCTGCTGGAGGGGGTTGAGGCCGTCCACCGCAATGCGCTCGACAAGCCGCTCCGGGTGCAGACCTATGTCACCGCCTCCATCCGCTGGCTGGCCCGCCGGGTGCCGCAATTCCTGCACGACCATCCTGAGGTGAAATTGACGCTCAGCACCTGCGCGGTGGAATGGGAATTTGATGATGTCCACGCTGACGTCGGGTTCGTTTACTGCGAAACCAACCCTGATCCCGGCAAATTCCACTGGGTACCCTTGTTTGACTATGCGCTGTTTCCGGTGTGCAGCCCCGAAATGCTGGCCCGTATCGGGGATCGTCCGTCAGCCGCCGATTTGATGACCCAGCCGCTGGTGGCCATTTATACCGAGGTGCAGAATTGGGAATCGTGGTTCCGGTCGGCAGGCGCGACCTACCAACCAGCGGTGCCTTATATGATGGTCGATACGCTGGCGGTGGCACTGGAAATGGCGCTGAACGGGGAGGGGATTGCGCTGGTCAACGGGCCGTTTGTGGATCAGGATCTCGCCTCAGGTCGCTTGGTCCGGGCAGTCGATCACCGGGCGGTTTGCCCCGGTGCTTGGGGCCTCATCTGCCGTAAGGACATGAAGGAAAATCTTCGTATCCGCACCTTCATGGACTGGATTTCCAACCGGGTTGCCGAAGCTGGGTCAGTCAGCTAGCGGCGCGGCACCACTTCGTAGCCCGGCTCCTCCGGTTCGTCATCGACCATGTCAGCCGGGAATCCGGTTCCCAATACTTTGAGGCCCAGTGGTTCTTCGTAGCGGCGGATGATGTTTGGGGAGAATTCGCGCGAACCATAGTCTGCTTCGCCTTGTTTGAAGATTTTGACGATCAGCGGTGACAATTCGACAGGAACACCCGCGCCTTGCGCGATTTTGTCGAACAGACCGATATCCTTGCTGACCAGATCCATAGTGAAATTGATGTCGCGGCTGCCGTTCAGGATGACCTGGCTTTCGGTTTCATGGACAAAGCTGTTGCCCGACGAAATCTTGATCGCTTCATAGGTGGTGTTCATGTCGAGCCCGACCGCCTTGCAGGTGGTCAGCGCCTCTGCCAGTGCCACCAAATGCACGGTGCATAGGTAATTGGTCATCACCTTCAACTGGGATGCGGTGCCAAGGTCACCGGTGTGCAGGATGCGGCGGCCCATTGTGGTCAACACCGGCAGCACGACGTCGAAGGCGGCGCGCGGCCCGCCGGCAAAAATCGCGATATTGCCGGTATCGGCGCGGTGGCATCCGCCCGAGACCGGGCATTCCATAAACAGCGCGCCGCGCGCCTCGACAAGCGCACCAAGGCGGATGATTTCCGAATAATCGGTCGTGCTCATTTCGAGCCAGACCTGGCCGGGCCGCATCACCTGCAGGAAGCCGTCTGCACCTTCGGCAACCGCTGAACTCGCGGCAGGAGAGGGGAGGCAGGTGATGATGAGATCAACTGCTTCACCAAGCGCCTTGGGGGAGGCAGCGGATTTGGCCCCACGGGCGACAAAGTCGGCGACCAGCGCATCATCAAGGTCCCGAACAGTCAGATCATGGCCGTTTCGGAGCAGGCTACCGGCCAGTTTTTTGCCAACATTTCCAAGGCCAACAAAACCGATTTTCATATATGTTCACTGACCATCTTGTGGTTGGGCCGGTCCTACTGCAACCAATCCGGCCCCCGGTTAGAGCGCTGCGGCCATATCGTCACAAATGAAAATTTTGCGCGGATTGGGTAAGTTTTTTGCAAGCGACAACAGGGTCAACGCGTCGCCAGGCGCAGGGCGTCCCAGCTTGCATCGCCCGTCCATCCACCATCGACCGGCAGGCTGACGCCGTTCACGAAATTGCCATCACGGGCGAGAAACAGGATGGCGGCGGCCACGTCCTCGGGCGTGGCGAACCGCCCCATCGGAACGCGGTTGACAATATCGGCATCGGCATAGGCACCCGCTCCCTGATCGGCGGCGTCCATTTCGGTTTTGATCCAGCCGGGGCAGACAGCGTTGACCCGGACACCGCGACCGCCCCATTCCGCCGCCAGGGTCCGCGTGAGGCCGATCAGGCCGTGTTTGGAGCTGTTGTAGGCCGCACGGTTGATGACCCCGTGCAGGCCGGCAATCGAGGCCACGTTGACGATGCTGCCACCGCCTTGTGCCAGCATGTGGCGGCCGAAGGCCCGGCACAGCAGAAACGGGCCGGTGAGGTTGATCGCCATGACGCGGTGCCACTGATCAAGGCTGGTTTGCTCCGCCGGCTGGATCAGGCTGATCCCGGCATTGTTGATGAGGGTGTCGACCCGTCCGTGGTCGCGGACAACCTGTGCCGCCAACGCCTCGGCAAAGGCCTCTGACGCCACATCGCCAACGATGGCCGATGCGCGGTGTCCCCCCGCCGTGAGTGTCGCCACCTGACGGTCCATTGGCTGAATATCGGTCATCACCACTTGATAGCCCTGCTCGGCAAAGGCCGTTGCGGTGGCGAGACCGACACCCTGGGCCGCACCGGTGACCACAATCGTTTTCATGTCCCGCTCCCATCCGCGACGCTATTCCCGCCGACCCTAATCAGCCATCTGGCGCGTGACCCGGAAATTTTTTGAACCAATCACCCCATATTGCACATTTGTCCGGAGCGGTTTCTGCAAGCTAAGGTTCAAGCCGTCGGGGTCCTGCGGGCGTAGGGAGATTTCATGCAGTCACAGGCGCGCGTCGTCATCATCGGCGGTGGGATCATGGGGGCAAGCCTGCTCTACCATCTGGCCGAACTTGGCTGGACCGATTGCCTGTTGATTGAGAAGGATGAGCTGACCTCCGGGTCAACCTGGCATGCCGCTGGCCAATGCCCGAGCATCACCGGCAGCTATAATCTTGCGAAAATTCATGCCTATAGCAATGATCTTTACCCCCGCCTCGAAGGACTGACCGGTCAATATGTCAGCTGGCACAAGTCAGGCGGTATCCGGCTTGCGACCAATGAACGCGAACTCGCCTGGTTCAAATATGTCCACGGCTTTTCGAAGATCATCGGCTTTGACATGGAGATTATCCCGCCTGAGGAAATCCGGCGGATCAACCCTTTCCTGACGACAGACGGCGTGATCGCCGGGGCCTATACCACCGGCGACGGCCATGCCGACCCGTCGGGCATCTGCAATGCCATGGCGATTGGCGCCAAGAACATGGGGGCCAGCATTGTCCGCAAGACCCTGGTGACTGGCCTCTCCCAACTGCCGACCGGGGAATGGGACGTCATCACCGACAAGGGGACTGTGCGCGCCGAGATCGTGGTCAACGCCGCTGGTTGCTATGCGCGGCAAGTTGCGCAGATGGCTGGCATCGATATCCCTGTGACCAATATGGAGCATCATTATGTCGTCACTGACCCGATCCCGGCCTTCATGGCGCGGGACGAGGAAATGCCGGTCATGCGCTGCCCCTATGTGTCCGGCTATTTCCGGCAGGAGCAGAAAAGCGGCCTGATCGGTGTCTATGAGAAAGTCGGGTTGGCGGAGGCTTGGGCGCCCAAGGGGCAGCCGGAATGGGCCTCCACCAGCGAATTGTTCATCGAAGACCTCGACCGGATTTCCAAATGGCTGGAACGCGCCATCGAGCGCATGCCGATTTTTGGCGAGGTTGGCATCCGCCGGATCGTCAACGGTGCCATCCCGCATACGCCAGATGGCGGGCCATTGCTCGGACCAGCGGCGGGTCTGCGCAATTTCTGGCAGTGCTGCGGTACGTCCTTCGGCATCGCGCAGGGCGGCGGATCGGGGAAGTATCTGGCGCAGTGGATGGTCTTTGGTGACGCCGACATCAACATGACCGAATTTGATCCGCGCCGTTACGGCCCGTTTGCCGACGAGTCCTATAGCCGCGACAAGGTGTTTCTGGACTACCGGATGACCTTCACCACCCGCCTGCCTGGTGAGGAGGAGCCGGACGGTCGCCCGCAGAAGACCAGCCCGCTCTATGCACCCTTGAAGGCGGCTGGGGCGGTCTACGGCGAAACCTATGGCTGGGAACGGCCGAAATGGTTTTCGCTCGACGGGCGGGAAGAGGAAGGCGGCTATCATCGGACAAATATTTTCAAGGTGATAAGTGAAGAAGTTCGTGCGGTCGAACAGCGGGTCGGGGTGCTCGATCTGTCGGGCTTTGCGAAATATGATGTCACCGGCCCCGACGCCGAAGCCTTTTTGAACCGCATCTGTGCCAACCGGATGCCCAAGAAATTGGGCGGCATCGGGCTGGTGCATCCGTTGTCGCGCGGTGGACGGATTTACGGCGAAATGACGGTGACGCGGTTCGCCGATGATCATTTCTATTGCCTGTCAGCCGCCGCCGCCGAGCAGCGCGACTGGGATTTGCTGATGCAAAGCAAATTGCAGGACGAGGATGTCACCATAAGCAATCGGACGATGGACATCGGGGTTCTGGTGGTCAGTGGACCCCGGTCGCGGGCGGTGCTGGCGAAGCTCACCGATGCCGACCTGTCGAACGACGGTTTCCGCTGGTTGAGCGGGCAAGAGATTGTGGTGGCCGGGGTGAAGCTCCGGGCGCTGCGGGTATCCTATGTTGGCGAACTGGGTTGGGAACTTCACCCTGCCATGGGCGATCTTGGCGCGCTGTATGATGCGGTCTGGCGGGCCGGACAGGACCTCGGGATTGCCAATTACGGGCTCTATGCAGTCAACACGATGCGGATGGAAAAGGCCTACAAGGCCTGGGGGTCCGAGCTCACCAACGAGCTGACGATGATCGAGGCCGACATGCCGCGCTTCATCAATTTCAACAAAGACAGCTTTGTCGGTCGGCAGGCGACGCTGGATGCGCCGGACCGGTTCCGCATCGTCTACGGCGAGGTTGACGCTGGCAATGTCGATGTGCGCGGGGCCGAACCCTGCCTGATTGGCGACGAATGTATCGGACTAACCACGTCGGGCGGCTATGGTCACCGGGTTGGCAAAAGCCTGTTCTTTGCCTGCGTGCCGATTGCGCAAGCGGCGCCGGGATCATGTTTTGATATCTACCTGCAAGGTGAACGGCGGCAGGCGCGGGTGCTCGAACATCCGGCCTATGATCCCGACAACAGCAGAATGAAGGCCTGACGCGATGGCGACCGAACTCCCCCGCAAGGCGCGGGTTGTCATCATCGGCGGCGGCGTCATCGGCTGCTCGATCGCCTATCATCTGACCAAAATCGGCTGGGACGACGTGGTGCTGCTGGAACGCAAGCAACTGACCAGTGGCACAACCTGGCATGCCGCCGGCTTGGTTGGGCAACTCCGTCCGTCGATCAACATGACCAAGCTCGCCAAATATACCGGCGAGCTTTACCGGGGCCTTGAGGCGGAAACCGGGCAGGCAACCGGCTACCGGCAATGCGGGTCGATTTCGATGGCGACCAATGCCGAGCGGTTCGAGGAATTGAAGCGCAGCGCGTCGATGGCCAAGGTCTTTGACCTGCCGGTCCATGTCGTGTCGCCGCAGGATATCCGGGCACTGGCCCCGATTGTGAACGTCGATGATGTGGTCGGCGGCATCCATATTCCCAGCGACGGCTATGCCAACGCGGTCGACATAACTCAGGCGCTGGCCAAGGGTGCGCGTGCCGGCGGCGCACGGATATTTGAAAACACCAAGGTCACGCGGATCCGCCACAATGGTGATCGCGTTACCGGCGTGGAGACCGCCGAAGGCCATATTGATGCCGATTATGTCGTTATCTGCGGCGGCATGTGGACGCGCGATCTTGCTGCCAGCATCGGTGTAACTGCGCCGCTGCATGCCTGCGAACATTATTATGTGCTGTTTGAGGGCGTTGAAGGGATTGACCCGACGCTCCCGGTGCTCCGCGACTATGATTATTGCGGTTATTATAAATATGACGCGGGCAAGCTGCTGGTCGGCGCGTTTGAGCCCAACGCCCGCCCCTGGGGCATGGCTGGCATCTCCGAAGATTTCTGCTTTGACGAGATCGAGGGCAATTTCGAACATTTCGAGCCGCTGTTGATGGACGCGATGCGGCGGGTGCCGGCGCTGGAAAAGGCCGGAATCCAGAAATTCTTCTGCGGGCCGGAGAGTTTCACTCCGGACGTTCGCTACCATCTGGGGGAAAGCCCGGAATTGAAGGGTTGCTTCGTCGCGGCTGGCCTCAACTCCATCGGCCTGCAATCGGCGGGCGGGGTGGGCAAGGTGATGGCCGACTGGATCCGCGATGGTATTCCGCCTGCCGATCTCTGGACCGTCGATATCCGCCGTAACATGCCGTTCCAGAACAACCGGAAATATCTGCGCGAACGGGTCACGGAGAGCCTGGGGCTGCTCTACGCCACCCATTATCCGTTCAAGCAATATGAAACGGCGCGCGGCGTCCGGCGGTCGGCCATCCATGATCGGCTGGTCGCGGCGGGGGCTTGTCACGGAGAGGCCTTTGGCTGGGAGCGGCCCAATTGGTATGACGCACCTGGCAGCACCCCCAAATATGACTATAGCTACGGGCGCCAGAATTGGTTCGACGCCAATGCCGCCGAATGCCGGGCGGTCCGGGAAGCTGTCGGCTTGTTCGACCAAAGCTCCTTCGCCAAATTCCGGCTGGAAGGCCGCGATGCCTGCGCTGTCCTCAACCGGGTCTGTGCCAATGATGTCGATGTGGCCGACGGCAAGCTGGTTTATACCCAGTGGCTCAACCCGAAAGGCGGCATCGAAGCCGATCTGACGGTGACCCGGCTCAGCAAAACCGCCTTCCTGATCGTCACCGGTGCCGAAACCGAGGTGAAGGATTTCAACTGGCTGACACGCCACATTCCGGTGGATGCGCATGCGGTTCTGACCAATGTCAGTTCGGCCATGGGGGTGATCTCCATCATGGGGCCGAAGGCCCGCGACCTGTTGCAGTCCATCTGCCCCAATGACCTGTCGAACGCGGCGTTCCCGTTCGGAACGAGCCAGGAAATCGAACTGGGCTATGCCATCGTTCGCGCCTCCCGCATCACCTATGTTGGCGAGCTGGGTTGGGAGATTTACATCCCGACGGAATTCATGACCGGGGTTTATGACGAAATCGCCGCCGCCGGGGCAGCGTTCGGCCTGAAGCATTGCGGCTATCACGCCCTGAACGCGCTGCGCATGGAAAAGGCCTACCGCCACTGGGGGCATGACATCACCGACGAGGATACGCCGCTGGAGGCGGGGCTTGGGTTTGCGGTGCGGATGGACAAACCCGGCGGCTTTATCGGTCGGGACGCGCTGGCGGCGCAGAAAGCCGACGGTCTGAAGCAGCGATTGGTGCAATTCCTGCTCAAGTCCCCTGACCCGATGCTCTACCACAATGAACCGATTTGGCAGGGCAAGCGAATCGCGGGCTATATCCGGTCGGGGATGTACGCCCAAACGCTGGGCGCGGCTTGCGGGCTTGGCTATGTCACAGCCGCAGATGGCGGTGTGGTCGGCCCTATTGGCGTAGATGATTATGAGATCGAGATTGCCGGCGTCCGCTATCCCGCCACGGCCTCGCTCAAACCGCTTTATGACCCCACCAACGCACGGATTAAAATCTGATGTCTGACACGCCCGCCGAAGTCATGCGCCGCCTCGCCGCGAATACGCGGGTTGGCTATAGCTTTGACCAGGAATTTTACACCAGCGACGCGGTCTTCAAGGCCGATATGGACGTGGTTGTCAGCCACAAGTGGATCCTTGCCGGCCATGTGTCCCGCATCCCGAAAAAGGGGGATTATTTCCTGTTCCGGATCGGCGCGGAACAGATCATCATCATCAGGGAAAATGCCGATACGGTTCGCGCCTTTTTCAACGTCTGCCGCCACCGTGGATCGACAATCTGTCAGGCCGAAAGTGGCAATACCCCGAAACTCGTCTGCCCCTATCATGCCTGGACCTTCGGCCTCGATGGGCGACTGCTGGCGGCCCGGTTGATGCCCGCCGATTTCGACAAGACCGAGAATAGCCTGTTTGCCTGCCATATCCGGATTTTCCACGGTTTGATCTTTGTGAACCTGACGGAGGAGGAACCGGTCGATTTTGACGTGACCTTTGGCGATATGGGGCCAATCCTTGCCTATCAGGGGATTGAGACGGCGCGCATTGCCCATGCCGGAAGCTATCCGACCGATGCCAACTGGAAGCTGGTCGTCGAGAATTTCTTCGAATGCTATCATTGCGTCCCCTCGCATCCGGAATTCTGTTCGATGCATGCAGCGGAATCGATTGTGGCGGTGGGTGCCGGTCCCAGTTCCGGACCCGCCGACGCGATTGCCAGCTTCACGCCCAAGCTAAAGGCCTGGGAGGCGCAGGCAGCAGCGGTTGGACGTCCGATCGGCAATATCGACGAACCCCCCTCCAGCAGCCATTTACGGCTGCTTATGCAGCGGATGAACAAGGAAGGACGCGCCTCCGAAACGCAGGATGGCAGCGCGCCCGCGCCGCTGATGGGGGAGCGGACCCGCGCCGACGGCGGGCGGATGCATCTGAGTTTCAGTCCGTTCAGCCAGATTGTCGCCGATGACCATTTCGCCATCTTGTTTCTCTTCACCCCCCGGGCGGCGTTACAGTCTGATGTGGAGATGATCTGGCTGGTGAACGGCAAGGCGACCGAGGCCGAGGTTGATATCGACAAGATGATCTGGGGCTATCACGCCACCACCAGCCAGGACAAAATCATCACCGAGAACAACCAGGCCGGGATCATGTCGAGCCGGTATCGCCCCGGGCGCTATTCCGATCAGGAAGGCAGCGTCATCAAGTTCCAGAAATGGTATCTGAACCAGTTCGGGCTGGAGCGTGCCGATTGACCATCCCGAAATTCATGCGCGCGGTGCTGCTGACCGGTCACGGCGGGTTTGAAAAGCTCGACCTGCGCGATGACGTGCCGGTTCCGGACCCGGGAGCGGGCGAGGTCCTGATCCGGGTCGGGGCGGCGGGCGTCAACAACACCGACATCAACACCCGCATCGGCTGGTATTCGAAAGCGGTGGCGGAAGCGACAGATGTCGGCGGCGCGACCGGCATTGCCGGGGCGGAGGACGACGGCTGGTCGGGTGCTGCCTTCCGCTTTCCCCGCATTCAGGGCGCCGATGTCTGCGGACGGGTGGTTGCGGTTGGAAGCGGGGTCGACCAGCGCCGGATTGGCGAGCGGATACTGGTCGAGCCGGTGTTTCGCGGCGTCGACCGGTTCGACGCCGTCTATTTCGGGTCCGAGGTTGACGGCGGCTTTGCCGAGTATTGCTGCGTGCCGTCACGTCACGCCCACCGCGTCGAGTCCTCCCTGACTGACGTTCAATTGGCGGGATTCCCCTGTGCCTACTCCGCAGCAGAAAACATGCTGTCGCGCGTCGCTTTGCAAGCTGGCGAGCGCGTATTGGTGACCGGAGCTTCCGGCGGCGTTGGCTCGGCCGCTGTCCAACTCGCCAGACGTCGCGGTGCCATCGTCACCGCCGTGGCGGCAGCGGACAAGCGGGAGGCGCTTTTGGCGCACGGGGCCAATCGCGTTCTGGTGCGCGGGACGGATATTCTGGCAGAGTTCGGCAGCGAATATTTCGACGCGGCGGTCGACGTGGTTGGGGGCGATCAGTTCGGCGCTATCCTTGCCAGCCTGAAGCGCGGTGGACGCTACGGTGTTGCAGGGGCCATATCCGGGCCGGTTGTCGATCTGGACCTCCGCACCCTGTATCTGAAAGATTTGCAGTTGATCGGCTGCACGGTTTTCCAGCCCGAGGTCTTTGCAAATCTGATCAGCTGTATCGAATCCGGCGACATCAAACCGCTGGTCGCGGCGACCTTCCCGCTGTCAGACATTGTCACGGCGCAGGAATTGTTTCTGACCAAGACCCACGTCGGGAAAATCGTCCTGATACCTTGAAGACCCGGTGGTCAGACGGCGTCCGCTTCGGACGGGCACAGCGCTTCCATCAGGGCAGCGGTATACCGGGTGCGTTCGGCCAGAAGTTCAGCGGCAAGATCCGGTCCGGGCTGGTGATGGGCAACCGCTGCGGGGGCGATGATGCCATTGTCCGCCAGCAAGGCCTCCAGGACACGCTGGCGGTCCTTCACGACCCAGAGCTCGCGGGCGAGCAGCAGTAACCCATTGGCGAGATCGTCCAGCTGTTGCGGCTGGAGCAACTGCGATTGGCGCGCCAGCCGCGACGCGAGCACCGCATCGGTCGCTGCATCTTTGCTCATGCCGGTTTGGTCCCGATCACCACCCAGGGGTAGACCGCATTGCCAAGGCTGCCCTCGCTGACATCGACAAAACCGGCATCGCGGGCGGCCTGACCCCAGTCCATCGTTGCAGCTTCCCGCCAATAGGGTTCGCCACCCTTGTTGGCGAGCGCATCGGCGCGCCACGCCCCAAGCCGGTCGAGCATCCGGTAGGGGGTCACATCGCTCATCAGCATTTGTCCGCCGGGTTCCAGCAGACGGAATGCCTCGGCAAAGGTTGCGCGGATCGCCTGCGTCGGCATTTCGTGGAGGATGATATAGCTGGCGACGAGATCGAAGTGTCCGGTCTCAAAACCGGTATCCTCGGCGGCGGCCTGGTGTAGGTCCCAGGCCCAACCATTGGCATTGGCAACCCGGAGGGCCTCCCGCAGCATCGGCAGGGCCAGCTCGACGCCGGTGATGTGCGCGGTCGGATAGGTTTCCTGCAACGCGGTGGTGAAATGGCCGGAACTGGTGCCCATTTCGCAGATTCGGCTGTAGTCGGCCCGGGGCAGCAATCCCAAAACCGCACGGCGCTGGGCAAAAATGTCGCCACCGAAATTCCGGGCCACATAGGTTTTGTGGATCAGTTCGGAATGGATGAACCCCATTTCATTGTGACCGTTCCAGCCGCCGGTGGTCCGGTGAAACCAGACGCCCTTGTAATAATCTGGCGGAACAAAGCCCTGCTTGACGGTCAGAGTGGCTGGACCCTGTGCTTCCAGCTTGGCGAGTTCGGGCACCAGCACGTCCGCCATTTCGTCAAAGGCATCCCGTGCGACCCGGCCATGTTCGACGCTGGCGAATTCCATCACCAGATTGCTGATCGAAAAGGCATTGGACCCGGCCAGCGCCGAATTGACCATGTCATGGCGACGGTCGATGTCGTCTGGAAGTGCGGTCGCCGTCACGCCTGCCTCTGTCAGCGCTGCCCCCCAACGGACCGCCAGCGGGCGGCTGGCGGCGGTGATCCCAACCATGAAATCCATAGCGGCCCGGCCGCCCTGTCGCATTGCAACGCCCATCGGGTCTGCTCCCTTATTTCGCCGCGTCTGGTTCCGGATCGAGCCGGAAATACAGCAGCGGGATGATTGAAATGGCATAGAGGATCGCCGGTACAACGGCGACGCCGATATAGATGCCGGTCAACGCCTCCGGCGGTTGAGCAACGGCTCGGCCGAGCGAGGGCTGAAAGTGGAACGCCTGCAGGATCAGCCCGATCAGCAGCGGTCCAAAGGCCATGGAGGCTTTTTCGACAAAGCTATAGGCCCCGGCATAGACGCCTTCGCGGCGCACCCCCGATTTCCGGCAATCCTGATCGATGGCATCGGGCAACAGCGATTGGCCCATCAGCAGCAGGCCGCCCGAGAAAATGCCCGACAGAAAGCCCCGCAAAAGTACGAGCACCAACGGTTCGTCTGCACCGGCCAGCAGCCAGCTCGAACTGAGGCAGGCAAACAACAGGCAGGCGGCGACATAGAGCGTTCGCTTGGAGAAATGTCGGCCAAGCCGGACCCAGATCGGCATGGCAATCAGGGTCGCCACGGTACTTGCCATGACATAGAAGCCGACGGTCGATTCCGGTTGAAGCAGGACATTGTTCATCAGGAACAATATTGACGCCGTCAGGCTGGCCAGACCGATCAACTGGCAAATCTTGGCGGCAATGATCAGCATGAACGGCCGGTTCTGGAGGACGACAAGATAGCGGTTGATGCCACCGACCTGCGCGGCGCTGCTGACCTGCCGGGTGCGGCGGGCCGCGCCGAAGGTGCTGAGCATCGCGACCATGACCACGGCGGCGAGAATGAGACCAACCGCGCCGTAGCCGAGCCGGCCACCACCAAGCGCCGTTGCAACCTGCGGGGCGAGGCCGGTGATCAAACCACCGAATGAGATGAACACGATCCGCCACGACATGATCGACGTACGTTCAACCGGCAGGTCGGTCATCTCGGCTGGCATCGCCATATAGGGTACGTTGAACAGCGTGTAGCCGAGCGCAATCACGATCAGGCAGCCAAGTATCCAGACTGGCAACATATCGTCAAACGACACCGGTGGATTGAAGACCAGCGCAACACCCAGCGCGGAGACAAAGGCGCCGGCGAGGAGGAACGGTGCCCGCCGTCCCATCCGGCCTGTCCAATTGTCGCTAATTCCACCCAGAATTGGTGCCGCAACCGCATCAATCAGCTTCGCCGCGAACAGCAAGGTTCCCGCCAGCGCCGGGGCAATGCCGAGCACTGATGTCATGAAGAACAGCAGCAACAGGGAATTGATTGTCAGCACGGTGACGGTCCCGACGGAGCCGAACCCCCAGGCGACTTTCAGGCCGGTCGATACGCGGTGATCGGTTGTGGTGCTGGTCATGAGAGGATCATGACCAGTCCAGCAATTCCATCGCCTATTGTGGTCCGACTATCCGCATGCCGGACAAAGTCGGGTTTACTCCGGAGCAGACGGTGATGTCGACGTCGCCATGGCCTCCCGGCGCAGCAGGTTCACGACCGCGCGTTGGACCGCCGGATCGGGGATCGGGCCGGAGGACACGATCATCGAAGTGCCCGGCAGATGCTTCTGCGGATCAGCAATATACCAGGCGATCCGATCATCGCTCCAGACCAGCCCCTTGCGTCCCGCATCAGACAGAGCGGTCGAGTAGGTGAAATTCGGCACCGTACCGGCCTTCTGCCCAAAAATCAGATGGAGATTGGGACCAACCAGATGCGGGCCGCCCTTCTCAACGGTGTGGCAGAAGCGGCACCATTTGTAGGTTTCGACCTTGACCTTGTCTTCGAACGGCGTTGCCGCTGTTGCGACGACCCGTGCATCCGGATGATCGGCTATTGTCGTGTGGGAGGTCACACCGGGAGGTCCCTCCACTGTTTCACCCATCGGCCACGGGGTGACTTTGAACAGCGCGTGCGGGCCGTAAGCGCCCAATCCGAGCAGGGAGAAGGCCGCCACGGGCGCTACAATTCGTGCGACCGGCCCAACCATGTTGCTGGCGCTTTTGGTGCGGCTGCGGTGGATGAGGTAGCTGACCGCGTAAACGACGGCGCAGATCCCCCAGAAGATTCCAACTGCCCGTGGACCCGGGTCGGGTGAGCGGAAGGTGGCGAAGGCGTAAACTGTCGAACTGACACCAGCGAAAATTTGCGGGCCATAGCCGGGTGGCAACACGTGAAACAGGCCGCGGCCATAGCGGAGCAAACCCCAGGCCGAGGTGAGCAACGCCGCGACGCTCAGCACCATCATCATGAAGCCAAGGCCGGAGTGAAAATAGCCGGTGAACATCCAGACCGCCCGGCTGCGACCCATTAGCGTCGGCAGCGTGATCCACGGGCCAAGATGCACCGTCAGATCGTCGGCCCATGCGTAGATCACCCCGAAGAACGGCGCGAGAAGGATGAGGCAATAGGCGATGAGCGCCAGCCAGCGTCCCCAATTGTGCATCGCCGCCGAAACGCCGGGTGCGGGCGCTAACGCCCCGTCGCGGAACCAAAGGCGCAGACGCCAGACCACTGCCAGAAACAGCAGCGTCCCGAGCAGATAATGCCAGCCACGAAATTCCTCCCGCAGTGGACCGAACCGGTCGCTGCGCGCCAGATTGACCGTCAGCTGCTGGTGGGAAAAATACACAAGGGCGACCAGCCACCCGGCCAATATGCTGTCGCGACCATAGGTTTTCTGGTTCATTGCCAACGCCCTCCCGTGCTCTGAAGCTAGACGCTGCGATCCCGGAAAGGTCAATCACCACGGCTTTATCCGGCTGGTGGATGGACGGGGAAGCTTTGCTGTTACGCGCCGCCGCCGACGGCAGGATTGTGGGCGTCGTTTCAAAGGACAAGCCATGCGCCCCGTTCGCTCATTTCTCGCCTTGACCTTCGCGCCCTTGCTGATCGCTGCCAGCTATCCGGCGGATGTCGAGGCGACCTATGCCGCGCGGTTTCAGGATATCGCCACCAGCGGTCGCGGTGAACTGAGCCGCTATGATCCGCTTGAACCAATTGCCGGTGCCAGCCCCCAGTCACTGCCCATCGCCAAACGGCCGACCATCGGTGCCTCAGCCCTTGCCGAAGCCACCGCTTATGCGGAGGCCAATCGCTCCAACGCCTTCATCGTAATCCACAAGGGAAAGGTGCAGACCGCCCGCTATTTCGGCACGACGAACGCCGGCACAGGCATTGTCTCCAAGTCCCTCGCCAAGCCGATCACGGCGCTGGCGATTGGGCGGGCGCTGCAACTCGGCAAGCTGACATCACTCGATCAGCCGGTCAGTGACTTTATCACGGAGTGGCGGGGGACGCCCAAGGAGCGGATGCTGCTGCGCCATTTGCTCGACATGCGATCCGGATTGCTGGCGCAGGGGGTGTCGGCTGAACCGATGAATATCTGGAGCCGGGCCTACCTCCACCCGTTCCACGACCGGATCATAGTCGAGGAGTATCCACTGACCGATGTCCCTGGCAGCATCTATGAATATAGCAACGCCACGTCGGAGCTGGTTGCGCTGGTGATCGAACGGGCGACGGGGCGTCGCTATGCCGAATTCATTGGCACTGAGCTGTTGAAGCCGATTGGCGCGGCGGGTGGCCTTGTCTGGGTCAACCGGGCCGGCGGATTGGCGCACAGCGGCTGCTGCGCGCTGCTGCCTGCCGAAACCTTCGCCCGGATGGCGATGCTGGTGGCGCAGGACGGCATCTGGAACGGCAGGCGGTTGCTGCCCAAAGCCTATGTTGCTGCGATGAAGACCGGGACCGCGCAGAATCCGCACTATGGCCTTGGCCTGTGGCTTGGCGGCGACTTTGTCGAGCGGCGCGGCTTTGCCAACCCGACCCGTCCGGCCCCGAAGGTGCTGCATTCCACACCCTATCTCAGCAACGATGTTGTGATGTTCGACGGCAATTCCAATCAGATCGTTTACATCGTGCCGTCGCAGCAACTGATCGTGTTGCGCACTGGCGATGCACCACCCCGCACGCCGGAATGGGACAATAGCAAGTTAATCAATATCGTGCTTGGCGGGCTGAGCGGTGCCAAGCTGACCCCGCAGCCCCGGAAATAAGGGGGTTACCGACGGAGGAAATCCGTGACGACGGCGGCCCAGGCCTCTGGCTGTTCGTCGACGATGTCATGGGTGCCGCCGTCGAGGCAGGCATAGGCCCAATCGGGTCGGAGTGCCGTGGCGCGTCCGGAGGCTTCAAACAGGTCTTCGCCGCTGTTGGTCAGCACCAATGTCGGTGCAGTAATCTGCGCGAGGTCAGCGGGGAGGTCTTGAGCGAACACCGCGTCAAAGCCCCAGAAATAGCGTTCCGGATTGGCCAGCATCGTCACCACATGGCGGTGCATGGCGTTGATATCGGTCCAGCCGGGCGTGGCCTTCAACCGCTGCTGCCAGGCATCGAGCAGGTGGGAGCCGTCGGGGAGTGGCTTCAGCGGCGTGAAGCGGAACCCGGCGAAAAAGGCGCGTTCCTCGGCATTCAGCAACGGCACCCCGTTCAGGATCAACCGCCCAAGACGGCTGCCATGCCGCGCCGCAAAGGCCGCCGCGATCGAGGCACCGGTGTGGTGGCCAAGCAGGTGCGGGCAGTCGAGCCCCAGCTGGTCGAAAACGACCAGCAGCGCATCGGCGTGAGCGGCAATATCCTGCGGCGCTGGCGGCGCGTCGGAGGCCCCAAAGCCCGGCATGTCGAGCGCAATCGCCCGGAACCCGGCTGTCGCGAGAGCGGGCAGGGCTGGAAGGAATGCCGCGCCTGACAGTGGCGATTGATGCAGCAGGACCAGCGGCGCGCCGGATCCGGCCTCCGTGACGTGCACCTGTCCCCAGATACCATCGACATAGCTGCGGCGGATCATGGCAAGGTCACCCCTTCACTTCGACCCAGGATTTTCCCGGCAACCGGGTCCGGGCCAGTTTGGTGAACCTCGGCTGGGAGCGGAGGGTCAGGGCGGTGAAGGCCAGCGAGACCGCCACCGCGTCTTCAAATTGCGCGATTTGCGGGGCCTCGGTGCGCTCCGGGCGGCAGATGATGTTGCCGAAATAATGGTCGACACCCTCGCCGACGAACAAGGCCGACGGCCCGGGGGCGACGTCGTGGCTGAGCCGGTGGACCTCCCACGTCGGGGCCATGACCGGCAAGCTGTCGGCCGTCCCGGTGACCACCAGCATGGGCCGCGCTACCGTCTTCCAGGTTTCAGCGGTGATCTTCGGTGGGAACGGACCCGGCGGCGACCAGGCCAGAATGGCGGATACACTCGGCATCGGTGCCTGCCCCCCCGCACCGCCGAGCATCTGTGCGATCAACGCACCATAGCTGTGACCAGCTGCGATCCCTGGCAGGCCGTTTTGATAGGCAGCCAGCACGCCGCGCATGTCCGCCAGCCGCATCGGAATGCCGTCCTCCCGTGCGATTTTGCCGCCACCGGGATGGTCCGGGGAATCGGCGTGCAGCGGTGCGACAACCAGATGTCCGGCAGCGGCCAGGGGCGCAAACAGCCGGTCATATTTGTCCGGGCGACTGTTCGCCCCATGCGAGAAGGCGATCAATGACTTGGGCCTGCCCTTCGGCTGCCAGATGCGGAGCGGAACCATGCGGCCATCAGTGAGTTTCAACTGATCGTTACGTCCGGTCTGCGCCGCCGACGCGCTCGTTCCGACAGCGGACAGAGCCAGGGCGGTGGCAAGGAATGTCCGGCGGTTCAGGTCGGTGTTGTCAGGGAAACTGGTCATGTCACTTTGTAGCGGCGGGCCGTTCGGCTTGTCGATGCCGATCAATGGAACGCCACGGAATGGCCGTCGTGATCGAGGCGGGTCATCACATAAACGCCGCCCATCGAACCAAAATTGATCCGCATGTCGGCGTCACAATAGACCACGTCGGAATGCAGCGTCGGCGGCTTGAAATTCACGAGCAACGGCTGGCTGGTGTCGAATCCAAAGGCCTGACGCAGGGCATCGTCGGACAGGCCGTCCGGGCTCACCAAGCCAACGCGGGAGAATTCGACCTTGTAGCGCTGGGGCAGGTCCGCATCGATGGCATAATGACCGTAGACGATCAGATGCGCCTGCAGACCTCCGCCAACCGGTTCGATGATATGGACATTGTTATAGTCCTTGCTGACCGCATGAATCTCTTGCTCGATCTCGAGCAGCCGCAGCGGAACATCGGGAAAATGGTTGAAGGTCAGGAACTTGAACCGGGTTTCATGCGTGATCGGTTTGCCCGCCGTATGTTTGGGGCCGAATTGCGCGAAAATTGACCGCCACGGCCCGGCGACAGTTTCCTGTTCGTCAATCGGGCGGGGGATTGGCGACAGCGACACCAGTTTCTCGATCAGGGCATGAATGCGATCAACCCCGGCCTCATCATATTTGCCTGCGCCATCATCGGCGTGGATCGCGGCAACAAGGTCGGCCTTCAGTGTCGAAACATCGGTCACAAATCAGACCTTTCAACAAACAGGCGCGGGGCCTGGCAAACCTGACCCCGCGCCGATTTCGACAGGCTTAGAATTTATAGGAGCCTGTCACCCCAAGCGTCCGCTGCTCACCAAGAATTGGCACATAGCTGGCCGAACCGGCGCCGCCCGTTCCGATCAGGAACAACGCACTGGTTACATATTTCTTGTCGAACAGATTCTTGACCCAGGCCTGGACATTGAAGCCACCGATATCCAGCCCGAGCGAGGCATTGACGATCAGGCGGTCCGGGATGAACGCCAGATTGGCTTCATCGGCAAACTGCTTGGTCTGGTAGGTCATGTCGGTTCTGGCGAACAGTTTCCAGCCGTTGCTGAGCTCGGTGTCATAGTTGAGGCCGAGCAGCGCATCGAACTTGGGTGTCCGTTCCAGCTGATTGCCGCCGATGGGCAGGACCGGGAAGGTGAAGCCCGGCGTGGCGACTGTCGTGCAAACCACCCCGTCGCAGTTGCCGGACGCCCCGAAACGCTGCGAAAACACGCCGGTTTTGTAGCTGGCATGGTTGTAGGACGCGCCGAAATCCAGGCGCAGGTTGGGTGTCAGCTTGAAATTGCCTTCCACTTCAAAGCCGTAGACCTCCACATCGCCGACATTCCCGATGAGGGAGGGGACGATGAAGGTGAAGGCTGTCGGCGCAGTTCCATCCGGCTGGAGCCGAACCGCATTGGTCTGCAAATTCTGCCAGTCGGTATAATAGGCCGACAGGTTCAGCGTCAGCAGACCGTCCATGAAGCTGTTCTTGGAGCCGACTTCATAGGTCCAGTTGGTTTCCGCATCATAATTGGCCTGCAGCACATTGAGACCGGCTGATCCCGGCGTCGTCTGCACAAAGGCCACCGCAGTCGCCCCGGCTCGCGGAGCTGGAATGGGGGAACCCGGTACGATCAGGTCAGGAACCACAACGCCGGCCACAGTTGAGTTGCGAGTGTAGCTGGCCGCAATGCCGTTGATCCCGCCAGATTTATACCCGCGGGCGATCGATGCATATACGGTGTTGTCTTCCGTCAGCTTGTAGGTGATCGAACCGCGTGGAGTGAAGAAACTGGCATTTCGGCGGCCAACCGGTGGTGTTCGCGCCAGAAACGCGGCTCCCAATCCGCCGATATCCGGGGCTAGCAAGTCAGTCGCCCGCAAGCGCTCCTCAGTGTAACGCCCTTCCAACGTGACCGACAAGGCGTCGCTGGCCTTCCAGTTGACGAAGCCGAATGTCGAAAAGACGTTTTCGGCCCGGCGGAGATAGGTGTTGCGCCGGAACGTTAGTGTGGTCGGGATCGGATTGCCCGGCCCGAGCGGGAAGAGTGAAGCCGGGTTCGGCGCGTCCAACGTATTGACTGTCGCATTCTCGGATGCGTTCGATTCGTCATCCTTGGTTCTCGAATGACTCGCTCCAACGAAACCAGTTATCGATCCGAAATCAAGGTCGATGCGCCCCTCATAGCTGTTGCTGGTGAATTTCGATTCGGTGCCCGAGGAGTCAAAAATGATCCCCAGATTGGTTCCGAACGCAACGGTCGCGAAAAGAGGATCGCGCGGCGATGACCCCCGCGCCGAAATATTGGCCGAGGTATGGCCATAGCTTAGCTGGAACGACAGCGGACCGTCGGTATCGAACCGAGCCTTGGCGATCACGATATCGCTGGGGCCGCGCAAGCCAAAGGCGCGGGGGTCGAGCACGATGCCCGGGAGCCGGGTCTCTCCGGCCACATTTGTGACGGTGGGAAGCAGCTCGCCGACAAACAATCGGTTCTGACGCGCCGCTCCGACCCCGGTCGGACTGGCGTTCAATGTGTTAAACGGGGCAGTCAGGCCGGTTGTGGATAGCGTATAGGCTGGGTTCTGTTCCAGTTTTCGGTCGGTATGAATGTACAGAGCGTCAACCGTGATCGATTCAGCCATCTTCAGCTGCGCGCCGAGTTGATAGGCTTCTTTTTCGTAACCGCCGGAATTGCCCTTGGTCGCGGCTCCGGATGCGTTGGCGAGCGGGTGGGTATTGGCCCATGTGCCGTCAAACTCCGAATATCCACCGGCAGCGAACAGCGCAAAAACACCCGGCACAATCGGTGCGTGGATGCTGCCCTTGATGTCATAGCGCTCGTCGCTGCCAAAGGTACCGGACAGGCTGCCCGAAAAATCACGATCCACATTGGCCCCGCGCGCGATCAGGCTGATCGCACCCGCAAAGGCGTTACGGCCATAAAGTGCCGACTGTGGGCCCTTGATGATTTCGACCCGTTCGATGTCGAGCATGCCCTGATCAACGAAATAGCCACGCTGCAGATAGAGGCCGTTGAGGTTGGTCGCGACATTTTGCACCGGCGACGTGACCCGCAAATTGGTCTGGCCGCGTATGACCGGCTGCGCCAGCGGGCCGGTGAAGGTTTCAAACGCAAAGCCGACGGTCTTGTCCGCGACATCGCTCAGATCGTCCAGTCGCTGCCGTTCAATATCCTGGCTGGACAGCACCGAGACCGACAGCGGCACATCCTGCAGCCGTTCGTCGATCCGGCGGGCGGTGACGATGATGGCATTGCCCTCTTCCTCCACCGCCTCTGCCACGGCTGGGCTGGCGGTCTGCGCCTGCAAACTGGTCCCGACGATCAATGCCAATGCGCTGACCGTGTAACGAATCGCTGTCCGGCTGTTCATGCTAACCCCCTGAATCGATGGTTTCAGCGCAGGACGATCTCGCCGTCACGCGCCTGACACATTGAAACGCTGGCAGGGTTGCCGGGTGCCATCTGCAAAATCGAACCGACTATCCGTCAAGTGGACAATTGACCGGTGAGCTTTATCCAATCGCTTCGGGCAGCGCGCTCAGGTCAGCCGCAATCGCCTTGGCGGTCTCCTGAAGTGACGGGACGAACCGGCCTTCGGCTTCCTTCATGCTGACGGCGGACGCGAAGAAGATCAGCGTCAGCGCGCCGATCACCCGGTCATGCTGCCGCAGCGGCACGGCGATCGAGGAGGTTTTGCCCGGCGTCGCCGTGTAGGTGTTGCGCGCCTGCGTGGCGAAACCCTGCGCCCGGATTTCCTGAAGCATCCGGCCCTGACTGGTCAGCAGGACGGCCATGCGCTCTGCCGGGCCGTCCATCTGCCGCATGCCCTGCAATATGCCGCTACGCTCCTCCTCGCCGCAAAAGGCGAGATAGGCTTTGCCGGTTGAACATTCGATGATCGGCAGCGTGAACCCCGGCGCATAATTGTGCAGCGTCAGGCTGGTCAACCGGTGGGTGGAATCGCGGACCATCATGACTGGCCCAACCCGGGTGGCGATGGCGGCCGGCCAGGACAATTTATTGGTCAGCGCCACGATATGCGGCCGCGCAACCGCAACCAGATCTCCTTCCTCCTGATAGCCAAAGCTCAGCGTGCGGACGAGCGCGGTCGGGCGGTAGCGTTTGCGAGCGGGTTCCCGCTCGATCATGCCTTCGTCCATCAGCGTCTGTACGATGCGGCAGGCGGTCGGATAGGGAATGGTCGCGCTCCGGCAGATTTCCATCATGGTGATCGACCCGCCGCGATTGACGGCTTGCAGGACGGCCAGTCCCCGGCTGATGGCCCGGACATTGCCGTCGCGGTCAGCGCTCGCTTGCTCGTCCAATCGCACACCTCTCCCAGAGTTTGATATCCGGCTGATGGATAGACTAGGGCCTAGGCCCTTGCTGTCAAAGCTTTGCAGTGATCATCTGGCGGGCAACAGATGATGATCGCCAGGAGACTGTGAAATGGAACGTCGTGACTTCCTTGCTCTGACAGGCGTTGCCGCCGCCGGACTTGCCGCAGGCGCCGCCGGTGCCAAGATCCGCGCTGATGATCCAACCAGCCTCAAGGGCCCCGCCGTCGATCTGGCTACACCGATTGGCAGCATGACCGCCTGGGCTCGGTTGCTGGGCAATACCGACATGAAGTCCACCAAATATGGCTGGGCACAGGGGCTGGTGCAGGGCGTTCAGCCTGGCGAGGCGGTGCGCGACATTTGCGGTTTCACCATGATGTCCTGCGCCCGGTTGCTGCCGCACGAAAGCGGTACCGGCTACCGCAAGGTCCTGCGCGAAATCGGCCTTTATACCGACCTGAAGTCCGGCGAGATCATTGAAGAAATGGTCAACCCCTATCTCAACGAGACGGTGAAGGTGGTGCCGATCACCAATGATCCGTTCAATCAGGCGATCACCCAATTTGCGTCGTCACCGCCAAGCTATGGTGGCCTCAACCGCACCACTCCACCGCCGCCGAAGCCGCTGGTAATGAACTGGACCCGGCGTGGTTCGACCCTCAATCTGTTCAGCCATATCAATCTGTTTTATCCATCGTCGCTGCCACCGGCGAAGTGGCCGCGCGAAAATTCCACGCCGTTCAATCAGGTGACCGAGACATTTCTGTATCAGATTGGCTGGGCCGACATGCAGAATGCCAGGAAGACCAGTGTCGAATATAGCGGGACCTGGTCGCGGACGACGCCGTGGCTGCCGTGGCTTCTGATGGGGCCGACGCCGGGCCATGCCCAATATTCGACCTTCATGGGCAGCTATGACGATATCAACCGCATCGACCGCAAGACGCTGGACTATGTCCAGAAACATCACCCGAAATATCTGGTTGCACCCGACAAATGGGAGGAGCCGAGCCTGTCGAGCCTGGAGCTCTATGCCCGCACCCAGACCCCGGCGCCCGTGGCGGCTGGCCAGCCGGTTCCGCGTGCACCGGAACCTCAGCTTCCGGCCTGGTTCAAGGCCCGGCAACCCTGAGCGGCTTCCCGAGGTTCAGTCGTTGCCCTCAAATCGGGGGTAGCGGCCGAGGGTTAGCAGGAACAGGGGGGCGATCAGGAAGGTGACCCCGGCCCCGATCAGGGCGGGGTCATAGCTGCCATATAGGCCGTGGACATGGCCGAATACCGGCGGCGCAAAGCCGGTCGCGGCCAGCACGCCTGCAATCTGCACCCCGTAGATGAAGCCATAATTCCGCATGCCGAAATAGCGTCCGGCCATATAGGCGATCAGGTCGAATTCGGCCCCGGCGGCCAAGCCGATCAGAGCGGCGGCGAGGCCAATGACTGGGCCGGACGGCAGCGTTGATCCGGCGAGGAGGAAACAAGCAAATGCCGGGACGGCGAGGAAGGCGACCGCCACATGCGGTGCCCAGAACCGGTCGAGCAGGAACCCGGCGGCAACCCGTCCGCCCATCACCGACAGGCCGGTAAACCCGGCATAAAGCGCCGCGGTTGCCGGATCGAGGCCCCGGTCGGTCAGCAGTGGCACCAGATTGGGAATGAGGCCTGCAACCCCGAAGGTCACGGCGGAAAACACCAGCAGCATGATCCAGAATCGTCGGTCCCGGAGCGCTTCGCTGCGACCGGCCCCGGGCAGGTCCGGTGCTCCGGCAGCCGGGCGGGGCGCGTCGTGGAACAGCAAGGCGACCAGCGGCATGCCGATAAGGACCACCGAACCACCGAGCAGATAATAGCCCATCGGCCAGCCTTCGGTGCTGATGATCGCGGTCATGATCGGCGGTGCGAGCACAGCGGCAATACCGGTCCCGAACAGGGCGAGGCCGAGGGCCGCCCCGCGCGCCTTGTCAAACCAGCCGCTGATGCCGCGCGTCCAGGTCGCCTGTCCCGTCCCCGCGCCGAACAGCGCCACGATCACCCAGCCGATATACCAGCCCATGATCCCCGGCTCGAACAACGATGCCATGACCGGCAGCAGCATTAGGCCGGCTGCCAACCCGACCTGCGAGACCAGCGCCACTGGCCGTGCGCCATAGCGGTCGACGGCTGCCCCCCAGATCCAGGTGACCGACAGCACGACCAACATCTGCACGGCGAATCCCCACTGGATCGCCTCCCGGCTCCAGCCCGTTGCCGCCGCGATTGGCTTTAGGAAAACCCCGAGGGTGTAAAAGGGCAGGGCGGAGATCGAAAAGGCGGCACCGATTGCCCCGCCCGCCACGATCCGCCACCCCAGCTTGAATTCGGCTTTTGCGCTCATTCGGCTACCTTCCCCCAAATGACAATGCGGATGGGGAGCCACTGCGTCAAACATCCACCCTGCGGACAATTGAACCGGGTTCTCGGTCCGGACGCAACAACCGGCTATCGATGTATCGTGGCTATCCTGCTCGATCCTCCGGCACCGATTGTGGCGCATTATCCGGTTGTCATCATCGGTGGCGGGGCGTGCGGACTGACGGCGGCGCTGGCCGCGCGGGATGCCGGTGCCGATGTCCTGGTGATCGAACGGGATTCCACCCCGCGCGGAACCACGGCGATGTCGACTGGATTGGTGCCGGCGGCTGGAACACCCGATCAACTGGCGGCGGGCATCGACGATAGCGCCGACCTGCTGGCGCGTGACATCTCCGCCAAGGCGAAAGGCGGCGACCGGCAAGTGGTCGACCGACTGGCGCAGCTGTCAGCGGACACGGTCATTTGGCTGCGGGACCAGCACAAGGTGCCGTTCAGTCTGGTGACCGGTTTCCGCTATCCGGGGCACAGTGTGATGCGGATGATGGGAACGCCAAACCGCACCGGAGAGGAACTGATGGCGGCCCTGCTGAGTGCCGCAACCGCGGCCGGTGTCGATATATTCATCCAAGCGGTGGCGACAGATCTTGTGGCGGACGATGCGGGCCATGTCAGTCATGTCGTGGTCACCCGTCCCGACGGCGCGCGGGAGGCCATTGGCTGTGGCGCCCTGATCCTGGCCTGCTCGGGCTTTGCCGGGAACAGCGCTCTGGTGGCGCATCATATTCCCGAAATCACCGGCGCGGTGTTTCACGGTCATCCCGGCAACAAGGGAGATGCGGTTGACTGGGGAACGGCACTCGGGGCGGCAACGGCTGACATGGATGCCTATCAGGGACATGGTGGCCTCGCTTATGGTCACGGCATTCCGATCCTGTGGCCGCTGATCATGGAGGGTGGTTTTCAGGTCAATCGCGACGCGCGCCGCTTCTCGAACGAGGCGCTCGGCTATTCCGAACAGGCCGCGAAGATTGTCGCCCAGCCCGACAAGATCGCCTTCAGTATTTTCGACGAGCGCCTGCACCAGCTGATGCTCGGCTTTGACGATTACCGCGATGCGTTGAGCGCTGGGGCGGTTGTTGAGGCAGCTTCCGCGGTCGAACTTGCTGCGCGAACGGGCCTCGACCCGCTGGCGCTCGCCGAGACGATATCGCAGGTCGAGGCCATGACACGGGGTCTGGCCTCTGACAGCTTCGGGCGGGATTTTACCGGCAAGCCGCCGCTGGCACCACCCTATCGTGCCGCCCGGGTGACCGGTGCGCTGTTCCACACGCAAGGCGGGTTGGTGGTGGATACCGACGCCCGGGTGCTCAGGCCGGATGGATCGGCATTGCCCAATCTGTTCGCCGGAGGTGGTGCCGCCCGTGGGATTTCAGGGGCCGGTGCAGCAGGTTATATTGCCGGGAACGGCCTGTTGAGCGCCATCGGGCTCGGCAAGCTGGCGGGCGACGCAGCGGCACAGCAGACAGGAGGACAGTCGTGAAGAATATCGTCGATCAGGCCGGTCATGCCGCGCTGGTCAGGGGCGGGCATGATGACCGCGCCGCCCAGGATTTTGCCTTTACCCTGCGCAACCATGTCACGGGCGAATTGATGCCAGCCAACCGCACGGTGTTCGACCGGCGGGTCGCCCCGGCCTTTGTCCGCGCCCACGGCCAGCCGCCCGAGACGCCAGCGCAGGTCCGTGCCGCGATGGGAGCCGACAGCTGGTATAAATTCTACCTCTCCGCCCGCCGCACCTCCCAGGAACTGATCTGGTCGAGCGTCATCCCCTCGGTAGAGGCTTCGCCAACCAACGCGGACATCCCCGCAGCAGCCGGCGGAACGCTGACTCTTGCGGGCGATGATTTCACACCGCCCCGCTATATTTCCGCCATCGACATCCACTGCATGCCCGGCGGCTATTGCGCTGATCGCGGCCCGGGGGACGAGGCTGCGGGGGCGGTCTATGACCGGGGCGTTTATCTTTACATGTCCGGCCTGATGGGGCCTATGAATGACAGCGTCGGCCATCTCGCGGCGGGTTGGCTGAAGGCGCGGCTACCGGATTTTGCCCCCACCAATCTGCTCGATCTGGGCTGCGGGGTCGGTCATTCCATGCTCGCCTATGCCAAGACCTTTCCGGATACCGTGCTTCACGGCCTCGATTGCGGGGCGGCGCTGTTGCGCTATGGGCACCGTCGGGCCGAGTCGCTTGGTGTACCGGTGCATTTTCAACAGGGCGATGCGGAAAGGACGCCTTATGCCGATGCGAGTTTCGATCTCGTCACCAGCCATATCGTTCTCCACGAGACCAGTACGCGGGGCTTGCCGGCGATCCTGCGGGAATGCCACCGGTTGCTGCGTCCCGGCGGTGTCATGCTGCACATTGACCAACCGCGCTTTGACGACAGCGACCCGTACGCGACCTTCCTGCAGGAGAACGAGACCTACTATAACAACGAACCCTTCTGGCGGCAGTATCGCCGCATCGACCTGGAGGCTGCTGCGGTGAAGGCCGGGTTTGATGCGGCGTTCATTGAACTGGATGTGCTGGCCGCTGCCGTCATTCAGCAGAGTCAGAATAATGAAAGAATCGCAGCGACGTCGGCTGCCGCCAAGAAGCGTGGATTTTCGGCCCTGTTGGCACGGAAATCGGCATGAAACCGCTTCCCAAATATGTGTCGGGCGCGCGTCCCGCCTTTCACGCCGATCCGGCCATCGACCGGTTGATCGCAATGGTCCTGTCGCTGACCCGGGAGGTATCGGTGCTGCGTGACCGGTTCGATACACTGGAGATCATCGGGCAGGAGGCCGGTTGGCTCAAACCCGGTGCGATTGAGGCGTATGTTGCACCCTTGGCGGTCCGGGAACGGCGGGAAGCTGCGCGGGAGGCGATGATCGGCCGGGTGCTGTCGATCCTGTCGGAGGAGATCGCCGACCTAGAGGATGGTGCCACCGATGATCGCTATTGGGCAACCATCGGCGGCATCGAGAAGGGCGAAATTTAGGCCGCAGCCCCAGACCTACAGCCCCAGCGCCCCGGGGTTCATGATGTTCCGGGGGTCGAGCGCTGCCTTGATGGCCCGGAGCAATGCGATGCTCGCTGGATTGCGGCCCGGCAGCAGCGGATAGAGTTTGCCAATTTGAAGATGCGCGCCGCCGTGCTGATGCATCAAATCGATGACATCCTTTTTCATCCGGTCGACTTCGGCCCGTGCTGCGCTGTTGGCGGCATAGGTCGGGACCTCGGCCAGATGCTGGGCCGGGACCATCCGGTCGTGGAAAATGGTGCGGGCATCGGGCCAATAGAAGGTCGGTTCATAGACGAACGCGCTGGACCCGACCGCCATGAACATCGCGCCATTGTAAATGCCATGGGCGTCCATGGTCGCCCGGTTCGCCTCCCAATAGGCGGTCAGCGCCTTGTGGAAGGCCGGGACACGGTCGTGGGGAAGCAGGGTATGCATCGGCACCCACCGCTCTCCCTTGGGTCCCAGCGTATTGGTCAGCGGAGCAAAGGGCATGCCGCGCACCACGGTTGGCACGATATTGGCGATTTCCTCGCCGTGTGCGGCACCGATGCGCTTGATCGCGGCGACTTTGGCGCGCGCTTCGGCCTGATCGACCCCGTCCGTCAGATAATGGACCGCATAGGTTGCCGCTTTCAGTTCGCGGTCGCCGGTGATGGCCATGCGGGCCAGGCTTTTGACACCGCTGGCTAAAGAGGTCGCCGATTTCATGACATTGCGAGCGATTTCTGCTTTGGCCGCGACCCCGTCCTGACGACCGATCTGGCCCTGTTGGAGCGTCGCATCCAGCCCGAAATTCTCGTCATCAATCGCTTCGATGGCGATCAGGCGCATCGCTTCGTGCATGGCATCAAAGGTCGAGAAACTGAAGCTGGCTGCCTCAAACGCTTCGCGGCGGCGAATGAGTTTCAGGGTGATGCGGGCTTTCACCCCCAATGCGCCGCAGTCGCCGGTGAACAACCCGGCAAGGTCGGGGCCGAAATGCCGGAAGAACGGCGCGCTGTTCTCGCCACCCGCACTGCCGGTCGACAGCAGGTCTCCGGTCCCGGTGATGATTTCGATATTGAGGAGTGATTCTGCCGAGACGCCGGCACCGTGGCTGATGCTGTTCTGCGACATCGATCCGGAGATGGTCGCGGCAAGGCCGGAGAAAGGGCCCCAGAACGGCGTCCGCAGCCCGCGCGTTTTGAGGGCCTCGTACAGTTCCGCCCAGGTCACGCCGGGATCGACGGTGACGACGGCGTTATGTTCGTCGATGGTGATGGTCTTGAGACGGCTGGTATCGATGGTGATGCCGCCGGGCCGACTGTGGAGATAGCCGTCAGTATAGCTTGCCCCGCCACCGCGTACGACGATGGGCGCGTCGGCGGCAGCGCAGGCCACCACCACCGCCTGCAGTTCGGCAATCGATCCCGGCTGCACCACTGCGTCGGGAAGTTCGCGGCTGTGGAAGACGTCGGTGCCGTGAAACCGGCGTTCGGTCTCGTCCGTCAGCACATGATCGGCGCCGATGGCAGCGAACAGCGCCTCAAGCAAGGACGGGGCATTGCGCAGTGTGGTCGCCACAGGTCAGGCCTTCGCAATATCGTCAAGCGTGGCGGTGTAGCGCGCCTCGCTGTCATTCTCGGCGGCTTCGGCCGCGTCCTTCCGGGCGAGATAGTAGAGCCGGGTCAGGAATGCTTGACGCCGCGCTTCCCGTTCCTCCAGCACCGGCTGTGGCGGCTGGTAGGCTTCAATCGCCGCCCCAAGTCCGGCCTCGGTCGCGACCCGTTCGACTGTGTCCAGCCGGTCCCGCATGGCGCTAAACTCCTCGGCGAGGACGAGGATCATCGACATGGCCTGATCCATGGCCGGGTCAGCATAGAAATCCGGGCGTTTGCCGCGGGCGTTGCGTCTCAGACTCATGACTTCACCGCGATCAAGACTTCCCAGCCACCGCCCGGCGCATATTCACCAGCGGTGAAATCCCGGTCGGCAAGGGTTTCAGCTGCCTCCGCCGTGTAGCTCTCCGAAGCAGCAGCGAACTCCATGATCGCCATTGGGGCGGTGTCGAAGCGCGGGTCGGCAAAGCCCACCGATTTGGCAAGGGCAATCTGGTCAACCTCCCGCATCGCGCCCCAGAAGGGTTCGTTGTTGAACCAGGTTTCATTGTCGAGAATGAACTGGGTGAACGGGTCCATAAGGTCAAAGGGTGGCAGATCGGCGTGGATCATCATGCCGCCGGGTTTCAGCAAGCGGTGACATTCACGGATGATCGCGGGCATCGCCTTACCACTGGTTTCGTGCAGCAGAATGTGGCTGACGATCAGGTCAAAGCTGCCGTCTTCAAACCCGGTCGCCTCGGCATTGCGCTGCAGGAACCCGACCTGTTGGCCAAGGCCCGCCGCCCGGGCATGGGCATAGCGGATTTGCGGCCCGGCCACGTCGATGCCGATGACCTCCGCGTCCGGAAACGCTTCCTTATAGGGGAGGGTGGAGTGGCCTACGGTGCAGCCCATGTCGAGAATGCGCTTCGGTGCAAACCCGGGCATTTTGCGGCGGATATAATTGGCGACCGACCGGCCCATGTCGTCATTGGTCGGCCCCATATAACCCATGGCGTATAGATAGACGCCCCGGTCATACAGAGCCCCGGCGGCGACCTCGCCCGCTTCGGCATAGCCACCCGGCATGCAGTGAATGTCGAGTGCGGTGACATAGCGCGGTGTTGGAAAATCGGGATTTGATTCCAGCGGTGCAGAACTGCTGGCGGACAGCGCCGCAGCGGTGGCCTCAATCTCTGGCAACTGCCGCTCGATGGTGTCGATGACGCTGTCCCAGATCAATTCCTGAGCGATGCGGTTGGTGGCGGCATAATGCTGGAAATAGGGATCGGGCAGCATTGCCTTCCGGATATCGTGGCGGTTGGCGGGCTCCCGCCCATGATCGCGCTTGAACCGCTTTGCCGCCCGTGATTTGAACACCGGGCCGAGGCCGGGCAGCAGACCCGACTGAACAAAGCCCTTCAGGCTCTTGGTGAATTCCTGGCGGGCATTTTCGTCATGGTCGGGCTTTGGCAGGATCGGGTGACCGGCCTGCTGGAAGGTGTTGAGCATCGCATTCATGGGCGAACTCCCAGTTGGTTCGGGATGTGGGACTGGTGATTGGCAAGGTAGAAACGGGCGATTTCCTCCCGGGTTGCCCACCATACACCGGGCAGCGATTTTGCATGAGCAATGAACTCGCGGAGCGCCCGGACGCGGTGGGCGCGGCCCGACACATGCGGATGCAGGCCGACGTTCATGATCCGCCCGCTGCTCGCCCCTTCGGCATAGAGGACATCCAGTTCTTCGATCAGGATGTCGCGGAATTGGTCGGTGGTATAGTTGCGCCGGGTCAGCAAGGTGAAGTCGTTGATCTCATTGCTGTACGGGATCGACACGATCGGCCCGGACGGCGTGTTGAGCAAATAGGGCTGATCATCGTTCATGATGTCGCAGTAGAACAGGCAGCCCTGCTCGGCGAGAATATCGGCGGTCTGAAGTGTCCCGCGCAGGCTCGATGACAGCCAGCCGAGCGCCTTCCGTCCGGTCTCCGCCTCATATTTGGCCAGCGTCCGCAGTACGATCTCCCGTTCCTTGGCCGGGTCGTCGGAATAGTCGCTGAGCAGTTCGCCCTGTTCCCAATTGTGCGCGAGCAATTCCCAGCCCCGGTCGAGCACGGCCTGAACCATGGCGCGGCGGCGGTCGAAGGTGACGGCGTTGGTGGTGCAGCTCGCCTTCGCCCCCATTTGGTCGAACAACTCCAGCAGCCGCCAGATGCCGACCCGCTGACCATATTCCCGCCAGGTGAAGTTCGGAAAATCCGGAACGCGGCCGGGCAGGACATCGGGCAGGATCGGCGGGCCACCGGCATAATAGGCCTTGTCGGTGTCCTTGGTCAGATCCCAAGTTTCCAGGTTGAAGGTCATGATCAGCGCAACGCGCGCGCCGTTCGGCCAGCGCAGCGGCTGCCGCTCGGAAATCGGGATATAAGGATAATCCATAGGTCAATGATCCGCCAAAAGTGCGCCAAAGCCATCAAACTGGTCCATGATGCCTTGGGAACGCAGCGCATGCCAATAGGTTGCGGTGTTGATCGCGATGACCGGCTTTTCCAGCCAGAATTCAGCGATCCCGGCAACCCGGGCAAAGGCGAGATTGGTGCCGCACTGGATGATGGCCTCGACCTGCGGGTCGTCCACCTCCTGAACCGCCCGTTTCAGCGTCGCTTCGCTTTCATGCGCAATCATCATCGGGCTTGGACTCTTCAGTCCCTTGATGGCCATCACCTCATAGCCCGAATCTTCAAAGAACCGCCGGACCTGCGTGTCACCGACCGGCATATAGGGGGTTATGATGCTGATCCGCTTCGCGCCGCCGAGGGCCTTGACCGCCGCATCACAGGCGTGACTGCCCATGACGACCGGTTTTCCGGTCTGCACCTCCAGACGGCGCTGCATGGCTTCTGCCCCGTCGGCTCCGTCCCAGAAAGTTTCCGCCGACATGCCCATCACCACCACATCGGGTGCCATGCTCATTGCGACATCGACCGCCCCTTCCGTCGCGGCGCGGATATTGTGCAGCATGACCATGAAGCTGTCGTCATCGGTGACGCGCGTGTCGGGAATGCTGATCCGGGAGAAATGATTGGTGACGCCGCGCGGGCGCATGCTGTCATATTCCGGCTGCACGCTGGTGTTGGTCGAGGGTGCGACCACAGCGAATTTGGCCCGGTATCCAAGTGAATCGCCCAAGTTCCGTCTCCCTTTGTATGTCTGATAGCGGGCCGTGCGGTTGCGCAGACGCGGCTCCCCCGACTGTGACCGCTTGGCGGTTAGATGCCACTCTGTCCACAATTCCGCCGTGTCGGTGCGGCTAGTTTGCCGTAGTCAGATTGCGTCTGTGGGGCGGCCTGCGGCGCTAAAGGGATGATAAGGCAATGTGTGCCCAGCCTATATTCTACGCCTTGCAGGGCGATCCGGTGACGGCAGTTCGCCCATGACCGACTATGATGTCATCGTGGCCGGCGGCGGCCCGGTTGGAACTGTTGCAGGCTATGCTCTCGCCAAGGCCGGCCTGAAGGTATTGGTGGCCGAGGCCGAGCCATTTTGCGCAGAGGATTTGCGCGCCTCCACCTTCCACCCGTCCAGTCTGGAAATGCTCGATGCACTCGGTGTGCTGGACGATATGCTGCCGCTGGGGTTGAAGGCACCGGTCTATCAATATCGCATCCGGGCGACCGGTGAGATATTGGCGTTCGACCTTGGGGAACTGGCTGACCGGACCGCCTATCCCTACCGCCTGCAATGCGAACAATGGCAGCTTTCGGAACTGCTCGCCGCCCGGATTGCGGCGGTGCCTGGCTGCGACATGGCTTTTTCGCGGCGGGTGGTGCATTTCGATCAGGATGCGGACGGGGTGAATGTCCATCTGGAGGCCCCGACCGAAATTGAAACCCGCCGCTGCCGCTATCTGATTGCGGCGGATGGGGCCAATTCGATTGTCCGCAAATGGCTCGGCGTCGGGTTTTCCGGCTTTACCTATCCGGAGAAATTCCTGTGCCTGTCGACGAATTTGCCGCTGGAACGGCATTTTGAGGATCTGGCCTATGTCAATTATGTCGCCGATCCTGATTACTGGCATGTGCTTCTGCGGGTCCCGCGGTTATGGCGGGTGCTGGTGTCCGCCGATGAGGACATGGCCGATTCCGCACTGAAATCCGATGCAACGAAATCGGCGATTTTCGACCGGTTGCTGGGCGGCGGTGGCGGTGATGTGGAAACCGTTCACCGCACCATTTACCGCGTCCATCAACGGGTGGCGGAACGCTATGATCACGGCCGGGTGGTGTTGATCGGCGATGCCGCCCATCTCAACAATCCGCTCGGTGGCCTCGGCATGAACAGCGGCATTCACGACGCCATCAACCTTGCTGAAAAATTGTCGATGATCCTCGGGGAGGGGGCGAATGCGCCCGACCTGTTGTCGCGCTTCGACCGGCAGCGCCGAACCGTGATGCACAATTTCATCCAGGCTCAGACCATCGCCAACAAGCGATTGATCGAGGCAAGCGATCCGGTGGTGCGGGAGGCGCATTATAGCCGGATGCGGGATGTGAACACCGATCCGGACCTCCGCCGCGATTATCTCTACACCCAGGCGATGTTCAAAAGTCTGGACGACGCCGCAGCGATCCAGTGAGTGAATTGACTGCAAAGCCTATCGACTCCCGCGGTTGGCGGGCGAAGATGGCAGTGCTCGGGCCGTCGACCAACACCATCGTTCAACCCGACATGGATGATCTGCGCGTCGCGGGCGTGACGGCGCATTATTCCCGGATTTTTGTCGACAATATGCCGGTCGGCGATGACAGCAGCTTCCGGGCGCTGACCGATGCCATCACCCGCTCGGTTGACGAGGCGGTACGGTCGGTTCTGACCTGTCAGCCCGACTATGTGGTGATGGGCATGTCGGCGATCACCTTCTATGGCGGTGTGGCGGGGGCAGAGGCGTTCCGCGACCGCATCGCTGGGATATCCGGGCTTGGCGTGTCAACAGGGGCGATTGCGACCGCAGCTGCTCTCACTTGCTTTGGTGCCAAGCGGATTGCCTTTCTGTCCCCCTATTTCCCGACCGCGAATGCCGAGGTTGGCAATTTCTTCACGGAATCGGGGTTCACGGTCGTCCGGGAACAATGCCTCCGTTGCGACTCGCCCGTGGCCATCGCGCAGGTGCCCGACAGCCGGTTGCGTCAGGTTCTGGCGGACCTTGATGGACCGGATGTCGATGCCATCGTCCAGGTGGGGACCAACCTGTCGATGCTCGACCTCGCTGCGGCTGCCGAGCGGGTGCTGGGGAAGCCCGTCATTTCGATCAACGCCGCAACCTGGTGGCATGCGCTCCGGGCAGTCGGCATCGACGACCATGTCTGGGGCAAAGGCAGCCTGCTCGAACGGTTCTGAGCCGCGCTCCTTAGTTTGACTCGGTCGCCATCCCGGCCAGCGCCAGATTGACCAGCGGCGCGTCGTCAAAACGCATGTCGGTTTCCCCGATCCGCGCGATCACCACCTTTGCTGAAGGGACGATATAGACCCGCTGTCCACCAAAGCCGTCGAAAAACACCACGTCCTTGGCCAGATAGGGCGCGGAATGGGTCGCGGTCATGCCGGCTTCCGGACTATAGGGCCGTGCCGTACCCGCCGGGTTGCCGCGCCACACCAGGAAGCCGTAGTTCGGATTGGTGGCCGAGGCGGTGGTCATTTGCGCAATCCAGTCGGCGGGCACAATTTGCCGGTCGCCAACCCGGCCCTGATCAAGGACCAGCTGACCCAGTCTGGCCCAATCTTCCAATCCGGCCTGGAGCCCGGCGTAAAAGCGGGGCGCACCGTCTGCGCTCTCCGACCATAGGGTGGCCGGACCATTGCCGACCCCGCACCACAGCGTCCGGGACAGGTAGCTGGCATAGCTTTCGCCGCCATGGGCCTTGGCAATGGCGCGCCGCAGCACTGCGCCGACGATCTGCGGGTCGCCGTTCTTGTAGCGGAATTCCGTGCCCGGCGCCTGGTCAGCGGCGGCCGACAATGCGGTTTCCTCCACCTCGTCCGACAGCAGCAGCTTCATCGCCGCCCAGTCGCCTTTGGCCATCGCCGGATTGTGCAAGCCGCTCGACATGGTCAGCAGGTGGCGCAGGGTAATCGCACGACGCTGATCCCCGGCCCATTCGGGGAGGGTGGCACCAAGCGAGGCATCAATCGACGGCAGGACATTTTCGGACAGCAGAATGCCGGTCATCAGCCCGGTGACGGTCTTGTTCATGGAAAATGTCTGGGTCGGCAGCGTCCCGGTGACGCCGGCGGCATAGCGTTCGTAAATGACTTGCCCACCCTGCATGACGATCAGGCCAAGCCCCTTATGCTTGTCGGAAAAAGCCTGCATTTTGGCAATGGCAGCGGGTGAAATTGCCGCATCGCCGGTCAGTTTGGGCAGGGCCCGCACGCCGCAACCTTTGACACTCTGCAGGGCATTTAGATGCTGGGTCTCAACATTGGGCTTGCCGCCAGCGGTCGCCATGTTGCGGACCATGGTCCAGTTGAAGGCAGCAAACACCCCCGCCGTAATCAGCAGCAAACCGAACACCACGGCCACCGACTTGAGGATCAGCCGAACCACCCGCCACATGTTTAAAGTCCTCCAAAAGCCAACACCGACTGCGGCTACATCTGCACCACGGTTCCGGTGATGGCGTCAATCGGGCGCGGCATGGTTATTTTGGCTGGTGAGGGTGCTGTCAGTCGGATGCGAACTCGTCTCCGCCGGACGCGGCACGCCCAGCCCGACGACAGCGTCAGGCCATGAAGGTCTGCCACTCAGCCAGTGCGGCTGAGCGGTTGGCCTTGTAGGTCTGGCGATCGATGAGGTGGCGTTCCTGGTTGAAGTGATTGTGGACCGAGGCGTGGACTGAGCTGAACTTCTGCAGGGTTTTCATCTGTCGAAACCTCAGCATCGCCCGTTCTCGTCGCCGGAAGGGCAGGTGACTGTTCTCCACCCGGTTGTTGAGCCAGCGACCCATTTCGCGGCGTTCCAGATTGCCCAATTCGCGCATCGCCGCGCCGTAGGATCGCAGTCCGTCGGTGACAACCGTCTCGACCCTGCCATGCCGCTTCAGGGCCTTCTTGATGAAGGTCAGTGCGGCCTGCTTGTCCCTCGTTTTCGTAACGTAGCTCTCGAGGACTTCGCCCTCGTGATCGACCGCACGCCAGAGGTAGACCATCTCCCCGCTCAGCTTCACGTACATCTCATCCAGATGCCATCGCCACTGGCGAAACCCTCGCATGCGGTTGACCCGCCGACGTCGGATCTCCCCGGCAAACATCGGGCCAAACCTGTTCCACCAGAAGCGCACCGTCTCGTGGCAAAGGTCATAGCCGCGCTCAAACAGCAACTCCTCGACATTCCGTAACGACAGCGGAAAACGCACGTACATCATGACGACCATCCGGATCACCTCCGGTGCCGAGTTGAAACAACGGAACGGGCTCGGCGGTTTCGCCCTGGATTTGCGGCTCATGCCGAGCAGGTATCAGTGGCAAGCGGGCGCTGCCACATTGGTCTGACAATGCCACTCGGCGCGGTGGGGGTGACTCGGCTGTACCCTCCGTCAAGCGCGGGTTGTCCCGGTAGTCCATAGGAGGGACCCGCATGGGCGACGCTGCGCGCAGTCACAAGCGCTGGCGGAGGCGCCCATGTGGGAGGTCCCTGTGGACCCACCGGGGCAACCCAGGGGATGGGGTTCCGGGGGAAGGGGCAACGGCGGCTATTGGGTCGCAAGCGGCAGTTCCGAACGTAGATTCCCATCGTTTGTCGCGTTGTCCGTAAGGACGCCTGCCAGACCAAGTCGGATTTTCACAGCTGCCAAGCCTTGCCGCCCACCCAGTCGCCTGCCACCGCACCAAAGGCGCCTATATCTACGTCGCTCCAGATGTCGGCTTTGAAATAAGGGTCGGCCTCAATCAAGGCGCGCGCGTCCGCTTCGCTCTCAGCCTTGACGATCAGCAACGAGCCCAAAAACGCGCCGGCTGCGTCGCGGAGCGGACCTGCGACGGCAAGCCGGTCAATATGCGCCTCGACATGTGCGAGATGCTCTTTGAGCTTTTCCATGCGCGTCTTTGCGGCACCGGGGCGGTCGCGGGTGATGATCGCATAATATTTCTGGCTCATCCGTGCTGTCTCCCAATCTTCAGTGAATGGTTCATCCCGGCTTTCCAACGCTCAGAATCGTGATAGCGAGGATGAAGAGCCAGAGAAGCGCAAGGACGGAGGTCGCACGCATATAGATGCGGCGGATGATGGCGTTGGTTGAGTCGGTCGGTCCGTCGCGCGCCATGATGGCCCAAACGGTAAAATGCGAAATCAGTGCAAAGCGGATCCCAACTCCGCAGGCCATGACGCCGGCGAACAGCGCCAGCTTCCAGCGCAGCCAATCAGGCATCGGCCAGCCGCCGCCGATGAGTTTCAGCGCCACGGCGATCAGGACGGTCATAAGCACATAGCGGAACCCGCGATCGGCAGAGCCAAGCAGCCGGCCGACTGGGCCGTGACGCAGCCGGTGGACTGCCTCGATGAACATCAGCCAAGCGACGCCGGCCACACCTGCGGCGGTCGCCACCGTCTCGCCGCCGGGGATATAACCCATAAGCGCTGCGAGCGCGGTGCCAAGCGTCGCCTGCAGCGCCAGCGCGTACCGCACATGCTGATCGACATGCATGACATGGTCCATCAGCCGCGTCCGCTCGTCGAACGGCATAGCGCTGTTGTAGCAGACGTAGCGGTAGCTGCTATTGATCACGAGCTCTGAGCCGAGCCAGTAACCGAGGACGGCGATATGCGCGGCGATGAGCCAGGGAAACATCATAGGCTGTCTCCGCTCCGGTCATATGCCGCGAGTTCATAGGCCGTGCTCATATAGCCGCCGACCGCAGCTTTCAGCAGCACATAGTCACCATCATCGGTGCACCAGAGATCGTAGGGCGGGTACACGAGCGGAAGCCCGGGCACATCGACCATGCGAAAATGCAGCGCCTCGAACCGCCCTGCGGCGACTTGCAGCGGTTCCCGCCCGACATATTCGATGGCGAGGTCGACGCCGAACAGCATCGGTCCTGTCGCGCCGCGGTGGTCGGGCGAGGACAGCAACAGCCCCTTGACGGTCTGGACGCCCGGGCCCGCGGCAAGGTCGTAGAGACTGAGCAGATAGCCGTCGTTGACCATCGCATGATTGCCGAACGCGGGCGTCCAGCCCTCGACCGTCATATGCTGAGTGAAGCGGCCCTCCGCCGACGTCAGCGCCTCGCATTCGGCAATTCCGGTGTCGAAACGGAACCACGCCGATCCGCTCTGCGAGTCACCGGCACGGATACGGACGAAGCAGTCGAGCGGTCGCCGGTCTGCACCAACGCGCAGGTTTACGTCGCGGATTACCGCCGGCGCGTCGTCGATCTCGCCATGCGCCGCAATGGTGCGGCTGCCATCCTGATGCACATCGATGCGGAAATGCTCGCGGCCGCGCGTCGCGCCGAACCGCTCCGGGTTCGTGCTCGTATAGGCGATCGTTCCGCAGATGCTGCGCACGACCTTCATGTGCCGGTCAAACGAACAGTCGGGGGTCCAGCGCTCACTTCCACTGGCCCTTGTCCTTCAGGAACCGGCCGGCGTCTTTCAGATCGGTCGGCAGATAGTTGTTGAACAGGTTTGGACCGTAGCGCGGCAGATATTGCTCGAACGCCTTGAGGAAGAGCTCCTTGTGGACCTGCGGCTGGCGGTGGCGGGCGCGGAACTGGGCTATCGGAACCCTTGTGGTTACCAGAGTCTCGTTGGGGCTTTTTGCGCTCGCGAGCATGTCGCCATCGGGGCCGTAGATCGCTGATCCGCCCGCGTTGCTGTCCTCAAAAAAGCTGCTGCCGGACGAAATCGCATTGTTGCAGACCGCAGTATAGACCCCGTTGTAAAGCGAGGTCGCCTGGATATCGATGGGAGAAAAGCCGCCGGTCGCCGTGCGCAGAATGATCTCGGCACCCTTCATCGCAGCCGCCCGGAAATATTCCGGCTCGCGCTGAATCGAACTAGCAAGGATATTGCCGATCGGAGTGCGGATGACCGGAACGACTGCATCCTCGCCATACATCTCCACATAACGGTCAAGCACATCATAGACGGTCGTCGTGAACAGTTCGCTTTCGCCGCCGAACAGGCCCTTCACATTCCGGGCCTTCCAAGCCTTAGAGACGACCTTGCCGTCGGGGCCGATCATTGTCGTGATCGATAAGGCGTGGCCCGGCCAGTCGGGATCGCGCGCATAGGAACCGAACACGACATACATGCCATATTGCCGTGCCCGTGCGGCGATGGCCTGCGTCTCCTCGCCCGGAATGTCGATTGCGACGCGCAGCACCTCGTCGCGCGTCCAGTTCTGCCAGCCGGTGATCGGGAACTCGTGGAAAAAGAGCAGGTCGGGCTTTCCGAACCCCTGCGTCGACGCGTCGATGAGCGCCAGCATGTGATCCAGATTGGCGCGTCGCGACACTTTGAGGCGTGACAGATCGACCGGGATCACGCGGCTCTGAGCAACAGCCAGCGTGAAAGCATCCTGCGCTAGCGGCGCGACCGGGTAGGTTCCATCCGGCCGTACCAGCTCAAGCGCGCCAGCGTCTGCTGCGGCGGATGCGGGCGACACCATCGCCGCCGTCACGCCGGCACCCGCCATTGTCCCTAGCAGGACGCGTCGGGACAGCGCTGCTTCGCCAACGCCCCGGCTCACTGGCGTGCCCGCGGCTGGTAACTGTAGAAGCTCGGATGGTCGTAGTCCTGCCAGTCGCGGGAAACGCGCGCCTCATTGATAATGGTCCGCTGAAACAGCCGGCCCTTGCGGTACCAGTGCCATGTCCGGTTCTTCGCCTCGCCGTCCTCCGCAACGGTGATCATTTCATAGTATCGGAAGTCCGGCTCATGCGCTCTGGTCCAGCCGACCATGATAGTGCGGTTGGTCGGATCAAGCTGGACGACCCCGGTCCAGCCATCGATAAGATCGTTTTTGATCCACACTCGGTCGCCCCGGAACAGCCCATCGAAATAGCGAATTTCCTCGCTGCCATCGGCCCAGGTGTAGATGTTGGTTTGGCTGAGCTTAGCCTTGCCATCCGGGCCATCCGTAAGCCGGCAAATCAAGCGTGAGGCATGGCGATCGATGATCTTGTGGGCGGCGTCGAGATGGACATATTCGCCTTCCCAGACACCTGCCTGATCCGCCACCAGCGGTGTCTTTTCGGCAATTACACCCATAAAGCCTCCATTTGTGCGGACAATTCTGCGCACGGCTGTTTGTGCAATCCACCAACTTCTTGTCTTATTGAACAATGAATGGTTGGAGAGGATAGAATGGAACCGCGCCACGTCCGCCACTTCCTTGCCGCGTATGAGATCGGCACCTTCGCAGGCGCGGCCGATCGGCTTCGACTGAGCCAGCAGGCCGTCAGCAAAAGCATTTTGCGCCTGGAGGCGGACCTTGGTGTTCGGTTGTTCGAGCGGGACGGGCGCCGACTCCGCCCCACGCCATATGCCGACCTGCTGATGCCACACGCGCGCACCATTGCAACCGAAGCGGACCGCTTTCGGACCGATCTGCAGGACCGCCTCGGCGGCCGGACCGGCCAGCTTCGGATCGGCGTTGGCCCGAGCCCGGCCGCCGGATTGCTCGCCGGGGCCGTCCAGTCCCTGAATGAGGGAGGTAACGTCAGGGTCTCAGTCTCCGCTGGCATTTACGAAACCATGATCGACGACCTTATCCTCGGCCGGCTTGATCTCTTGGTGGCGTTACGACAGGTCGATCGCACCGAGCCGCTGGTAAGAGAAGACCTGCTGGGCGATGCGGCCTATGTTGTCGTCGCCGGCGTGATGCACAGGCTTGCGACGCAAACCCGCATCTCGCTGGCCGAATTGGCATCGGAGCGCTGGATTGCTGGGACCGATATGGGTGCGGTCGAACGCAGCTACCGCGCGAGCTTTGCGGCGGCCGGCGTCGCATTCCCCCGGGCTGAGATCGAAACCACCTCGGTGCTCTTTGCCCTCGCCACGCTGGACTACGGCCTGCATCTGGCTATCCTCCCCGAATTGATGGTCCGCCGCGACGTACGGGGCGGTCGTCTCGCCATCCTTGATGTCGACGCGGAGGCCTGGTGCCGTCCACTCGTCATTGCTAGCCGCGTACGCGCACCCGCCTCGCCGCTCCTCGCAGCGCTGGTCGACCAGTTGAAGCAGCACTATCATTCGCTGGCCTGACCCTATGGTCCGCCGTTGCGTGGGCCGAAACGGCGCTGTGCAGTTGGGTGCTGGGGGAGCTAATCGCCCGTCCCCGGGGTTGCCTCGGTCGCTCGTCTGAGGCTCGCGCCTATGAAACGCAGGCCAAGCCCGACCGGAGGGCAGCTTTCGGGACGTCGATGGTGCCCCGCGAATGACCGAAATTGGGCGCAAACCCGACATAGAACCTCTTTGGCAGAGCGAAATCCAGAATAGCCTGTGATGTCCTGATCCGGACCTGTTCATACCCTGCTCGGTACCTGATACGACCCTGATACTTGCCTGTTATTCGCGTGCTCGAACTTCGGGCACTTCGATCGACCAAGCGTCATAAGTATCTGCGAAGCTAACACTTTACTTAACAAGGCCACTTCGCGTTGCACCGGACTTTTGGAATATCAGGCTAACGGGACTTCCGGACCGCCTGGAGGACGCCCAGAGACGCCGGCAGACTTCCTTGCGAAAGGGACCCTCATTCGCGGGTGCTTCCGGTGCTCTCGGTCGAAACCGTGGTGGAAACTTCCCGTAATGTCAGAGGCATGCCGATGGAGGACAGTGTCCGACCGAAGTTAGTCGGACTGGCTGGCGGAGACGGAGGGATTCGAACCCTCGGTACGGATTACTCCGTACGGCGGTTTAGCAAACCGCTGGTTTCAGCCACTCACCCACGTCTCCGAGTGTTTATTTTCAGTTGCTTAGGGAGCCGCATCCGCACCCTCAGCAGTCCGTTTTACAATTCACTTTACAAGTCACTGCGCGCCGGACGCCTGCTTCTGGCGTACCTTCGTTAGCTTTTCAATGCCTGAATCGAATGCTCTGGGACTTGCTGTTTGATAGATCGTCCGCATCTTCGAGACATAGGCGACCTTCCAGCCAAGTGTCGGGGCAATCTCGCTGTCGGTGCACCCAGCTTCAGTGAGGACTGGGGTGGTCCCGGCAACGGCCAGTTGACCTGAAGGGCGGCGAAGCCAACCCCGAGCATCTGGAGATTGAGCGGCTGCGCCGCGAGATTGTGAAGCTGAGAGCGGAGCGCGACATCCTAAGAACGCTGCGGCCTATTTCGCGAGGGGATCGGCGTCTCGGGCAGTGGCTTCCATGCCTGGTTGACCCGATCGCCGAGCGCGCGATCCGGAAGCGATGAACAGATCGGCGGCAAGGTCAGAGCCAGCTTTATGGGCACGTCCACGCCGTCGCGGGCTTCCCAAGGACACAGGCGAACG
>CALRKY020000006.1:0-115239 GCA_943368345.1 Synechococcus sp. UW140 | reverse complement strand
CAACTCCGACCACGCTCCGACGGAAGCAAAGGCCCGATCAGTGCCCATTCATCATCGCTGACCCCAATCCGCTCGCCCAATGCTGCCTCCAAAAGACAGCCTTGAATCAATGATCGAGTCTCAGGTCAAGCTTTGTCCACGTGGCCTAGTGCCCTTTCTGGATCAGCTGAATTGACCAATCAGGCCAAAGTCAAAAACCTGATGTTAGTGCAACTATGGTCGAAAAATCCTGACGAATTTCTGAAGGAATGGAATCAGCCAACACCACCAAACCTAAAAACATCAACGACGATCGAACGCAATAAGACGATTGAGGCCTTCGTTATATTTGCTGGATGCAAGGGTGATGCTTTGGGAAATTGCAACTTAAACGGTAGTTATGTGATTCGTGATCCCGATGGCGCAGTATATGGCGAACAAAGCAATATCGATTTTTGGAGCGGACCCGAGCTAGCGGGAAAAGAATTGCGTCTATCGCCGGTCGGGGCACGACTAACAATCGAAGACAGAGAAAAACTTGGTGTCTATACTGTCCGGATCACGGCAACCGATCGTAATTCCGGCGCGACGGCAGTGACCGAGGAAAATCTGAAGGTAGTTGAGGCTGCAACGAAATAGCGCCGCAGAAATTCAGGAATTTTTCAGGGCAAAGTTCCGTGGACAGCATACTTAATTCCTACCCCATGCCACTTCATTATAGCCGATACTGGCTCCGCCGCAGCGCTTCCTGTTCCACCGATCAACATGCCACATAACGCAGTTGCCGACGGTCTCTCGCGCGCCAATATACATCCCATGTCCCTCCGCCTCTCCGTGCTCGACCAATCGCCGATCCCGCGTGGGTCCTCGGGCGGCGACGCGCTTCGAAACACCATCAACTTGGCCAAGGCCGCCGACCGGCTGGGCTATCATCGGTATTGGCTCGCCGAACATCATGCCTCGCCATCCCTTGCAGGAGCCTCGCCCGAGGTGTTGATCGGGCCGGTTGCGGCTGCAACGTCGCGCATTCGGGTTGGCAGTGGCGGGGTGATGCTGCCGCACTATTCCCCGCTGAAGGTGGCCGAGAGTTTTTCGATCCTCGCCGGACTCTATCCGGACCGGATTGATCTGGGGCTCGGGCGCGCGCCGGGGTCGGATCAGGCAACTGCCTATGCCCTGCAGCGTGACCGGCGACAGCGCAGCCCGGATGATTTTCCGAACCAGCTTGCCGAACTCCTAGCCTATTTTGAGGATGACATGCCGGCCGGGCACCCGTTTGCGCGCTATGGGGCGACGCTGCCGGGGGGTGCTGACCGGCCTGATAGCTGGCTGCTTGGTTCCTCGCCCGATAGCGCCCGCTGGGCCGCCGAAGCCGGGCTGCCCTATTGCTTTGCCGATTTCATCAACCCCGGCGGTGCCGCCATTGCCGCGGCCTACCGGCGTGAGTTCCAGCCATCGACCCGGCGTCAGGCCCCGGAAACCGCCGTCGCGGTCTGGACGATCTGCGCCGACACACTGGCCGAGGCGGAACATCTGGCATCGAGCGCCCGGATGATGATGGCGCATCTGTTGATGGGGATGAGCATCGCGGTCCCGACCCCTGCTGATGCAGTGGACTGGCTGGCGGATAACCCGCAGGCGGCGGCGCTGGGGGTCAGGCGACGAGTGGTGCTGGGCGATCCGGCGACGGTCCGGCGCGGTATCGAAGACGCAGCGGCGGAATATGGTGCGGAGGAGGTGTTGCTGGTCAACATCCTGCATGATCATAAAGCGCGGGTCCGCAGCTATGAACTGGTGGCAGAGGCGTTCGGCTTGTCGGGCAAAGTCGGTGGGGCTATGCCGTCGATCTGACTGGAGCGGGGGGCCTTGAGCGATATGTTCGTGCGGAGCACATGGCACGGACTGGGTGCGGCCTTGCTGCTGGCCGGGTGCGCGACCACCGATCCCGCGCTGGACACGCCGCAGATCAACCGGCTGCTTGCCGATCGCGGGGCCCCGGCGCTGGGTTGGGACAGCAGCGGCGATGACAAAGCTCTGGTGGCCGGTTGGCTGGCCGAACCACTGACCGCCGAACGCGCAGTACGGGTCGCCATGCTCCGCAGTCCGCGCCTGCAACAGGAATATGCCCGTTTGGGGCTGGCACGCGCCGATATCCTAGAGGCGGTGCAGATCGCCAATCCGCGCCTCAGCCTGTCCACATTGGCGTTGGGCGGGGGCAGTGGCAGCCAGTTCAGTATCGGCATCGCCATGCCGCTGGTCGATCTTCTGGTCCTGCCATCCCGATCAAAATTGGCCCGGGCCGAGTTTGAACGCGCGAAACTCGATATCGCGGCAACGGTTCTGGCCGTCAGCTTCGATGTTGAGCAATACTGGTATGATTATGTCGCGGCGCAGCAGGTGGCCGATATGCGGCAGGCCGTCGCCGCCGGTCTGGCGACCTCCACTGAACTGGCGAAGCGGTTCTTCGACGCCGGGAACATCAGCGAGCTCCAACTGAAGCGGGAGGAAGCGGCGGCGACCGAGGCTCGCATCGCCGCCGCCCGGGCGCAGGTTGCGGCGCGGCTCGCCCGGTTGAAACTCAATCTGGCCGTCGGTCTCAGCGGCAAGGATGCCGACTGGCAGACCAGTGACCGGCTGCCGCTGCCAGTCGAACGGGAAGATGATCCGACGGAGCTGATGCAGATCGCGGGCAGCGGCAATCTGGAATTGCTCGCCGCGCGCCGGGAAGCCGATATTCTTGCCGAGGTGGCCGACATCGCCCGGAGCTTCCGCCTGATCGGCGGCACCGAGATCGGATATGAGCGGGAGCGGGATGCGGGTGGTTCGGTGATCCGGGGCCCTTCCATCAATCTCGAACTGCCGATTTTCAATCAGGGTGGGGCGAAAGTGGCGCGCGCCGAAGCCCATGTCCAGCAGGCGCGGGCGCGGCTCGCCGAGCTGCAACTGAAAACCGACTCAGCTGTCAAATTCGGGTCGGAGCGGGTCCGGGTGCTGGCCGATATTGTCCGGACACACCGCGATGCCCTGGTTCCGGCCCGCGAAACCATCGTCGCACGCAGCCAGCAGCAGCAGAACTTCATGCTCATCGGCGTGTTTGAGCTGATCCAGGCCAAGACCCAGGAATATGACGCCTATCAAGCCTATCTGGAGGCGATCCGCGACTATTGGGTGGCGCGGCTGGACCTGATGCGGGCCATCGGCGCAAGGCTGCCCAGCGAACGGCAGGCACAGAGTCTGGCCCCAGGTGCCAGCGAGATATTGGCGAAGAAGGACGCGCCGATGGACCATAGCGCGCACGGCGGTGCGGCGCCGCCAACTGTCGAGACACCGCCGCCTACCACGCATCACCATCATGGAGAGCCGAAGTGATCGTCGATCGCCGCAAATTGTTGATCGGCGGCGGCGTGATGGCCGGGGCCGCCGTTGCCGCACGCGCCGAGCTGCAGGATCACAGCATGCACCAGATGGGTGGCATGGCCGCACCGCCCGCCCCAGCCGCTGCGGCCCCGGTGGCTACACCCCCCACAGGCCCGGCCCCGAAGGTCCGGCGCGATGGTCGCTATCTGCCAACCCGCACGCTGAACGGCTGGACCCTGCCGTGGAAAATGGTTGGCGGCGTCAAGGAATTCCACCTTGTTGCCGAGGAGATCACCCACGAATTCGCGCCCGGATCATCGGCGACCTGCTGGGGCTATAATGGCTCAACCCCCGGTCCGACGCTGGAGGCGGTCGAGGGTGACCGGGTCCGGATCTATGTCACCAACCGGCTGCGCGAACATACGACGGTTCACTGGCACGGCCTGATCCTGCCGTCGGGGATGGACGGGGTTGGTGGCCTGAACCAACCGCATATCAAGCCGGGCGAGACCTTTGTCTATGAGTTCACGCTGCGCCAGCACGGGACCCATATGTATCATCCACACGCCGATGAAATGACCCAGATGGCGTACGGGATGATGGGCCTGTTCATCATCCATCCGCGCGGCGGAGAGCCGGTCCCGGTTGACCGCGACTATGCCTTCCTCCTGCACAATTGGGCGCTGCACCCCGGCACCTGGCGACCCGACCCGGCGGTCATGGTTGATTTTGACCTGTGGACCTTCAATTCCAAGGTGTTTCCCGCAATCGAGCCGATCGTCGCCCGCACCGGCGAGCGGGTTCGTCTCCGCATCGGCAACCTGTCGATGTGGAACCACCCGATCCACCTCCACGGTGTGCAATATGTCGAAACCGGCGGTGACGGCGGGCGCTGGCCGCAATCGCAATGGCGGCGGGAGGTGACATCATTGGTCGGCGTCGGCCAGATGCGGGACATCGAATTTACCGCCATCGCCGGGGACTGGGCGCTGCATTGCCATATGGCCCACCACACAATGAACGCGATGGGCCATGATGTCCCGAACCCGACGGGCGTGGATCAGACCGGGGTTGAGGCTAAGGTCCGCGCCATGCTGCCCGACTATATGAAGATGGGCCGCGACGGCATGGCCGAGCATCAGGAACATACCGATGCCGGACATCAGGGACCGCCCAACACCCTGCCGATGATGTCCGGCAAGGGTCAGTTCGGAAATATCGAAATGGGCGGCATGTTCACGGTCGTGAAGGTCCGCGACACTCTGGCGCGCGGCGACTATGGCGACCCGGGCTGGTACCGCTACCCCCCAAAAACGATCGCCCGCCGCGTCAGCACCGACCCCGATTTCGGAAAGCCGATCCGGCGGTCGCGTTAGACAGGCTGAAGGGCTATTTGCGGGCCTTGCGGGCGGCGTATTTGGCGTCGCGGGCGGCTTTTTGGGCGATCAGCCGTTCTTCGGCTTCGCGCTTGGCGCGTTCTGCGGCCTCGACAGCGGCAGCAGCTTTGGCGATTCGCTCTTCTTCCTGACGGATTTTGGCGGCAGCCCGGGCGGCGCTGCGTTCAGCGTCACGCTGGGCTCTCGCCTCGGCAGCGGCGCGGCGGGCGGCGATGGCAGCCTCGTCCAACGCAGGTTTTGATTTGAACTTCTCCAGCAGGGCCTTTTTGGCTTCGGCGGCGCGGGTGGCGCGGTCGGAGAAATCGGGCTTGTGATAGTCTGCCATTGGGTCCGTTCGTCTTTGTCGTTCGTGGGAGGGTAGAACGGCCCGGATGCACAGGCATCCGGGCCGGTGATCTGAATCAGACCTGCAGGTTCACCGCCGAAGGGCGGCCCTGACGGTCGTTTTCGAGCTCGAAGGTGACCTTCTGGCCATCATTCAGGCCGCGAAGGCCGGCGCGCTCAACAGCCGAGATGTGGACGAAAACGTCCTTGCCGCCAGCTTCCGGCGTGATGAAGCCAAAGCCCTTGGTGGCGTTGAAGAATTTTACGGTTCCGGTGGTCATGATAGTGTCCGTTCAAAGTATGGCCCGGGGACGGTCGCCAAGGTGGCGCACGCTTGCCGGGGGCCTATGCAGCTTCGAAGGGGGAAGAGGAGCAATAACGCGCCGCAGTCCGTCGTAAGGCAACGTCAGCTGGGCAGGCATATAGGCCGGGCGGGCCAGAAACGCAATGATGCGCGCCCTCTGGCCCGTCTGCCGCAGTCATTGGACGCTAGAATCGCGTCGAGAGGCCGAGCGTGGCGCGGCCATCGCTGTTGCCGCTGGCAAAGCGGCCATCCACACCCAGACGCCAGCCGATTTTTCCGATTGATCCGGTCAGGGCCGCTTGGGCGAGAAACCGATCCTTCTCATTTTCCGGAATGACCACCGTGGCGGTGCCGAGCGCGTGATCGGCAGACAGCAGGCGGACGCTTGCGGTCGCATCGCGCTCGCCGTCATTGGCATAGGCCAACCGGATTGACGGGGTCACCGACCCGAGCGAGATTCGCGCCTCGACGCCAGCCGAAATGCTACGGCGGTCATAGGCTTGCGCCGCAAAGGCGAGGTTGGACACCGATGCCCCCTGCTCCGAATAGGCGTCGATCTGGACGCGCAGCAGCTCAGCGGTGACGAACGGTCCGGCCTGAACCCTGCCGAACTGGCCGATCCAGCCGATTTCGCCTTGCACGCTGGTGACATTGCCCGCAGTCCGCCCGGTTCCGGTCTGTCCATAGGCCGACGGGCGGTCGAGGCCAGTCAGGCGCAGGTCGGTGGTCGTGGCACCGGCGATCTGGCCGTAGAAGCCCGTGGCGGCACCAAATCCGGCATAGACGCTGAACCCACTGCCTTCGGCATCGATGCCAAATCCGCTGAACTGACCGCTGATGTCCTGATAGCCAAAGGCGATACCGACGCGCGCCGGGCCAAAACCGAAGTCGATACCGGCGGCCCCGCCCGGGCCATCGGCATCAAGGGTTGGAAGACCCGGAATGTCGGACTTCAGCTTGGTGAAATTGCCCTGGGCCCAAACCCGCGCGCCCTTGGTCCAGTTGGGGTCGCTGCGGCGGAGCGAGGACAGCCAGTCGAGCGAGCCATTGGCCGCTGTGGTGCCGACCTGGGCGGCCGCACTGCGGTTGAGGGCCAGCGACAATCCCGCCGTCGCCCGGAGCGCCGCCAGCGCCTGCGGATCAACATAGGTCGGCAGCGACAGGCGGTAGACAAGGACGATATTGTCATTGTTGCCAACCCCGCCGGCACCGGTCAGCGATGCATCGAAATTCTGCCCGTTGACGCGTCCCGTGGCGGACTGGAAATCATTGTCATTGCCAACCAGCAGGAAGAAATCCTGCGGGGTCGAGTCTTGCAGCGTCGGGACAAGGCCCAGTGCTTCAAACTTCTCCGACAGCGACAGCAGCGTCGATGGCGCAGTGTTGAAATCCAGCCCGAACCGGCCAAGCTGAACCGGGTTCAGCATATTGACCAGTTCCACCTGCCGCACCGGCGTGATCCCGGCCACCAGGCTGCCATTGGTCGCAATCGGGGTGGTGCCGGTTTCAAACGCGGTTCCGGCGATATTGGTTGCGCCTGTGGTATCGACCAGCAACACGCTTTTGTAGACCGGGGTACCAGTTGCGGAGGCACCCGATCCGCGCCCGATCCCGTCCCGCGACAGCACGAGGAACTGAGTGTCATTCAGCGCCAGCATTTCCGATTGGGCTGCCGTCCGATCAACCGCACTGCCATTGCCGCTGTTCCGGAAGGTCGGCAGCTGCAGCACATATTCGGCCATCGGCGTGGTCGGGGTTGCAGTTGCCGAAATGTCATAAACGATTACTCGGGTGTTGTTGCGGGTCTGTTGATTGGTGCCGTTGGTGTCCTGAACGGTCGCGGATTGCAGGATGGTCACCAGCCGGTTGCCATCCGGCGTGATCGCCAGCGCCTCCAGGCCCTGATTGTTGCGCCGCCCGGTGGTCGGGGCCGCCGCGCCGGTGAAATTCGTGACACCGGCGGTCACTGGGTTGATCGCCGCAACCGGCGCAATCCCGCCGATCAACCGGCCTGTCGCATCGAAATAATAGATGTTCGCAGCATATTCGTCGGAGACATAGAAACTGCCGTCTGACCGAAAGGCGATTGCCTCTGAATCGAGGCTGATCCGGCCAGCCCCTTCGCCGACCAGTGGGCTTGGCACCAGCAAGCCGCTGCGGGTCACCGTGTTGGAGCCTGCGTCCTTGCCGGTAAAATTCGCACCCGCCGCATCCGTCAGAAAGAAGCCGCCGCTTGGCGTGATCGCCAGCTGGTTCTGCGATGCGGTGGTTGCCGGAAGATTGGCGGTGCCGGTGTACGGTGCCAGAGTAATCGTGCTGCGGTGGACGCGGTTCCGGTAGTCGGTGGTGCCGACGAAGGGGCCGACATCATTGGGTCCCCGATCGGGCAGGGTGAACATGGTTCCCGAATAGGTCCCGTCGCTGTTCCGCCGCCACGACTTGAGGTCGAGCGACATGCCGGAGAAGGAGCCGAACGTTTCGCCGGCAAAATCGCGCGTATCCGCCGAAACCCGCCCGACGCCGACCAGACCCTGATTGACAAAGGTCTTGCCGCTGAGGGTGACGCTGGTCGCCCCGGCTGCCGTCGTGATGTTGGGCCGGGTGAACTGGAGCGACTGGGCACCGGCGGACGCGGCGAGGGCCGCAAAGGACGCAACGGCAAGAAAACGGCTGAATTTGGTCATGACTATCCCTGACAAAGACGTGCCGCCGGGACCTAGGGGGGCGATGTTACGATGGGGCTGCAAAGGGATGACCGCGCGATGACACGCTGCTGCATTGGCGGCGCGGTGATCAGCCGCTATAGCGCGGCGCATCATGCGCACTGCCACCGTCACCCGCAACACCAGCGAGACCCGTATCACGGTCGAGGTCAACCTTGACGGCACCGGGGTTTATGCCGTTTCGACCGGCATCGGCTTTCTCGATCACATGCTTGAGCAGCTGTCGCGCCATTCGCTGATCGACCTGAAGCTCGAATGTCAGGGCGACCTGCATATCGATCAGCATCACACCACCGAGGATTCGGCGCTGGCGCTCGGTGAGGCGGTCGCAAAGGCGCTCGGCAACAAGGCGGGCATCGCCCGCTACGGCGAGGCGCACGCCCCGATGGACGAGACGCTGACCCGGGTGGCGCTCGATATTTCCGGGCGGCCCTATCTTGTCTGGAAATCCGGTTTCTCAACGCCGCGCCTTGGCGAGTGGGACACCGAGCTGATCGAGCATTGGTTCCAGTCCTTTGCCCAGACCGCCGGGCTGACGCTGCATGTTGAAACACTGTACGGCACCAACAATCACCATATCGTCGAAAGCTGCTTCAAGGCGCTGGCCCGGGCGTTGCGGATCGCCGTCGCGCTTGATCCACGCAAGGTCGGTATCATTCCGTCAACCAAGGGCACCCTGGGTGGCTGAACGCATTGCCGTCGTCGATTATGGCGCGGGCAATCTGCGGTCGGTCGCCAAGGCGCTGGAGGCGGCAGGCCGCACCGCCCGCCGCCCCGTCGAGGTCATGGTCACATCGTCCGCCGCCGACGTCGGTGCCGCCGACCGGATCGTGTTGCCGGGGGTCGGGGCCTTTGCCCAATGCGCCGCAGCCCTTCAGGCGGTACCCGGCATGAAAGCCGCGCTGGCTCAGTCGGTGACGGAGAAAGGGCGGCCTTTTCTCGGCATCTGCGTTGGGATGCAGTTGCTGGCGACGCGCGGTGTTGAACATGGGGTGCATCTGGGGCTTGGCTGGATTCCGGGCGATGTCGTCAAATTGGCGCCCGACAATCCACAGCTCAAAATCCCGCACATCGGCTGGGCGCCGGTTAGGCTGGCACCAGCCGGTACCGACCATGCCGTCGCGTCAGCGCTCGGCAACGGCGGCCAGACCTATTTCGTCCACAGCTATCATTTTGTGCCAAATGATCAGCGGCACCTGCTCGCCAGCTACGACTATGGCAGTGAAGTCGCCGCGATCATCGGCCGCGACAATATCCTCGGTGTGCAGTTCCACCCGGAAAAGAGCCAGACGGTCGGCCTGAATTTCCTCCGGGCCTTTCTGGAGTGGATGCCATGATCATTTTTCCTGCCATCGACCTGAAGGGCGGCCAAGTGGTTCGCCTGGCCGAAGGCGACATGGACCGCGCCACCATCTACGGCGACAACCCCGCCGCGCAGGCGCACGCCTTCGCGGATGCGGGCGCAGCATGGCTGCATGTCGTCGACCTCGACGGGGCGTTTGCAGGGCATGGCGTCAATGAGGTCGCGGTGGAGGCCATTGTCGCGGCCTTCCCCGGGAAGGTGCAATTGGGCGGCGGCATCCGCAGCGCGGCGCAGATCGACCGCTGGCTGGCACTGGGCGTGCAGCGCGTCGTGCTCGGCACCGCCGCACTCGACAATCCGGACCTTGTCCGGGACGCCGCCGCCCGCCATCCGGGTCGCATTGTGGTTGCGGTCGATGCCAAGGGCGGCAGGGTTGCGACGCGCGGCTGGGCCAGCACCTCAACGCTCGCGGTCGCCGATCTGGCGCACCGGTTTGAGGATGCGGGCGTCGCAGCTCTGCTGTTTACTGATGTGGGCCGGGATGGCTTGCTCAAAGGCGTCAATCTTGAGGCCACGGTTGAACTCGCCAAGGCAACCGCGATTCCGGTCATCGCCTCAGGCGGGGTGGCAGGCCCTGCCGACATTGAGGCTCTGCGCGCGAACGCCCATCTCGGCATCGAAGGCGTGATCACCGGTCGGGCGCTTTACGATGGCCGCCTGACGCTGGCCGAAGCCTTCCGGCTCGCGGCATGAACATTCGCGTCATCCCGTGCCTCGATGTGGCCGGGGGTCGCGTCGTCAAGGGCGTCAACTTCGTCAATCTGGTCGATGCTGGGGACCCGGTCGAACAGGCGCGGTTGTACGATGCTGCCGGGGCCGATGAACTTTGCTTCCTGGACATCACCGCCAGCCATGAAAATCGCGGCACGTTGCTAGATGTGGTCAACCGAACTGCCGAAGTCTGCTTCATGCCACTAACGGTCGGCGGGGGGGTTCGCGCCCTGGCGGATGTCCGCGCCCTGCTGAACGCCGGGGCGGACAAGGTCGCGGTCAATTCTGCCGCTGTCGCCCGGCCTGCGCTCGTCGCCGAACTCGCGACCCATTTCGGCAGTCAGTGCATCACGGTCGCCATCGACGCCAAACGCGTTGGCAACCATTGGGAGATTTTCACCCACGGCGGCCGTACCGCCACCGGCATCGACGCCGTTGCCTTCGCCCGGCAAATCGCCGAGCTTGGCGCGGGCGAAATCCTGCTGACCAGCATGGACCGCGACGGGACGCGCAGTGGCTACGACACCGCACTCGTCCGCGCCGTTAGTGACGCCGTTGCCATTCCAGTTGTCGCGAGCGGCGGCGTTGGCAATCTTGATGATCTGGTTGCCGGTGTCCGCGACGGCGGTGCCAGCGCCGTTCTCGCAGCGTCAATCTTCCACTTCGGGCAGGCCACGATCGGGCAGGCCAAGGCGCATCTGGCGGCGGCGGGCGTGCGGGTCCGGCTATGACCATATCGGGACGCGATCTGCACCAGCTGCTGGCGGAGATGACGCCCCGCCTTGATCCGGAACCCTATGTGTTTGTCACGATTCCGAAGGGTGCAGGTCTTCCCGATGCGACGCCGCTGATGACCTTCCAGGAAGACGAAGGCCTGACCCTGATTCTGCGCGAAGCCGATGCGGCGGGGCTGCGCAGCGATTTTCCCTGCCGCCGGATCACCCTGACCGTCCACTCGGCCCTCGATGCTGTCGGTTTCCTTGCCGCCGTCTCCGCCTGTCTGACGTCCGCCGGGATCAGCACCAACGCGGTTGCCGCCTTCCACCACGATCACCTGTTCGTCCCCGCCGCCCGCGCCGAAGATGCGATGGCCGCGCTGTTGGGCATGGCGGATGCCGCGCGCCTCGGCTAGCATTGGCGTGATGCAGGACGCTCTCGAAACCCTCTACGCCACAATCCTCGCCCGCCGCGCTGGCGGCTCGGACGCGTCCTATGTCGCCAAGCTGAGCGCCAAGGGCCGCGCCAAGATCGCGCAGAAGGTTGGGGAGGAGGCGGTGGAAACCGTTATCGCCGCCGTCGCCGACGACCGCGCCGCCATCATCGGCGAAAGCGCCGACCTGCTGTTCCACCTCGCGGTCCTTTGGGCGGACGCGGGCGTCACGCCCGCCGACATCGCCGCCGAATTGAAGCGGCGGCAGGGTGTGTCGGGGCTGGATGAGAAAGCGGCACGGAAAGACTGACCATGACCGTCGATGCCACCCTCTCCTATGACCCCGGCAATATCTTCGCCCGTATCCTGCGCGGCGAAATCCCGTCGAAACGGGTTTATGAGGACGAATTCGCGCTCGCCTTCCACGATATCAATCCGCAGGCCCCGGTGCACATCTTGGTGATCCCCAAGGGCGCCTATGCGTCCTGGGCGGATTTCGCCGCGACCGCGTCCGATGCCGAAATAAGCGGCTTTGTCCGGGCGGTTGGCAAGGTCGCCGCCGATCAGGGCCTTGTGGAACCCGGCTACCGACTGCTCGCCAACACCGGCCTCGACAGTCATCAGGAGGTGCCGCACCTGCATGTGCACATCCTGGCGGGGCGGAAACTGGGGCCGATGCTGGCGCGGTAGACGGCGCGTTGCAACTGGCGGGAGAGGCGGCTAACGTCTGGCCATCTTGAGGGATATCCGCCCGGTTGCGGCGGTGGGGGAACAATGACAACAGCAGTGAAAACCGGACTCTTGGCGCGGATGTCCGCCCGCAAATCCGTCGCGCAAATCCAGCGCGAAACGCAAAGCAGTGAATTGAAACGCACGCTCGGCAAGTGGAACCTGCTGCTGCTCGGCGTCGGCTGCATCATCGGGGCTGGCATTTTCGTCCGGACCGGGAGTGCGGCGGCGCTGCATGCCGGACCTGCCGTGCTGCTGTCCTTCGTGGTTGCCGGGATTGTCTGCGCCTTTGCCGGCCTCTGCTATGCCGAATTGTCGTCCACCCTGCCGGTGTCCGGTTCAGCCTATACCTATAGCTACACCACGCTTGGCGAATTTGCCGCGTGGATCATGGGGTCGCTGCTACTGCTCGAATACGGCCTTGCCGCCTCGGTCGTCGCGGTTGGCTGGGCAGGCTATGTCGTCAGCCTGCTTGGCGATTTCGGCTTGCAGATACCGCCCGAATTAACTGGCCCGTCCGGCTATCCGCTGATCCGGGACGGGGCGCAGGTGGTGGTTGACGGGGTGCCGGTTGTGACGGTGTTCAACCTGCCCGCTTTCCTCGTCTGCGCGGTCCTGTCGATCCTGCTGGTCATCGGCGTGTCCGAATCGGCGAAGGTCAACAACGTCATCGTCGCGGTGAAGGTCAGCGTTATCGTCGCCTTCATCGTGATCGGCGGCTATATGGTGCTTAGCAATCTGACTGAACTCACCGCCAAAAACTGGGTGCCGTTCATTCCCGAAGCCACCGGCAAGGACGGTGAGTTTGGCTGGGGTGGCGTCATGCGCGCCGCCTCCATCGTGTTCTTTGCCTATATCGGTTTCGAAGCGGTCTCGACCGCCGGGCAGGAAGCCAAGGACCCGCAAAAGGACATGCCGTTCGGCATCATCGGCTCGCTGGTCGTCTGCACCGTGCTGTACATGCTGGTTGCGACGGTGATGACGCTGGTGGTCAACTACAAGGGGCTGAATGTCCCCGATCCAGTCGCCGTCGCGGTGGACAGTTTCGGGCCGCAATGGGCCTGGTTTGCCAAGGCGATCAAGGTTGGCGCAATCATCGGCCTGACCTCCGTTGTGCTGGTGCTGATGTACGGCCAAACCCGGATTTTCTACACCATGGCCCGTGATGGCTTGCTGCCGAAGGTGTTCGCGCGCATCCATCCGAAATACCGGACGCCGTGGATCAACACGCTGGTTGTCGGCATGATCGTGGCGAGCGCCGCGGGTTTCTTTGACATCAACACGCTCGGCGACATGACGTCGGTCGGCACACTCGCGGCTTTTGCCGTGGTCTGCCTGACAGTGATCTGGCTGCGCAACACGATGCCGGACCTGCCGCGCGGCTTCAAGGTTCCGCTCTATCCAGTGCTACCGGCGCTCGGCATTGTGTCATGCGTCTACCTGATTACGACGGTGGAAGTGCGGGTGCTGATCTTCTTCGCCTGGTTCATGCTCGGCGCGATCCTGATGTATTTCCTATACGGGATGCGCAATTCAAACCTTCAGCACGGTGACCCGACGCTGGACGGTCCGGACATGGGTGAATTCCCCGCGCCGGTGATCGAGCACAAGAACTAGCCTAGCCTTGCCGCGAGCGCCCTGAGGTCCGCCTCGGGGCGCGCGCCATAGTGCGAAATCACCTCGGCTGCCGCAATCGCTCCGAACTGGGCGCAGATGCCCAGGTCACGCCCCTGTGCCAGACCGTGGAGGAAACCGGCGGCGAACAGGTCCCCGGCCCCGGTGGTATCGACAATCCTGGCCGCCGGTTCGGCCGGCACTGCAATCGCTTGTCCGCCCGCCAGCACGACTGCGCCCTTCTCCGACCGGGTGATGACCGCAATCGGCAGCTTTCCGGCTATCGCCCGGGCCGCCGAATCGAAGTCGGCGACCTGATAGAGCGAGCAAATCTCCACCTCGTTCGCAAACAGGATATCGACACGACCATCGGCCAGATCACGGAAATCCTGGCGGTGTCGTTCGACACAAAAGGCATCCGACAGGGTGAAGGCAACCTTCCGGCCATTGGCCCGCGCCACTTCGAGCGCCACCGCCATCGCCTCGCGCGGCGCGGGCGGGTCCCAAAGATAACCTTCAAGGTAGGTGATCCCGGCCTCCTTCACCAAATCATAATCGACATCCTCCCGGGTCAGGTCCTGCGATGCGCCCAGAAAGGTGTTCATCGTCCGCTGCGCATCGGGGGTGACGAGGATGAGGCAGCGCGCCGTCGGGTTGCCGGTGTCGGCAAAGGGGGTCAGATAGTTTACGCCCGCCGCACGGATATCGTGCGCGAAGACCTGACCCAGCTGGTCATCGGCAACGCGGCCAACAAACGCGACTGACGAGCCAAGCGCAGCAATCCCCGATGCAGTGTTTGCGCCCGATCCGCCTGATATTTCCCGGGCGCTGCGCATCCGGCCATAAAGCTGCGTGGCCTCCGCCGCATCAATCAGCCGCATCGACCCTTTCGCCAAACCTTCCGACACCAGAAATGCGTCGTCGGCGGTGGCGATCACATCGACGATGGCATTACCAATGGCGAGGACATCAAGTTTGTGCGTCATGGTGGCTCCTGATCAGGTCGGTGCGCTGCCTAGGGTACGGCGGTCGAAAAGCCAAGTTCGGTCAGCGCCCAATCGGCTGCATCGCGCACAATGTCGGATGGATCGTCGATCAGCGCTGCCAATCGCGGGGCGAGTCCGGGGTCGCCGCTGTTCCCGGCGGCAATCGCAACATTGCGGATGAACCGGTCGCGTCCGATGCGTTTCACCGGAGAACCGCGAAACATCTCCCGGAAGGCCGGGTCGTCCAGATCGAGCAAATCACCGAGCAATGGTGCGGTCAGTTCGGCGCGGGGGGCAAAGGCCATGTCGGCAGCGGTCGCCGCGAACTTGTTCCAGGGGCACACCGCCAGACAATCGTCGCAGCCATAAATCCGGTTGCCGATGGCCTTGCGGAATTCGACCGGGATCGGGCCTTTGTGCTCGATAGTCAGATAGGAAATGCAGCGCCGCGCATCGAGCCTGTATGGCCCTGGAAAGGCATCGGTTGGGCAGGCCGTTTGACAGGCGTTGCAACTGCCGCAGTTTGGTTGCGGGATGTCGGTCGGCGGCAGGTCGAGTGTCGTGTAGATCGCGCCCAGGAACAGCCAGGATCCATGATCCCGGGAGACAAGGTTGGTGTGTTTGCCTTGCCAGCCAAGCCCGGCGGCCTCCGCCAGCGGCTTTTCCATCACCGGTGCGGTATCGACAAACACCTTCAGCTCGGATGGGTGCGCGGCAACCAGCCAGCGCGCCAACGCCTTCAACCGCCGCTTGATCAGGTCATGATAATCGCTGCCAAGCGCATAGACCGATACCACCCCAACCTCCGGGGCGCTTTGGTGCCGCAGCGGGTCAAGCGGCGGCGTATAGGGCATCCCCAGCATCACCACGGACTTCACCTCCGGCCATAGTGCCGTCGGCGCGGACCGGCGGTCGGCACTGTCCGCCATCCACAGCATGTCACCATGGCAGCCGTCCGCCAACCAGGCCGCCAGCCGTGCACCCGCCAGTGGCGCGGCGTCCGCCTTCGCGACACCGAACGCCGCAAAGCCAAGGCCTGCCGCTTCGGCCTGCAATCTCTCTCGCAAGGGCTTGTGTGTCGTCACGCCGCCAAGGATAACAGGTTCGCTTAAGTTGCAAGCGGGGACCGATGGACGCGGGGATTGAAGCAGACGGATTGATCAAGCGGTTTGAGGGTCGGGCTGTCGTCGATGGGGTCAGTTTCACAGTGCCGCGCGGCAAGATATTCGGATTTCTCGGGCAGAATGGTGCAGGGAAAACCACGACGCTGCGGATGCTGCTCGGCATCCTCGACCCCGACGGCGGCACCCGCCGCATTCTTGGGGACGACACCCCGTTACGCCAATCGCACCGAATCGGCTATCTGCCGGAGGAGCGCGGGCTGTATCCGGCGATGCAGGTCCGGGAGGTCATCGCCTATTTCGGGGCTTTGCGGGGCTTGGGCCTGGTCGAAGGCCGCATCCGCGCCGATGCCCTGCTCGATAGCCATGGTCTGGGCGACCACAAACGCGCCAAGGTCCGCACCCTGTCCAAGGGCATGGCGCAGAAGGTGCAGCTGCTGGCAACTCTGGTCCACGAGCCGGAGTTGATCGTGCTCGACGAACCGTTTTCCGGCCTCGATCCGGTCAATCAGCAGGATCTCGAAACGCTCATTCGGGCGCAGGCCGCCCGGGGTGCGACGGTCCTGTTTTCCACCCATGTCATGGCCCATGCCCAGCAATTATGCGACGAACTGGTCATCATCGCCAAGGGGCAGACCCGGTTCCAGGGCAGCGTGGATGATGCCCGCCAGCGCCTGCCGTCGCGGGTGTTCGTGGCGACCACCACCCCGGTTGCCGACGACCTGCTCCCGGCACATGCGGTGGTGGACGGGGCGGGTCACCGCTTTGATCTGCCGCCTGAGGGGATTGAACCGACACTGCAGCGGCTGCTCGCCAGCGGGGTTGGGGTGCGGGAACTGACGATTGAGCGCCCGACCCTGCACGATGCCTTTGTGGCGATTGTCGGTGCGGATGCGGCGACCGGCTCAGAAGGGATGACGGCATGATGGGGGCAGCGCTGGTCGTTGCGCGCCGCGATTTCGTCGCGACCATTTTTACCCGGGGATTTCTGGTCTGGTTGCTGATGCCGATCATCGGGATCGCGGTCGGGTTCCTCAGTGCTGCCGTCGGCGCGTCCAGTGCACGGGGCAGTGATACCGCCATCGCTGTCATCGCTGATGGCCCGACGACCGAACTGCTCCGGCGCTCTGCCGACCGGGTCAAGGGGATCGACAGCGGGAGGGCGCTGCGCCTCACCTTTGTCGAGGCAGAGGCTGACCCCGACGCGCAGGCAAAACGGCTGTTGAAGCCCAAGGCAAAAGGGGCAGGCCGGTTCACCTCCGTCCTGATCGTCGACCGGAGCGCCAGACTGGTCCGGATCAGTGACAGCGGACGACCGCCGCTCGCCCGGCTGCAGGGGCTGGTTGATGGCGCACGATTAATGACCGGCAACGTCACGCCCGATTTGGCACCGCTGAAAGTCACAGAGATTGCCAGCGGCGGGACCGCGCCCTCGGTCCAGCTGCAACCGCTTGCCGTGGGGGCGGCCGGGGTGTTGTTCATGCTGATCGGCCTGCTCGCCGGTGTGCTGCTGACCAACATGGTCGAGGAGAAATCCAACAAGGTGATCGAGGTGCTGGCCGCCGCCGTGCCCGTCCCGGCGATTTTTGCTGGCAAGCTGGCAGCGATGCTGGCGACATCCCTGGTCGGCATCGCGCTGTGGTCCACAATCATCGGCGGCGGTGCGTTGCTGCTGCTGGCCAATATCCCCGCCGGGCTGATGCCGACGCCAGCGGTGGGCTGGCCGGTGATGCTCCTGCTCGGGCTGGGCTATTTCACCACCGCCTACCTGATCTACGGCGCCCTCTACCTCGGCCTCGGCTCGCTGTGCTCGTCAATCCGCGAGGTGCAGTCATTCAGCATGCCGGTCACCATCGCGCAGACGATCATTTTCGTGTCGGTGCTGGGCGCGGCTGACCGGATTGATGGCTGGTGGGCCGGGCTGATGCGGCTGATCCCGTTTTCGTCGCCCTATATGATGATCGCGACCGCCGCGCTCGAACCCGGGCTTGGACAGCATCTGCTGGCGATCATCTGGCAACTCGCCTTTGCTGCACTGACCATCTGGTGGTCGGCACGCCTGTTCCGCGCCGGCGTCCTCCACTCCGGCCCGCCACCCAGCCTGTTCAAACTGGGCAAGCTCATGCAGCGCTAGCGGGCCGCCTACGGTCGATATTCGCGCTCAATATGGCCCTTCAGTTCGGCTTCGGTGAACCACACTGGCTTCCAGCCTTCGGCAGCAAACAAAGCGGCCTGATCGGCATAATGTTTGCTGTTTGGCCGTTCGATTGCTGACCCCCAGGGCTGGATGCTCCAGGATTTGGCCGCGCCCGATTTGTCCCATTCGGTCCACTGGATGAAGCTGTCACCGTTGTAGCCGTCGAGCGTCCCGGTCTTGTCATTCCGCTTGGTATAGAGCGCCCGCAGCGTGTCCGGCCCGCCGAGCACCGGGATGCTGACCTTGCCCCGCGCCACCCGCTGCAGCGCCGACAGGGGCGGATCGAGGCGACCGTGATGGGTCATCAGGAAATCAACACATTGGCGCAGCGCCGGTTTGGCATCGTCAAACGGCAGCTGGAAATAGCCCGAGCGCGCGCCGGTTCCCAGCACCGCCGCGGCCAGAGCATCGGCGGCGCCCTTCCCATCCTGCTTCCAGTCCCAGGTCCGCAGCAAAGCCTGCGCCTTGGCGAGATCAGGGGCATCGCTGGTATCGACTGCCAGCACCAGCGTCATCCATTTCTGGCCCCAGCCCGACCGGCTATATTCCTTGTCGGCGCGAATCCGCAGCAGGTCGGCGCGGCTGATCGGAGCCGGGCCATGCGCGGCAAATAATTCTTCAAACCGGTGGGCGCGGTTTGACATGTTGGTCTCTATCCCCAGCCGCTCCGAAAAATCGCTGCGCTTCAGATTGTCAGCGGGCGCGGTCGCCAGAAAGGGCGTGTTGTTGGAATTGGCCACCCAGCCGGATGCTGGATCAACGACCGCCGGATAAGCCGAAAACGGCACATAGTCGGTCCACAGCGCCTTCGATGTGTCGCCGGGCAGCACGCCCCGCCAATCATAGCCGCTGGCGCGATTGGGGAAGCGGGCATTGTAGAACATGCCGATATGACCGGCCGCATCGGCGTAGACAAAATTGGTGGCGTTGATCGCCTGCGTTGCCATGATCGCCTTCCACTCGGCAAAATCCTTGGCCTTGTTCAGCCGGTAATATTGCTCGACGCTGCGCAGGTCATCGATCCCGGCATATCGCACCGCATAGGCCCCGGATTTGTTGATCAACACCGGACCATGGACCGAGCGGTAGACGTTGCGCGGAATCGGCAGGGCGAACGGCCCGAACTTCACCCGCAACCAGACGCGCTTTTTCTCCAGCGGCAGCCATTTTCCGTCAAATCGGTAGTGGCTGCCGTCGCCGTCCAGCACCAATTTATAGGTGTCGATCAGGTCAGGCCGGTTGACCGTGTTGGTCCAGCCGAGCGACTTGTTGCGCCCGAGCAAGGGATAGGGTGCCCCCGGAAACAGCGCTCCGGCAAAGTCCCAGCCTTCCTCCGAATGGACGACAACTTCATACCAGGACACCGGCCCTTCCCACGGCTGATGGGAGTTGGAGACGAGCCGGGTGATGCCATCGGTGGCGCGTCCCGGGGCGACCGCAAAGGCATTCGATCCGCGTTCCTCCGTCAGCCCGCCGTCGCGCGGGATCGGCTTGTCGGCGATGATCGCGCCCAGAGTCTTGTCGAGCCCGTAGAAAAACGGTGACCGCAGTGCGAACCCGGCGGCGATATCCCTGCCACTCACCGGAAACAGGTTGCGCAGTGGCACTTCCTCGGCATGGGTTTCGGCATAGCGGTTGAGCCCGGCGGCATAACCATCGAGCAGCGCCCGGGTGTCGGGGGCGAGCTTCAGATAATCGCGCTCGGTTGTGGTCCAGATTCCGAGCAGATGGCTGGCATAATCGACCGCCGCCGCATCCTGCCCCAGCATTGCGCCCGACCGGCCCCGAACGCTTGCGACGACCGAGGCCATGGTGCCGAAATCATCCTCCGCCTCAGCATAGGCGAGACCGTAGGCGACGTCGGCATCGGTTTTGCCGAAGATGTGCGGCACGCCGTAAGTGTCGCGGACGATCCGGACATCATGGGTTTTTGCGGGCGGCGGCACTGCGGCATCGGCGAACAGCGGCTCCCAAGCCGCCAGCCCGATCAGCGCAGCAACAACGATTGTGCCGGTTCCAAGCCCGATTTTGCGCCAAACACCCATCAAAATTTTCCCCTGCCCGTTCCCGACATTAAGCCGGGGCGGTGCCGATAAACCAGACTGGCGAATGCGGGAGCGTGACTCAACCGCCAGCAAGGGCGACGACCCACTTGGCAAATTTTTCCCAGGTCGGGCTGGTCAGTGCCATGGCGCGAAACACCAGCACCACCGCCCACACCCCGGAGGTGGCCAGCGTGACCCAGTGAAACCGCCGCATTCGAACCCAGTCCCAGACGAACAGGGCAAGGAAGGGCGACCAACCGGCAATATCCGACAGCACGGTGCTGCCCGGTGTCGGTGGAAAGATGGGCAGGCGGCCAATCGCCGGGTCCATCATCAACAGCGCCGCCGCAAGCATGAACCGCTTGTGGGTCTGCACCATATACCGCCAGACCCAGCCGCCCCAGATGAAGCCAGCATAGACCGGAATTCCAAAGGCCGGAACGGCGGTCCAGCCGAGCGCGGTGAAACCCGGCGGTTGGTTCGCCCGCGCAACCTGACCGATGGTTGTGGCAATCATCAGCGGGATCAGCGCGGCCGCGAACACCATGCTCCACATCCCAAGCCTGCGGTGCGGATCGCGGCGACCGGCAGCAACCAACCGCACCTGCGCCAGAAACAACAGCATCCAGAGCGAAAACATCAGGCCGTGCAGCATCACCAGCGGCGACAGCGTCGGATTGGGCCTTGGAACATGGACCAGCCCGCGAAAATAGAAGCTGGGGGCAAAGCCGATCAGCACGACCAGAATCATGAAAATCGCCATGCCGCTGTAAAAGCGCCGCTCGGCGGTGGTACCGCTCGCCGTATCTCTGGTCATGCTTCCTTCGCTCGCGTTGCCGCAATGCCGGTCTACGAATCCGCGCAGGCAATGGTTGCGCCGGGACCGGAAATTGTCGGGCGGCCCCCGACTTGACGACAAGCGGGGGCCGGACCAGTCTGCTGGCAGCCAACCGGAGACCGAAAATGAAAACCAAGATCGCGCTCGCCCTGCTGCTCACCGCTCCCGCCGCCGCCCAGCAGGACATGTCCAAGGTCGAGATCAAGACCGAGAATATTGCACCGGGCGTTGATGTGCTGTTCGGGGCAGGGGGCAATATCGGCGTGTCATCGGGCGTCGACGGGGTTTTCATCATCGATGATCAATTTGCCCCGCTGACCGCCAAAATTCAGGCCGCGATTGCGAAATTGTCGCCCAAGCCGGTGCGCTTTGTCGTCAACACCCACTGGCACGGCGATCACACCGGTGGGAACGAGAATTTCGGATCGGCGGGCGCGGTGATCGTTGCGCATGACAATGTCCGCCAGCGGATGTCGACCGATCAGTTCATCGCCGCCTTCAAATCCACTGTGAAGGCATCCCCCGCGATCGCCCTACCGGTGGTGACCTTTGCCGACGGCGTGACCTTCCATCTGAATGGGGAGACCATCAAGGTTGTGCATGTCGCCCCGGCGCACACCGACGGGGACAGCATCGTCCGGTTTGAAAAGGCCAACGCCATCCACATGGGCGACAATTATTTCGCCAGCAGTTACCCCTATATCGACCTGTCATCGGGCGGTTCGGTGCTCGGGGTCATCGCCGCCGCCGACACGGCACTGGCGATGGGCGACGCCAAAACCCGCTATATTCCCGGCCACGGCCCGCTGACCGGGAGAGAGGAACTCAAGGCCTACCGCGCGATGATCAGTACAGTCGTTGCGAGCGTGCAGGCCGGGATCAAGGCCGGCCAATCGCTCGACGCGATCAAAGCCGCAAAACCGACAGCCGCCTTTGACGCAAAATGGGGTGGCGGCTTTATCAATCCCGACAATTTCGTCACGATCGTGCACATGAGCCTGACCGCTGCGAAATAGGTTGAAAATTGATGGTTCCGGGGCGGAATTCCGGTAGAATTCCGGGGCCATCAGGAACGTCCACCACCTCTCGCCTGACCGCGATCATGCGGCATGGACAACCAAAGGCTCCACGCCAGATGCGATGGCCACGGCCGACCGCTCTGCTTCGTCCTGACGTCTGGCCAGACGCATGATGTCCATGGCTTTGGCCCGTTGTTCAGGATGCTGGAGGACCGGGTTGAGGCGCTGCTCGCTGACAAAGGTTATGATTCCGACGTCATTCGCGAGGAGATCGCGGCGGCTGGCGTCGAGGCGGTAATCCCCGCCATAAGCAACCGCCGCGTTCCGATCCCGCACGACCGCGAGAAATACCGTTGACGCACCCCGGCCGAACGCCTGTTCAGCAAACTCAAAAACTGGCGACGGGTCGCCACCCGGCACGACAAAACCAGCGAATCCTACCTCGGCTTCGCTGCACTTGCCTCAATCAAACTATGGATACCCTTTGTCCACGTGGCCTAACTCAGCTCAGCGCTACCAGTCTCACTTCATGACCCGCCAACATCGCCTTTTCACCAAGCCGCTTGCCGGTCAGGGCGCGGGCCAGAGGTGAGATATAGGAGATGCTGCCGTACGCGGGATCGGCCTCGTCCTTCCCGACGATCCGGTAGGTCTTGCGGCGGCCATCGTCGAGTTAACGCGCGCCGTTCAGTTTAGTCCCCCGAGATGCCAGACAAAGAAGCGCACGACATTTGCGTTGAATCGTTGGTGAAACGCCGCACGGTCAAAGTCAGCTGCGCTGTCGCATACCTGAGGATTGAGGTTCCGATCCGCACACGGGGCGAGAAAGTCGAAATGTCCAGCACCGGGCACGTCGTGATACTCGGCTGGGGTTGGAAGCGCGGCCTTGACCGCATCGGCATAATGGGGCGCCGGTAGAACGCGGTCAGCGGCGGCCCGCCACAATTGCACCGGGATGGACAGCGGGCCCAGTCCGCGCGGCGTGAAGGTAAAGCCAAGCGCCGGTGCCGCGACACTGATCGCCTTGATCCGGGCGTCTTTTTGATGGGCCCATAGTCTCGGGCCGGTCTGGGGCTGCCGGCTGATCATTGCACAGTCGAAGAACTGCGGATTTGCCGCGCAATGCGGGGCGATCCTCGATAAATCCGGCTGCGCACCCGCCACCGTGAGCACGGTGAATCCGCCCGCTGAAAACCCGAATGCTCCGACATTCTTGGCATTGATCTTGGCGTGCGACGGCCATGACCCAAGCATGAAGGTAATCAGCGCACTCAAATCCTTGGGACGGCGTTCCACCTGTGTCGCTCCGCTGCTGTCGCGCCAGTTGTCGCCGGGGTGCGTCAAGGCGGCGACCACAAATCCTGCGCCAGCAAGGGCGGAAGCCGTGTCCAGATGGCCGGTGAAATGACCGCCGGTGCCGTGCGACATCACCACAAGCGGGAGAGCCTCGCCTTGGACCTCGGCCCCCCGCACGACGGTGTGTTCGTAAAGGCCGATGCGCTGTGTCTCGGCACTCCCCGCCGCCGGGTACCAAATTCCGACTTCGGTGCCATCGACCATCTGGACACGCTCAAACCCGACGACCGGGCCACCGAGTGCTGCAAAGCCCGCCGAAGAAGACAGCAGCAGCAACGGAGCAACCAAACCCAAGCGCAACTGACCAGAAAACATATCAGACTCCATTTTGATGACACCGCCTGCTCACCGATGCGGACTGTCCTGCACAGGCGGCTTTCGTCAGTCGGCGAATGGGTTCGCGGTTGGGCGAATGGCGCGGGAATCGCATTTCCACCCTCCGAACCATTGCTGTACATCCGCACAATGACCGGGAGTTTTCCAAAGCCAGCGTCGTTCAGGTCGATCCCTTCGGTCGTCCGCTACTTCCTGCTGGCGACGCTCCTTGGGCTTGTGCTCGGTGCGCTGGGACCATTTGGCAGCTACATGAACGATGGCCTGCCGATGCGGGCGGCCTATTGGGTGATGTCACTTTGGATCGGGGTTTTGGTCTACGGTGTAGTGGTGAAGATTGCGGCTCGGTTCACGAATCCCGGCACCCGAGCGGGACTACTGATGGTCATGGCGGCAGTGCTTTTGGCGAGCCTCCCCCAAGCCCTGATCACCCGCGCCCTGGCGCTTCAGATGTGGCCAAGGCTTGCTGATTTGGATCTGCCCTGGACGATTTGGTATCTTCAGGTTGCCTTGGTCAGCCTGCTGATCACCTTAGGCGTGGTGGTGGCATTTGCATGGAGTGCGCGTCACCGGAAGATCGCCCAGGGTGACAAGCTGCTATCGGCGCACAGCGCCCCCGCCCAACGTCTGGCAAATCTGGCCCCCGATATCCTGGCGCTGCAGATGGAGGACCATTATGTCCGTGTTCACACCAGTTCGGGCTCGGAGCTTGTGCTGATGCCACTCGGCCAGGCCATTGCGAACATGGGCAAGAAGGAGGGAATCCGGACCCACCGGTCATGGTGGGTCGCCCGCGACGCGGTCGAACGTATCGACGGAACACCGCGCTCCATGTCGTTGCGTCTATCGAATGGAATTGTCGCCCCCGTGGCGCGCAGCAGCGTCGCAACCCTTCGGTTGGCAGGTTGGATGGGTGGCAATCGCTGAGCAATTTGGCGGCCTCCAATTGCCGCCCCGCAGTTCAGCCCTTCGTGCCCCCCGGCCAATATTCGCTGGCTCCCAGCCCCTCGAGCGCCAACCCGTAACCGAGGTTATCGAGCATCAGTTTCTTAAGCTGCTGGGTCATCGCCGAGCGGGCATAGCGCAGCGTCAGCGGTGGTTGCTGGACGAGTTGGCCGGCCAAGGCCCATGCCCGCGCCAGCAGGTCGGTGGCAGGCAGCACCTCACTCACCACGCCGAGCGCCAACGCCTCCTGTGCCGAAATTTTCTGGCCGGTCAGAAGGAAATAGCGTCCGCGATTGGGGCCAAGCAGCAATGGCCAGACGACATGGACGCCGTCCCCCGGCACCAGCCCGCTCGGGAAATGCGGGGCGTCCTGAAAATAGCTGTGATCGGCGGCGAGGACGATATCGCACAGCACGGCCAGTTCGGCGTGCACGGCGGCGGGGCCGTTGACCGCCGCAATCATCGGCACTTCGACATTCAACAGGTTCATCATCAGCCGCTTGCCGTCCTGATACACCGCATCCCAATGCCGGGCGGCGATCGGTTCGCTCGGGCCGGGGTGAAAGCCATCGCAAAAGGCATCGCCGGTGCCAGTTAAGATGATTACCCGGTTCTCCGGGTCGGCCCCCACATCGGCAAATGCAAAGCCGAGTTCTTCATGCGGGCGGGCGCCCCATTTCAGGGGGCCGCCCTTGCTGTGTAGCGTCATCTGCAGGATGCCGTCGGTGCGTTCCATCCGCACGTGCCGATAGCTTTCGGAATAGTCGGCGAATTTGCGCATGGCTGGCCCCATCAATCGATACTCTGGCCATGATTGCAGATCGGGCGCGGGGATGCCAATGCGATTGCGGGCGCTCGAAGGGCGGCGACGGAGAGGATTGATGATGGGCAAGACGAAGATTGCGGCCTGGGCGGTAGGGATTGTGGTGCTGGCCGGTGTCGCGGGCTTCTTCAGCCTCGACAAGGAAACACGCGGCATCATCGCCGCCATGCCGACCAGCGCCGATGTGCTCAGTTGGTCGCAACCGCAGCGCCATGCGGCGTTCCGGGCGATGGACCGGCTAACGTTCCTAGCCGAAGCCAGCGAGATTGCGCCGTCCGCCAGTCCGACGCCGTTGCCAGCAGGCACGCCATTGGCGATTCCCGGCATCGACGCCTATTTCGAAGGGCAGCAGGCGGCCGCGCTTGTCATCCTGCAGGACGGCAAGGTCCGGTATGAACGCTATGGCCTCGGTTTTGACGCCAAGGGGCGTTGGACCAGCTTCTCGGTCGCCAAATCTTTCACCTCCACCCTGGTCGGAGCCGCCATTCAGGACAGGGCCATCGCTAGTCTGGAAGACAAGGTCAGCCAATATATCCCCGGTCTGCGCGGATCGGCCTATGACGATGTATCCATCCGCCAATTGATGACCATGAGTTCCGGGGTGCGCTGGAACGAGGACTATGAAGACCCGCAGGCCGACGTCGCGCGTTTCAACGAGGCAGAACCCGATCCCGGCATGGACGCGACAGTCAGCTATATGCGCAAGTTGCCGCGCGCCCATCCGCCGGGTGCGGTCTGGCATTATAATACCGGCGAAACCAATTTGATCGGGGTTCTGGTGTCATCTGCGACCAAGAAGCCGCTGTCAGCCTATATGCAGGAGAAAATCTGGCAACCGGCCGGGATGGAGGCCAAAGCGACCTGGCTGAAAGGCAAGACCGGCCATGAAATCGCCGGCTGCTGCATTCAGGCCGCAACACGGGATTTTGCCCGGTTCGGCCTGTTCGTGCTGGCGGGCGGCAACGCGAGTGGCCAGCAAATCGTGCCCGCAGACTGGTTCGCACAGGCGACGACCAAACAGCGCGACATTGGCGACCCCGGCAAAGGATATGGGTTTCAATGGTGGACCTATGATGACGGCTCGGTGGCCGCTCAGGGCATCTTCGGTCAGGGGATTTTCATCGATCCCAAACGCCGTCTGGTCATCGCCTCCAACGCCGACTGGTCGCGCGCTACCAAGGGACCGGAGGGCGACGCCCGGGAGGCGTTTTACCATCAGGTGCAAGCGTTGATCGATGCGGGGCAATAGTGGCGGCGCTGTACCCGGTGCCATCATCCCTTCGCACGGCGCTGCAAATCGGCTAAGGGCGCGCCTTCATGGCCTCCCCCCTCATCCTGCCCGACCAGCCGAAGATCGGCATGGTCTCCCTCGGCTGCCCCAAGGCGCTGGTTGATTCCGAACGGATTCTGACCAAGCTGCGGTCCGATGGCTATGCAATGTCGGCCGATTATGCCGGGGCCGATGTGGTGCTGGTCAATACCTGCGGCTTCCTCGATTCCGCCAAGGCCGAGAGTCTGGCGGCTATCGGGGAGGCGATTGCCGAAAATGGCCGGGTGATTGTTACCGGCTGCCTCGGCCATGAGGCGGACATGATCCGGGCGGCGCACCCGTCCGTGCTCGCGGTAAGCGGGCCGCAACAATATGAGGCCGTGGTCGCCGCCGTCCACGCCGCCGCACCGCCCGTCCCGTCACCCTATCTCGATCTGGTGCCCGAGGCCGGGCTAAAGCTGACGCCGCGTCACTATAGCTATCTGAAGATTTCGGAAGGCTGCAATCACCGCTGCAAATTCTGCATCATCCCGAGCATCCGGGGCGATCTGGTCAGCCGTCCGGCCAATGCGGTGATCCGGGAGGCGGAAAAGCTGGTTGCGGCAGGCACCAGGGAACTGCTGGTGATCAGTCAGGATACCTCGGCCTATGGTGTCGATATCCGGCATGCGCGTTCGGTGCTGCACGGGCGGGAGGTTCGCGCCCATGTGACCGATCTGGCGCGGGAACTGGGCAATCTCGGAGCCTGGGTCCGGCTGCATTATGTCTACCCCTATCCGCATGTCGATGACCTGATCCCGTTGATGGCGGTCGGCATCATCACCCCCTATCTCGACATTCCGTTTCAGCACGCCAGCCCCACCGTATTGCGCGCCATGCGCCGTCCGGCCAATGAGGCGAAGGTGCTGGACCGCATCAAGGCGTGGCGGAACATGTGCCCGGACATTGCGCTCCGTTCGACCTTCATCGTCGGGTTCCCAGGCGAGACCGAGGATGATGTCAGCTATCTGCTCGACTGGCTTGAGGAGGCGCAGTTGGACCGGGTTGGTTGCTTCAAATATGAAGCGGTCGCCGGGGCGGCAGCCAATGATCTACCGGGTGCCGTGCCGGAGGAGGTCAAGCAGGAGCGCTGGGACCGGTTCATGGCGGTCAGCGCTCGCATCTCCGCTGCCAAATTGCAGGCGAAAATCGGTCGCACCCTCGACGTCATCATCGACGAAGTTGACAGCGAAGGTGGGGCCACCGGGCGTTCCAAGGCCGACGCGCCCGAAATCGATGGGCAGGTCCATTTGCGTGATACCAGCGGCCTCGCCCCCGGCGACATCGTCCGCGCGGTGATCGAAGATGCCGATGATTATGATCTGTTCGGAGCCATTGCAGACTGACGGATCGCCGCGGCGCGCTTCCCCTGCCGCCCGACCTCCTCTAAACCGTGTGGATGGACATCTACCTCCCGATTGCCGAGGTCAGCGTCAACGCTGGCATCATCGTGGCGATGGGGCTGCTGGTCGGCTTTTTGTCGGGGATGTTCGGGGTCGGCGGCGGCTTTCTGACTACGCCGCTGTTGATTTTCTACGGCATTCCACCTGCTATCGCTGTTGCCTCATCGGCAACCCAGATCACCGGGGCGAGTGTTTCCGGCGCGCTCGCCCATTGGCGGCTGGGCGGCGTTGATCCCAAAATGGGGGCGGTCCTGATCGCGGGCGGCCTGTGCGGGGCCGGGCTTGGCTCCATCCTGTTCCGGCTCCTCCAAACCTCCGGCCAGATCGATATCGCGATATCGCTCGTCTATGTTGTCCTGCTCGGCTCGGTCGGGGGCCTGATGCTGAAAGATGCCCTGGCCGGCTTGCGGGCCAAGCGGGCGGGCCTGAAGCCGCCGCCGCGCGCGCACCGGCACAATCCACTGGTCGCCGCGCTGCCGGGGCGCACCCGTTTCTATAAGTCCGGCCTGTACCTGTCACCGCTCGCGCCGTTCCTGCTTGGGCTGTTTGTCGGCATCCTGACGGTGATCATGGGGGTTGGCGGCGGGTTCATCATGGTTCCGGCGATGATCTACCTGCTGGGCATGCAGGCGGGTGTGGTGATTGGCACCTCGCTGATGCAGATCGTGGCGGTGACGGCGGCAACGACCTTGCTGCACGCGGTAAACACCAAGTCGGTCGATATCGTGCTGGCGGTGCTGCTGCTCATCGGCGGGGTGATCGGCGCCCAGTTCGGAGCCAAGGCTGCCCAGAAGCTGCCAGCGGAAAAACTGCGGTTGGCGCTGGCGTTGCTGGTGCTCGCAGTGGCGGTGCGGCTGTTCATCGGCCTGACATGGCGGCCCGGCGACATTTACAGCGTGCAGGGTCCGGCCTGATGCGGTGGCTGTTGGCCTTGCTGGGGATGTTGGTTGCCGCGCCCGCAGCGGCGGACACCAAGCTGATCTCCGACATTTCGCAGAACCGGATCGACATCGAATATAGTTTTGCGGGGGCCAATCTGCTGGTGTTCGGCGCGGTGCAATATCCCGGCGGCCGGACACCGGGCGACGCGCCGGAAATTTCCATCGTGGTGCGCGGACCTGCCGAGCCGATCACGGTACGGCGCAAGGCGCGCGTGGCCGGCATCTGGCTGAACACCGCCAAGGCCCGCTATGAAAGCGCGCCCGGTTTCTACGCAGTGGCATCATCCCGCCCGGTCCGCGACATGCTCGATGAGACGACGGCGGCAATTTACGAAATTGGCCTCGACCATCTGCAATTGTCGCCAGCCTCCACCAATGCTGCCGCTGATCTGGAGGCGTTTGAAAGCGGGCTTCTGGCGCTGCGAAAGCGCGCTGGTCTGTATGCGGAAAATTCCAAAGGGGTCAGCATCGTTGAAAACACCCTGTACAGCGCCCGGATCGCCATCCCCTCCGCCGTCCCGGTTGGGGACTATGACGCACAGATTTTCCTGATCCGACAGGGCCGGGTGATCGCGACGACGAGCAAGCGCATTACCATCGGCAAATCCGGGTTCGAGCGCGCGGTCTATGTCGCGGCGCAGGACCATAGCCTGCTGTACGGGATGACGGCGGTGGCGCTGGCACTGCTATTCGGTTGGGCCGCAGGACAATTGCCCCAGCGGCGGTGATCAGGCTTGATAGGTCGGCGCGACGGTAGCTGCCCGCGCCGGGGTGGCGGCGGCGGTCAAGCCAAGTGCCAGAGCGGCGACGGCGGCAAAAAGGTTGATTGTCCGGGCCATGCGATCCTCCTGCATCAGGTCATTGTGCGATCCCGATGCATGACCGTTTTCGATCATCCGGATTGAAATACCCTTATGAAACAGGGTTAACGCGGCATTGCTGGTCAGGCGCGTCCGGCGATGGGCGACAGGCGTTCATGCGCGACCCCGAGTGCAGCATAGGCCGATCCCCACCGCTCCTCATAGGGGGACAGAAAAATGATGTTTGGGTCACCGGGCACGGCCAGCCAGCCGTGGCGGGTCAATTCGTCGTCCAGTTGCCCCGCTCCCCAACCGGTATAGCCAAGCGCCGCATGCCATTTTTCCGGCCCATTGCCGCTGGCGATATCCTTCAGGATTTCGAGGGAAGAGGTCATGCCCCAGCGGCCTGCCACTGAAATTGTGCCTTGACGGTCATAGTCCAGACTGTGGAGCACAAAGCCGCGCTGCGGCTCCACCGGCCCGCCGGCATAGACCGGAATGGCCTCGGGCGTGGCACCGGGGTCAACGCCAATCTGTTCCATCAGGCTCCTGACCGTCAGCCCGACAAACACATGATTGACGATCAGGCCGAACGCCCCGTCGGCGTCGTGGACGCACATGGCGATGGCGGCGCGTTCGAAGCGCGGGTCGCCCATACCCGGCATCGCCAACAGCAATTGACCAACAAGAAATGGCGGCTCTTTCATTCCGGCAAACATAGGAGCGTCAGCAACTTGTGCCAAGTTGGAGCTGGTTTGGCGGATGTACCCTTTTTGCAACTATTTAGAAGTATATTCGCAACATATCTGCCCGTTCGCTTCAATTCGCAGGTTCACAGGCGTAGGAACCCGGCATTCGCTATGTTTCAGGAGCCTATCATGACTGCTTTGACCTTTACGACACGTCTCAATCGCGCCCTGCTGGTGGGCAGTGTTTCGCTCGGCAGCCTGCTGGTCGCGACCACCGCCGGAGCGCAGGATGTCGCATCTGCGGACGGTGACGAAATCATCGTGACGGCAACCAAGCGGTCATCGACGATCCAGGACGTGCCCTTCTCGATCAACGCCCAGACCGAGCGTGATATCGAACGTTCGGGTGCCGGCAACCTCGAGGATCTGTCGCGGAACGTCGCGGGTGTCAGCATTCAGAACCTCGGGCCGGGCCAGAGCCAGGTTTCGATCCGCGGCGTCTCCGCCGGCCAGGTCGTCCGCGATCAGCCGGGCGTCAAGGAGCAGGTCGGCGTCTATCTGGATGAATCGGTCATCTCGCTGTCGCTGTTCACGCCAGACCTTGATCTGTTCGACCTGAACCGGGTTGAGACGCTGCGCGGGCCGCAGGGCACGCTGTTCGGCTCGGGTTCGGTCGGAGGCACGATCCGCTACATCACCAACCCGCCCAGCACCGCCGGTGTCGAGGGTGTGGTTGAGGCCAATGTCAATCTGGTCGATGCCAAGGAATTTGGTGGATCGGTCAAGGGTGCCATCAACCTGCCGGTGAACGACAAGGTCGCGGTCCGCGCCGTTGGATATTACACCGAATATGGTGGCTATATCGATGCGCTACGCAGCAACCTGACGACCGACCGCAACGTCAATTCGGGCAGCCGCGCCGGTGGCCGCATTTCGGTGCTGCTGAAGCCAACCGAGACCCTGACGATCACCCCTCGGATCGTTTATCAGGAAGTCCGTGCCGACGGTTTCAACCGCGAAGAGAAGTTCAACCTTTTCGCTAACCCATTCACCACAACACGTGGTCGGGTCACCTTCCCGGACCGTGTGCAGTTCCTGCTGCTGGATGAAGCCTTCTCGGATGACACGTTCATCGCTGACATGACCGCCGAGCTCGATCTGGGTAAAGTCGCGGTAACGTCAGTCACCAGCTATATCGACCGCGATATTCTCGCCAGCCGCGATGCCAGCGCGCTGACCGGCAGCGTGTCGGTTGACCTTGGCTTCCCGGCTGCCGCCGTCGTCCTGCCCTCCAACCTGCTCGACGCAACCAGCCTGAAGCAGTTCACCCAGGAAGTCCGGTTGACCTCGACGGGTGACGGGCCGTTCCAGTGGGTATTGGGTGGGTTCTATTCCGACGTGAACCGCGATTATTCGCAGCGCCTGCCGACCCCTGGCTATGACGCGTTCACCGATGTCCGTTTCGGAGCCGGTACGTCAGCCGGAGCCGCCAACGGCTTCCCGCTCAATTCGCCGTACAATGCCGATCTGCCCTATGACATCACCCAAAAGGCTATCTTCGGTGAAGCCACCTATGCCGTCAGCGACAAGCTGAAGGTCACAGCCGGTGGGCGTTTGTATGACTTCAAGGAAGCCCGCAGCTTCAAGTCGGGCGGCCTGTTCTCCAACGGCGACAACCGCCGCGATCAGACCAAGTCCGACGGCTTCACGCCGCGCCTGCTGGCCAGTTTTGAAGCGTCGGAGAATGTCACCCTGAACGCCCAGGCGTCGAAGGGCTTCCGGTTGGGCGGTGTCAATGATCCGCTGAACGTCCCGCTGTGCAGCGTCGCCGACCGCGCCATTTTCGGCGGGTTCCAGGATTATGACGATGAGACGCTGTGGAACTATGAAGGCGGCATCAAGGCGCGCGCCAAGGGTGTGACGTTCAACGCAGCGGCTTTCTACACCGACGTGAAGAACCTGCAGGTGACGCTTGATGCCGGGTCCTGCTCGTCGCGCGTCGTGTTCAATGCGGCCAAGGCGCACACCGCCGGTATCGAAGCTGAACTGACCGCATCGCCGATGAAGGGGCTTGATCTGACCCTGTCGGGTAGCGTGCTGAAGGCAGAATTCGATTCAACTGTTCGCGACGGAACCGGTGCGGTGATCGGCGGCATCCGGGACGGCAATCGCCTGCCATCGGTGCCGAAGTTCCAGTTCTCGGCCAGTGCAACCTATGCCCAGCCGTTCAACAGCCGGGGCGACCAATTTGTCTATAACGTGTCGTTCCAGCATGTCGGCAATCGGTTCACCCAGCCAAGCGACCAGGAGAATAACCCGCGGACCTTTACCTCCGGGCTTGCGTTCGGTGGGGCAACCGGGACCGGCACGACCGTCATCGACCTTCGGCTGCCAAGCTATAATCTGGTCAACTACAGCATCGGTGCCGAGTTCAAGAGCGGCATCGACGTGAAATTCTATGTGAACAACCTGTTTGACGAGAAGACCAAGCTGTCCTTCGACCGCGAACGCGGTGGCCGGGCACGGTTGGGCTTCAACGTCGGTCAGCCCCGCACCTACGGCCTGACCGTCCGCAAGCGCTTCTAAGGGATAATGGGGCGGAGCCGGGCAGATCCGGTTCCGCCCCTGACCTTCAAACGCCAACCCCCGCAGCGACACTGCGGCTGTCATGATTTTTCTGTTGCAGCAACCGGCTGACGCTGGACGGCGGGCTAGTCCCGGCGCTATGCGGGCATCGCATATTGCCCAAGGAGTAAGCGATGACCATCAATGTCGGCGACAAAATCCCGGACGCAACCCTGATCAAGGCAACCGAAGCCGGTCCGGCCCCGATCACCACCGCCGAACTTTTTGGCGGGCGCACCGTCGCCTTGGTCTCGGTCCCCGGCGCCTTCACGCCGACCTGCTCCGCCAAACATCTGCCAGGCTTTGTCGATCACGCCGCAGCCATCAAAGCCAAGGGCGTCGATGAAATCGCCTGCATGAGCGTCAATGACGCGTTCGTGATGGGGGCCTGGGGCAAATCGGCCAATGTCGGCGACAAGGTCACCATGCTCGCCGATGGCAATGGTGATTTCGCCAAAGCCTTGGGCCTGACGTTCGACGGATCAAAGTTCGGCATGGGCATCCGCGGCCAGCGCTTCTCCATGCTGGTGACCGACGGCGTCGTGACCCAGCTCAACATCGAAGAACCCGGTGCCTTCAAGGTGTCCAGCGCCGAACATATGATCGACCAACTGCGGTAGAAGTTTTATCAATCTGTCGGAGGTGCGGTCGTTCAAAGCAGTCCATGATGGCGCCAGGAAGGCTGGAAACCCAGACATGTTCCGACTCCTGTTGTCCCTGCGCTCAACGAAAATCAGATACGCTCCAGCCCCGGATTGGCCGGATACTGCCCTAGTCCTCCAACGTCAGCGCTTCGATAACAACCCGGACGCCGTCATGGTCGCGCGCAACTTCAGCGATGGTCAGGTCGATCAGCGCGTGGCCAGGGATCATCGGATCGACGGTTGTCAGTTGAGCCAGCAGCGGTTCGACACTGCCGCCGCGCAGGCGGAGTTCGATGCTATGGGTATGGCCGGAGAAGGTTGCGCTGGCCCAGGGTCGGGCTGACAGACCCTCGATCGTCAGTGGAGGCAAGCCACTTGCAACCCCGCCGGTTGCCAACAGCAACCGCAGCGACCGCAGCAGCCCAACATGCGCGTCATGCAATATGGTCTTCATGTGTTGAGGCCCTTTCCAGCGGCCAGATAATCCTCGATCCGGCGCACGGTGACCGGCCGTGGAATCCGGCCCATCCGGCGCAGATCATGGACAAAGCGCGGGTCGCCGAGCGCCTCTCGCCCAAAGCGGGTTGCCGCAATGCCGGTGTCACGCAGATGCCGTTCAATCCGTCTCAGCACTGTCATTCCTGCCTCCGTCGAGTCGCGTTATGCGTGCAAAGGTGCCGAGTGAAATCCTACTTGTCTGGCGTTGTTATACTTTAGATACCCAGACTAGGAAAATGTGATATGGAGGCGTTCCAGCAACGAGTCGTGAGCCTTTGGGACATGCTACAAACCGGCACTCTCCATCATTTGCTTGATGATCAATCGCTGATCTCGGCCTTTGCCCAGCAGTTCCGAAACGCGTCATCCGTAGGGTTCCGCTCCGAATCCGATATTGTGAAATTGCGGGAACGGTCTTTGCGATACGCGAAAGGGTTGAAAGCGTTTGGCCTTGAGGTCGCATCCCGTCACGCTGATCGCCTTCACAATGGGTTCCTTTCTGCTGCGCTCGTGCCGGAAAAGGAAAATAACTATGTTATTCCAGAAGACATTTTTGGTGAGTTCAAAATGTCTTTGTCATACCTACACAATGGTAGCCTTGCATTCGAAGCTGAGGCGCAAAAGTTCGTTGTCATAGCTTCTAATAAATCCGCAATGCTTGCGGACGATTACTCCCTTTTCGGCCTCCTAGTAGATTCAAAGTTCCCAAGCGTTATTGACGAGTCGCAAGAGTCGGCGAAATGCTTTGCTCTATCTCGTTACACCGCTAGTGCCTTTCACTCGCTGAGGTGTTTGGAGGCGGGGATAAGGGCCATTTGCAGATGCCTTGGCATTCCTGATCCATTGACTGGAGCCGAGCGGAATTGGTCAAACATATCTAAGTCAATCAAAGTGGCTATGGACGCTAAATGGCCCGGAAAAGCCGACAAGATGACCCAGGATTATGTCCTGTTCGACCAAATCCACGCTGCAATTTCGGCAATGCAAAATCCCTATCGAAACGAGACAATGCATTTGTCCGCCCGCTATGATGAGGACGGCAGTCGCCATTTGATAGAAATGGTGCGCGGTCTAATGAAGAGAGTGTCGGCACGGTGCGACGAAAACGGCCTTCCCTTAGCTTAGGGGTGAGCCGTTTTCGCGTTGGCAATTGCCCGCTCAAAATCAGCGTCTGCGGTGGGACTGAGTTCGCCAGCGGCCTTTAGATCGCGGACGGCCTTTCGGAACCGATGAATCTGCGGCTCCTCGTTGTCCGGTGGCGGCGTTTTCTTTGGCATCTCGGTTGTCCTCAATTAGCCGTTTGATAGGTCAGCCGCTTGCCAACGACACCGCGCAACAGTGCATCTGCACGGTCGGCATCGTTGAAACCGTTGGCTTCCCGGTTGCTGTAGCGGAACTCAAACTCAGCCAGATAGCGGTGCAGATGGGCTTCGCTGCAATGCTGGTAGACGCCCTTCATGCCGCGCTTGAAGATGGAGAACGCGCCTTCGACGGTGTTGGTAGTCACGTCACCGCGCACATACTCGTTGGCGTAGTGGTGCACCGCTTGATGGTCGGCGAACTCGCGTCCGACCTTGCGATAGATCATGCTTTCGTCGGTCATAAGCCGGGCTTCCCGCGCAAGGTTCTCCCGCACAATCGGCTGGATAAGCGCACCCGATGCCTTCTCGACGTGGAACAGGCGCGCCCGGCCAGTCTCGCGGTCAATAAGGCCAAGGACTGCCATCTTGTGGTGATAGGCACCCTTCACAGCCATACCCTTCTTGCGCCCGATGAAAGTCTCATCGACCTCAACCGCGCCGCCGCCAGAGCCGAACGGTGCCAGATCGCCGGAGCGCATGGCTTCGCGGATACGGTGCGACATGAACCAAGCGGTTTTCAGGGTGACGCCAAGGATGCGGTGCAGTTGATTGCTCGAAATGCCCTTCTTGCTGCCAGCAATGAGATACATCGCCTGAAGCCAAAGGTGCAGCGCCACGTGCGACCCCTCAAAGATGGTGCCGATCTTCACGGTGAACGGCTTGCGGCACTGGTAGCACTTATACAGCCCTTGCCGGGTGGATTTGCCAGCCATCTTGCCGATGCGCTCGACACCGCCACAGTGCGGGCAGACCGGACCTTGCGGCCAGACGCGCGCCTCAACGAACGCGAAGGCGGCGGCTTCATCGTGAAAGTGCTTGGCTGAAAGAGCGGATGCCATCGGTAATCTCCTGTTGCTTTTTACCTAGGGCAACAGGTTGGGTATGTCAAGTATAATATCGCCACTTGTCTAGGTAAAAAACTACTGCTAAGGAATTAACCTATGGAGGGCCCATGGATCTGATTTCGGTACGCCGCACGCTCGATGAGTTGATCCGCAACAGCGGCGACGACTATGCCTCGCTGTCCCGGCTGCTGGGGCGCAATCCGACCTATATTCAACAGTTCATCAAGCGCGGGGTACCACGGCGTCTGTCGGAGGAGGACCGGCGGCGGCTGGCGCTGCATTTCGGCATCGGGGAACGACTGCTTGGCGGCGCAACCGAACGGGTCGGGTCAGCGACCGAGGGGCAGGGCACCGGTGCCACACCGCCACCGCTCGCTGATTTCGTAACGGTGGAGGCCTATGATGTCGGAGCGTCAGCCGGGGCGGGAGCGCTGGCCGAAGATGAACGGGCGGTCGCACAGGTCGCCTTCCGCTCCAACTTCGTCCGCTCGGTCGCCTCCAACCGGGTTGAGGCCCTGTCAACAATCCGGGTCGAAGGCGATTCGATGCTGCCGACCCTGTCCAACGGCGATGCCATATTGGTCGACACCGACGATGACGGCGAGCGGTTGCGGGATGGAATCTATGTGCTGCGCGTCGATGGCGCGTTGCTGGTCAAACGCCTTGGTGTCAACCCCGCCACGCGCCGCCTCAGCATCCTGAGCGACAACCCCGCCTTCCCCAGCTGGCCCGACTGCGACCCCGACGGCGTCACCGTCATCGGCCGCGTGGTCTGGGTTGGACGAAAGCTGAACTAGGTGGGGTGCGCGCTCAACTTGGTCGGCTTCGGCGGTCCCACCAGAGTTTGGCGAGCGCCGCGAGACTACCGGTGGCGAGGCCAATTACAACACCTGCGGACGGTTGTCCGAGCACAATGCCGACGCCGGCACCGATCAGCAGGCCGAACAGGATGAACATGCCGCCGACGAAGGGCTTTTGAACTTTTGCCATGCCCCGGTCATGCCATGCGCGGACGGGTTCGTTAAGCCTGTGTTTTGGATATGGGCGTCAGGTAACACCGATCATGTCATCCGGCCCACTCGTCACCGTGCACAGGCATCATTGTGCCGCCACAGCCTTTGCCTTGCGTCACGGGTTCGCTAGGACATGATCATGGGGGTCCCGCTCGTCCGGTCGCGCACCGCGTTGGCCGTCTTTCTAACAGGCGCTGCGATGCTGGGCGCTGGATCAGTGCGGGCGGAACAGACAGCAGAGCCTGCGACCGAACTTGCCCCGATGGATGCGCTCGATATCCAATGGCCGGACCTGCAGGCGGAAACGGGCGAAGCGGTGCCGGTCGAAGAGGGACCAGCTGCAGAGGTCGCCTACCGCGTCCTGCTCGTCGGGCTTGATGAAGTCGGCCTGGACGCCCGGTTTCGTGCGCTGTCCTCGCTCGAGAAAAGCCGGACTGCCGAAAATGTCGCCCAGCTCGACCGCCGGGCCCGCGAGGATATCGCGACAATTGAAATCCTGCTGCGCGCCGGTGGCTGGTATGCGGGTCAGGCATCGAGCGAAATCCGGCCGGGAGAGGGGAAAGCCGCACCGACCACGGTCACCCTGACGGTTGAGCCGGGGCCGCGCTACACGCTGACCAAAGTCGATGTGCTGACGCCGCCGTCGGCCCCGCGCTCGCTGGTGCTGGATACGTTGCGATTGCGGGCTAAGGAACCGGTCGATGCGGCAGTCATCCTGGCGGGTGAAAACCGCATCCGCACCCAATTGCCGAACCGCGGCTATCCCTTCGTCGCGGTCGGCGACCGCGAAATCGTCATCGACCACGACAGTCGCACCGCTGAATATCTGGTGTCTGTGACCCCGGGACCGCGGACACGCTTCGGGACGATCCAGCTGGATGACGCGAAATTGATGGGACCACGCCATGTTGGCAGTTTGGCCCGGTTCAAGTCGGGGTCGCTTTATGATGGACGGCAGATCGAGGACTTGCGCCGCGCCCTCGTCGCCACCGGCTTGTTCAGCAGCGTCGCGATCAAGCCCGTCCTGACCGGTGCGGAACTGGATGGCGATCAGATCGTCGACATCGATGTAGCAACGCTCCGCGCCCCGCCCCGAACGGTGACCACGCAGGCCGGCTATTCAACCGGTGAAGGCATCCGGGTGGAGGCAAGCTGGCAACACCGGGCGCTGGTCAAACCCGAAGGTGCGCTCACCGTCCGGAGCGTGGTAGGGACCGAGGAGCAACGGCTGGCCGGAGAGTTGCGGTTCAACAATTTCCGGGCCCGCGACAATGTCCTGCTGCTGCGCAGCGAGGCGAGCCATGAAAGCCGGGCCGCCTATACCGCGCGAAGCTTGACCCTGGGCGGTGCCCTGACCCGGGAAACCAACCTGATCTGGCAGAAGCTCTGGACCTATTCGCTCGGTGCGGAATTTGTCGCCACTGACGAGACCGACACCGATCTGACCCGCAACCTCAGCCGCCGCCGGACCTTCCTGATCGCCGCCGCACCACTGACCCTCGGCTATGATGACAGCGACGACCTGCTGGATCCGACGCGCGGGTTCCGGCTGGCTGGTCGGCTCAGCCCGGAGGCGTCGTTCCAGAACAGCGGCTTTGGCTATCTGCGCCTGCAGATCGATGGCAGCGGCTACAAGTCCTTTGCGCGTGACAAATATGTGCTCGCCGGACGCCTCCGCATTGGCAGCATATTCGGGGCCAGCCGCGACCGGATCGCGCCATCCCGTCGCTTCTATTCCGGCGGCGGCGGATCGGTGCGCGGCTTTGGCTTTCAGGATATCGGCCCGAAGGACGCCTTTGACGATCCGATTGGCGGGCGCTCGCTGGCGGAAGCAGCCATAGAGCTCCGGGCCCGGTTCGGCGATTTCGGCATCGTCCCGTTCGTCGATGGCGGTCAGATTTTTACCGGGCCGCTACCCCGGTTTGACAGCTTCCGCGTCGGGGCCGGGATCGGCGTGCGCTATCACACCAGCTTCGGCCCGATCCGGATCGACGTGGGGACACCAATCAACCGACAGCGGGGCGAAGGCCGGGTGGCGGTCAGCGTTGCGCTTGGGCAGGCTTTTTGATGGCGGGCCTTCGCCCTGTGCTGGTCCGGGTCGCCATCGGCCTTGGCCTGTTGGCGGTGCTGGCCTTGGCAGCGCTCCCGCTGCTCAACACCGATGTTGGCCGCGCCCTGGTGGCCCGGCAGATGGCGTTCATCCAGCCCGAGTCCGGCCTGCGCATATCAGTCGGCCGGATCGACGGGTCACTGTTTGAGCGGGCGACAGTTCACGACCTGACACTCGCCGATCCGCAAGGGATATTCCTGCGCATCCCCGTTGCAACGCTCGACTGGCAGCCGCTCGGCCTGTTCCAGAAGCGCGTGGAGGTTCGGGGCCTGTCGGCACCCGTTGTGCAATGGCTGCGGCTCCCCCGATTACGGCCAACCGATCCGGACGGGCCGATCCTGCCAGATATCGACATCCATATCGGGAAACTGGCCGTTCAGCGCATAGACATCGCTGCCGCCGTTGCGGGCCGGGCGCAGACCGCCAGCTTGACCGGCACCGCCGACATCCGGTCGGGTCGCGCCCGGGTGAGCGCCGAGGCCCGGGGGCTGACCAGCAACGATCGACTGAAGCTGCTGCTCGATGCCGAACCGGATCGGGACCGTTTCGACGTCGATCTCGTCGTGACCGCGCCCGCCGGCGGCGTGATGGCAAAGCTTGCCGGACTGACGCAGGACGCAATGCTCACCGTCGCTGGTGACGGTAAATGGAGCATTTGGCGCGGTCGCATCGATGGCCGCTACGGAGGGCGTCGTCTCGCCGACCTGTCGCTGGTGGCAGACAAGGGGCGGTTCCGGGTGACAGGAGTCGCGGCACCGGGATTGGTCAGCCCAGGCGTTGTGCAACGGCTCGCAGCGCCTGATGTCCAAATCGACGCACAGATTGACCTCGGCGAACGACGGGCGGACGTGATCGCATCGTTGGCCTCGCCGCAAATCGCGGTGAAGGGGGCCGGGGGTCTGGATTTTGCGGCTGGGCGTTACGATGGCTTTTCCATTGATGCGCGCTTGCTCAAACCGGACGCGCTTTTGCGCGGTGCCACAATTGACGGCGCCCGGTTGACGGCGAAGCTCGCGGGCACAATCGGGCGACCCGTCGTCGATTTCGTGTTTGCAACGCCGCGCCTCGCGGTCGCCACCACATCGTTCGAAATGCTGAAGGTCAGTGGCCGGGTCGATACCGCTGGCAACGGCTCCGCCACGCCGATCAACGCGACACTCGACCGGATAGCCGGGCTGGGTCCGGACTTACAGGCGATCCTGTCCAACGTCCGGCTGTCTGGCCCCGTATCGGTCCGGAATTTGGCCCTGACCTCTGATGCACTCGCGCTCACCACCGCAAAGCTGACCGGCAAGGCCAGCCTGACCTTTGACCTGCGCAGCGGACGTTATGACATAGGATTGGTCGGCGATCTGCCGCGCTATCAGGTGCCGGGTCTGGGTCTGGTCGATGTGCGCGCCAATTTGCGGGCAAGCCCGCTGCCCGTGACCGGTCAATTCCATATCGACGGCCGCACGGAGGTCGTGGTGACGCGGCTCGACAACGTCGTGCTGCGGTCCTTGACCGACGGCCGGCCAACCGTGTCCGCCGAAATCGACCTTCCGCCGGGCACGGGTGGGTTGGTGCTGCGGGACCTAAAGTTGCTGTCTCCCGGCCTGCGGCTTGTGGGGGCGGGCGACCGCGCTGCCGACGGGACACTCCGTATCGCCGCCGCGGGTGTGTCAACTCGTTATGGCCCCGCTTCACTCAAGATCGAAGGCCGGTTGCCGCTGCCACGCATCGACGTTGCCCTTGCCCGTCCCGGGTTGGGCATCGGCCTGGTCAACGCGGCAGGGTCGCTCATTCCATCGGGCGACGGCTGGGCGTTTTCGGCGACCGGCGGGTCGAGCTATGGCCCGGTGTCCGCCAGCGGGCGGTTCAGCAGTCAGCCCGCCGCCATCCTGGTTGATGCGCTGCAAATTGCCGGGGTAACCGCCAAGGGCACGTTGCAGACGGCCACCGGGCTTCTCGGTGGCACGCTGGCCGTGTCGGGCAGCGGCACCAGTGGCGAATTGAAATTTGCTCCCTCCGGCGCGCTGCAGCGCATCGATGTCGACCTGAAATTTGACCGCGCCAGACTGATGGCCTCACCGCAAATCGCCATTGGCAAGGGCGTGCTGACCGCCGCCGCCCTGATTGGCAGCGACACCAGCGATATCACCGCCAAGCTGACCGCCACCGGCCTCCGCCGCGCCGCGCTGACCGTCAGCGATGTCGATCTTGCCGTGAATGTCCGGGATGGCCGGGGTCAGGCAAAGGGGCGGGTGTCGGGTCGGCAGGGCGCGCCCTTCCAGTTCGAAGGCAATGTTGATTTCGCCCCCGGCCAGTTGGTTGTCGCCGCATCCGGGACGGTCGCCCGCCAGGCGGTGCGATTGGTGACACCGGCGGATCTGACGCGGGTTGCGGGCGGCTGGCGGCTGGAACCGGTTGAAATTGACCTGTCGAACGGGCGGGCAACCCTCAGCGGTACCATCGGCGATGCGACCGCGCTGACCGCGCGCCTTGACCGCATCGGTATCAGCGTTTTGAACCTGATCTACCCCGGTCTCGGCATCGACGGCAGCCTGTCGGGGACCGTTGTTGCCCTGCTACCCGCAGACGGTGGCCTGCCGCGTGGACGCGCCAGTTTGCGGGTGTCGCGCTTCACCCGAACCGGTATCGCCGCGGTGTCGCAGCCAGTTGACCTTGGCATCAACGGCGGCATCGACGGCGGCGTCGCGGCGATGAAGGCGGTCATCATGCGGAACGGCGTCACGGTTGGCCGGGCGCAGGCGCAGCTGAAACCGATCCCGGGCCGGGCGGAGGACAATTGGGCCGAACGGCTGCTGGCCGCACCGCTGACCGCGCAGGTCCGCTTCAACGGGCAGGCCGATGCCCTGTGGCCACTGCTCAACATTCGCGCCTTTGACTTCAAGGGGCCGCTGACCATTGCCGCCGATTTCGGCGGGCGGCTGGGGGAGCCAACCATCACCGGACAGATGACCAGCAATGGCCTCCGCTTCGAATCGGTCGTGCTCGGTACCACGGTTGAGAACATCGCCCTGAACAGCCGCTTCAGTGGGTCCCGGCTGGAATTCACCTCGATATCCGGCATCGCCGGCAAAGGCGGGTCGATCACCGGCTCCGGCCATATCGACCTGTCGCTGGAGCGCGGATTTCCCGTCGATCTCCGCTTCCAGGCAAACAATGCGCAATTGCTCCGCCGCGACGATCTGCGTGCGACTGCCTCCGGTCCTTTGCAGATTGTCTCCGACAAGGACGGCGGACTGATCAAGGGCGATTTGAAGGTTGAGCGGGCCGAATTCCGGATCGGACGTCCGCAACTGGAAACCGTCCCGGAACTGGTCGTACGTGAACGCGGTGGCGGGTTGGACGGCGCGACACCACCGCGCAAGCCGACCATCTGGCGTCTGGACATTGCCGCCGACGCGCCCGGCAAGATCGCCGTGTCGGGCATGGGGCTCGACTCCGAATGGTCGTCAAAAATCCGGGTTGGCGGTCAGGCGGATGCGCCGCAGATCACCGGCACGGCAAATCTGGTCCGGGGCAATTATGAGTTCGCCGGGAAGCGGTTTGACCTGACCCGTGGCCGGTTGCGGTTCACCGGCAATTACCCACCCGATCCGCAGATCGACATTGTCGCCGCCGCCAACGTCCAGGGCGTGACGGCAACCATCACCATCGGCGGCACCGGGCTGCAGCCAGAGATCGCCTTCAGCTCGGTACCGGCCCTGCCTGAGGACGAGGTGCTGTCGCGCGTGTTGTTCGGAAGCTCGGTCACCAACCTCAGCGCTCCGGAGGCGCTGCAACTGGCTGCCGCAGTAGCTTCGTTGCGGGGAAGTGGTGGCAACTTTGATGTATTCGGGGCCGTGCGAAAGGCGTTGCGCATTGACCGGCTGCGGGTGCTGCCCGGGGATACGACGACCGGGCGCGGCACCTCGGTCGCGGCGGGCCGCTATATTGGCGACCGGGTCTATGTCGAAGTCGCGTCCGACGCCCAAGGATATACCGCGACCCAGATCGAAATCGCCCTGACCCGGTCACTCTCCATCCTCAGCCAGGTCGCAACGGTTGGCGGCAACAGCGTCAACCTGAAATGGTCGAAAGATTATTAGTTTAAAATCAAAGTTTTCTATCGGAGGTTCCGCGATGGATGGGCCAAGATATTCCCGACCGGAGCATGAACGGCGTTTCCTCGTGAATGTCGCCGAATGCCCATCGCTTCCGAGCCAGTATGTCGAGATAAACGACCGTTACCTTGATCAAACACGACTCCGGCTGAGAATGATGGTGCCGTCGAACGGAGACCCGACAACCTACAAACTCTGCAAAAAATATGGCGGATCGGCTTTGATGTCTGAACCGATCGTCAACATATATCTTGATCGGTCCGAATATGACATGCTGACGGTCTTGCCCGGTCATCAGGTCAGCAAACGGCGGCACCATCTGGACTGGCAGGGTTCGCGCTTTGCTGTCGACATATTTGCGGGCGCATTGGCAGGCTTGGTGCTTTGTGAAGTGGAAGCACCGACCCGAGTCGAGTTGGCAGCAATTACCGCCCCACCCTGGGTGCGAACCGAGGTGACCCACGATAGTCGATTTACCGGCGGCAACCTGTGCCGCCTCGACCCAATCGCTTGTGCTGCACTGGTCGCGCAGTCTGAGCCTATTTGAAAACCGCCCGCCCCATGACCGCACTGGAACCGGTCAGCAGCGTCCAGTTGGTCGGCGGCCCGTTCGGCTTTGGTGCACCGGCCGGCATCCCCGGGGTTGCGGCCATATAGCGGACCTCGACCGTGGTGCCGGGTTGGCGGCGGAAGGCCAGCTTCATGTCGGCCGCCGCTGCCGAACCATAGCGCAGGCTGGTCCAGTCTCCCCTGGTCAACGTGACCGGCAATCCGTTGAGTGTGGTGTCGGACAGCGGCGCGCTGCTGCGGATCATCAGGCGCAGGCCAATGACCGGAGGCGCAGTGATCAGCAGCGCTTCGCGGCCGTCGTCGGTGGCAGCAACCGAAAACGCGACCGGGCTCACGGTTTCATGTCCGCTTGGGGTGGTCAACCATTCGCGCCGGGTCATCGGCTTCAGATCGACAGTCCCGACCGGTCCCGGGGGCAGTTCCGACGCACCGCTGGTGGTCGCCCATCCGCCTTGCCCGGTTGCGGTATCGGTCAGGTGAAACAGATCACCGGGGCGCGGATAGCGGTCGGAGAATCCGTCCGTCAGGTATATCCCGGCACTCCCGGCGGCGGCTGCCCCCATCAGCGACAGAAAAGCCTTGCGGGTCACGCCGCGCGGATTGGTGACCATGAACAGCGGCAGCAGCAGCAAGACACCGTGGAGTATCGCCAGCACCAGCAGCGCCGGTGTCTCCGACCCGAGCGAGATATAGGCTTGGTGCGCCAATTGGGCCGCCAGCGCGAACACCAGGCCACCGCCGATCACCGTCGACCAGCGCGTTGCGGCGGACTCCAGATCAGTCCGCGCCGCAACAAGCCCAATCAGCCCGGCAGCCAGCAATGGCCAGCCAAACACATAGGCCCCGCCGGGGACATAAACCTGCATCGCCACCGCGATCAGCAGGGTCAGCAGCATCGTGCCCAGCCACAATCCCCACCCGCCAACGGCGCGCCAGTGGATCAGCAATCGTACCCCACCATAGGTCCACCCCAAAGCCAGCAAGGCATAGGTCACCAGAAGCGGGGTCAGCTCCGCCAGCATTTCCCGGTCGCCCATGACGCCGTCGCCTTTGAGGTTGAGCCGCAGCAGCATGATCAGCGCCGCCGCTGTCCCGACCAGCGTAAGCGTCCCAAGCGCACCGGCAATCACGCTGAACGGCGAGGTTTTGGTGCGGACCGTCAACAGCGCGACCAGGACCGCGCCCGCGGCAATCAGCAGCCAGCCGAACGCCATCGGATAGTGGACGACGACCAAACCGAACAGGTCGAAATAGGCCGAATCCTGCCCCTTGGCCGGCAGCGCATCGGCATAGGCCAGCGCCTTGGTCATCGATTGCCCGAATTCACCCAGGTGCTGCAACGACCCGGGGTCGAGGCTGGCGACGCTGTCGGTTGGATTATGATAGTCAAACTGCCCGCCGACATAGGCCGAATTGATGCCGGCCACACCGGCATCTAGCGACACGGAAAGGTCGGTATCATTCGGCAGCAGCTTGTAAATCGCGTCGGTCAGGCTGGACCCGGACGGGTTGGGGGCATTCGTCGCCCATAGCCGGACAAGGCCGTCGTTGCCCGGCGACGTCTGGAACATCGTCGCGCGACCGGCAGAACCACGCGCCTCCACATTGACGACAATCCCGACGCGCTTCGCCAGCGCATGCTCCCGGAAGAAGGCGGTGGCACCCAGCAGCCCCAGTTCCTCGGCATCGGTGAACAGGAAAATCACATCGCGCTTCGGCTTTGGCCCGCGCGCCATCACCTGCGCGGTATCAAGCGCGACGGCAGTCCCCGCCGCATCGTCGCTCGCACCGGGGGAATAGGGCACGGCGTCATAATGGGCCATCAATGCGACAGCGGGCGCACTGCGATCTGACCCCGGCAGCACAGCAATGACATTGTCGACGGGCGCGGCCAACATCCCCGGCCATTTCGCCGACTGGCGCACCGCAAAACTGCTCTGCGTCTGTACCTCAAGTCCCGCCGTTTGGAGTTCGATCACCAGCCAATCGCGGACCTTCTGGTTGGCCAGCGAGCCGCTGACATGCGGCGTCGCGGAAATGGTACGAACACTTGCCATCGCCCGGTCCGCCGAGAAGCCCGGCGCAGACGTCGGCTGCGGCGCCGGCGTCATCTCCGCCCAACCCGCAATCAGGAACGCAGCAGCAACGGTGATCGGCAGCGCCAGATATTTAAACATCAATCCCCCCCGCTTTGGCGACGCAACTATGCACGGCAACCCCGCCGGTGTCAGCCCACCTAGGCCGCTTTCGCATCCGGGATGCTGCCAAGCCGAGGAACGCGGAACGGGTTGAAATTCAATTCAAGTCCACCCCTCCAGCACTTGATCGGGCGGGCGGTGGCCGTCGGACCAGGCGCGGATGTTGGCGATGACTTTCTCACCCATGTCGCGCCGCCCTTCAAAGGTCGCCGACCCCATATGTGGCAGCAGCACGACATTCTTCAGCGCGAGCAGGCGCGGATCGACGGCCGGTTCATGTTCGAACACATCCAGCCCGGCTCCAGCGATGCCACCCCGTTCAAGGGCTGCCGCAAGTGCCGTCTCATCCACGATCTCCCCGCGCGCGGTGTTGATCAGATAGACATGCCGCTGCATCAGTTTCAGCGCAGCATCGTCGATCATATGATGAGTTTCCGCCGTGTGCGGGCAATTGAGCGACACGATATCCACCCGGCGCAACATCGCATCGAGCGTCGGCCACCAGGTCGCCTCCAGCGATTGTTCGATGGACAGCGGCAACCGCTTGCGATTGTGGTAGTGAACGGTCAGACCAAAGGCCCGCGCCCGCCGCGCGACCGCCTGCCCGATGCGGCCCATGCCGACGATGCCGAGCCGCTTGCCGGTGACCCGGTGGCCAAGCATCCCGCACGGGCTCCAGCCGCTCCATTCGCCGGCCCGCACCATCTTTTCCCCCTCGGCGAGGCGGCGCGGGACAGACAGGATCAGCGCCATCACCATGTCGGCGGTGTCATCGGTTAGCACGCCGGGCGTGTTGGTGATGACGATGCCCTTGGCCCGGGCTGCGTGCAGATCGAGATGATCGACCCCGGCCCCATAATTGGCGATCAGCTTCAACTGGCCACCCGCCCCTGACATCAACTCCGCATCGATATGATCGGTCACGGTCGGCACCAGCACGTCGGCACGGGCCATCGCCGCCGCCAATTGACCCCGGTCGAAGGCGACATCCTCAAAATTCAGCTCAACATCGAACAATTCCGCCATGCGGGTTTCAACCGCCTCCGGCAGGCGGCGGGTGACAATGGCGAGCGGGCGCTTGGAGTTTGGCATGGCCGACAGGGCTATGCGGGGGAGCGCGCGGGGTCAAGCGGGTTGGCGGGCCAGTCCGTTGTTATCCGACGACGACAGTCGGGCCGCAGCATTTTCTTGCCATGTCCCCGCCGTCTGATTCATGGTGCCGCAATGCGCCGTTTTTTCGCCCTGCTCCTCATTCTTGCCGCCCCGGCCCAGGCCGTTATGCCTGATGCGCTGAAGGGGGTGTCCGGGCTTCCCGTCCCGCGGTTTGTGTCGCTTGCGGCGTCGGAGGCGAACATGCGGACCGGGCCGGGGGATCAATACCCGATCAAATGGCTATATCAGCGCGCCGGACTTCCGGTTGAAGTCGTCAAGGAATTCGGCATCTGGCGGTTGGTCCGCGATCCGGATGGGGAAATCGGCTGGATGAACAAGGGGCTGCTGACCGGCGAACGCACCGCCTATGTGACGCGGTCGGTTCGCACCCTTTACGCCCGTCCGGATATCGCCGCACCGCCGGTCTGGCGGGCCGAACCCGGCGTGGTGGCGAAAGTCGTGCTCTGCGAACGCGCCTGGTGCCAGATCCGGGTTGACGGGCGCAGCGGCTATATCCTGCGCAACCAGCTGTGGGGCGTGTACCCGACCGAATCGATCAACTGAGCGCGAACGGTTTGCCCTGTCGCCCCGGCATGGTAGAGCCGCGTCCATGACCGCTGCCCGACACTTGTCCCTGACCAATCTGCTGGCCCTTGTCGCACCGTCGGCACTGCTTGGCGGTGCGTTGTGGTTTCAGTATTTCGGCGGCCTTGCGCCCTGCGAGATGTGCCATTGGCAGCGGTGGCCGCATATGGTGGCAATTGGACTTGCCCTGCTGGCATTTGGCGTGCGGAACCTGACCATCCGGTCGGCGTTGCTGGGGTTGGCCGGACTTGCGATCCTGACCAGCGGCGGTATCGGGGTATTCCATGCCGGGGTGGAGCAACATTGGTGGCAGGGGCTGACCCGCTGCGCCACCACTGGCGATTTCGGCACGACACCCGGCGATTTCCTGAAAAGCGTGATGGCGCAACCGCTGGCTCGCTGCGATTCGATCCCCTGGTCGCTGTTCGGCCTGTCGATGGCCGCCTGGAATGCCCTCCTGTCGGGTCTGTCCGGCGTGGTGGTTCTGTGGCGGGTGCTGCGGCGATGACGCGGCTGCCCGGAGACCGAGCCGTTAACGCCGCCGCGATGCTGCGCGTCGATCAGGCCGGTGAATATGGGGCGATGCGCATCTATGCCGGACAGCTGGCCGTGCTCGGTAACAGGCACCCGGCTGCGCGGGAAATCGCGCGGATGCAGGAGGGTGAGGCCCGGCATCTTGCCACCTTTGACCGGATGATCGCCGACCGGCAGGTCCGCCCGACCCTGTTACAGCCCGTCTGGCATGTCGCGGGATTTGCGCTGGGCGCTGCCACCGCGCTGATGGGACCAAAGGCCGCCATGGCCTGCACGGTCGCTGTCGAGACCGAAATTGACCGGCATTATGGGGAGCAACTGGCGACCTTGGCGGAAGCTGACCCGGAACTGAGCGGCCATATCGCCGACTTCCGCGCCGACGAGCTGGAGCATAAGGCGACCGCGCTGGCGCATGGGGCCGAGGAGGCCCCGGCCTACCCGATATTGAGTGCCGTCATTGGCGCGGTCTGCCGTCTGGCCATTGCATCGTCGAAGCGCATTTAGCCGGGACAGCCGCGACCTGGTCTGCTACCCGCGCCGCATCAACAGGAGACCGGCATGATCCCGCGTTATTCGCGCCCCGACATGGTTGCTATTTGGGAGCCGGAGGCGCGTTTCCGCATTTGGTTCGAGATCGAAGCCCATGCGATGGACGCGCTCGCCGATCTCGGTGTTGTCCCCCCCGAAGCCGCGAAGGCGGTCTGGGCCAAGGGTGGCTTTGATATTGCGCGCATCGATGAAGTCGAACGCGAGGTCAAACATGATGTCATCGCCTTTCTGACCAGCCTTGCCGAACATGTCGGGCCGGAGGCGCGGTTCGTGCATCAGGGGATGACCTCGTCGGATGTGCTCGACACCTGCCTCAACGTGCAATTGGTCCGCGCCGCCGACCTGATGATCGCCGACATCGATGCGCTGCTGGTCGTGCTCAAGCGCCGCGCCCTCGAGCATAAGTTCACACCCACGATTGGCCGCAGCCACGGCATCCACGCCGAACCGACGACCTTCGGGTTGAAGCTGGCGCAGGCCTATGTCGAGTTTGAGCGCAGCCGGGCGCGGCTGGTGGCGGCGCGCGCGGAAGTTGCCACCTGCGCCATCTCCGGTGCGGTCGGCACCTTCGCCAACATCGACCCGCGGGTCGAAGCCCATGTTGCCAAGGCGATGGGACTGGCCATCGAGCCGGTTTCAACGCAGGTCATCCCGCGTGACCGCCACGCGATGTATTTCGCAACCCTTGGCGTTATCGCCTCCTCAGTCGAGCGGCTGGCCACCGAAATCCGGCATTTGCAGCGCACCGAAGTCCTGGAGGCGGAGGAATATTTCTCCCCCGGCCAAAAGGGGTCTTCGGCGATGCCGCACAAGCGCAACCCGGTCCTGACCGAGAATCTGACCGGACTGGCCCGGCTGGTCAGGGGCTATGTCACCCCGGCGCTGGAGAATGTCGCGCTGTGGCATGAACGCGACATCAGCCATTCCTCGGTGGAGCGCATGATTGGTCCGGACGCCACCGTCACCCTCGATTTCGCACTCGCCCGCCTGACCGGAGTGATGGACAAGCTGGTCATCTATCCGGAGCGGATGCAGAAGAATCTCGACCGCATGGGCGGCCTCGTCCATTCGCAGCGGGTGTTGTTGGCGCTGACGCAAGCCGGGATCAGCCGCGAAGATAGCTATCGCCTCGTCCAGCGCAGCGCGATGAAGGTGTGGGAATCGGACGGGACCTTGTCCCTGCTCGCCCTCCTCAAAGCCGATCCGGACGTGACGCTGCCCGACGCCGACCTCGAATCCCTTTTCGACCTCGGCTACCACTTCCGCCACGTCGACACGATCTTCGACCGGGTATTTGGCGGAGCGTAGTCTCTAGGCTGCGGGATTTCTGGCTGATTTCCCCAGGGAAAGGCTCAGAGCGACGGCGTTGTGGTCGAAGGAAACAAATACGTCCGCACCAAGTCGTTCACCTTCGTAGGCAATGACCCCGTCAGTGAAATCTCCTCCTCGCTCGAGAAAGGTCAACCCGGCCTCAACCGCCGGTCGATCACAGACCACATCTTCCTTGCCGATCAGCGCCCTTATCATATTCGCCACTGCGGCGGCATCGCGTCGATAGGACCGGCGCAGTACCCAATCGAGTTCGCACAAAGTCGGGAGCGGGATTGCGATCAGGTCAGCGCGGGCAATTTCGGCATATGCGGCCCGCGCTTGCGCTGGGTCGTCATTCATCAACAGCCGAACGAGGACATTGGTATCGGGTGCAATCCTCACCCCTTATCCGCCCATCCTGCGCGGATGGCGTCTTCGATTTCCGCAATGGTCAAGCGCGGAGCATCGGCCTGACCGAAGCAGCCAAACATGTCAGCCAGTTTGCCGGTGCGTTGCCGTGCCCGCATTTCGATCCGACCACCCGGCAGGGCCTCCACCTCAAGTCGATCCCCAGCCTGTGCGCCAAGATGTGCCAGAAGGTCGCGCCGCAACGTCACCTGCCCCTTTGCAGTCAATGTCAGGTTGGCAGGCATGGGCCGAGTCATGAAGGAGTTTGTAAGGCATAATTACCTTACCGTCCAGCGCTCACAGGGTATTGGTCACCCAGCGGTCATTCACGCTGTGCCCGGAATGACAGGCGTCAGGCTCCTTGACCCGTTCGGTTTCTCAAGCCAAACCGCGCCCATGCCAACTGCCCGCACCTTGTATGAGAAAATCTGGGACGATCATGTCGTCGCGAGCCGTGCGGATGGGACGGCGCTGATCTGGATCGACCGGCATTTGATCCATGAAGTAACAACTCCGCAGGCGTTTGAAGGATTGCGCGTCGCGGGGCGGCAAGTCCGGCGGCCTGACCTGACGCTGGCAGTGCCCGATCACAATGTGCCGACCAATAACCGGTTTGCCCCGATTGCCGACCCGGAGAGCGCGTTGCAGCTTCAGTTGCTCGAAAGCAATTGCGCCGAATTCGGCATTGAGATGATAGGCATCAACGCGCCCGAACAAGGCATCGTCCATGTCATCGGCCCGGAGCAGGGGTTCACGCTGCCCGGTGTGACCATGGTGTGCGGGGACAGCCATACCGCAACGCACGGTGCGTTCGGGGCGCTGGCATTCGGCATCGGCACCTCGGAAATCGAGCATGTGTTCGCCACCCAGACGCTGTTGCTGCGCAAGTCGAAATCGATGGAGGTGCGTGTCACCGGCGCGCTCGGTTTTTCAGTGACGGCCAAGGATGTTGCGCTGGCAGTCATTGGGCAGATCGGCACGGCCGGCGGGACCGGCCATGTCATCGAATTCACCGGCGACGTGGTGCGCGCGTTGTCGATGGAAGGCCGGATGACGCTCTGCAACATGGCCATCGAGGCAGGGGCTCGCGCCGGGCTCATCGCGCCCGATGACGCAACATTTGCCTATGTGAAGGCGCGCCCGCGCGCGCCGCAGGGCGCGGACTGGGACGCGGCAGAGGCCTATTGGCGGTCGCTGCCAACCGACCCGGGTGCCGTCTATGACCGGGTGGTTGAGATCGACGGATCGGCCATCGCGCCGCTGGTAACCTGGGGGACAAGCCCTGAGGATGTGGTTCCGATCACCGGTGTCATCCCAGCGCCAGACAGCTTTGCTGACCCGTCGAAGCAGGCGGCCGCCGCCCGGTCCCTCGACTATATGGGCTTGGCGGCGGGGACTGCGCTCGACGGCATCGCGGTTGAGAATATCTTCATTGGCAGCTGCACCAACAGCCGGATCGAGGACCTTCGGGCTGCCGCCGCCGTTGCCAAGGGGCGGCGCGTTGCCGCCAACGTCCGTCAGGCGTTGGTCGTTCCGGGGTCGGGTCTGGTGAAACGGCAAGCGGAAGCGGAAGGGCTGGACCGGATTTTCATCGAAGCGGGCTTTGACTGGCGCGAACCGGGCTGTTCGATGTGCCTCGGCATGAACCCGGACAAGGTGCCATCCGGGGAGCGTTGCGCCTCCACGTCCAACCGCAATTTTGTCGGTCGACAGGGTCCGGGGGCGCGGACCCATCTGCTGTCACCGGCAATGGCCGCCGCCGCCGCGGTAACGGGCCATCTGACCGACGTGCGGACGTTGATGCGGTGATCGGGCTGCGGATCATCGGTGTCGCGCTGACCCTGGCCCTTGCGGCCTGCGGAGCGTTGGGGCCGGACCGGATCGATGGAACGTCGGCAGAAAGCTATGATGCCAGCATTGCCAAAATCCGGGAGGGGCTTCCGGCACCCGAACAGGCGCGGTTCGATGCCTCGCTGGTGATGATCGCAACGTCCGCCTTCGCCCAGTCCGATTCGCGGGCGGAAATGCAGGCCAAGCTCCGGGCTGAACTGAACGGCAAAACCGCCGGCGACGTCATCGCCGAGGCCGACACCCGTCGCCGCAACATCACCAACGCCGCCGTCGACAGTGTGTTCAAGCTGAAAAAGCAGATGAAGGCAAAGATCGAGGACATGAAGGACGAAGGAATGGCAAAATGACGCGGCTGGACCGACAAGAAGGCATTGAACATGCCACCATTTGTTGAATTGACCGGCATCGCCGTCCCATTCGGCGCTGCCAATATCGATACGGACGTGATTGTTCCGTCACGGTTCCTGAAAACTGTGGCACGATCTGGCCTTGGCAAAGCGGCATTCTCTTCGCTGCGCGAGGATCCGGACAACATCTTTGACACGCCCCGTAACAGCGGTGCGCCGATCCTGATCGCCGGCGACAATTTTGGCTGCGGATCAAGCCGGGAGCATGCGCCATGGGCCCTTGCCGATATGGGATACCGGACGGTCATCGCGGCGAGCTTTGCCGATATCTTTGCCGGCAACGCGTTCAAAAACGGAATGTTGCTGGTGGCGCTGCCGCAGGCACAAATCGACCGCCTGATGGAAATCGCTGCGGAGCATGAGATCACCGTCGATCTGGAAAATCAGGTGGTCACAACCCCGTTCCAGGACCGGTTCAGCTTCGCCATCGACCCATTCCGCAAGGAATGCCTGCTGAGCGGTGCCGACGAAATTGCTCTGACCGAGGCCATGGATGACGATATATCAACCTTTGAGACGAATCTGGCCAACTCAAAACCGTGGATCGCCGGTGCTGCAAAGCGGGCGGCATAGCAAAATGCCGCTATCGTGACTCGATCCGTCCGGCTCCTGGCGGCGGTCATAGCACTGGGCCTGCTTGCAATTGCCTATATGTACCATGTTGCGATTGCAGATCCGGTAGTGCGGCGAGCTACCTTGCCTTTAGCCGGGCTAGCTGCAGGCTCCGCGCCTATCGTGGTCGCGGCCATTTCGGATATCCATGTTGCTGGTCCCGATATGCCACCCGAGCGGTTGGCGCACATAGTGAAACAGGTCAACGCGCTTCGCCCTGACCTAGTGCTGATCACCGGCGATTTTGTCAGCGACAAGATGATGGCGAGTCGCAGATTCGATGCTGCAAGTGCCACTGCGCCACTCCGTGGGCTCCGCGCACGGCTTGGTACGGTCGCGGTTATGGGGAACCACGACTATTGGCGCGGTGATCCAAGATTTGCTGCCGCAGTTCGCACGAATGGCGTCACTGTGCTCGAAAATGCCCATGTCCGGCGTGAGCAAATTGCGATTGTCGGCATCGACGATATTTATGTGCGCCGCGCCAATATTCCGCTGGCGTTCGCTGGTATAGGAAGACAACCCGTCCTGACTATAAGCCACAGCCCGGATGTGGTTCCGCTCTTGCCTGATAGCGCTCGCATTCTTATCGCTGGGCACACGCACTGTGGGCAGATCGTCCTGCCGATTATCGGCGCCCTATCCTATGCCACTACTACGGGTGCGCGGTACGGGTGCGGGCACATCATCGAGTCAAAGAGACATATTATCGTCGGTGCTGGACTGGGAACGAGCATCTTACCGTTGCGCCTTGGCGCGGTGCCTGACATCTGGCTTCTCACTCTGGTTCCCGAAGGCAAGGGCATATGACCAAAACACTCCTCCTTCTCCCCGGAGACGGGATCGGCCCTGAGGTGACGGTGCAGGCGCGACGGGTGGTTGATTGGGCGAACGCCAACGCGGCGCTGGACGTGGTGATGGAGGACTCGCTGTTTGGCGGGGCAGCGATTGACGCGACCGGTGTACCGCTGGAACCACAAACGCTGGCGCGTGCCAAGGCAGCGGATGCCGTGCTGATGGGGGCGGTCGGCGGGCCGCAATGGGCGACGCAAAGCTATGACAAACGCCCTGAGGCGGGGCTGCTAGCCCTGCGCGCCGGTATGGAGGTCTTTGCCAACCTCCGCCCGGCGATCTGCTTTCCAGCCCTCGCCGATGCGTCCAGCCTGAAACGCGACCTGGTCGAAGGCTTGGATATCTTGTTTGTCCGGGAATTGACCGGCGGCGTCTATTTCGGGGAACCGCGCGGTATCGAGGATTTGGGCGGCGGGGAGCGGCGCGGCGTCAACACACAGGTCTATACCAGCACCGAAATCCGCCGGGTTGCCCGCGTGGCGTTTGACCTCGCCAAACAGCGGACCGGGCGAGTGTGTTCGGCGGAAAAATCCAACGTGATGGAGTCCGGACTGCTGTGGCGGGAGGAAGTGCAGCGCCTGCGCGATGCCGAATATCCGCATATCGAGCTCAGTCATATGCTGGCCGACAACATGGCGATGCAGTTGGTGAAAGCCCCCAAACAGTTTGATGTGATCGTCACCGACAATCTGTTCGGTGATATCCTGAGCGACGAGGCCGGGATGCTGACCGGGTCGCTCGGCATGTTGCCATCGGCGGCGCTGGGGGAGGCTGGTAAGCCGGGTCTCTACGAACCGATCCACGGTTCGGCACCGGATATCGCCGGACGCGGCATTGCCAACCCTTGTGCGTCCATCCTCAGCCTCGCGATGGCTCTGCGTTACTCACTTGGACGACCCGATCTCGCCGACCGCGTCGAGGCCGCCGTTGGTGGCGCGCTCACGGCTGGACTGCGCACCGGTGACCTCGGCGGCAGCGCGACGACGCAGGACATGGGTGACGCAATCATCGCCCAGCTGGGCCGATGACGGCGCGGCGGTCCCTGCGCGCCCTGACCGAGAATGCGCTTGGCGCGTTCATCACCGGGCTGATTTTCCTGCTGCCGTTCATCCTGACCATCGTCGCGATCCAGTGGCTGGTCGGCTATCTGCAAGGGGCGTTCGGACCGGAGAGTTTCATCGGCCGGGTGCTGGCGTCGGGAGGCACTGCCCTGTTCGGCGCGGGGGAGGCCCTGGCCTTCTGGGCCGGCCTGACCATGGTCTTGGTGCTGATTGGTCTGCTCGGGTTGGTGGTCCAGACCCGGTTCCGCGCCCGGTTGGAAGACGGCTTTGATCAGTTTGTGGACCGCGTTCCGTTGCTGCGGTCGGTGTACCGGCCGATCGCCCAGTTCGTCCGGCTGCTCGGGCCGCAGGCAGAGGGCGAGTTGAAAGGCATGCGCGTCGTCGCCGTGCGCTTCATCGGTCGCGGCAATGACGTCCTTGGCCTGCTGGTCACACCGGAGGTGTTCGATGTCGCCGGGGAATCGCGCCATCTGGTCTATCTGCCCAGCGCCCCGATGGCGATGTCCGGAACCCTGGTGCTGATGCCAGTCGACAATGTCATCCCCATGCCGGCCATGTCGGTTGAAGACCTGCTGAAAATCCAGGTTTCATTGGGCTCCGTCCGCCCTGCCGGACTGAAAATCGTCTAGATGTTGAAGGTTGTCGACATCTGGATATTGAATCCTCTAGGTTTTTAACCGCGCCGCAACCGGTTCACCGCCTCATCCAATGCCGAGAGGAACCGTGAGCGGTCGGCCCTGGAAAAGGGTGCAGGGCCTCCGGACACATCGCCCATCGCCCGTAGGTCGGCCATCAATGCGCGGGTTGCCACAGCATTGCCGATCGAGGCGGCGGTGAAGGGTTTGCCGCTGGGCGCGAACACCACTGCCCCCGCTTTCACGCACCGGTCGGCGAGCAGGATGTCCGATGTAATGACGATGGAGGTTGGCCCGGCTCGCTCCGCAATCCAGTCGTCGGCCGCATCAAAGCTGCCGCTGACCCGCACGGCCTCGACAAACGGCTCCGGCGTCACCCGGATGGCGGCATTAGCGACGATTTTGACCGGCGTGCCGGTGCGGCGCGCAACCCGGTAGATTTCCTCCTTCACCGGGCAGGCATCGGCATCGACGAGGATCTGGATGCTCAACCCACCGCCCGTTCGCGGGTAGCGGTGAATCGCAGGTCGGGGTTGCGTTGACTGGTGTAGTTGAGCTCCCAGGCATCGCGGGCCAGATAGACGGGTGCGCCGTCCCGGTCCTCCCCCATCATGGATTTGTGCGCGTCGATGAATGCCGCCAACTTCGCCGGATCATCGGCGGCGAGCCAGCGCGCCGTATCCCAGGGACTCGGTTCGAACCCGGCATCGACCTTATATTCCGCCTGCATCCGGCTGATCAGCACATCGAGCTGCAACTGCCCAACGACGCCGACAATCCACTGCGACCCGATCATCGGGCGGAACACCTGGGTCACGCCTTCTTCGGCCATGTCGTTCAGGGCATTGCGCAGCTGCTTGGTCTTGGTCGGATCGCCGAGCCGGACCCGGCGCAGGATTTCGGGGGCGAAATTGGGGATGCCGGTGAAGGTGATCGCCTCCCCTTCGGTCAACGTGTCGCCGACGCGCAAACTGCCGTGGTTCGGGATGCCGATGATGTCGCCGGGAAACGCCTCGTCCGCCAGCTCCCGGCTTTGGGCGAAGAAAAAGATCGGGCTGTGCACCGCAATGACCTTCCCCGTGTGCACCTGCTTCAGCTTCATGCCACGCTTGAACCGCCCGGACACCAACCGGAGGAAGGCGACGCGGTCGCGGTGCTGCGGGTCCATATTGGCCTGCACCTTGAATACAAAACCGGTGACCGCCGGTTCGGTCGGATCGATATTGCGTGGGGAGGCCGGTTGCGGACGCGGCGGTGGTGCGTGGGCAGCAAGCGCGGCAATCAACTGCTCGACCCCAAATTCGCGCAACGCCGATCCGAAATACACCGGCGTCAAATTGCCGGCGCGGTACATGTCGCCGTCAAACGGCGCATAGCCGCCCACCGCCAGTTCCGCCTCCTCGCGCAACTGGCTGACGCGACCGGGGGAAAGCAGCTGATCGAGCTTCTCATCGGCAAGGCCGGTCAATTGGGTCGGGGCGCTGCCATCCGGCGGGATCAGCCGGTTGGCGTGCAGATCATATAGCCCCTCAAACTCACCGCCCATGCCGGCCGGCCACATCATCGGGCAGACATCGAGCGCCAGTTTCGACGCCACTTCATCGAGCAGCTCGAACGGTGATAGCCCCTCACGGTCAATCTTGTTGATGAAGGTGATGATCGGCACATCACGCAGGCGGCAGACCTCGAACAGCTTCAGCGTCTGCGCCTCAATGCCGCGCGCCGCGTCGATGACCATCACGGCTGAATCGACGGCGGTCAGCGTCCGGTAGGTGTCCTCGCTGAAATCCTCATGCCCCGGTGTGTCGAGCAGATTGAAAGTGATGCCGTCCTTCTCGAAGGTCATCACCGACGACGTGACGGAGATGCCGCGCTGCTGCTCGATCTTCATCCAGTCCGACCGCGCCCGCCGGTTCGCCCCGCGCGCCTTCACCTCCCCCGCCAGATGGATCGCGCCGCCGGACAACAGCAGTTTCTCGGTCAGCGTGGTCTTGCCCGCGTCAGGATGCGAAATAATCGCGAAAGTGCGGCGGTCGGACACGGCGAGTGGTTCCTGCGAGGTGGAGGGGAGCGCGGGGGATTAGCGGGTTGGGGAGCCGGGGGCAATTGGACGGTCGGTTTTTGGGGCGAACATAGGTCATGCTGTGTAACGGCTTCCGGTGTGCGACTGCCAGGCACAGGAGTGAAGGTACCTATTTGGGACTCTTCTCATTGATTTTCACGCTGACTTTCTCATTGATTTCGTTGAGTAATCCTTTGGCGCAGGCGAGAAAATCTGACCGCGTTGCATCACTATGTTTGGCTCCAGGAGCGGACCAAGACTCAATGCTAAGGTCAATGGGTACCCGGACATCTTTGCCGCCTTCGCGACGGTTAAAGGCAATAACAAGTTGGTTGTCATCGAGTATGCGGGCCAAAACAAGCGCGAAGGTATCATCGAACCGAAATGCCGTCAGGAGACTCCCCGGCGTCTCGCCTACAGCACTCGTAATAAACGCTGACCGATTTGATACCTCGCCCTTGCCCATCAGAATTACTGTAGTGGGCGCGCTCGGCGAAAGCTTGTAGTCACCAGTCACCGAAGTCATATCGTTGACAACCAACTTTACAGTCAATGAAGGTTCGAGAGCGTTGTTCGCGCTGAATCCATTCAATATGAAACTGCCGGAAAGGTGAACCCATGCCCCTTGTCTATAGATATGGTCCTCAATTACCGCCGTGAATAGGACCTCGCATCCAGTGCGATTGCCACCGTGTGTAATAGGGGTAGCCCCAGTTGCCAGGGTCCCGGGGGCAGAGGCTGCCCAAGCAGGCGTGGCCACAAGCAATACGCTGTAAAATACGATCCGTGCCAGCTTCATGTGCGCACCCAGCCGCCTGTAATCAATCCCTGATCTTTTAGCACCAATTTGAACGATACAACAGACATAGTCAGCGGAGAAATGAAGTTATGGACAATCAATGTGATCATTATCCGGTGAGCGGTCTTGAGGCAGATCGACTTCCGTTACCGACTGCTTTGGGCGTTGATGAAATGGACGCTGTGACGCTCACGGCTCTGGCAGCATCACGCATAGACCCGCGCCACGATCATCTTAGCGCATTGATGGATTAACGCCGGTCCTATTCTCCACGTCCCAATCTTTCCCGAGTCGACGGGCCTGTCCACAATCTCTACATTATCCAGCGGTTAGATGGGGCGTGGACATGCGTCGGGGATGGATGGCGGCGGTTGTGGTTGGGCTGGCGGGGGCAACCTCCGGCGGCGCGCAGGTGCTGGCGATTGGCGATGACGGGGCGGTTGCGACCTATGCGGGCGCGGCGGTGTGGTCCGATGCCGGTGTGACGCCGATCACGCAGGGCGTCCGGGGGCGTGCGGTAGTCGTAGCTCCGGCAGAGGTCCGGCGCGAATTGGCAGCGGCAGCAGCAGCACAGGCGCTGGATCCGGCGCTGCTGGAGGCGGTGGCCTGGGCGGAGTCGCGGTTTCGTCATGATGCGCTGTCACCAAAGGGGGCGGCGGGCGTCATGCAATTGATGCCGGGAACGGCACGGGACCTTGGCGTTGACCGCTTTGATCTGACGCAGAATATTGCAGGGGGCGCGGCCTATCTTGGTGGTATGATGCGCAGGTTCGGCGGGAATCGCAGTCTGGCGCTGGCGGCGTATAATGCCGGACCGGGGGCGGTGGACCGCTATGGCGGGGTGCCGCCGTTTGCGGAGACACAGGCCTATGTCGCGCAGATACTGGCTCGGGTCGGCGCTGGGTCGGGAGGACAAGAGTGATGAAGCGGTTCGGACTGGCACTGGCAGCGGTCGCAGCGCCCACGTTGGCGCAGGGGGTGCAGATGGACCCGCAGGGGTCCGGCGCGCTGCTGGGCGCGGTCAACTGGCTACAGGGGACGCTGCTCGGCAATGTCGCAACGGCGGTGGCAGTGGTGGCAGTGGCCGCCGTTGGCTTCATGATGCTGACGGGGCGCATGAACTGGCGCTACGGCGCGACCGTCGTCGTCGGGCTGTTCATCCTGTTTGGGGCCTCAAGCATTGTGGCGGGCATCCGGTCGGCGACGGGCGGGCTTTAGCGTCATGTCCGATCTCGCCCGCGATCCCGTCTTCACCGCGCTGACCCGGCCGCAGATGTTTGCGGGGGTTACCTACAGTTATTTCGTGATGAACGGCATCGTGACAGCGGAATTGTTCCTGATTTTCAAAAGCCTGTGGGCGCTGGGCTTTGCCCTCGTCGCCCATGCCATTGGCTACATCGCCTGCGTGAAGGAGCCGCGGATTTTCGATCTGTGGCTGACCCGCGTGTCCCGCAATCCCCGGGTGCGGAACCACCGCCTTTGGGGCTGCAACAGTTACACCCCCTGATGGCAGGCCGGGACGACATTGCGGGGCGGGAGAAGCGGGCAGGCGACCGGCTGCCCTATGCGCGGCATGTCGATGATTTCACGATTGAGACGCGCGACGGGTTGCTGCTGCAATTCATCCATCTGACCGGCCTGTCGTTCGAGACCGCCGACACCGACGAACTGAATTACCGCAAGGCGATCCGGGAGACGATGCTGCGGGCGCTCGGCGGCTCCCGCTTTGCCGTCTATCACCATGTCGTACGGCGCGAGGTCCGGCCCGATCTGGACGGGGAGTTTGCCGATGATTTCAGTCGGGCGCTGGATGCCAGCTGGCGCGACCGGCTGGCGAGCCGCCGCCTCTACGTCAACGACCTGTTCCTGACGCTGGTCCGCCGACCGTTGCAGGGCCGGGTTGGCCTGGCGGACCGGGTGTTGCGGCGGCTGTCCGGCAAGCAGGCGGACGGAATAGAGGACAGCGTCGCCAAGGCGCGCGACCGGCGGGAGCTGGATGCGGCGCGCGAAGCGATGATGGCAGCGCTGCAACCTTATGGCGCGCGGTTGCTCGGGGTGTATGGGGCCAAGCGCGGCGCCTGCTCGGAGCCGATGGAATTGCTGTCGGCGCTGTTCAATGGCGAAATGCGCCCGGTGCTGCTGCCGCGCGGTGACCTGGGCCAGCATCTGCCCGCCCGCCGGGTCAGTTTTGGCACCGAAGCCATCGAGCTGGCCGCATCCGGTCGCCGACCCGCTGAATTTGCGGCAATGGTGTCGGTGAAGGATTATCCGGCGGAAACGCTGCCCGGTCTGCTGGACGATCTCTACCGCCTGCCGTTCGAGATGACGGTGACGCAGAGTTTCGCGCTGATCGACCGGCAACCAACTCTTGACCGGATGAATCTGGCGCTGCGGCGGATGAAGGGGGCCGACGATGATGCCCATTCGCTGAAGGCGGGCCTCGCACAGGCCAAGGACGATGTTGCAAGCGGCCGCGCCGCCTTTGGCGAACATCATCTGACCGTCATGGTCAAAGCCGACAGTCTGGCATCGCTCGATCAGGCGGTGGGGGAGCTGCAATCGGCCTTCACCGAAACCGGCATCATCGCAGTGCGGGAAGACGTCAATCTGGAAGCCGCCTTCTGGGCGCAATTCCCCGGTAACTTCAAGGATATCGCCCGGCGGGCCCTGATCTCGACCGGTAATTTTGCTGGTTTTGCATCGGGGCATAATTTTCCGGTTGGCAAGGCGGCGAGCAACCACTGGGGGTCAGCGGTCACGTTGCTGGAGACCACCAGCGCCGGTCCGTACCACTTTAACTTCCACAAGGGCGATCTCGGCAATTTCACCATCATCGGCCCCTCCGGGTCCGGCAAGACCGTGGTACTCAACTTCCTGCTGGCGCAGGCGCGGCGCTTTGGCCCGCGCATCGTGTTTTTCGACAAGGACCGGGGGGCGGAGATTTTCCTGCGCGCCATTGGCGGGCGGTATGACGCGCTGAAACCCGGCCAGCCGACCGGCTTTAACCCGCTGCAACTGCTCGACACGGCGGCCAACCGCCGCTTCCTGATCGACTGGACGACCAAGCTGGTGACGGCGGGCGGGGAAACGCTGACGCCGGAGGAAGCCGCCCGGATCAAGGAAGCGGTTGATGCCAATTATGCCCAGCCCGCGTCGAACCGGCGTCTGCGTTACTATGCCGAATTGTTCAGGGGGTCGGGTCGTGCCCGGACCGATGATCTGGCGGCACGTCTGGCCCCGTGGTGGGGCGCGGGGGAGCGGGCCTGGCTGTTCGACAATGACGATGATCGGCTCGATCTGGGGGCAGCGACACTCGGCTTTGACCTGACCTCCATCCTTGACGAACCGGCGCTGCGTACCCCGGCGATGCTCTACCTGTTCCACCGGGTTGAGGAGCGGTTGGACGGTGCGCCAACGCTGATCGTCATCGACGAAGGCTGGAAGGCGCTCGATGACGAGGTGTTTGTCCAGCGCATCAAGGATTGGGAAAAGACCATTCGCAAGCGCAACGGTGCGGTCGGCTTTGCCACCCAGTCGGCGGCGGACGCGCTTGGCAGTCGCATTGCCTCCGCGATCATCGAACAAGCGGCGACCCAGATTTTCATGGCCAATCCAAAGGCGCAGGCCAGTGAATATATGACAGGCTTTGGCCTGACGGCCCATGAGTTTGAACTCATTCAGTCGCTGCCCGACACGTCCCATGCCTTCCTGATCAAACATGGCAGCGATTCGGTGGTGGCGCGGCTCGACCTTTCGGGCGAACCCGAACTGCTGACCGTGCTGTCGGGCCGCGAAGGCACCGTCCGGCGGTTGGACCGACTGCGGGCTGAACTCGGCGATGCCCCGGCTGATTGGCTCCCCCGCCTGCTGGAGTCGGCCTGATGGCTGAGGGCTGTGACCGTGTTGACCTGCCGCTGGTGCAGGGCCTGCTGACCCGGGTCGACTGCAGTGTCGGGGACATTGTGCAGTCGGGCTATGCGATATTGTCCGATCCGTCGGGGATTACTTCGATGGCGCTGACCGGGGCCCTGACACTGTTTGTGGCGCTGTTCGGGTGGCGGCTGATGCTTGGACAGTCGTCGCTGACCGTCGGGGATGCGGCGGGGGCAGCGATCAAGATTGGCGTTGTGTTGTTGCTGGCGGGCAGCTGGGGGACCTATCAGACCGTGGTTTACAACAGCCTGTACGCCGGACCCACCGAACTGGCGGCGGCGTTGATGCGGACCGCCGGTGATCCGTTCGACGGCCTGCAATCGGCCGTCGACCAGATGCAGACCACCGCCGATTTTTACGCGGCGCGCAGCGGGACAGCCTCTCCATTGGTCGGCGGGATCGCCTACGGGGCGATGCTGCTCAATGGGTCGGCGATGCTGTTGATGCTGTCCACAATTGGTCTGCTGATTGCCTCCAAAATTGCGCTGGCCTTGCTGTTGGCAATTGCGCCCGCGATTGCCGCCCTGCTGCTGTTCGATGCGACGCGCGGCATGGTGGAAGGGTGGCTGCGGGCGATGGTCGCACTCGCCGTGACACCGCTTTCGGTCATTTTACTGCTGGCGATGGAACTGGCGCTGCTGCAACCAGTGCTGGCGACCATGGCGGCGAATCGGGTCGCGTCCCGCTTTGATGTTGCGCCAATGACCAGCATCGCGCTGACCGTCGCGGTCTTTGCGCTGGTTGTGCTCGCTGCGGTCATTTCCGCAGCGATGATTGCGCGCGGAATCCGCTTGCCGGGCGGGGCCAAACAGACCGCAGCATTGCCTGCTGTGGGCCAGACTTCGGGAATTGGCGGCGGAACGGCATTGGCAGCGCTCAACCGGGCTTCCCGCGTGGCCGCTGCCGCAGATGCTGCCGCCCGCCGTGATCCACGCGGTGGCGGTGCCATTGCCATGCGCGCCGACCGCCGCACCGATCCAGTCACCGGGCCCGCCAGAACCGGACCTGTGACCGGTGCGGCCGCACCACTTGGTCAGACCTATGCCCGCGCCGCCGCACCCCGGCGCTCGGCAGCCCGAAGCAGGAGGGACCGTTGAACCGCCCCGTTGCCCCCAATCAGGTCGAACGCGACGCCTATTATGCCGAAGGCGAAAGCTGGGCGGAGGATCGCGCCGCATCCGACCGCTCGCAGCGCCGCACCGCCTGGATCATCGCTGCTGCTTTTGGTGCTGTGGCCGTGCTGGAGGCCATTGCGCTGGTGGTGCTGCTCCCGCTCAAGACCGTGGAACCCTATGTGGTTACGGTCGACCGGCAGACGGGCTTTGTCGAGACGACGCAAAAACTCGTACCCGGTGGCGCGCTAACCCAGAATCAAGCGGTGACCCAGGCAGCGCTGGTCCAATATGTGCTGGCGCGCGAAAGCTATGACGCGACGGATTTGAAGGAAAAATATCGCAATACCCAGTGGTGGTCGGCTCCCGACGAACGGGCCGCCTATTTGCGATTGATGACCCCGCAGAATCCGCAAAGCCCACTGAAACTCTATGGTTCGACCGCAACAGTCGCGGTGACGGTGCGCAGTGTGTCGATCCTCGGACCAGATACGGCGCTGGTGCGGTTCGATGCCGAACGGCGGACACCCGGCAGCGGCACCGGCAGTGTCCAGCCTTATGCGGCGGCCATCAGTTTCCGCTGGTCGGGCGAGCCGATGCGGGCGGAGGAGCGGTTCGTCAATCCGCTTGGGTTCCAGGTGGTCCGCTACCGCCGCGATGCGGAGGCGGTTGCCGCGACACCGGTACCAGCACCGGCGCCGATTAACCCGCTGGCGGGGCAAATGCGGTGAAACGGTTCGCACTTCTCGCGCTGTTGATCGCTGCGCCGATTACAGCTGCCGAACGGCCTCGCCCTGGCCAGACCGACGCGCATATCCAGAGCATCTTCTATGATCCCGATCAGGTCGTGCAGCTGCGCGGCCATTTTGGCTATCAAACCATGATCGAATTTGATGAGGGCGAGCGGATCGAGAATGTCGCCATTGGCGATGCGCTCGGCTGGCAGGTCACACCGAACAAGCGCGCCAACAAGCTGTTCCTGAAACCGCTCGACCGCAAGGCGACAACCAATATGGCAGTGGTCACTGACCGCCGCCGCTATACTTTTTCGCTGACCGTGGCGACGCCCGGCAAACAGGATGCCGCAGCCCCCTGGGTGGTGCGGTTCCGCTATCGCGAGCCGGTGTTGCTGGTCGCCGAAGTGATCAAACCGACGCCGCCCGACCCATCAACCTTCGACCGTCGCTATGTGAAAAGCGGCGCGCGGGAGCTGTGGCCGACCGAGGTATATGACGATGGCCGCGCCACCTATTTCAGCTGGCCGAAGGAGGTGGCGTTACCGGCAATCTTCGCCATTGGTCCGGACGGTCAGGAAAGCCTCGTCAATGCCTCGGTCCGCGACGGGATGACCGTCGTCCAACGTACCGCCACGCGCTTTCTGCTGCGCAGCGGCAAGGCGCTCGCCACCATCAGCCATGCCGGAGCCGGGAAATGAGTGACACCCCAGCCGCCATCGTCAACCGGCCTTCGGTCGCCGCAGCCGGACGAGGCGTTTCGCCATTGCTCGGCTATGCGGCGATGACCGTTCTGGGCCTCACGGTGTTCACCGGGCTGGACTCGCGACGCGAAGCCCGGGCCCAGGGCGTGAGTGACAGCATGGCGAACGAGGCCAATCTAAACTCTCCGCCGCCGCAGCCGCTCCCCGCCATTCCGCAACCCCCCGCTCCACCACCGCCGCAAGTCATGCCGGTTGTGCAGGCTGCGCCGCCACCGGTCGTCCCGGCCCCAGCCGGTGAATCGGCCGACGACGCGGCACGCCGCCGCAGTGCCCCGGCGCTGATCGTCGATTTGAGTGATCCCGCCACCCGACGGGTTCAGCTGGCGCAGGCCGAGGTTGCGGCCCCCGGTGCCGTGCAAGCCGCTGGCACCGCCCAGCGCGGCGCGCAGAATGATACCGAACGCTTTGCCAACCGGGTGTCAGCTGAAAAACCGGAATCGGTCGGTGCAACCTTCATGGGCTCGCTCGACCGGATTGTCCCGCAAGGCGCGACGATTGAGGCGGTGATGGAAACCGCCATCGACTCCGACCTGCCCGGTTATGCCCGCGCTGTCATCTCGCGCGATGTGCTCAGCTTTGATGGCTCGGCAACCCTCATCCCGCGTGGCAGCACCGTGATCGGCCAGTATAAGTCTGGTGTCGCACAAGGGGCATCGCGGGTGTTTGTCATCTGGCAGCGGGTGATCCGGCCCGATGGCGTGTCGGTCATGCTGGCATCCCCTGCCACCGATGAATTGGGACGCGGTGGGCTTGGCGGCAAGGTTGACCGGCATTTCCTGCAACGCTTTGGCGGTGCGATCCTGCTGTCAGTGATTGACGGCGGCATCGCAGCTGGCACCGCGGCCCTTACCTCGACGACCGGGACCGGCGTGTTCATCGGCTCGGCCACCCAGGCCACCAGCGTCGCAACGGAGGCGCTGCGCTCCACCGATTTGCCGCCAACGGTGCGGACAAAGCACGGCGCGGGGGTCCGGATATTTGTTGCCCGCGACCTCGACTTCTCGGCGGTGGGACCAGCCCGATGATCGAGACAACAAGTCTTGGCAGCGGCGTCTATCTCCGCTCCTATCTCGCACCGTTCGCACCATTTCTGGAGCGGGCCGATGTGACCGATATTTACGTCAATCAGCCGGGCGAAGTCTGGGTTGAAACCCTGACTGGCGATAGCGAACGGGTGTTCACGCCCGAACTGGACGACACCATGCTGTGGCGACTGGCGCGTCAGATCGCCAGCCTGACCCATCAGGGGATCAGCCGTGAACATCCCCTGCTGTCGGCGACCCTGCCGGACGGGGCGAGGGTGCAGATTTGTGCACCGCCAGCCACACGGGGTCCGCTGGCGCTCGCCATCCGCAAACATGTCATCGCCGACCTCAGCCTTGACGATTATGCAGCCAAAGGCGCTTTTGCCGAAACTCGCCGTGCCGATCTGGTGGCGCGGGATGATGGCGATGCGGCGTTGCGGGCGTTGCTGGATAGCGGCGATACCGCTGAATTCCTGTCTGCCGCAGTCAGGGCACGCAAGAATATTGTTATCGCCGGTGGCACCTCGACCGGAAAGACCACCTTCCTCAATGCTCTGCTGAAGGAAACCCCGGCACATGAACGGCTGATCCTGATTGAGGATACGCCGGAAATTCGGTTGGATCATGCCAACAGCGTCGGCCTGGTCGCGGTGCGCGGTGAACTGGGCGAGGCGCGGGTCTCGGCAGAGGATTTGCTCCAAGCCTCGCTCCGGATGCGTCCGGACCGCATTATCATGGGCGAATTGCGCGGGGCCGAGGCGCTCAGTTTTCTTCGTGCCGTCAACACCGGCCATCCGGGCTCGATCACCACCGTCCATGCCGACAGCCCGAAAGGCGCGCTCGACCAGCTGGCATTGATGGCGATGCAGGCCGGAACTCACCTCGGGCGCGGCGAAATCATCGATTATGCGCGCGGCATTGTCGACATATTCGTGCAACTGTCCCGCCGCGACGGCAAACGCAGCATCAGCGCCATCGCCTTCGACCCGCGCGGGTAAGGCTTAGTTCGGCGCGGACATATGTTTCAGGCCATAGATGGTCTGAAACCGGTAGGTCGCTTGATTGCTCGCTGCCTTTGCCGCTGAGACCCGGCTTATCGCGGTATCAAGATCGGTGATCGGGAGCGTCAGATCGCGCGCGAACAGCAACATCCCCTCCATCTGGGTCGCGGTATGAATGCCAACCGCGTCAAAGGTCGTGCGGGAGGGCCGCGCCAGAAACGGCTGCGTCACCAACCACTGTCCCCAGCCAACTGTTGTTGAAAACGGCGGTTCGGCGGGAACAAGGATGTTGAAATTATTGGCAACGCTCGGCCCGATGGCGATGCCAGACCCGCGCTGGTCTGGCAGGCCATCAACCCCCATCGTCCCGCCGACCGTATTCAGCCGCACAACAAATCCGCGTGCATAGGCGATCATCATTTGCCGGACACTGGCGTTGCCGGATTTGGCCCACAGCCACATTGGTACAGCGGCATATTGGGCAGGCATGAAGTTTGAGGTGATCGCGAAATTTTGCGTCCCACCTCCCTGCATGTCCCACGGTCCAACGCCGGTGGCATTGAACAAGGATCCGGCGATATTGTTCACATAATCCGCCGCGATGTTCGCACCCGAACTTGTCGGGGTGGCAGCCGCGAGCCTCACCCGAATCTGGTCATAATCGGCGATGACCTCAGTCGCCTGCCGGTCGGCCCGCGCCAGGTTCCAGAAGACGCGCCCGTTGGTTGAGGTGACGCGGCGCGACACCTCCCGCGATTTCCAAAGCGCCGACAGCAGATTGAACACGGTGCGCTCCTGCTGCGTAGAGCCCCGGTAGCTGACCAATCCGGTCCGGAAATTTTCCGCAAATGAGGCAAGCGCGAACGCCGCCTGCCGCTGGACGACCAGCCCGGCAACCGGGTCCTCAGTCGCCAGCCAGTGCACAAAGCCGGTATTTTCGAGATGGGAGGCATCGCGGGTCCACCCGGTCACATCGGTCATGCTGTCGATGTCGGTTCGCGGCACCACCGTGAACGGCGCTTCATAGGGGCGGTCACCGGCAAACGGGATCTGCGGGTCGCCCGTCACATGATTGACCAGCGACCACTGCGCCGCCTGCGGCTGGGCGAGGCTGTAATAACTATATTGCACCACCTGCGACCAGGTGGCGGTGATGCGGGCATCCTCATTGTGGATCGCAGCATCGATGACCCGGGCGTCGATATCATGCAGGAACCCGCGCGACGCGGTATATTCCCCACCCTGCCCAGAGGTCACCCCGACGTAGTTCAGGTTGGAGGTCGGCACTGCCCCCGATCCCGGCACTGGCCCAAGGCTCGCCGGATCATAGGCCCCCCGGTCGGCGTCCGTCGCCAGCAACGCCGGAGCGGCAGACAGCCAGCTGCGTTCGCGCCGATAGGACGGGACAATATTGGCGGCGACCGCTTCGCGAATCCACGCGGGATTGGGCGCGACCGGCTCTTCATTCTGCATGACCCGGCACGACCCTTGTGCCACGCCCAGTGTCCAATCAAACGTTGCTGTGCCAAGCACCAGCCGGACTGGCACGCTGAACGTCGACAGCGCAACACTGTCTCCCGCTTCCCGAGTGAACAGGCGTCGACAGATCATAACCCGCACAAATGTCGTGTTACCGGCCAGCCGCCACATATAGGCGCGCGCGCCGACGCTGACGTCGCCCACCGCCCCAAGGTCAGAAATCTGCCAGCTGCCGGATCGGGTGACGATGGTATCGAGCGAGGTGGCCGTGACCGATGCGCCGGAGATGGTCAGTACCGGCTCCGGCGGTGGTGCCACGACGACCGGCGGCACCACAACAGGCGGGGCCACCACAGAGGGGGCGGTTCCGCCACCGCCGCCACAGCCGGTCAGCATCAGGATCGCCCCGCAACCCGCCGCCATGGTACGCAACACATGAGCCAATCGCGCCATTACCCACTCCGCCCCGGCCCGCGACCGGGCCTGCCAACGGGGTTTATCAAAGGTGGGGTGATGCGACTAGGGCAGAGGTTACCGCGGTGCCCTTGGCTTCACGCGGAAGGGCTTGGTTGGAGATGTTCGCGGCTTGGTGGGGGATAGGCGGGGCCGTTCCGGCGCGGCGCGGTTTGGGGCGCCCCGGTGCGGCTGGTGTGGGGCTGGACCGCTGTCGGATTGGGTGATGCGGACGCTGCCTTCATCGTTCGCGCCGTCGTCGGCGGTGCGTTTGACCGCTGCGGCGAATTTGGCGGCGATGGCGCGCGGGACCTGAAACAGGGTTTCGTCCGGCCCAATCCGGATTGCGCCAACCTCGTTCTTGGTGATGTGGCCGCGCCGACACAGCAGCGGCAGCACCCAACGCGGATCGGCATTCTGGCGTCTGCCGATGTTCATCCGGAACCAGACGATGTCATCGAACCCGGCGCGGTGGCCAGAATCCGCGGCGGCCACCGCTGCGGAGCGGGCGCTGCCATCGATCAGGTCCTCGGCCTGCGGCAGGCGGGCGCGCAGGCTGCGGACCAGCATTGCCGCGACATCATCGGCCCCGCGCTCCGCCAACAACCGACTGCCCAGCTCGCGGTCGATATCTTCCAGTTCCACTGGTTGCAGCAGCGATTCGAGCAGGCGCTCCTGATCCTTGCGTCGGATATCTTCTGGCGTCGGCGGGTTCATCCATTCGGTTTCGATCCGTGCGCCGCGCAGCATGTTTTCCACCCGCCGCCGTTGGTGGAAGGGAACCACCAGGACGGCTGTGCCCTTTTTGCCGGCCCGCCCGGTCCGGCCTGAGCGGTGCTGCAAGCCTTCGGCATCGCGCGGCAGTTCGACATGGATAACCAGCGACAGGCTCGGCAAATCAATGCCGCGCGCCGCAACATCGGTCGCAACGCAGACCCGGGCGCGGCGGTCGCGCAGCGCCTGCAGCGCCTGATTGCGCTCCGACTGGCTGTGCTCCCCGGACAGTGCCACCGCGCCGAATCCGCGGTCCACGAGGCTGGCATGCAGATGGCGGACATTGTCGCGAGTGGCGCAGAACAGCATCGCCGTCTCCGCCTCGTGTAGCCTCAGCAGGTTGACCACCACATTCTCGATATCGGCGGGCGCAACCGTCACCGCCTGATAGCTGATGTCACCATGGCCGCGCTCGTCGCCGACGGTGGATATCCGAAGTGCATCGCGCTGATAGCGTTTCGCCAGCGCAACGATCGGACGCGGCATGGTGGCGGAGAACAGCAGGGTGCGGCGCTCGTTCGGCGTCGCGTCCAATATCTCCTCCAGATCCTCCCGAAAGCCCATGTCGAGCATTTCGTCGGCTTCATCGAGCACCGCGACCTTCAGGAGGGACAGGTCCAGCGCGCCGCGTTCAAGATGATCGCGCAGGCGGCCCGGGGTGCCCACCACGATGTGGGGGCGCTGGGCAAGGCTGCGGCGCTCCTTCGACGCATCCATCCCGCCAACGCAGGACACAATCGCAGCCCCTGCCCCGGCGTACAGCCAGATCAGTTCGCGGCAGACCTGCAGTGCCAGTTCCCGGGTCGGAGCGACAATCAGCACCTGAGGAGAACGTACCGGCATGACCCGGTCACCGTCTCCCAAAAGATCAGCGGCCATCGCCAGTCCGAAAGCCACGGTTTTGCCCGACCCGGTCTGGGCCGACACGATCATGTCCCGTCCTGCCGCTTCGTCACGAAGGACGGAGGATTGAACAGGGGTAAGGTCCGCATAGCCGCGTGCGGCCAGCGCTTCGCCGAGAACCGGCGGAACATTTGTAAAGGTCATAACTTCCCTTCGGGCCGGAACGCGCGGATATCAAGCCTTGACACGCGGGAACATATTATGGCATTAACAGTGCCAATAGATTGGAGTCGTATCATGCACGTCCTTCGCACCCCCGATGATCGCTTCGCCGGGCTGGCCGATTTCCCGTTTGCGCCGCACTATCAGACCGTGATCGACGCCGATGGTACAGCGCTCCGCCTGCACTTTGTCGACGAAGGTCCGCGCGAGGCCGCACCGGTTCTGCTGATGCACGGCGAGCCGAGCTGGTCCTATCTCTACCGCAAATTCATCCCGACCCTCGCTGCAAAGGGCCACCGCGTCGTCGCGCCGGACTTGATCGGTTTCGGCAAGTCGGACAAACCGGCTGCGCGGGCCGATTATACCTATGAACGGCATGTCGCCTGGATGAGCCAGTGGCTGACCACCACCGACCTGACCGGTATCACCCTGTTCTGCCAGGATTGGGGCGGCCTGATCGGCCTCAGACTGGTTGCCGCCTTCCCGGACCGGTTTGCCCGGCTGGTCATCGCCAATACCGGTCTGCCAATCGGCACCGGCTGGTCGGAGGGTTTTGATGCCTGGCTGAAGTTCAGCCAATCAGTGCCTGAATTTCCCGTGGGGTTCATCGTCAACGGTGGCACGACCCGCGACCTGACGCCCGCCGAGATTGCCGCCTATGACGCGCCGTTTCCGGACGAAAGCTACAAGGAAGGCGCAAGGCAGTTTCCGACGCTGGTGCCAATCACCCCCGAACATGCCTCGGTCGCGGAGAATATCGCTGCATGGAAAATCCTGTCGGCGTTCGAAAAGCCGGTGCTGACCTGCTTCAGCGACAAGGACGCGGTGACCAAGGGCGGGGAGAAGGTGATCATTGACCGCATCCCCGGTGCCAAGGGACAGCCACATACCATCATCGAAGGTGGCGGCCATTTCCTGCAGGAAGACGCGCCCGAACAGCTATGCGCTCTCATCGACACGTTCATCCGAGCTTGAAGGACAGCAACCATGCAGGTCACCAATGAAGTCTATCCAGCTGCAGAAAAGGCCATCGCCTTTTTCAGCGCCGCCGATCAGGGGCCGATGGTCATGATCAATCTGCTGAAGTTCAAGGATCAGGCCGACTATCCAGCGGACTCCGGTTTTGGTCCTTGCACGGGTGCCGAAGCCTATGCCCGCTACGGTGCGGGCGTTGTCGCCTGTTTGCAGGCGGTTGGCGGCCGCCCGGTCTATGCCGGTGCAGTGACCGGGATCATCCTCGGCGAGGTCGAGGATCTGTGGGACATGGTGGCGCTCGCTGAATATCCATCCCCCGCTGCCATGATGCAGATGGTCCAGATGCCCGAGTACAAAGCCATCGAAATCCACCGGACCGCCGGTCTGGCAGGACAGCTCAACATCCGGACCCGGCAGGGTGGCGTGGCCTGATCAACAATGCGGGGAGCAGCGAATATGCTTGGCCGACCCGGTGCGGTGGAATAGCCTGACCTGAACTGGCGCCGGGGGGATGCAATGAAGCTCGAAGTGATTGCGGTGAGCGGGATTTTCTTCGCGTTCATCTGCCTGGAAATTCTGCGTACCCGGTTCTTCAGCAAGCCGGGCCAGACGTCCACGGACGCCTGGGTGGAGGTCATCGGTTCGATCGTGCTGCTGGGGGCCACCCAGCCACTCATTCTGCTGATGGCATATGGCTTTATGAGCGGCGTGTTTCCGGATTTGAAGGACAGCCTTGTCAGCAGTCCGTTGGTGGCGCAAATCGGCCTGCTGCTTATATTTGATGATATGATGCAATATTGGTGGCACCGGATGTCACACACCGTGCCGTTTTTGTACAACCTACACCGGGCACATCACAATGCTGAATATATGTCGGTGCGGATCGTCTACCGGAACAACATATTCTACTATCTCTTGATGCCGAGTCTCTGGTTTTCGGGAATTTTGATTTATCTGGGGCTCGGTTGGACATATGTGGGCTATGTGATCGTCAAGCAGTTGGTGATCATTGCCGCGCATTCCGACGTCCGGTGGGACGAGCCCCTGTACCGGATCAAATGGCTCTCGCCGCTGATGTGGCTGATTGAGCGCACCATCTCCACCCCGGCCACACATTCGGCCCACCATGGCAAACACAAGGCCGATGGTATCACCAACTATAAGGGCAATTTCGGAAACCTGCTGTTCTTCTGGGACGTGCTATTCGGCACCGCGAAGATCACCCGACGCTACCCACCGCACATCGGCGTCGAAGGACTCGAACCGATGACCGCGCCACAGCAGCTCCTGTGGCCGCTGTTTCGGGCACGATAGCGCCGTCAGTCGACAAACACCCGCGCTACCTTGGCCATGGAGCACCAATAAAGGTCGCGGTTCCAGCCTGTGCTCGGGAAAACCACGCCCTGCATCATGCCGCCGATGCAGGCCCGTCCCCGCTCGGTGCCGGTTTCGATATCGAGCAGCACGACATGCTCGCCGCCTTTGCCGAAGTCGTTGGTGACCAGCTCTCCGGTATCCGGAAACAGGATCATATGGCTGGCGCAACCGATACCGGTTTTCTCCCACAGCGGTAGCAACCGTCCGCCGCCGAATCGCCATGCCCGCATCACCTTGTTGGCGGAGTCGAACCCGACCACGATCCGTCGCTTGACATCGACGACAGGTGGATTGGTGATGCTCCCGCCCGGCAGACCGCTGACGTCGATCATTTCATTGTCGTCGGCATCCTGCAGCGACACGCGGATCAACCGGTTGGCGGTTGGGCTGACCCCGGCACCGAACATATTGGTCCGGTACCGGTGCCGACCGTTGTCCATGAACCAGGCATTGCCATCGGCCAAAACCATGTCCCAGCCGTGGGTTTGCCCGGTGCCGCCAACATAGTTGAACACCCAGGTCGGGTCGCGCGCTAGCCCGGCCTTTTCGCCCCAGACATAGCGGAAGGTCGACCGGATCCCGACGACGTAGACCATCTCCCCATCCGAGCTTAACCGCGCGACCGATGCCTCCGGCACCTCCAGCGGCGTGTGCACCTGCAACATGGTGTCGGGATCAATCACGCTGAGAATAGCATGGTGGCGTTCCGACAGATTCTTGGTGACGATCAGGCCGGTGTCGAGAATGACGAACCCGTTGTGCGGCTGGTTCACCGGTAGCTCAAGCGAACCCGTCAACCGACACCGCCGGTCCAGCCGGTGCGCGAACCGTCCGTAGACCACATAGAGATTGCCGTTGCGGTGAACCGCCATGCCGCCCGGCCACATCGGACCGCCCGGCAAGCGGGTAGACCGGTCGCGGGTCTCCAGTGTATTCGGATCAATCCGCTCGACCACGGCGCTGGTTGGCATGCCGAGTTTCGACCGCAGGATATCGTGACTGAGCAGAAAAACTTCGCCCGGTGCACCCAGGACCGTCATCGTGGAGAAATATTTGCTGCGGCTTATGCTGCGCAGCATTTCCCCCGGTTGGAGGTCAAGACCCGCAGCATTTTGGGGACTAGCCAGTCGCGTTGGGCCGCCGTCCTCTCCCGGCCAAGGACTGGCGAAATAGCCGGTTACGCACCACGGTGGCGGCGGCGCAGCAGCACCAACCCGGTGATCAGCACCAGCGCCGCTGCCACCACCGCTCCCAGCATTCGCAGCTTCGGCCATAGCCGGGTTTCCTTGGCGTTGATCTCTACCTGTTTGGGCGCGGAATAGCCCGCTGGCATTGGTAGCACGCCGTCACGATTTGCAAAGGCGGCATAATCGGCCTGCATCGCGGCAAATCGCGCCGGCTCTGCGGTTGCCAGATCGCGGGTCTCGCCGGGATCGGCCATGATGTCATACAGATGCCAAGCCGCATCGCCGTAGGGCGGCAGGTTCTTCACCAGCTTGTAATTGCCCTTGAACAGCACAGCATTGCCGGACAGTTCGTAGCCGAGCGGACGATCCGCCGGGTGTACGGTCGCAGCAGTGTCAGTCAGCATCGGGGCCAGACTGAAACCGCGCATCGGCTCGACCGCGCGGCCCTGAAACCTCCCCTGCTGCGCCGGGACGCCCGCCAATCCCAGCAGGGTCGGCGCAACGTCGGTGACATGGGCGAAGCCGGGCGCGATGCCGCCTTTTGGGATGCCGCGATTGCCCGGCCAGCTGATGATCAAGGGAACGCGCAGACCGCCCTCGCTCGCAGTGAATTTATAGCCCTTGAGCGGTGCCGACACGGCGCTGGCAAAACTGACGCCAATGGCGGTGAACGATCCGGGACGGCCCTGCTGCGACGGCTCCAGATCATAATAATAATCCGCCGCCGCCGCGTTGAACCGGCTGCTTCGCGGATCGAGCGCCTCACCGCCATTGTCGGAGGTGAAGACAAACACCGTATTGTCAAACTGACCCGTGGCCTTCAGGTGCGAAATCAGCCGCCCGACTTCACGGTCCATCGCCTCTGCCATCCCGCCATAGGCTGCCATCGCCCCGGCTCGCTCGGCCTGCTGAGCGGCTGACAGGGCATTCCAGTTTCCCGTGCTCGGCATGGTGACCATCGCCATGCCCTGGGGCATGACGCCCTTGGCAATCGCCCCGGCCCGACGTTCGTTGCGGAGGGCCGTCCACCCGGCCTTGTAACGCCCCGCATAGCGGGCAATGTCGGCATCAGGTGCCTGCACCGGAATATGGTTGGCGATGAAGTTCAGTGACGCCAGAAAGGGCTTGCCGCTGCCTGAACCCTGGTCGAGATATTCGATCATCTTGTCGACAATGAACCGCGACGAATAGAAATCCTTCGGCAAGTCAGCCGGCTTGCCATCCTCGGTCCAGTCGGCCTTGTCGTACAGCAGCAGATTGGGCTTGTTCTCAAAATTGTCGGCCCCCGATGCCGCCAGTGCAAAGGCCCGGTCATAACCCCGTGCGGTCGGCAGCTTCGCCGGATCCTTCCCGAGATGCCATTTGCCGGTCAGGTAGGTGCGATACCCCGCCGCGCGCAGCTGATCGGCGATGGTGACGACCCGGTCATTGAGCTCGGCGTCATAGCCGGGTTTGCCGCGATGCGCCGCTGGAATGGTCTCCGGCATATTGCCAAGTCCGGCGCGGTGGCTGCTGACCCCGGTTTGCAGCATGGCCCGGGTCGGGGAGCAGGAGCCGGCGACGTGAAAGTTGGAAAACCGCACCCCCTTCGCCGCCAGCGCATCCAGATTCGGCGTGCGGATTTCCCCGCCATAGCTGCCGACATCGGTAAAACCCCAGTCATCGGCCAACAGGATGACGATGTTCGGCTGTTTCGGGGCTGGTGCGGCAGCCGTCAGCACCAACAAAAGGGCGGGGGCGATGGCAAACCGGTTCATCCGACTGTCAACGGCAGGAGGCAACCCGTCGTACTGAGCAACGGATCGAGGTCCGCCTTTGCGGCTGCGGAGAGGGCGGCATAGCGGGCCCGCAGGTCGGCCAGACATTTCGCCTGATATTTGAAGGTCCCCTGCGTGTAGCCATGCCCCATGGCGTGGATGGTAAAGGTCTCCTCGCCCCGCGCAAGGGCGTCGGCATTGCCGAGCAGAAATGGGAAATAGACATCACCTACCACTCTCAGCAGTGCCTCTATGACCGCATCATTCGGCGTATCGTCATCATCCCAAACGCCGTCGATGCCGGACATGTCATCGATGTGCAGCAGCCAGCGGAATGTATAGGGAAAATCCGCGCGCATCATGGCTTCGGGCGTCGGATCGACACCCAGCTGCGACAATTGGCCAAAAAGACTGAATTCCGCCAGCGACGGGCGGGTTCCGAACAGGCAGTGGCGATTGACGACATGATCCTCTAGCGCGGTCAACACCGCCCGGGTGGAGGCTTCGATCAGCGGGAAATTCGCTTCGGTGCAGCCCACAATCTCCATGCGGCCGACCTGACGCGCCCGGAAATTCGCCGCAAAGCCCTGCGATTTCGCCAGCGTCCCGCCCTTCAAAGCGTCAAAGGCCAGCCAGCGGCTCATCTGGACCTGATCAACTTCGCGCAGCCAGCGATAACCGAACATGGCCTTGGTCAGCCATTCGTCGGCGAAATCCTCGACCAAATGCGCCAGGAAGGCCCGCGCCGGATTGGGTGGAATCACCGACCGTTCGCCTGGATGCAACGCCTCCAATTCATAGATCAGCGGGGTTGAGTCGTTGTGAAAGCTGCCGTCGGGATACTCGATGACCGGTATGACCGGTGCCTTGACCTTGGCAGCAGCAAGGCCGTGCGTCTCGGCACCATGGATCCAGATGTGGGGCAAACGCCGGTAACGCATCAGGGCCCGCATCTTGAGAGAATAGGGCGACCCGAGCGCACCGTTGATCTTGTACATTTTGTCCCTCATTGGTTGGCCCCACGCGCGCTTGCCATGTGGTTCGCCCGTTCACATCAATTTGGTCTGCACGATATCGGCTGTGCCTGCTGGCAAGCTGAACAACATGCCATCCTCTCCCACGGTAATCGGCCCGTCGAAATAGGACGGGGCGTCTCCCAGAAACGCCGGATAGAAAAACCGGGACGGAATGGCGGGCACGATGTGGCTGAGCACCAGGTGCCGGACACCGGCTGCCTCGGCGTGCCGCGCCGCTTCCTCCGGCGTGGTGTGGTAATTCAGGATGTCGCGGGTGATTTGCGCGGTGTTGTTGATACCCTTTGCCGCGAGCCCGTTGGTGAGCAATTGAACCAATTTTGGTTGCAGGGCTTCGTGGATCAACAGGTCAGCACCCGTTGCCGCCGTAACCAAAGACGGCACCGGCTTGGTATCACCACTGATCACCACCGACCGGCCCTTATAGTCAAAGCGGTACCCAATCGCCGGGTCGATGGGGCCATGATCAACCCGGAAGGCGGTGACCTTCAACCCGTCCTTGTCCCACACCACCACCGTGTCCCCTTGCCCGGCTGGCGGCAGCGCAAACGGGACAGCGACCGCCCCCGCCCCTGATGGCGGGACCAGTGCTGGGCCGTGGTGCGCGGTGCGGTAGCCATTGTCAGTTGCGTAGGCGGCGTTGAAGCCTGCCATCACCCGCTCGACACCGGTTGGTCCGTAGACAGGCAAGGGCGCCGACGCTGCAGCACCGGTCCAACGGAGCATCATCATCGGTCCCATGCCGTCGATGTGGTCGGAGTGAAAATGGGTCAGGAACAGTGCTTCGATGCGGGCGTTGGGCAAACCCATCAGGGCGATATTGCGCGCTGCCCCCTCCCCGGCATCGACCACGAACATATGCGTGCCCGCGATCACCACCTGGCATGGGCCGGCGCGGGTGGGACTTGGCAGCGGCGACCCGGTACCGCACAGGGCGACGTGCAGCCCATCGGCCAGTCCCTTGGTGGCGTCCCGACCGGCCCGCTCCCCCACCACGCGTTTCAGGATCGCCGTGCCAATCCCGGCCTGGAATTGCTGCACAGCCACGGCCGCGATACCGAGCGCTGCCGCCAGCGTCAGCACGATTTTCCAGCCTCTGCGCACCGCAATCCCCTCTCGCTTACTGCCCGCGTCCCCAACATGCACCGAGATTATGGCATTATCAATGCCGTAATATTGTGTTCGGTCATATCTATGCTAAGATGGCCCCTGATACTTGGCCGGGGAGGGGCGGATGCAAGGGCTTTTGCGGGGCCTGATTGGACTGATCGGGGTGTTCAACATCCTGATTGGGCTTGGCTTCCTGTTCTTACCGGCCAAACTCGCGGCGGCGGTCTTCCTAACACCGATCGGAACCGAGGGTCTGGCGACCCTGCGCGCCGATTTTCCCGGCTTCTTTGTCGGCGCATCGCTGTTCGCCTTGGCGGGGGCGATCCGCAATCAAGCCGCGCCGCTGCTGGTGCCGCTGGTGATGCTGTCAATTGCGCTGTTCGGTCGATGCGTCAGTTTGGTTTTGGACGGGTTTACGGCCACAGCCGTGCCGCCGATGGTCGTTGAGGTGGTAATGATCACTATCCTGTTCGCCGGTTATCGCAGCCTCGGCCGGACGCAGTCCGCCTGATGATCGGTCGCCTGCCCACCTTTGTGCTGGCGCTCTTCTCAGTGATCAATGTTGCGCGCGGAAGCATTCACAGTTTCGCCCCGGATGGCGGCGCTCTTTCCATCGCTGGCCTTGATCTTGGCAGCCAAAGTACCACGATTGTTGCCCTTTTTGCTTCAATCGGACTGATGCAGCTCAGTTTGGGCCTGTTCGAGCTTTGGGTTGTCGCCCGCAACCGGGCACTGGTGGTCCCGGTGCTCTGCCTCCAAACCCTGAACACTTGCCTGGGTGTCATTCACCTTTACATTTATCGCCCGCTGCCCGTCATCGTCCCGGGCGCTGCCTTCAATCTTGGATTGCTGGCGATCCTGACGCTGACGTGGATTCTCTATCTGTCGAGGAACCGAACATGAGAAAATCGGCCAAAATCCTGCTCGGAGCCGTGGCGATTGCTGGCGTCGGGCTATGGGCGGGCGGGGACTATATCAAGCTTCATATGGCAGGCTGGCTGGCGGGAAGCACCGCGCCGAACCAGCCGGTGACCTGGGCGCAGGGGCCGACGACAGCGCCCACCGGTGACCGGCCACCCAATATCATCCTGATCATGGCCGATGATCTGGGCATCAACGACATCAGCCTGACCGGCACCGGTGTCGCCGGGGTTCAGACCCCCAATATCGATGCCATTGGTCGGCAGGGCGTCACCTTCGCCAACGGCTATGCCGGCAATGCTACCTGCGCGCCTTCGCGGGCCGCGCTGATGACCGGTCGCTACGCCACGCGCTTTGGCTATGAATTTACCCCGACCGACACCAAAATCCCGTCCTGGTTTCCGACTAGCCTGTTCCGCCCCGATGCGATGTTCGCGCGGAACATCGCGCATATGGAAACCGACTCGCCCCACAAGCCGTTGTTTGACGAAGCCGCCGCCCAGGCTGCGGCCGCGCCCGGCGCAAAGGGGGTTCCGGCTGCGGAAATCACCGTGGCCGAACAGTTGAAGGGCCGGGGCTATCACACCATCCACCTCGGCAAATGGCATTTGGGTGAGGCGAAGGGCATGCGGCCCGAGGATCAGGGCTTTGACGAAAGCCTTGGCTTCATCATTGGCGGTCAGATGTTCCTGCCGGAAAACGACCCGGACGTGGTCAATTCCAAACAGGACTTCGATCCCATCGACAAATATCTGTGGGCGAACCTGCCCTACAGCGTGCAGTTCAACGGCAGTCCGCGTTTCGCGCCGGACCGGTATATGACCGATTATCTGACCGATCAGGCGCTGGCCGGCATCCGCGCCAACCGCAACCGGCCCTTCTTCATGTATCTGGCCTATAATGCCCCGCATACGCCGCTTCAGGCCCTGAAATCCGATTATGAGGCGCTGGCCCATATCAAAGACCATCGCACGCGGGTTTATGCGGCGATGATCCGGGCGCTGGACCGCGGCGTCGGCAAGGTCATGGCGGAGCTGAAGGCTCAGGGGTTGGATGACAATACCATGATCATCTTCTCCTCCGACAATGGCGGCGCCAACTATATCGGCCTGCCAGAGGTCAACCGCCCCTACCGCGGCTGGAAGGCAACCTTCTTCGAAGGCGGCACCAAGGTTCCGTTCATGATGCGCTGGCCTGGACGAATCGCGCCTGGCACCAGCTTTGCTGCCCCAATCAGCCATTTCGACATTTTCTCCACCGCAAGTGCCGCCGCCGGGGCCGCATTGCCAACCGACCGCAAGGTCGATGGTGTCGACGTCCTGCCCTATGTCAGCGGCACCAAAGCGGGCTTACCCCACCAGACCCTGTTCTGGCGCAGCGGCAAATACCGGGTGGTGCGGGACGGTGACTGGAAGCTGCAATCGCTCGACCTGCCGCGCCGCGACCTGCTGTTCGACCTGAAAGCCGACCCGACCGAACAACGCGATGTCGCAGCCGCCAACCCGGCTGTCGTCGCCGCCCTGCTGGCGAAATTAATGGCCCATGACGCCGACCAGAAACCAGCCGCATGGCAGCCGCTCGTCCGCTCCCCCATCGCCATCGACCGCCCGCTTGGCACCAAACCCAAGCCAAACGAAGCCTATATCTATTGGTCGAACTGATCGGCCCTGATAGGGGGCCGATGACATGACCAGCACTCAACCTTCCACCGATGGGCGGCGGCGGCGGTCGCAGCGCAGTCGGGACCAGATCGTCACCGCGATGATCGATCTCGTCGAGGCGGGGGCGATCACGCCGAGCGCGGAGGAGGTGGCGGCGCGCGCCGAGGTGGGGCTGCGCAGTGTGTTCCGGCATTTCCGCGACATGGAAAGCCTGTACCGGGAAATGTCGCTGCGCATCGCCAGCCAGTATCAGATGTGGCTGGTGCCGTTCGCATCGTCGGATTGGCGCGGGCAATTGGCCGAGACGATTGACCGCCGCCTGACGACCTATGAACGGCTGATGCCGTTCAAACGCGCCGGAGACGCCCACCGCCACGAATCGCCCGCGATGCAGGCGGAATATCAGCAAACCCTGAAACTGATGCGGGCGCGACTCGGATCGGTGCTGCCCGCCGAATGTGGTCCCGACCTGTTCGAGGCCATCGACCTGCTGCTGAGTTTTGAGGTGTGGCAGCGGCTGCGCAGTGAACAAGCCCTGCCGGAAGCCATGGCGCGTCGGGTGATCGAGCAGCAAATCTCCGTCACATTGAGTCATTTAACCGCCTGATTGCTGCGCTTCCCGGATTGCATGAAATCATCACCTCGCTACAGTTGGCGGGTGAGCGGCGGGGGCAGACGGGCGACCATGAAGATTTCGCAGGCAATCGGAACAGCACTTTGTGCGATGCTGATGCTGACCTCGTGCGGTGGCGGAGGCAGCAGCACCTCTCCAGCGGCGAACCCACCGATTACCCCGACGCCTGTTGGCCTATTCACCCAACCCGCGCAATTGGCGCTGACTTCGGCCGAGGTTGGCCAGATCGTCGCGCAAGCGGTGGAGGAAGCGGCCGCCCGCAACCGGCCTTCGGTCGTCGCCGTGACTGACCGAGTCGGCAATGTGCTCGCAGTGTTCCGGATGAATGGGGCGCCAGCCATGGCGACACTTCGCGCCGGAACGGTCGGCAATACCGATTTCCAGGGTGTCGCGGTCCCTGCAGCCCTCGCCGCCATCTCAAAAGCGGTCACCGGAGCCTATTTGTCGTCAAGCGGCAATGCCTTTTCAACCCGGACGGCCAGCATGATCGTTCAGGAACATTTCCCGCCAAGCACCCTGACGCCGGGGCTCGAAAGCGGTCCGTTGTTCGGGGTGCAGTTCAGCCAGCTTCCCTGTTCCGATCTGTCCCGGCGCTTTCTGGGAACGGCGACGCCCGATGCGTTGATCGGCCCGAAGCGCGCCCCGCTTGGCCTTGCCGCTGATCCAGGTGGCCTGCCGCTGTATAAGAACGGCGTCGTCGTCGGCGGCATCGGCGTGATGGGCGACGGTGATTATGGCCTCGATACCGAGGTTCGGGATATCGACACCGATGACGAGGAATTGATCGCGGTTGCCGGATCAGTCGGCTTTGCCGCGCCGACCGAGATTCGCGCTGAACGGGTATCGGTGGACGGATCGCTGCTGCGCTACATCGACCAAGATGTTGCGTCGCTGCGCTCGACCCCCGCGACGGCCCGCAGCTTTGCTGCTGTTTCGGCGGCGCTTGGCAGCCTGGTGCCGGTGACCGGCTATTATGGCCCGGCGACGCTCGCCCCGTTGGCTGGGGCTGCCTATGGCACCGAGGCATCAGGCATCCGCAAGGCAACGCTTGCGGAGTTCAGTGACCCCGACGCCTATATTCTGACCGACGGGTCCGGCACGAACCGCTACCCGGTGCGGGGTGGGACTGATGCCGGCGACGTCGCGACGCCGCTTACCGCTGCTGAAACGCGGGCGTTGCTGGAGGAAGCCTTCAAGGTCATGGCCCGGGCCCGGGCACAGATCCGGCGGCCACTCGACAGTCGGGCCGAGGTTTCGATTTCGGTAATTGATACGCGCGGTGTGTCGCTCGGGTTGGTCCGTTCCCCCGATGCGCCGATTTTCGGCATCGACGTGTCCCTCCAAAAGGCGCGCAGTGTGGCTTTGCTCTCCGGCCCGCGCGGTGCTGCAGACCTTGGCGGCGTGACCGTGCCGGGTGGTGCCGCCGACCCCAATGTCCGCGCCTTTGTGGGACGGATGGCGGCGTTCCTGCCCGGCACGGCGGGCGCTCTGACCGGCGCCGTGGCCTTTGGTGACCGATCAATCGGCAATCTGGCGCGACCCTATTATCCGGATGGCGAAGTCGGTCGGCCCAATGGTCCGCTATCACGCCCGATCGGACAGTTCAGCCCCTTTTCGACCGGTCTCCAATCTGCTCTTCTGGTCCAGAATGTCGTCCAGCACGTCGTGTTTGTGTCGGGCGGTGGCGCCGATACCGCAGCCCGCTGCACGTTCCTGCCTGATGCAGCACCGGGACAGAATCGGTTGCAGAACGGCCTGCAAATCTTCGCCGGTGCTGTCCCGGTCTACCGCGGCAATGTCATGGTCGGTGCCATTGGGGTCTCCGGCGACGGTATCGACCAGGATGACATGATATCGTTCCTCGGTACCAACAACGCCAGTGTCCGGCTCGGCGGCAGCATCACCAACGCCCCCGTCGCAATCCGCGCCGATCAGGTCGTGGTGCCCGTGGGGGCGGGTGCCCGCCTGCGTTATGTCAGTTGCCCCTTTGCACCCTTCCTCGACTCCAACGCCAACAATGTTTGTCAGGGATTGTAGCGACCTTCAATTTCCCGAATGCACAGCAGTTTATCGTAGGCAGTCTAGGAGTGCTGCCCCAATGCCGCCTCGTACAGGGCGCGGTACGTCTCAACCATATTGGTATGGCTGAAGCTGGTGGCGACGCGGGTCTTGTTGGCGGTGCCGAGGGTGGTGCGAAGGGTTGGGCTGTCGAGAAGCGTGGCGAGGTGTCGGGCGAGTGCGGGTTCGTCGATTGGGGCGGCGAGCAGGGCCCGGTTGGGTTCGGCGAGGATTTCCCGCACGTCACCGACATCGGTGGAGACGGCTGGCAGCCCGGCGGCCATCGCCTCAACCAGGCTGATCGGGAATTGTTCGCTGTCGGATGACAGGGCGAAAATGTCGAACAGGCCGACATAGCGGCTGGGGTGAGGCAGGAAGCCCGGCAGGTGCACCCGGTCGGCGATGCCGAGTGCGGCCGCTTCGGCCCGGATTGCCGCGTCCTCCGGGCCGCTGCCGACAATCACCAGCCGGGCGGACTTGCCCTCTGCTGCTGCCGCAAAGGCCCTGACCAGCCGGGGCAGGTTCTTCACCGGTCTGAGGCCAGCGAGCGTTCCGACCACCAGCTCACCCGGGCGCCGCGCAAAGCCGGTGATGGCATCCGGGGCGGGCGGCAGATCAAACAAAGCCATGTCGATGCCATTGGGGATATAGGCGATCCGCTGCTCCGGCTGATGCCAGACCGTCCGGGCAATCCGCGCCAGATTGCGGGACGGGACCACCAGCCGGCGGGTTCTGGCCAGCGCCAGCCGCCGGAACAACACCCGTTTCGGCTTCTGCCGGACCACCTCGTCTTGGTTGAAGCCATCTTCGTGGTGGACATGCGGAATGCGCGCGAACAGCCGATTGGCCATCACCGCGTCCATCGATCCCCAATTATAGGTCAGCAGCAGGTCATAGCGCGCAATCACCGCCGCCAGCGCCCGCCAGCGTTTGAGGCTAGGCCAGCCTTCGAGCGGTGGCACCTCCGGCGGCATCAGGCGGTGGGAGATGCCGGAATCAATCAACCGCGCCGCACCAAGGGCCTGGCGGTCGGCGGAAACAATGTCATGCGCGTAGGCGTCGCCGAACGCATTGATCAGCGCCACCGACCGCGCCTCCTTACCACCAAGGTCGAAGGTCGAATGGGCATGGAGAATACGGGGACGGCGCGTCATGGCCGCACCTTGGCGGCGAAGGGGTTCGGCGACAAGCGGTGCTTGTGCCAGAAACCCGTCCGGCTATGAGAAGCCGGTGGGCGGATTCTATCTTTGCAGCGACGATGACCGGGCCGAGGCGCGGCTGGCGGCGGCGCAGGTTCAGTTTCACCGGCACGGGTTTGCCGCCCCAAGGCCGCTCAAGGTCCCCGGCTGGCGCGGTTTCCATGTGCCCTATATCCACGGCGGGCCTGAGCTGTTTGTGGAGCGCGACGATGCGTTTGCCGCCGTTGCCGGAACGCTGACCTATCGGGGGCAGTTGGGGGAGCCGGCGCTCCAAGCCCTGCTGACCGATGCGGCCCGCTCGCCGGGCGGCGTCTGGACCGACACCACCGGCCATTTTGCTGCCCTGGTCCGCTCCGGTGGGAGAACCAGAGTCCGCACCGATTCGTTCGGAGCATTCCAGCTGTTCCACGACGCCGATCTGTCGGTGATTTCGACATCCTTTCTGGCCACCGCGACCAGCATAGACCGACTGCACTGGGACCCGCAGGGCATCTACGAATTCGCGTTCAATGTCTTTCCCACCGGAGATGACAGCGTGTTTGCCGAGGTGAAACGGCTGGGGCCCGATGTGGAACTGGAACTCGGGGCAACGGCGGTGCGTCGGTCCATCCCACGCCCGGCTCCGCTTGCGACTCCGGCGACCAGCCTCGGCGAGTTGCAGGACCAAATTGCCGCCAGCCTCCGCCGGGTGGTGCGCCCCTTCGCCGATCATTTTGGTGACAAGATGCAGTGCCCCCTGTCCGGAGGTCTTGATTCGCGGCTGGCGCTGGCGTTGCTGCGGGATGCGGGCGTCAATCCGCATGTCTATGTTTACGGCGCGCCGGGTGACGAGGATGTCGAGATTGCCCGGGCGATTGGTTCGGGCGAAGGCTTCCCGGTCGAGGTGTTCCAGAAGGCCGCCTGGCGTCAGGTGTCTCCGGATGAATTTCCAGAGCAGGTTGAGCGCAATTTCCACGAAACCGACGCGCTGGTCACCGATGGCGGCTTGTTTGACAATGGCGGCAATGCCTTTGCCCGCCACAAGCGCGCCGCACAGGCGCAGCTTGCGGTATCGGGTGGCTGCGGCGAGGTTTTTCGCAATTTCTTCTATTTGCCCGACCGCCGCTTGCGGGCCCGCGAAGTGGTGGAGGCGTTCTACGCCCGCTATTCCCTGATGGACACGACCGAGGCGTTCGACCCGCGCGCCTTCATCCACGCGATCGAAGCCAAGGCGCTGGCGTCAATCGGGCAAACGGGGAGCACCGATCCGCTCGACCGGCAGATGATCGAAAATCTCTACCCCCGTCACCGCTGCCGCAGTTTCTTCGGGCGGGAGATCAGTCTGGTGGCGCGGCACGGGGCCTATCTTATGCCATTCCTGGAACCGGCGGTGGTTGACCTGGCGCTGCAGCTCCCGATCCATGCCAAGAATCTTGGCCGGTTTGAAGCGGCGTTACTGACCGCCATCGATCCAAAACTTGCGCATTATCCATCGGCCTATGGCCACCGTTTTGACGAGCCGCCGACGCTCGGCCACCGTTGGTCGGAATGGAGCACCCGGGCCAGAGCGCCGTGGCTGCGGCGGCAATCCTATGCCCTGCAACGGCGACTGGGGCGGGTGATCGAGGACAGCCACGGCGGGATACTGACGCCGATTTACCTTGGCCGGGTCATCGACTTGCATTTCCCGCATATGGCGCGATTCTTCCGGATGGACCGGCGGCACGGCACCGTGCAGCGCGATCAGGGCCTGTACCGCCGGATTGCAACACTTGAATATCTGGGAGATTTTGTCGCGGACCGGCTGGCATGAACTGAATCTTTTGACTCCGACTCAGAAAACGCCATATCCTGAAAAAAACAAGTCTGAGGGGACGATCTGATGGCAACCCGTGCGGTAGACGCGCGCTCCCGGCGCTACGACCCGGCCGAAACGCGGCAACGCGTGCTCGAGGCGGCGAATATGCTGTTTTCGACACGCGGCTTCGTCAACACCGGCACCGCCGACATCGCCCGCGAAGCCGATGTGTCGGAAGGTTCTATTTTCTATCATTTCGGTTCAAAGCGGAATTTGCTGACCGAGCTTGGCCGGATGTACGGCGAACGGATGGTGGAGGCGATGCAGCTTCCCGGCGAAGCCCTGAACGAACTCGGCCCCCGCAGCACCATCATGCGGTGCTTTGCCTATTGTGAAACCAACAAGGCCTGGGAGACCATCGTCAGCGGTGGCACGCAGGGTAATTGCACCAAAATTGAAACCGCGCACCACCACCACCATCCGGAGGCCGAGCCCTTTTACCTCGCATCGCGCGAAGTCGTGGTCCGCTGGGTTGAACGGCAGATCGGTGCAGTGATGGCACGGCAGGGGCGGACCGATATCAATGTCCCGGTCGCCGCCTCCCTGACCTATGCCGCCGTCAGCAACGCCCTCGACGCGGCATTCCGGCCCGGGGTCACGCCAGAGGAACGCAACGCCATCCGCGATGAAACCATCCGCTATGTCACCGCCGCCGAAGGCTGGACCCCGGCACCGACCGCCGCCAACGATTGATGGCCGCTGGCAGCGCAATCTCCGAACTCGGAGATGCTTTTTATGATGTCGTCACCCCGGCCCGGTTTCCCGAACATCGCTTGCGGTTTCGCAACGACCGGGCGGCGGCCAGCGTTGGGCTCGACCATTTGGGCGATGCCGATTGGGTGAGGCATTTCGGGCGGTTCGAGCCGCTGCCGGACAATCTGCCCGTGCCGCTGGCGCTCCGCTATCACGGCCATCAGTTCCGCGTTTACAATCCTGATATCGGCGACGGGCGCGGGTTCCTGTTTGCGCAGGTGCGGGATGACCGCGACCGGCTGCTCGATCTTGGTACCAAGGGCTCGGGGCAGACACCGTACAGCCGGTTCGGCGATGGCCGACTGACGCTGAAAGGTGGAGTCCGCGAAGTGCTGGCTACCGAAATGCTGGAGGCACTGGGCGTTGAAACCTCGAAGACTTTTTCGCTGATCGAAACCGGGGAGGCCCTGGAACGCGGGGATGAGCCGTCGCCGACGCGCTCGGCAGTGATGGTGCGGTTGAGCCACAGTCATATCCGCTACGGGATGTTCCAGCGGTTGGCCTATCTGAAACAGCCTGAGAATATCCGGCGCCTCACCGACTATGTCCTGCGCCACTATTTCCCGGATGCCGATGTCGGCGACCCGGTTGCCGCGCTGATGGATGCCGCCGTAGACGGCGCAGCGCGGCAAGCCGCAGGCTATATGGCAGCCGGTTTTGTCCACGGCGTGCTCAACACCGACAATATCAACATCACCGGTGAGAGTTTTGACTACGGCCCATACCGCTTTGCGCCGACCTATGACCTGTCGTTCACTGCGGCTTATTTCGACCGGCAGGGCCTTTATGCCTTTGGCCGACAGGCCGAGGCATTTCATTGGAATTTGCAGCAGCTGGCGCTGTCGCTGCGGGAAATAGCTCCGCCGGACAGCGTCATTCCGGCCTTTGCGTCCTACCCGGCCCGATTTGAGGCCGCATTGCGGGACGCCATTCTCCAGCGCCTGGGGGTTGTCTCGCAAGGTGCGGATACCGACACGGCTCTATTGACCGCAATGGAGGCGGCACTGACCGAGACGCGGATGCCGCTTGACCGGTTCTGGTTCGACTGGCGGGGTGGCCAGTTGCGGAGTAGCCCAGCGGCAGCGACCTACCGGCTCCCGGCGTTTGCCGCCTTTGTCGAAGCGGTCGCGACCTATCAAGCGGCGTCAGAACCGGTTCATCCCTATTGGTCGGACGCCGAGCCGTGCAGCCTGTTGATCGGGGAGATCGAAGCCATCTGGGCCGCAATCTCTGATCATGATGACTGGGCACCATTTGGCGCCAAGGTAGCGGCTATGCGGCGAATGGGAGATGCGTTGAGGGGGTGAGTAGTCTAGGCCGCGTGGACAAATTCGACCGCACCCTTAACGTCGGCTTCCGGGTTGATTCGAAGAAAAAGCCGCCATTCCGCTCACGACTCCCTTCTTGCCGTTCGCCGTAAAACAGTTGTTACGTGTTAGCGGTCGTTGGAGGGGCGGGGCAATGCGTGACATAGATGGCATCGACGCAATATTTCGGGTCCTTGAGCCACACTGGGGCGAAGTCGAAGAAGAGTTTGATCGCGCAAATCGTGAGTTTTTAAGGCTGGCAGCAATCGACCATGATCCAATCGGTCGGGTATTGCGAGCTCATCTCATCATCGAGAATTTTCTGACCCGATTCTTGGAACAAGGCTTTGGAATCGAGGACATCGGCAAGGCGAGACTGTCGTTCGCACAGAAGGTCGCGTTGCTCCCAAACGGCCATAATAGCTCGGCTTTCGTGAAGCCGGGCATCACTCAGCTGAATAAGGTCCGTAACAAGTTCGGCCACAATCTTGAGACTAAGGTAAAGCGTGGTGATCTAAACGCGATCTATGGGGTCCTCGATGTTTCTCGGCGGGGACAGAAGTTCAGAAATCCTATCGACGCGATCGAGGCGTTCGCCCCCGTAGCCTGTGCTTTCCTCTCCGTACCGTCAGAGCATCTGCAAGAGGTGTTCAAACGCGCATTCCGAACGTTTAGTATAGAGCCCAACTTTGAAGGATAAGCCACCCCAACAAGCAGACAGTCAGCTCCCCACCCAATCCCCGGTCATTGCACCCGCGAAGCCTTCCTGGAAGCTGCCGGTCGGCCAACGACTCCATTGCGGACATTTGAGTGTTATCGCATTGACGGTCGATGCAACGGCGATGGGCAGCGGCAATGATTTTGGTAGGCGGCGCCGCCGCTGGCATCGGCGGGTGGGTCGCTCGCGGTATCGCCGTTGAACAGGCCTGCGAATACACAGCCCAAGGCTACGGTCGGCTCATGGTCAATGTGCAAACGTTGCCCGAGTTGCCTCTAAAGAATGTCAGTGATGACGTCATCGGCGAAATTCAGAAGTGCTGGGCTGCCCACCCCTTTGTCGGGCCACTAGCCGTTATCAAGTTTGTCGATGCGCGAAAGGCCCCAGACGGCTACTTCCTGCTTTTCGACCCATCGAGCGTCACTGACGTTCAGGTAGTGTTTTACGTAGATGCCAATTGGAACGTGATCGAAGCTCATACGCGAAGCACCTTCTAACGTCCGCTTCCCACCCAATCCCGGCCACTCAACAGGTCTGGATGTTGCCCAAAAGTGGTCCATCCTGGAGCGCTAAATTTGTCCACGCAGCCTAGGCTATTTCGCCAGCGTCCCCGGCGCGACCAGCTTCACACCCTTGGCCTCCAATGTTTTGGCCCAGGCAGCAATCGCTGCCACTGATTGAGGCTTCGGACTAGCCAGCCCGACCGCTGATCCGTTGACACGGGCCGTCTGTTCAAGGGTCGCAAGACGGGCCGCAAGATCGTCGTTTTCGTCGAGGAAACGGTCATTGAGCAGCGCTGGCACTCCGGCCGCCCGCGCCCGAACCAGCGCCAATGATTTCGCCGACGAACGCGAATCGAGCAGCATCAGCTTGCGGCTGCGAAGCGCGGCCATCACCGGATCGAGCGACTCTGCACTTTCGGTAAATGCTGACCCCATTATCGAGGTGATTCCGGTTGCTGGTCCGATCCGCCTTAGCGCCCAGTCCAGACGTTGACGATTGTCCGCTGCCGCCGTGCCGACGGTCAGGGTGTTCGTTCCGGGTGAAACCGTTGGCCAGGCTTTTGGCTGCATCGGTATCGCCGCCCAGACCTCATGCCCGTCGGCCCTCGCTGCCACAGCCAACGCGACCGTCGCGTCGGGATAGGGCGAAAAGGCAAGCCCGATTTCGGCAGGAAGTTTTGCAATCGCTGCTCGTGATTGGGCCGGATTGATCCCAACACCCGTCAGTAGAATCGCGATGCGCGGTCCGTCGAACGCAACGGGGGCCGGGTCAGCAGCTAGTTCTGCCGGGGCTTCGGCGGCGGGAACAGGCGCGACATCCACCGACGGGATCGGCGCCGGAGCTTCGACGATGGGGTCCAGCGTTGCGATCTCGGCGACCGGCTTCTCTCCCGCCAGTGGTCGGAGCAGCACGGCGAACAGGGACGCAGTTGTCGCGAAGGCCAGTATGACCAGGACGATCAACAGCCGTGTGAGCCACGGGGTTGGCATCGCTGGTCCGGACTCTGTTTCAACCACGCCTGTCCCCCGGATTTGGTGGGATCAGGGCGTCGCTGTCGCGGGCTTCAACTGCGCAACCGCAATGCGCGGCGCGAGCCGGTTCAGCGTTTTCAGGGCATAATCGAGCTGGAAGTCCTCAACCCCGCGCTTCTTCAGCGCATCGGCGGTTTCCACGAACCGTGGGTCGGCCTTGTCGTCCGCCTCCAGCGTCTTGTCACCGGATTTGACGTCGTTGATCAGGTGGCGGCGGAGATCGGATTCCCGGATGCGGGTCCGGTCCTTGTAATTGGCGTCGCTCAGCTGCGGCACCGTCACGTCGGGTTCAATGCCCTGGGTTTGCACCGAGCGCCCTGCCGGGGTGAAATAACGCGCTGTCGTCAGCCGCAGTGCGGTGTCGGTCGATAGCGGGATCAAGGTCTGCACCGATCCTTTGCCAAAGCTGCGCTGCCCCATGACGAGGGCGCGGCGATGATCCTGCAAGGCTCCAGCCACGATTTCCGCTGCCGATGCCGAACCTTCGTCAACCAGCACGATGATCGGCTTGCCATTGGAAAGATCGCCCGGCCGGGCATAATATCGCTGCACATCGCCCTTGGCACGCCCGCGCTGCGATACGATTTCGCCGCGCTCCAGGAACGCATCGGTCACTTCAATCGCCTGATCGAGCAGACCGCCCGGATTGGACCGCAGGTCGATGACATAGCCGATCAGATTGGGGCCAATCTGCTTGTCGAGCATTTTGAGCGCCTGTTCGGTCGCATCACCCGTCTGCTTGCTGAACCCGGTGATCCGGATGAGGCCGACATTGCCTTTGGCTTCAAACTTGACCGGGCGGATCTGGATGACTTCCCGCTTCAAGGTCAGTTCCATCGGCTTCGGGTTGCCTTCGCGGACCACCGTAAGCTTGATCGGCGTGCCCGGTGCGCCGCGCATCTTGTCGACCGCATCGTTCAGGACGCCGCCAAACAGCAATTCGCCGTCAAGATGGGTTATATAATCATTGGCCTTGATTCCGGCGCGCGCTGCCGGTGTATCGTCGGTTGGTGCCACGACCTTGACGACGCCGTCTTCCATCGTGACCGTCAGGCCAAGCCCGCCATATTCGCCGTCGGTGGTGGTGCGCATCTGCTGGAAAGTGCGCTCGTTCATATAGCCGGAATGCGGGTCGAGGCTGGCCAGCATACCATTGATCGCCCCCTCGATCAGTGCCTTGTCGCTAACCTTGTCGACATATTCGCCGCGCACCCGCTCGAATACATCCATCAACCGGTCAAGCTCGCGGTAAGTGTCGGCGCTGGTCGCCGGTTTGGCGACGTCGGCGGTATCTCCTGCGGCCTGCACCGCGCCAGAGGCCGGCACCAACGCCAGCAAAAACGCAGGAACAGCGTATTTCAAGGAGTTACGCGACATGGGGGCAAGCCTCGTAGTTAAATTCCAACCGATACATAGCATGAATATCCGCAAGTGCGAGAGGGGTGATTCGCGTGTCTCTCAACGGGCCGCAAACCAGGGTTTGGGATCAACCGGAACGCCGCCCGCCCGCAGTTCGAAATAGAGTTCGCGGGGGTCGGCCTCTGCCCCCATCCGGCCAATCGGCTGTCCGGCAAGAACCGCGTCTCCGGCAGCAATGTCGATCTGCGACAATCCGGCGATCAGCGTGACAAGTCCCCCACCATGTTCGATGATGACAATGGGTCCATAGGCACGGAACGGGCCGGTGAAGGCAATCCGACCGGCGGCCGGGGCCCCGACCACGGCGTCCGCAGCGGTGCGGACCGTCAATCCGCTGGCGCTGTACCCGGCATTTCCCGGCGTTCCGAAGCTGGTGATCAAGCTACCCTCGGCTGGCCGGACCAGCGCAACGCGCAGCGCCTGGTTGCTGCTGGTACCGACCCCGTCCAGCAGGTCGCGGAGCGTGGCCGCCCGCCGCGCCAACTGCGACCCCAGCGCCATCAGCGCTCGGACATCTTTATCGAGCTGCTCCTGCCGGGTGATCAGAGCACGCCGGTCCGCGACCAGCCGCGCCTTCAGCCGGTTGGTCGCAACCAAATCTGCCCGGAGCGCATCGGAGCGTTCGCGAACGGCGGGCAGCATCGCGTCAAACACCAATCCGGTCCGCGCCATGTCGGTGCTGCGAGCCGGGTCGAGCAGCAGCAGCGCGGGAGGCCGCCGCGACAGGCTTTCGAGCGCGGCCAGCGACGGCAGCAATTCGGCCTGACGCCGCGCCAGCTCGGTTTCCCGCACCTTGATCTGGCGCAGCAGCCGGTTGATCCGCCGCGTCAGGCTGCCAATCCGCCGTTCCTGCACGGAGATGCGCGTTGTCAGGGTTGAAACCGCGCTGCCTGTGGCCTGGGCCCGGGCCTCGGTCAGGCTTAACTCGGTTCGGCGATCCACCGGCGCCGCCGCTGTCAGCAACAATGCAAGGATGGCCAGTCGCCGCACCTATCCCTCCCGGTGATAGGGATGGCGGGCGAGAATGGCGGTGGCGCGGTACAATTGTTCCGCCAGCATCGCCCGGACCAGCTGATGCGGCCAGGTTGCCGGACCGAAACTCAACAGCAAATCGGCAGCGGCGCGGGTCACATCGTCATGGCCGTCCGCGCCGCCGATCAGGAACCGGGCCTCCCGGACACCGCTGTCCTGCCACCGTTCAAGGCGACGGGCGAAGTCGACCGACCCCAAGGCCGTCCCGCGTTCATCGAGGACAATGGTGACGACAGGCGCCAGTGGTTCGGGCTGTTTCGCCGGCCCGCTTTCCGGCAGTTCGGTGATCTGCGTTGGCCAGCTTATCCGCTTCAGGTAGCGCTCGACCAGTTCGCCTTCGGCACTGCGCCCGGTGCGCCCCCGTGCGACAATATGGAGCTTCACTTACCGCGCGGGCGCAGGGGCGGGTCCATCGAACGCCCACATTTTTTCGAGATTGTAGAAACTGCGCACTTCCGGACGGAACAGATGGACGATCACATCCTGCGCATCGAGCAGAACCCAGTCGGCGGTCGGCAGCCCTTCGATCTTCACCTCGCGGCCCAATTCCTGTTTGATCTTCTGGGCAATCTTTGTGGCCATCGACGCGACCTGACGGGTCGACCGGCCCGATGCGATGATCATATGATCGGCGATTGTGGTTTTCCCGCGCAAGGGGATGGAGGTCACCTCGACCGCCTGATCATCGTCGAGCGACTTCAGGATCAATGCGTGAAGCCCCGTGACAGCTGGGTCTTCTGTGGCGGCAGCGTCCGTGGGGACGGCCTTTGAATCGGGCAAGCGGTGATCCTTCAATGTGGTTCGTGCAGTCGTTCAGCCCAGCGCGGATCGCGGTTGCGGATCGCAGTGGCAGATCGGGGGTCAAGCCGGATCGGGATAACCACGATCGCCGGAAGCCGCCATTCCGTCCACCGCGCCGCTGTCCCGCTGCGTCGGCGGTACCGCCGCAGCCAAGCCATCGCCGGGGCCAAATAACTTTGGCCAATGTAATGCGGACGCGACACAACCGCAATCGGCACCCGCTTCGCCAGGGTTCGCCAGGCCTTCCATCGGTGAAACTGCACCAGATTGTCGGCGCCCATGATCCAGATGAACCGGTGCTGCGGATAGCGCCGCTGCAAGGCCGCAACAGTATCGACCGCGAACCGGGTCCCCAATTTCCGCTCAATATCGGTTGCGTGAATGCGGGGGTGCCGCGCCTTGGCGGTTGCCGAAGCGAGCCGGTCGGCCAGCGGTGCCATCCCGCCGACTTCCTTCAACGGATTCTGTGGGCTGACCAGCCACCAGACCGCATCCAGTCCCAGCCGCCGCATCGCCTCCACACTGATATGGCGGTGGCCATCATGCGCCGGATTGAACGACCCACCAAGCAGACCAATGTTCACAAGTCACGCAGCCAGTTCTGCGAACTGTGCCAAATGCGGGAAATCACCACGATCTCTCCGTGCAGTTCGTAGACCACGACATAACGAAATCGGGGGACCGATAGCTTTCGGGCATTGTAGATGTCCAACGGCGCACCGCTGCGCGGGTGGTCAACCAGACGAGAAACGCTGTCACGGATGGCTTCGATTGCCCGCACCGCCAGATCTTCATCCTGTTCCGCAAGATAGGCGGCGAGAGCGGCGAGATCAGCAAGAGCCAGTTCCGACCATTGAAGCCGGGTCATTTCTTCCGGCGAATATCTTGAATGAGGTCTGCAATCCGACGCTGCGCGTCGGCATCATCGACAACCTCTCCCCGCGCAATCGCAGCATGACCGTCCTCAACAAACGCTAGGAAAAGCGACTCTTGATCCGCATAGGATTTCAGGGCTTGGGCGGCCAGCCACGACCGGGACCGTCCGGTATGCTTGGCAATCAGTTCAATTTTGCCAGCGGTCTCATCATCAACGCGGGCAGTAATGACGGCAGTGCGCATCGGAGCCTCCAGGCGGCATTGTAGCGTATGTATACAATCTCAACAAGTCGCTACGGTCGGACCTGCCCGCTTCCCCTGACCAGTGTCTTGTAGGTGGTCAACTCCTCCAGTGCGACCGGGCCGCGGGCGTGGAGACGTCCGGTGGCGATGCCGATTTCGGCCCCGAAACCGAACTCCCCACCGTCGGCATATTGGGTGGAGGCATTCCACAGCAGGATGGCGGAATCGACTCCGGCGAGGAACTGCTCGGCTGTCGCTGCGCTCTCGGTGACAATCGCGTCGGTGTGGCTCGATCCGTAGCGCGCGATATGGGATATCGCGCCGTCTACTCCATCGACTTCCGTCGCGGCGATGATGGCATCGACATATTCGGTTCCCCAGTCGGCCTCCACAGCCAGACGCAGGCGGGAATCGAGGGACAACAGCGATTGCGACACGCGAACCTCGCATCCCGCTTCGATCAGTCCGATCAGCAAAGCCTGCTTCAACGACGGCGCTGCCGCGCGGTCGATCAACAGGGTTTCGGCGGCCCCGCAAACCGCCGTGCGCCGCATTTTGGAGTTGATGGTGATGGCAACCGCCTTGGCCGGATCAGCGGCGGCGTCGACATAGACATGGTTGACCCCGTCGAGATGCGCCAGCACCGGCACACGCGCCTCCTCCTGCACCCGGGCGACCAGTCCCTTGCCGCCACGCGGGATGATGACGTCAATCAACCCCGACGCCCGCAGCATCGCGCCAACCGCCGCGCGGTCCGCTGTCTGCACCAGTTGAATGGCGGTTTCCGGCAGGCCCGCGACGCGCAGCCCGTGCAGCATCGCCTGGTGCAACATCCGGCTCGATTCCGCCGCCTCGGAGCCGCCGCGCAGGATACAGGCGTTACCGGACATCAGGCACAGTCCACCGGCATCCGCCGTCACATTCGGGCGGCTTTCGTAGATGATACCGATGACGCCGAGCGGAACCCGAACCCGTTCAAAGCGCAGCCCGTTGGGCTGTTCCCAGGATGACATCGAACGACCAACGGGGTCGGTCAAAGCTGCGACCGCCTCGAGCCCAGCCGCAATCCCCTCCACCCGTCCGGCATCGAGTTTCAGCCGGTCGAGCATGGCGGCGGACAGCCCCGCCGCCCGGCTCCGGTCCATGTCGATGCGGTTGGCGTCCAAAATGGCCGCTGTGTCCCGGCGAATGGCGGCGGCGGCTTCGGTCAGTGCCTTCGCTTTCTGCGCGGTTGGCGCAGTTGACAGGACGCGGGCTGCGGTCCGGGCCTCTGCACCCATCTGCAGGATCAAGGCGGCGGGATCGGTCATAGCATCACCAGATGGTCACGGTGGACGAGGGCGGCGCGCGGGGCGTAGCCGAGCTTTGCCGCCTGGGCGTCATATCGGGTCCCGAGAATAAGCGCAGTGTCCAGATTGTCATAGCCGGCCAAACCGCGTGCAAGGGGGCCAGCGGGTCCGGAAATCTCAACCGGGTCCCCGCGCTCAAACTTGCCCTCAACTCGCGTTGCCCCTGCCGCCAGCAGGCTGTTGCCGCGCGTCAGGGCGGCGGCGGCTCCGGCATCAATGTGGATCGTGCCGCGCACCGTCAATCGCCCCGCCAACCAAGCCTTTTTCGCCGAAGCCCCCGGCGTGGCGATAAAGACCGTGCCCCGCCCCGATGCTTCGAAGGACGCGAGCGGATGATCCCGCCGCCCATCGATGATGGCGAGATGGACCCCGGCGGCGGCAGCGATGCGGGCCGCCTGCAATTTCGCCACCATCCCGCCCGAACCCAGCCCCGAACCGCTCCGGTCGTCCGCCATCGCCTCGGTTGCAGCGTCGATGGTCTCGACGGTTTCAACCAACCTTGCCTCGGGGTCCTGCGACGGGTTGGCGGTGTAGAGCCCATCAATGTCCGACAGCAGGATCACCCCGCCAGCCCCAGCCGCCTGCGCCACCCGGGCCGCCAGCCGGTCATTGTCCCCAAAGCGGATTTCAGCAGTCGCGACGCTGTCATTCTCGTTCAGCACCGGCACCGCCGCAAGGCTGAGCAACCGGTCAAGCGTCGCGGAGGCATTCAGGAAGCGGCGGCGATCCTCCAGGTCATCCAGGGTGACCAGCATCTGCGCCGCCGTCAGCCCCCGCGCTGCAAGCAGTTCGGCATAGACCTGACTGAGCGCAATCTGGCCGGTTGCAGCGGCGGCCTGGGCATCCTCCAGGCTGGCACGGCCGCCCTTTGTCAGACGCAGGCGCTTGGCCCCGAGCGCGATGGCGCCGGACGACACGATGGCCACTTGCTGCCCAGCGGCAACGCGAGCACCAATATCGTCGAGCACGGTCTCCAGCCAGCGGCGGCGAACGTGACCGTCCGGGTCAACCAGCAGCGACGATCCGATTTTGACAACCAGCCGTTCGCAGGTACCCGGCGCAAAGCGCGCTACACGGGCGTCCATGATTTCGTCCCCAGTTCGGGCCGGGCGCGACCCACCGCTTCGGTCAATTTGCTCAGGACTTCCGGGATGCCGTCTCCGCCAGCCCCTGACAGTTCCACCACATCCCGACCGCTGATCTTCTCCAGCTTCCTGCGCAGCTTGGTCCGGGTCTTCTGGTCGAGCGCGTCCACCTTGTTGAGCGCGACGATCTCGTCCTTGTCCTCCAGCCCCGATCCGTACGCTTCAATCTCGGCCCGGACGATCTCATAGGCCTCAACCGGGTCATCCTGCGTGCCGTCGACCAGATGAAGCAGAATGCGGCAGCGTTCGATATGGCCGAGGAACCGGTCACCGATCCCGGCCCCGTCTGCTGCCCCCTCAATTAGGCCCGGAATATCGGCGAGCACGAACTCCCGGCCCCGATGTTCAACAACGCCGAGCTGCGGTTTCAGGGTGGTGAAGGGATAGTCGCCAACCTTGGCCTTGGCGTTCGACACCGCATTCAGGAAGGTCGATTTCCCGGCATTGGGCAGCCCGAGCAACCCGGCATCGGCGAGCAGCTTCAGGCGCAGCCACACCGACAGCTCCTGGCCCGGCCAACCGGGCTGAAACTGTCGCGGCGCGCGGTTGGTGGAGGATTTGTAGGAGGCGTTGCCCTTGCCGCCGTCGCCGCCCTTCAGCAGCACCACCCGCTCCCCAACCCGTGTCAGATCGGCCATCAGGGTGCGCTCGTCATCGTCGCACAGCAACTGGGTCCCGACCGGGACCTTGATTATCAGGTCTTTGCCGCCTGCCCCTGTACGGTCCCGTCCCATGCCATGGGTGCCGCGTTGTGCCTTGAAATGTTGCTGGTACCGAAAATCGATCAAGGTGTTCAAACCCTCGACCGCTTCGAAAATCACGTCGCCGCCCCGGCCACCGTCGCCGCCGTCGGGTCCACCGAACTCAATGAACTTTTCGCGCCGGAACGAAACCGCCCCGTCGCCACCCCACCCGGATTTCAGGTGAATTTTTGCTTGATCCAGAAATTGCATTTCGGGGCGCTTCTAGTGGGATACCTCCCCGCTGTCGAACGGGGAGGTGCCGGGTCAGGCTGCGGCGCGGTAGTCGTGCGCCCATTGGTTGCGGCAGAGCGCGTACTCGACCGACGGTATGGCGCGGCCCTGCGCCTTGCAGGGTCGGACACCAACCTCTCCGGTCGGGACAAAGCCCAAGCGCTTCAGCACCTTGCCGGAGGCGGGATTGTCAACAAAATGTCCGGCAATTACCCGGTCATGACGCAGACCATCAAAGGCCAGATGCAGCACGGCGCGCCCGGCCTCTAACGCATAGCCCCGTCCCCAATGGGCACGACCGAGCCAATAGCCAAGTTCGATATCGCGACCGTCGCGGACTGGTCCAAAACCAATGGCGCCGATCAGCTGCGGGTCACCATCGGTCCGACCGAAGATCAGGAATGCCGATTCGCCGGCGGCCAGAACGGCGCCCGAGCAAAATGCCGCAGCGTCGGCAAGTGTGTAGGGCCAGGGCGCGCGCGCCAGATTCCGGACCACATCCCAGTCGGCAATCTGCGCAGCCACTGCCGGCGCATCCTCGGCCCAGGCAGGGCGCAGGAACAGGCGTTCGGTCCGGATAAACATCTACTCTCTCCCCGACAGCGGCTCGCCTAGGCGGAGCGCGTTGCACATGCGTGACGCAGAGAGGGAGAAAAAAAGAGGGAGATGGCGACCCATCTCCCTCTCCGTGTTCAAAACACTTTACGGGGGTCGCCGTCACCGGCGACCTTATGAGGCGTCGCCTGACCTATTCCGCTGCCATCGGCATCGCATCAACGCTGACATATTTGCGTCCAAGCTTGCCGGCATGAAACACAACGCGACCTGCCGCGGTCGCGAACAGGGTGTGATCCTTGCCACAGCCGACATTGCGGCCCGGGTAAACGCGGGTGCCGCGCTGACGGATGATGATGTTGCCGCCGATCACGTCCTGACCGCCGAACTTCTTGACGCCGAGCCGTTTTGCCGCCGAGTCGCGACCGTTGCGGGTCGAGCCGCCTGCCTTCTTATGTGCCATGGCTGCCTAGCTCCTTACTCTGCTGCCGGCGCCGCTTTCGCGGCCTTCGGTTTTGCGGTCTTCTTCGGTGCGGCCTCGGCTGCGGCAGCTGGAGCTGCCTCTGCCTTTGGTGCTGCAGCCTTCATGGATTTCGGCGCTTCGCCACCAATTGCGGTGATCTTCAGCAGCGTCAGCAGCTGGCGGTGGCCATTGCGGCGGCGATAATTGTGGCGGCGCTTCTTCTTGAAGACGATGACCTTGTCGCCCTTGATCTGCGCGACGATTTCGGCCGCGACGCTCTGTCCGGCAACAGCGGTGCCATCGCTCAGCAGCAACACGTCGTCCAGCGCAATGCTGTCGCCCGCCTCACCGGGCATCCGGTCGACGATGATTTTCTGGTCTGCGGCGACGCGATACTGCTTGCCGCCCGTGCGCACAATCGCGAACATGGCTGAATAAACCTTAAGTCTGAATACCAATTGGGCATGTCCGGACAGGCGCGAACCTGCGCCGACCATGCGGGAGCCGGGTGCCTAGAAGAAGCCTTTCGCCTTGTCAACGACGAAGCCTGCCTGTCGCCCTGCGGCAACAGTCGGTGCAAACCTGCATTCCCCAAGGGGCAGCAGCGTTGCAATCGCGTGACAACCGGCACCATAGTCGATGTCGGAAAGCGCCTGCATCACCTCGTGCAGCGCCGGTGGAGGATTTCAAACATGACCCGAATCACAAAGGCTGCGTTGCTGGCGTCCATTTCGTTTGGCGTGATCGTGCCGGCGCAAGCCCAGGACGCGCCGGTTCAGGCCGCCGCTGCCGAGGAAACCGATGCGGGGGAAACCATCATCGTCACCGGGACACGTCGCACTGATCGTACCATTGCCGACAGCCCTGTACCAATCGACGTGATCTCCAATGAAGCGCTGAGCACCAGCGGTACGACAGAAACCAGTCGCTTGCTGAACAATTTGGTTCCGTCGTTTAATTTTCCGCAACCGTCACTGACCGATGGGACTGACTCTCTCCGTCCAGCAACATTGCGTGGTTTGGCACCCGATCAATTGCTTGTGTTGGTGAACGGCAAGCGTCGCCATTTGTCGTCCCTGCTGAATCTGAACGGTTCTGTTGGTCGCGGGTCGTCGGCGGTCGATCTGAACACGATTCCGTCGCTGGCAATCGACCGCATTGAAGTGCTGCGCGACGGTGCCTCGTCGCTATACGGGTCGGATGCCATTGCCGGCGTGATCAACATCCAGTTGCGGAAGAGCATCGGGGGCAAGGCGCAAATCAGTTTTGGAAAATATGTCACGACAATGGAGGGGGTTAGCCAGGTTGCGGGTGTTTCGCCGACCACGACGGCGACCAACGACCCGGTCATTACCTTCACCGGCGAAGACCGGACCCGTCGCGATGGCGACACCTATACCTTTGCAACCAATATCGGATTGCCACTGAGCAAGAACGGATATTTGAATTTCACTGCTGAATACCGTGATCGCGAAGCGACCAATCGCTCTGGACCGGACCCGCGCCGCCAATATTCCGGGACGGGCGATCTCCGCGAGACCACGTTTGACCGTTACTCTCACCGTTTTGGTGACGGCGTATCGAAAGACATGACCCTCTTCGCGAACGCTGGGATTGAACTCGATAACGGGAACGAAATTTACTATTTCGGCAGCTACGGTAATCGGGATGCCAATGGCGCGGGTTTCTATCGCCGCTCGCTCGACGCGCGGAATAGCGACTTTGCCAATGGTGGTAGACCTTTCTACTCGGATGGCTTTTTGCCGCTGATTGCCAGCAATATTGTCGATGTTTCGTCAGCTGTTGGGATTCGCGGCGAAGTTGCGAGTTGGGATTTTGACCTGTCGGCGAGCTATGGCCGAAACAAGCTCGATTATTCGATTCAGAACAGCTTTAATACCTCACTCGGCGGTTTGGTCAGCCAGCGCCAATTTGATGCCGGTGGCCTAAGGTCAGGGCAAACGGCCGTGAATTTTGACGTCCGCCGGGATTTGAACTGGGGTTTGGCCGCACCGATCTCGCTGGCATTGGGGCTTGAGTATCGCCGCGACAATTATGTGATCCGTGCCGGCGAGTTGCAAAGCTATGTGGCGGGGCCGTTCACATTCAGCAACGGCGCGGCGCCCGGCGCTCAGGTTTTTCCTGGCTTTGCACCATCGACTGCAGTCGATGAATCCCGCACCAGCGTGGCAGGCTATGCGGAAATTGACACCGACTTGACTGACCGGATCAACGTTCAAGCCGCCGGACGATTCGAGCATTTCTCCGACTTTGGCAGCACGGTGAACGGCAAGGTTGCCGGTCGGTTTGAAGCAATTGACGGGGTCGCGCTTCGTGCATCACTTTCAACCGGCTTTCGGGCTCCGGGGATGGCGCAGCAGTTCTTTTCAACCACGTCGACCAACAATGTTGGTGGTCAGCTGATCGAAATCGGAACCTTCCCGGTTGCGTCGCCAATTGCGAGGGCACTTGGGTCGCAACCGCTTGAGGCTGAAAAATCACTTAACTTCGGGGGCGGCGTCACGCTCTCGGGGCTGCGAGGATTGAACGTCACGATCGATTATTACAACATCAAGATCAGTGATCGCATCACGCTGACCGAGAACCTGCAAGGTGCTGACGTTGTGGCAATTTTGGCTGCAGCCAATGTTGTAGGCACCTCGGCCCGTTTCTTCATTAACGGTATCGACACGCGATCGCAGGGCCTCGATGTGGTCGCCAGTTACCGCCTGCCTGAAACTGGCATTGGTCGCTTCAGATTGAACGCCGGACTCAACATCAGCGACACCAAGATCACCAGTCGGCGGACTTTCAGCGCGTTCACGGCGCAGCGCTTGTTTGCACGCCAGGAGTCGTTCCGGCTGACCGATGGTCAACCGAAGAGTAAAATTAATGTTGGCATGAATTGGGAAAGCGGCATTTTTGCTTATACTGCGACTGCCAACCGCTTTGGCAAGGTGTTCCTGCCTTCTGGCGTGACGTCAGCGCAACGTGATGACATCTCGGTAGCACCCGGAGGGGCCCCGGGCGACATCACGTTGACACCTAAATGGGTTGTCGACATGGAATTGCGGGTCAAGCCGATAGAGCAGGTCACCGTGGCGTTTGGTGCCAACAACATATTTGATGAATATCCTGACCGTCTGCCGTTTGGGACAGTTGGTGGAGTAAATTTTGGAGTGAATAACTCATTTCTACCTTACAGTTCGCAGTCGCCTTTTGGATTTAGTGGCCGGTTCGTCTATGGGCGCATGTCAGTAGATTTCTAGGAGACGGGGTCGGAACAGCGTAGTTGTCGCGAGAGACGAAGCGCGTTCCAAAAGGAGTTCCAACTCCTAGCCGCTAGGGGCGAGGATAGGAAACGGGGATGCCTGGACCGGTGGACTTTGCCACCGGTTCATGGCTTGCTGCGCCTCCAGCCGGTTTGGGGGAGGATGGTCTGGCCGAATCGCAGCTCATTGCCACGTTGCAGCAGATGTTTGCCTGTTCGGCAGCGACTGCCGACGGCATCGCTGCGCGGGCCGTTGCCAAGTCCTGGCCGCCGCACAGCGCGCTGGTCCGGCAGGGGGTTTCGAGCAACGAGACCTATCTGCTGATTGTCGGCACGGCCCGCGCGTCGCTGGTGACAGCCGACGGCCGGATGATGCGCCTCCACGATCTGTCGCCTGGTGACCTGTTCGGGGCCATCGACGCCGCTGTCGAACAGGCGGCTGACGTCATCACCCTCGGGTCGGCGCAGACCGCCGGTTTTGCTGCCCGCGACTTCATTGCGCTGGTCGAACAGCATGCCTGCGTCGGGCTGCTGCTGTCGCGCTCGCTGGTCCGCCGCCTTGGCTGGATGACCGAGAAACTGCTGGAGCGTTCCACCCTGTCGGCGGCAGGGCGGGTGCATGCCGAATTGCTGCGGCTGGCGCGGGCGGGCGATGGCCGGACCCTCACGCCACCACCTGTGCTCGCCGACCTCGCCCAGCGCATCCAGACCACCCGCGAAACCGTGTCGCGGACCATCAGCACCCTCGAACGCCGCGGCCTGATCACCCGCACCCCCGAAGCCCTGACCATCGTCGCCCCCCACCGGCTGGAGGACCTGATTTACTGATCCGCCGCGTGCTGTTCTTTGAGCGTGAACAGGCGCTGGCCGACGACTTCACCAACGAGTTCGGCATGGACTTCGCTCACGGCGGTGACGAACAGGGCGGCGGCAAAATTTTCGCTGACGGTGACGGTACCGGGCAGGGTAGCGGCGGCGATGTCGTTCAGGCGGACGACGGCGGGTCCGGAGATGGAGGCTGGCCCGTCCAGCCAGTGCGCCACGCCGTAATGGCCGGCAATACGCAGTGGCAACGCTGGTTCAGGCGCCCGCATCAACGCCATGGCGTGACGCCACGCCGCCTCGACCGAGGCGAAGGCGACAATCCGGCCATTGCCGAGCGGCAGGCTGAGGTCCGGCTGTGCCTCTATTGCGGCGGAGCGGCTGCGGAACGGCATCACCACCTCGTCCAGAGCGCGGGCAAATCCGGCATCGTCGAGTGCGTCCAGACCGTCGAACCCGATATGGAGCAGCGCCGCCAACCGCCGGTCGGGTCGCCCCTCCCGCAGGTCCCCGGCGGCGGGCACATTGGCGGTGCGCGGCCAGCGGATGACATGCTGCGGGCGTCCGGTCTCCGCCCAGATTGTTCCGTCCCGCACGGTGCTGACCCCGCCGCCGAACGGGCCGCCACCGCCATCGGTGATCAACAGCTGGGCGGCGATGCTTTCCAGGCGGCGGGCATTGAGCACGGCGGCCCCCATCGCCAGATCGGCGGCGAGCGCGGTGGCCAGCGGTTCATAGGCCCCGGCCATGGTGGTGGCGACTGACAGGCTGCTCGCCTGCGTCAGGCAGGCCGCAAACCGCGCCTCCCAGCCGCTGCCATAGGGGCGGACCGACTGTTCGACAAAGACCTCGCTCGGGGCGGGCAAGTGGACGTGCAGCGCCGCGCCGCGTGCCAGCAAGGCCTCTGCAATCACGATGTCCGATCCGGCGGCGAGCGCGCCATAGCCAAAGCCGACCCGCTCCTGCACCAGCACTGCATCAATCGCTGACCGCAGCGCCCGCGAGCCAGTCTCGGCAAGGCCCAGATGCCCGGCATAATGCAGCGATACCGGTGGCCGGTGCGGCTCCAGCCAGGACGGGTCGATGCCCGCCACCTCAAAGATCAGTCGGAACTGCCGCAGAGTAGAGGCATGATCCTCCCAGCCATCCGGATCGAGCGCGATGGCCACGCCGAGCGCTGCCTCCGCCCCCAGCACGTCGGATCGCAGCAGCAGCGCCTCCGCCCGGGTTGCCTGCAGCCAATAGGGGGTTTCGGCCAGCGGTGCGCCGAAATCGAGCCGGGCCAGCACCTCCCCCGCCACCGCCACCGCCCGGCCCCGGTCCCCGGCGAGGAAGGCGAGGGTTGCAACATTGATCAGCAGATAGGGCTGCGGCCCCAGCGCATCGGCGGCAGCATAAGCCGCCGCCGCCTCGCCGAACAACCGCACCCGCTCCGCCCCGCGCGACAGCAACGCCCGGTCCTTCAGCAACCGCCCCTTGACCGCCAGCGCCGCCGGGTCACCTGCGGCACGGTCATACCCCCCCTCCCGGAACAAGCGCCAAGCCAGGTCAAGCGCACCGGCACGGGCTTGCGCGATGATGAGAGGGAGGGAGGGGGTCATGTGGACCAGGACTTAGGGTTCCGATCCACCGGGATTCTTGACATCGGGGTCGATGACAATTGGCAAGCGTCCAATAATATTGCCACCCCGGTCCCGATCGAGCAGATCAACGTGGAGATTTATTGATAGTTTATAAGAGCCAGAAGGCCGAGTTAGTCCGGCTCCATCACAGATTAAACATGCGACATTACAATTATCTGTCTTTGGATCCAGATCGACTGTTCCATTTTCCAAAATACGATGCGCATTTCCAAAAAAGAACTCTTTTGGACTCCCATCTTGATCATAAGTAGTTGTTTTCATCGATTCTTCACTAAGACTTATTGGAGATCTATCGTATGAAAATTGCCAATCTATATCATCTGATAGTCTAAATATTATGACCGATATTTCTTTTACATTCAAACTCATGCGCTCTTTACGAGTTTTTATTTTTCTCAAATATGTTGATTCGCCTTTCGCAACAGAAACCAAAATAACCGGCAGATCAGTAGCGACATAATTTGAATCAGACCCCCAAACATAGTCAATATTCAGGTTCCTTTTGCCCAAATCTGCGCCAACTTCAACTGCAATGATTCTGGTCGGAATTTTACCAATATTAGGTGGTACGTCATATGTGCCATGTCCAAGCAATCTTATTTTCGAATTTTCCATTCTATTTCTCCCTGCTCTGAAGACTGGAATAACCGGCCTGCTTCCGGGCAATTAGTCGCAGCCGGCCGCGCCATTCTGCATTTCTTGGATCAAATGCGATCAGATTTTGCACTGACTTGACAGCTGCATCGAGTGATTGCCGTGCCGCCGCCTTGTTCCCCCGTGCTTGGTGAAGATCGGCGAGCGCTATCTGTACCGTTGCCCAGGTGTCATGATGATCCCGGTTGTCAGGGTCCGCGGCGATCAGTTTGGCGACCAACCGCTCTTGTTCCGTCCGCAACGTCAGGCTGCGGGCGAGGTTGCCACCGGCAAGAGCGGCGTCGGCGGCCCATGCGATGCGGTTGGCGAGGTCACCTTCTGCGGCGGCGTCATGCCGTTTCAGATCGGCAACCCGTCGCATCTGGTCAAGCGACCGATCACAGAGGGGCGTTGCCGCAGCGGGATTGGCCGGGGCGGCCAAATGGTAGGTGCACAGGTTGCCATCAGCATAAGCCACTTCGAGATAGGATCGGGTATCTCGTGGTCTGAGCCGCAGGAGTTGATCGGCGCGCGCCTTGTAGGCAGTCCAGTATCTCAGCGCAGTGGGCCGGTCGCGCGTTGAATAGGCGACATAGCCCAGCCAATAGTCGCTTTGCGCCTGAGCAAAGACGCGTTCCGGATCATCCGGTGACTGGGCGAGTAGCGCACTGGTCGTCCGATGCGCTTCCCGATATTTGGCCCGCGCCAAATTGAGCTGCCCACGGGTTTGGTCATCCTCCCCCATCGCATGCAAGATCCGCGCGCGGCGCTCCAGGCTCTCCGGCGGCAAATCTGTCAAATCCCCCTGCTCACCATAATAAGCCATCGCCCGCTCGTTGACCGCCGTCATGACGTCGAGCCGTCCGACGCCTTTCAGTCTGTCGCGCAAGTCGGTCAGCATATATTCGACAAGTCCCTCTGCCTGTTGCCGCTGACGTTCGGACTCGGATCGCGCAAGGACAGCGAACGTCAGCAGCACCGACATCAGTATCAGCGCCGCGACCGCCGCCAGCGTGACGGCCATCACGCGCCGCTGTCGCCGCTGGGCATCGCGCTGCGCCAGCCGGTCGAGCGGCAGGCTGGTGATCCCTGCCACCAGTTTCAGCAGGCCGAGCCGCCGCCCGTCCCCGGATTTGCGCAAGTCGGCGGCAAGCGGCTCGGCGGCGAGCGCACGGATGGCGGGCGGGAAGCTGTCGGTGGGTTCCCCCTCCGCAATGGCGAGCAGCACCGGACGGGTCGGGTGCAGGGCATGGAAAGTCTCGATCTCCCGCGCCACCCAGTGGGAGGCGGCGGCAGCCGGGGAGCAGATGACGATCAGACTGTCGGACACCGCCAGCGCCGCCTTCACCGCCGCTGACAGGTCGGTGGCCGCCGGCAGATCTTCCCGGTCCCGGAAAATCGGGGTGAGCCGGGCCGGGACCGGATCAAAGCCTACGGTGGTGCTGCTGCCGATCAGATGTTTGGGGACCCGGTACCCCTCCAGGCTGCGGTGCAGCCATCCGGCAATCGCGGCATCGCGGTGGCTATAACTGATGAAAGCGCGAAACCGCGTCCCAATCTCCGGCGCTGCGCTGGTCCCCACCATGCCACCCCCAGTTGATGAACGGAGTGTGGCAGAGTTGCAGGCAGGCGTCACCCCATAATGAAATTGTAACATTTCCCACGGTCTGCCGTGACGCCCGTCACGCTGCACACGGCCCGGTTGGGCCTACGACTCCCTCCATCCAATCCGTGAAGGGGCCGATGCCATGTCGACAAGTTTCCGATTCGCTGCCGCGTCCGCCCTGTGCCTTGCCACACCGACGCTCGCCGCCGATGTGTTCACCACCTGGACCGAAAGCGCGACCCGCGATGCCTATAACGGTGCGCTCGGCCTCAACTGGTCGAAACGGCTGGGGGACTGGACCGGGTCTTCGCTCGGCGCGGTGCTGGTCAATGATCTTGACCGGGTCCAGACCGTGCGGTTCGCGGTGCAGGGGACCAACATTGCGCTGGTGCGCAGCGGCGGGACCAATATCACCTTCAACAGCCGGGAGGCGGTTGACCCGGCCGTGCGACCGGCCCTGGTGGTGAATGGCACGACCCGCTGCGCCGCGACGCGCGACACCAATCTCAATGCCACCACCTATCTGCCGCTCGGGACAAAGCCGACGCTGGCAACCACCGGGCCGATCCTGATTGCCTTTGATGATTGTCCGGTGGCGCCGGGCGATCAACTGACGCTGGAACTGACCACCACCGCTGTCCAGTACGGGTCCCAGACGCTGACCGCCTATACCCCCTGGCCGCACCCGATCCATCCGGTGTCACCGGTCGCTGCCGACGGCACCGCCGCCGACATCCTGATGCAGATCTCCGGGGCCGACTGGAAGGCAAAGGCGGTTCAGGGCTGGTTGAACGACCGGAATGTCATCCTGGCCGATGGGTCGCTGTGGGCGTTCGTACCGACAGGCGGTGATACCGCTACCTCGGCCATCTACAGCATTCCGCCGGCGATGCGCGCCGAGCGGATGTTCCTGCGCTATACCATGATGGTCGCCGCCGATTGGTGGACCGACACTGGCGGCAAATGGCCGGGCCTTGCCAACACTGGCATGGGGGACCGCCGCCCGGCGAAGGCGGGATGGGGCGGACGCCTCGCCGATGGCACCGGCTGGTCGGCGCGTCTCCAGCGCCAAGTCCACGGTACCGATCCGTTCGCCGCTGGCTGGATCAACATGCAGCTTTACGCCTATCGCTACAACCGCGCCTCGGTGAATGGCGACAGCGCCCCCAGCACCGGGGTATTCGCCAAGGCGGTGCCGGTGACCATTGACGAAATGGTCCAGATGAACAGCATCGCCCCGGATGGCACGCCGGTCGCCGACGGCATCAACGCGGTCTGGGTCAACGGACGCTGCGTGTCGGTGATGACCGGCATCATCTGGCGCACCACCGCCAATGCCGACACGCTGCCGTCGGAAATCTGGCTCGACACCTATGAAGGCGGCACCGGCATCAAGGCCCCGCGTCCGATGGGCGTCACCTATGGCGCGCTGACCCTGTCAACGAAGCTGCTGCCTTATTGAGGGGTTGGTGGTCAATTCGCGTGCTGGCGTTTCAGCACATAGCGTCCGTCACCGCCGTCTTCGAACATTTGCCCCACGGCGGGGTGGCGGACGGGTTCGCCGCTGTCGTCGGGGAGCAAATTCTGCTGGCTGACATAGGCGACATAGGCGGATTCGTCATTCTCGGCGAGCAGGTGGTAAAAGGGCTGGTCCTTGCGCGGACGCACCTCTTCGGGGATCGCCTCCCACCATTCCTCGCTGTTGGCGAACTGGAAATCGACATCGAAAATGATGCCACGGAACGGGAAATATTTGTGGCGCACCACATCGCCCAGCCCGAAGGTGGCGGTCGGAGCTTCTCCGGAAAGGGGCGGCGTATCGTTCGAAATGCTGGTCATGGCCTCGTCGTCATCCTAACCGCCCCACCGGGCAGTGCAACCCATATAGGGCGGGCCAAAGCGGCGTTGTAGAGCACGTGCGCTGCCAATTGCAGCAACGCTTGGCAAATCCCCACCGGATCGCCTATATGCCGCCGCTCGACTTCGCCCGGATGCGGGCGTCGCCCCTTGCGGAGAGGTGCCAGAGTGGTCGATCGGGACGGTCTCGAAAACCGTTGTGCGTGTAAGCGCACCGTGGGTTCGAATCCCACCCTCTCCGCCACCTAACCCTCCATATCCGTCCGAATTAGTCCAAAAACCATTGTTTTACTTAGACATATTCCCATAGATGCGTCCAGGGCGGTCCGCTGCAATACCCCTGCATCCAAATCAAATGTGGGGTATATTTGGGGTAGTGGTATCGCTATAAGGGGGTATCATGGCGTTGACCGATATCCAGGCGCGATCCGCGAAGCCCAAAGAGAAGCCCTACAAGCTGTCAGACAGCCATGGCCTTTATTTGTACGTTGGCACTTCGGGTCTCAGATCTTGGCGCATGAAGTTTCGCGCTGGTGGCAAGGAAAAGCTGCTGACGTTTGGCCCATACCCCGAGGTCAAGCTGGTCGAGGCACGCGAGAAGCGCGACGCAGCTCGTGCACTACTTCGTGATGGACGCGACCCAAGCATCGAGAGAAAGGTTGCCGCGGCCGCCGGGGCTATCGACGCTGAAAACACCTTCAAGACGGTCGCTACCGCTTGGCACAACCTGCACAAGGCCAAATGGACGGACACACACGCCGATGATGTTATCGGCAGCCTGACACGCGACATATTCCCGGCGCTTGGATCGCTTCCGATTCGCGCCATAACGCCGGTCATGGTGTTGGACGCGTTACGCGCGGTCGAACAGCGCCCAGCAATCGAGACCGCACGGCGGCTACGCCAGCGTATGTCGGGCGTCTTCGTTTACGGTATTGCCTCGGGCATATGCGACAATGACCCCGCCGCCATCGTGCGAAGTGCTCTGAAACCGCTGCCGACTAAGGGGCGTCAGTCTGCGCTTGCGGACCTCGGCGAGGCCCGTGCGTTCCTGACGGCAGTAGAGAGAACGACAGCTTCGCCGGTGACGAAATTGGCGTCTCGCTTGTTGGCGTTGACCGCTGTACGTCCCGGCGTATTACGCAGGGCGGAATGGAGCGAGTTCGAGGCGCTCGACACCGATCAGCCCCTCTGGCGCATACCCGCTGCGAAGATGAAGCTGACAGCGGCTCGCAAGGCAGACGTTCGAGAGGAGTTTGTCGTCCAACTGGCACCTGCAGCCGTTGAGATCCTTACGACGGTTCGACAACTGACTGGACGTAGCAAATATGTGTTCCCCAGCAGCCGCAGCTTCCACGCGCCAATGAGCGAGAACGCGATCGGCTATTTCTATAACCGTGCTGGCTTTCAGGGTCGGCATGTTCCTCATGGCTGGCGGGCGACATTCTCGACCATCATGAACGAGCGCGCGGAACGCGAAGGACATGCCAGCGATCGCGCGGTGATCGATCTGATGCTCGCGCATGTTTCTAAGAACCGGGTGGAGATGGCATACAACCGCGCGGCCTTTATGGCCCGGCGATCCGAAATATCTCTAACATGGGCCGGACTCATTACCGAGGGTCTCAGACCCGCCAACGAGTTGCTATTTGGCCCTAGGCGGTGATTATGACCACGTCGACCAATCCGCCAAGCAAAATCACGCTGCTCGAACTTGAGGCCATTGTGGACAAGCGAAATTTCAAGAAAACGTCGATCCATGTTGTCAAGCGCTACCTGGACCATTTCAGTTTAGATGGCGAACAGATTAGCGACATACCTTTGCACATACTCTCGGAGCTCGCCATTCGATTGAGATCCTTCCTCGATCAAAATTCCACATTGAAAACACTTGACGCGGCATTTGGCGGGAGCGTCGCCAGCCAACGCAGGGCGCTATTTTCGCAAAATGAGATTGGCGAAATTACCTTCGATGTGCGCGTGGAACGAGACCGTCTTCGAGCAATACCGCGTGACCAGCGGGGCAACGGCACCCCTCACGAGTTGGCGTGCGCGGCCGTGGCGGAAGAGCGTGGAGTGTCGGAAGAAACTATCAAGCGCGCTTACAAACTGAGTAAGTAGGGTAGCATTTTTCGAAATTAGTTGCCCTGTATTCCTGTCTAGATCGGTCCAGCTAAGTCCCGTCGTTCTCAAACGCCGAGGCTTTTCATGTCGACTAGTAACGCCAATGCCGAAGAATCGCTCCTGCGCTTGCCCGAAGTTCTGCGCCTAATCCCGATCGGAAGATCAACGTGGTGGGCCGGGGTGAAATCAGGCCGCTATCCCCCAGCAGTCAAATTGGGGCCGGGTATCACGGCTTGGAAAAGCCGGGACATCACCGAACTCATGAACGCTGGCGTTTAGGACATGTGCCTCATGTCCAAAACGGGAGGCGACCGGTGAGCCTCTCCGCCGCCGTTATCCGCGAATTGGTCAATGCCAATCTATCCGGCGAGGAGCTGGTTGCCGCTGCCGAACGCTTCGAGGACGCCGAGCAGTCTACGCGGTCGGGTGCGGCCATTCGGCAGGCTCGGTACCGGGAGCGTGGCGGCGGTACGATACCGGAAGAATTGCAGCAAGCCGTATTTGACCGCGACGGCAGGGCTTGCCTGAAATGCGACGCTGACTCCAACCGTTGCTGTGACCATATCCACCCTGTTTCGAAGGGTGGCGAGACGACGTTCGATAACATGCAAACGCTGTGCATGCCTTGCGATGCCCGACGGGGCAACGAATGAGCGTTCGGGTTATGACCCGCGTATGGGACACGCCGCTGCCGGACAGCGACAAGATCGTTCTGCTTGCGTTGGCAGATTGCGCCAATGACGAAGGCGGTGCGTGGCCTTCAATGGCGACACTGGTCAAGAAGTGCAGCAAGTCCGACCGCACCATTCAGGCGTCGATAAAGCGGCTTGTCGAGGCTGGGCATCTGACTCGCATCGAGCGTCCCGGCAAGGGCTGCAATTACACCGTTCACCCCCGAAGCGACTCCGCCCCCGAAGCGACTTCACCCCCGAAACGAACGACGCCGACCCCCGAAGCCGTTTCGGACAAACCGTCAAGAACCATCATACCTCAGAAGGCTACGCCTTCTTCGGTGGCACGCGCGACGGGCGCGCGAGTGGGTCAGCTTGGAATCATTCCTGATTGGGTCCCTGCCGAGCAATGGGCAGGATTCGTTCAGTACCGCCGCAGCATCCGGAAGCCGCTAACCGAGCGCGCGGCGCAACTCACCATCAGCGAACTGTCGAAGCTGAACGATGCCGGATGGCCGCCCGGCGACATGCTGGACCTCGCTGTCCGCAAAGGCTGGCACACCGTTTACGCTCCGAAGGATCAACCACATGTCGCTTCCCGCCAACAGACCTCCCGCTACGCCGCCGGGCAATTCCGGGATCCCGTCCTCGCCGACATTGCCGCCATGGCTGCCGGCCAGCAGCTTGGCAGGCGATGAATGGTACGGCCCGCCTCAGTCTGCACTGACGAAGTCCGCCGAACTGGCAACGCTGGCGGCAGAATTTCAGGTCGCGCTTCGCCCCGCTGGCGACGACATGCGGAAGAAGATCCTCGCCGAATTGAAGCTGCGCACGATGTCTCGGGAGGAATCGCCCGACGAAGCCCGCGCCCGCTTCCGGCTGTTGTGCGATGACCTTGCCGACGTGCCCGGAGACATCTTGCGCCAAGCCGCCAACGCTTATGTCAACGCGCCGGGAAGCCGGTTCATGCCGACAGCTGGCGAGCTTCGAACACATGTCGGGCCGCTGCTTTCGGAGCGCCGGATGCAGCTCTACCGCATTGAGCTGACGCAAAGGGCGGCTGAAGCGCACCGGCCCGTACCAAGCGAAAAGGTGGACCCGGAAGCAATCGATGCGATCATGCGCGAGTTCGGCCTTGCCTGTAGTGCCGCGCCCGTCAAAGCGCCCCGCACGTTCCGTCAGCCGACACGCGAGGAAGTCGAAGCCCTCGCACCGGCTGAAAAGATCGGCGGGATGTCGCCATCAATCGAGGCGATGCGCGCAAGGTGGCGTGAGGGTAAATCGGTGACACAATGAGCCTCCTTCTAGACATCTTGACCGTCGTGAGCGTTTCAGGAGCACTATTGAAGGCCGAATGCCCGCGGTCATCTCACGGACGCGGATTGCGCGCCGTATACGCCTCGTTGATCGCCATTATGTCGCTTCGGCGTGTTGGGTAACGGCGTGACCAAGCCCATCATGCCCAGCCGCTTAAAGTCAGCCGTTGCGCGCTCCCGCCAGCGCTTGGCCATCAGCGATCCATCAAGCCGTCATCAAGCCCAGCGGGCAATTCGTTCAACCAATCGCCATTACAATTGCATCCGCTTATCGAGTGATTGAACGTCAGCTTTCCCCTCGTAGATTGGGGGTCAATTGGGGGGGGGAGAAGAAAGCTCCTGCTCTTTGAACGGAAACGCACTCCCAGCTTGACACTGACATACACCTGAAAGGCTTGTACAAGTTTCATGACACCCTCCTAAGAAGGCACGTTCCACAAGCTGCTGCACTTGTGACTGCCCAAATCTGACTGGCCGCTAACCACCAAGAACGGGCCGTTCCGCTGGCAAACCGCGGCCAGGAGCTGCCATTCCGCTTCCGACCCATCCCCGCCGTTCAGCGACGATTGGTGATATCCCGAAACCGGTCGTTCAAATGATCGGGCTGCTGATGGCGACGCGCTTTCATCTCGGTCGTTAAGGCTCCGCCGCCCTTGCCCTAAAAGCGGACATCAAACGAGACCGGGAATCGATCTTGCCCGGGATCGTGATCTGGTTTGACCGCTGGACCGGGCCGTGATGCAACGTCATATCAGGAGCGATCCAGTAGGAGCCAAGATATGACGTTTT
>CALRKY020000005.1:0-115364 GCA_943368345.1 Synechococcus sp. UW140 | reverse complement strand
CCGAGACTGTATCGGGCACCTCCAAACGCAAAAAGGGCGGACCCGAGGGCCCGCCCTTTCCGTTAGGCTTTGAAGTCCGAACTTAGAACTTCAGGCGAGCTGCCACTGCGAAGCGGCGGCCCAGCGAGTCGTAGGTCGACGGGTAGACGTTACCGCTGTTGTAGCTGGTCGTACCGACGTTGCTGCCAACCAGCGGCGGCTGCTTGTCGAACAGATTCTGCACGGTGACGGTCAGCGACAGATTGTCATTGACGGCAACGCGCGTGCTCAGGTCGAAATAGTTCACAGCCTTGATTTTCTGGAAGTCAACCGTCGCACCAACAAACTGGTTGCCAGCCGCAACTGCCGCTGCCTGAGTAGTCCCGCCGCCCAGTACGCCTTGGAAGGCCGGGCCATTGCCGTTGATAATATCATCAGGCTCTTGCTGCACCGAGTCAATGTGACGCCACAGCAGCGAAACGTCGATCTGCTTGAAGCTCAAAGTGGTCCGCTGTGACCATTGGAACTTCGGTTGGATCGAAGCGCAGTTGTTGCTGTAGAAACCCGTGCATTCACGGTTAATCGTCGACGCGATCAGCGGGTTCGAGTTGAACTTCGAATCATGCGTATAGTTACCGGTGAAGTTCAGGCCGAGCTTGGCAAAGCCGATATCCCGGCTGTAGTTCGCCTGCAGATCGATACCGTCAGTCTTCAAAATACCAAGGTTGGTGATCGCGGTCAAAAGACCGGGCGTCGTTGCCGGATCACCGTCGAGACCGCCGGTGAGCGGGTTACGGCGAATGATCGTGCAGTTCGGGTCGGTCGCACTCGCGGCCGTCACGTTCTGGAAGCATGCAGCAAGCGCATCTGCCGCCGATGGTGCAGAAACAGCACCGGTGATCTTGATGTTATAATAGTCGATGGTGACCGACAGGCCCGGAACCATAGCTGGCGTGAACACAGCCCCAACGGTGTAGGAGTTGGATACCTCCGGCTTCAGGTTGATGTTACCACCCTGCGTGACATTGGCCTGTCCGGCTGTCGGCTGCAGGATATTGTTTACCGTTCCCGCCGTTGCACCCTGGGCAAGGCAGACAGCCCGCAAATTGGCAGGCTGTGGCTGCCGTCCCGCAATTACGGCGCCTGCATTGGTCAGCGAAGCGCAAGGATCGTTTTGAAGCGAAGTGAGGCCGGTGCTGACCGGTGTGAACAGTTCCGAAATGCTCGGCGCACGCACAGCGTGGCTATAGTTGCCGCGGATCTTCAGGCCATCAACCGGCTCCCAGCTGCCACCTGCCTTGTAGGTGGTGGTCTTGTAGGACGGGTCGCCCGGTGCATCGACCTTGTAGCTGGAGTAGCGAATACCGGCTTCGAGCGTCAGGCTCTTGAAGCCAGGCTTGTCCTGCACCAGCGGTGCAACCAACTCGCCAAAGCCTTCCCACACGTCAAAGCCACCGTCGATGTTCGGCGCCGCGCCACCGGCACCGCCAAGTTCACCAGCCTGCTGCGACAGCGTGTCGGACAGCTGCGAGGCGCGATATTTCCGATATTCGGTGCCGACAGCAAAGCCGATGGCATCTTCAGCCCAAGGGGCAGAAACGCCAAAGTCACCGCTGATCGTACCGCGACCCTGCGCAAGTGACGTTTTGTTGAGCGTCGTTGCATCAGAGGTCAGGAACGGAATCTGGTTTGCGGTGATCGCGCCTTCCGGCCCGAAGATGTTTACCGGAACGCAGCCCGCCGCCGTGCTGCCCAGCGGCGCATTGGGCAGGCAGGTATTCACGTTGGTTGCATAGACAGCCGAGCGCAGGCGCGAGGTCAGAACATAATTCTGCTGCGACTGACGGTTTTCTGATTCACCGTAGGACCCACTGATGTCCCAATCGATGGCGTCAGTCAGCTTGCCGCGCAGGCCTGCGCGATAGTCGAAGATCGTCGTCGCGAACTCACTGACGCGCGGTCCAACTTCGGTGGTGCGGCGGCTGAGCGCAGATGTGACTGTCCGGAAGTTTGGATCAGTGGGATTAACAGCGGTCGCCGCTGCCGCGCACTCAGCTGGTGTGAAGCGCGGCGTGTAGGTGCCGGCAACCGTTGCGACGTTGAAGGCGCAGAACTGGTTACGCAGCGCCACTGGCAGGTACGGATTGCTCAGCGGAATGGTCACCGATGAACCGAATGAACCCGATGGTGCGATGATGGTGTTAACCTGGTTCTTGGAGAAGAGCGCCCGCGTGTAGAGTTCGACATTGTCGGTGAACTCATATTTGCCCTGCGCGAAGATGTTGAAGCGCTTGAACGGCGTGTTGAACACATTGTACGGGTTGAAGTTGAACAGGCTGAATGTGTTGACAGCAGCGCCGGCGGTGGCCGAACCGGTCCGGGTGTCGATCTGGCGGGCACCGCCATTGCCAGTAGCCGGGTTGATATCCGGCGTCGTCGTACCCGCAAGTGTCGGACGGGTGCCCGTGAAGCGCGACGGGACCCCAGTGCCCGACCCGGCAAAGGTGCCCGAGAAGGACGAGATGTTGAACGCGCCGAAATCGCGGGCACCCTGATAGATCGGGTCTGATTCCTGATAGCCAATGCTGAGGACCACATTGCCCTTGTCGTCATCAAAATTGCCGCCCATCGTCACGTCGGCGCGGAAGGTGTTGCCATCACCCTTTTCGGTGATCTGCTCCGAGGCCGAAACGTCGACGCCCTGGAAATTCTGCTTGGTGATGAAGTTGACAACACCCGACACAGCATCGGCACCATAAGTGGTCGAGGCACCACCGGTCAGCACTTCGACGCGCTCAACCAGAGCCAGCGGGATGTTGTTCAGATCGACGCGACCGACCAAGTTCGATGGCGCGATGCGGTTGCCGTCGAGCAGAACGATGTTGCGGTTTGAACCAAGACCACGAAGATCGACATAGGATGCGCCGTTGTTGCCGTTGTTGACAGCCGAGCCGATGTTCGGGACGATGCCGGGGATTTCGCGGAGAACTTCTTCGGCGACGTTCGACTGCTTCAGTTCGATCTGGTCTGACGTCGTCACCGTGACCGGCGCGGAGCGCTCGAGGTTGGGGTTCTTGATCAGCGAGCCGGTAACAACGATTTCTTCGTCACCTGCTGCAGCCTCATCGGCGGCGGCGACAGTTGATTTGGCAGCCTGCGCGAAGGCGGGCGAGGCGATGGCAGCGGCACCAACAAGGATGGTCGTGCGCAGCAGTGCAGTCTTCAGCGAAACATTTGACATTTTAGTCCCCTCAGTTTTTGCCCGGTGGCCACGCCGCTGCTTGCTACAGGGACGCACCAATCGGCACATGAACCGTGTATGAAAGCCCGGTGGGGGTTCACGCAACCGTGCAACGACATTGGTTTACCGTATCGTGAACCCCTGTTGCAAAATCGACACATCCCCTGACCGGGGCAAACATGGCAAGGGGCGGGGGACGGAATGCGGGAGCGTGGGATGCGGACATATTTGCTTTTCGGCGTGCTGGCGGGATTGGTGGCGACGACCGCTGTGGCCAAGGACACGCCCGAATCTCCTCTGGTCAGCGCGCTCGTTGCCTGCAAGGCGGAGGCCGATGATGCGCGGCGGCTCGCCTGTTATGATCGGACCGCTGGCGCCCTCGCCGACGCCACCGCAAAGGGGCAGATTGCCGTGGTTGACCGGGAGGATGTCCGGAAAACCCGGCGGGCGTTGTTCGGGTTCGTCATGCCCAAACTGCCGTTCTTTTCCGGGGACGACAGCGCCGATGATACGACGGATGTGATCGAAAGCACCGTCATCAGCGTCCGGGCCGAAAAATATGGCATGTTCACGGTGGTTATCGACGGCGGGGCAGTCTGGCGCACCAGCGAAATCGTCCGCCGCGATCCGAAACCCGGGTCAAAAGTGCGAATCAAGCGCGGCGCCGTCGGCGGCTATTTCATCGGGTTTGACGGCGGCATCGCCGTCCGGGGAGCCCGCGTTGGGTAGTCCGGTGCCGACCGCTGACGATCCGCAGACCCTGAATGCTGAAGGGGTGCGGGCGCTCGATGGCGGCGATGCAGCAACCGCCGCCACCCTGTTTGCGCGGGCCGCGGCTGCCGACCCGACCGCCCCGCCGCTATGGCTGAACCTAGCCAAGGCGCAGCGGCTGCTTGGCGACGACGCGGGGGAACGACGCAGCCTAGACCGGGCGCTTGCCATCGATGCGGTGCATTTCATGGCGCTGGTCCGCAAGGCCGAATTGCTTGAGCGCCTCGGTGAACTGCCGGAAGCGAGCAAGACCTGGGGCGGGGCGCTGGCCGTCGCACCACCGACCGAGCATCTGCCACCCCCGCTTGCGGCCCGGTTGACGCAGGCGCAGCAGTTCGTTCTCGCCCATACCGCGGCGTTCGGGGCCGCCATCGACGCCGGGCTGGCCGAGGCACGGGCTGGCGTCGACCCACGCGCGCTCCGCCGTTTCAACGCCGCCGTCGACACCGCAGTCGGCCGCCGCCGGGTCTATGCCAATGACTGTGCCGGTGTGCATTTCCCGTTCCTGCCCGCCGATGAATTTTTCGAGCGGGAGCATTTCCCGTGGATGGCGGACATAGAGGCCGCAACCCCGTCCATCCGCGCCGAAATCGAAGCCTTGCTGCGGGAGGGGGCGGAGGGGTTTGCGCCCTATGTCTCAATGGACCCGGGTGCGCCCGAGAATAAATGGACCCCGCTCGACAATTCGATGGCCTGGAGCTCCTATTATCTGTGGAAATATGGGGAGCCGGTGGCCCCTGCACTCGCCCGCTGTCCGGCGACTGCGGCGGCGCTCGATCAGCTGCCGCGCGCCGACCTGCCGGGGCGGGCGCCCACGGCCTTTTTCTCGGTCCTGAAGCCCCGGACGCGGATTCCGCCGCACACCGGCGTCAGCAACACCCGGACGATTGTCCACCTGCCGTTGATCGTACCACCAGGATGCGGCTTCCGGGTTGGGGGCGAAACGCGCGAATGGACGGTCGGCACCGCCTTTGCCTTTGATGACACCATCGAACATGAAGCCTGGAATGACAGCGACGAGCTCCGTGCCGTGCTGATTTTCGACGTGTGGAACCCGCACATCACCGAGGTCGAACGCGACATGCTGCGGGCGTTTTTCCGCACCGCCGACGCCAGCGGCTTCGACCCCAATCCGAGGGAAGCCGGCTAAGGCGCGTCCATCGGGGGCAGCAGCAATTGCGGGTCGACCCGGGTTGCGCCGAGGCTCATGCCCCAGTGCAGATGCGGGCCGGTGGCGCGGCCGGTCATGCCAATCGCACCGATACGCTGCCCCTTCGCCACGCGGTCGCCAAGCGCCACATCCACCCGCGACAGGTGGAGAAAGGACGACACCAGACCGTTGCCGTGATCGAGCATCAGCAAATTGCCCTCCAGGCTGAACTTCGGCGGACCGGCCAGCACAACAACGCCGCTCGCCGGGGCGACGATGGGTGTGCCCGACGGCGCGGCGATATCAAAGCCGCCGTGGAAATTCATCGGCACCCCGCCAAGAATCCGCTGCGAACCGTAAATGCCGCTGATCCGGCCCTTGACCGGCCAGCCGAACTGTTCGGTCCAGCCGCTCGACTGGGCATTGATCGCCCGGGCCGCCTTGATCCGGTCCAACTCTTCGGTCCGCAGCTTTTCATAGGCCGGATTGGGCGCGAGATTCTGGCGCAGGCTCGGGATGCGTTCGATTTTCCACTCGCGCGGGGCAATGCGGAGGTTGACGCGGACAATTGTGCCATCCGCCAGTTTCGCCTCAACCACCGCAAAGCCCGGGGCATCGCGGCCAAAGCCGATCAGGAACCGCCCGTCAGGATCAACGCGCAGACGCCGGCCGTCCAGCGTCAGTTCGCGCGTTCCCCTGGGTGCCCGGCCAACCGCCAGCCCGCCCTGGGTGATTTTCCCCCGGAACGCAAAATCGCCGTCAACCACCCGGGCCGGTGCTGCCCTTGGTGCCTGGGCCGCAGCGGGCGTTGGCAACGCTGCGGGCGGCGGCGGCGGTGACGGGCTTTTCGGAGCGCAGGCGGCAGCCAGCAGGATCAGCGCCAACGCCAGCCTCATTTGATCGTCCCGCGCGCCTTCGCCTCGGCATAGCGTTTGGAGGCGACGGTCGCGTTGGCATAGGCCTCCTGCAATTCGGCCGACCAATAGCGCAGCAGGTTGAGCGGAATCCGCTGGCTGGTCGCCGCGCACAGCACATGGTCACCCGGCGCGATCACCCGGTACGACCCCGACAGATAATGAAGCTTCGCCGGGCGCGAACTGGTTTGCAGCATCATAGCAATTCTCCCTGGACGGGGCTGGTCGGGGTCCGCACCGGTCTTGGCGTTGCGCCGGTGGAAACCTCGACCTCCCCATCATAGAATTCAATTCTGAGCGGGCCAGATGCCTCGGCCACCTGCTTGACGTAGCCACCATCGCGCCGCCGGACAACCGCATAACCGCGCCCAAGCGTCGCTTTGTAGCTCAGCGTTTCAAGCAATCGGCTGGCCTGGCCAAGCGCCCGGCGGCGCGGCTCGACCAATTGCGAACCGCTGATGCCAAACCGTTCCGCAATGCGGTCCAGCCGCTCCTGTCCAAGCGTCAGTCGCCCGGTCAGCATCGCGGGTCGCAGCGCCGCCGCGCTGGTGGCGAAATGCCGCCGCTGGATCTCGACATTCGCCAGCAGGGCGCGCGGGAGCCGGAAGCCCAGATCGTCGCTGCGCTGCCGCTTCAGGCCGAGCAGGGCTTGCGGGCTGGGCAACCGGGCGGTGAGCGCCGCCAGCCGCTCGGCGCGAAGCTGCGCCGCCTTTGTCACCGCCCGTGCGGCCCGCAGACCAAGGTCAGCAACCGTCAGCAATAGATCGGCCCGAACGGGCACGGCCATTTCGGCCGCAGCCGTCGGGGTCGGTGCGCGCCGGTCCGCCGCGAAATCGCACAGTGTCGTGTCGGTCTCATGCCCGACCGCGCTGATCACCGGAATGTCGCTGTCGGCAACGGCGCGGACCACCGCCTCCTCGTTGAAGGCCCAAAGATCCTCGATCGACCCGCCGCCGCGCGCCACGATGATCAAGTCCGGTCGCGCGAATGCTCCGCCGGCGTTGAACCCCCGGATCGCGGCAGCGACCTGATCGGCGGCAGCCTCGCCCTGCACCAAGACCGGCCACAGGATGACATGGCGCGGAAACCGGTCGTGGAGGCGGTGCAGGATATCTCGGATCACCGCACCTGTCGGGGATGACACCACCCCAATGACCTCGGGCAGATAGGGCAAAGGTCGTTTCCGGGCCGCATCAAACAGCCCCTCCGCCGCCAGCTTGACCTTCCGCGCCTCCAGCAAAGCCATCAACGCCCCGGCCCCGGCCGGTTCCATCCGGTCGATGACGATCTGATACTTTGAGCGCCCGGGGTAGGTCGTCAGCTTGCCGGTGGCGATAACCTCCAGCCCGTCTTCGGGTCGAAACCGCAGGACACCGGCGGGTCCCTTCCACATCACCCCGTCAAGGACGGCATTTTCGTCCTTCAGCGCCAGATACAGATGGCCGGAGGCGGCGCGCTTGACGCCGGACAATTCACCGCGCACCCGGACATTGCCGAAAGCATCCTCCACCGTCCGCTTCAGCGCATGCGCGATTTCGGAGACCGAAAATTCGGGCGCGTTGCCTGCGGCGTCACTCTGGTTGTCTCCGGCCATTCCCCCCCTTACAACGCCCGGCGCAGCAGCGGGTAGGGGCTTTCGGCGGCTATGGATGTCTTGGTGATCGGAAGCGGCGGGCGCGAACATGCGCTGTGCTGGAAATTGCGGCAATCGCCTCGCCTCAACAAATTATGGTGCGCACCCGGCAATGCCGGGATTGCCGAGGTGGCAGACTGCGTTCCGCTCGACATCGCCGATCACGCCGCCGTGGTCCGCTTTTGCGACGAGAATGACATCGGACTGGTGATGGTCGGACCGGAGGGGCCGCTGGTGGCCGGACTGGCCGACAGTCTGGTCGCCGAAAGCATCATGGTGTTCGGGCCCAGCACCGCCGCCGCCCAGCTGGAAGGATCAAAGGCCTTCACCAAGGCGCTGTGTGACCGGGCAGGCATCCCAACCGCAGGCTATGCCCGGTTTGACGAGATTTCCGCCGCCCTCGCCTACATCGCTGGCCGACCCCTCCCCATCGTCGTCAAGGCCGATGGGCTGGCCGCCGGCAAAGGCGTGGTCATCGCCGAAAGTCATGCCGAGGCCCAGGAGGCCGCCACACGCCTGCTCACCGCACCGGGCAGCGCCATTGTGATCGAGGACTTCCTGACCGGGGAGGAAGCCAGTTTCTTCGCCATTTGTGACGGGGAACATGCCGTCGCCTTCGGCAGCGCCCAGGACCACAAGCGCGTCGGGGAAGGTGATACCGGCCCCAACACCGGTGGCATGGGGGCCTATTCCCCTGCGCCGGTGATGACCGATCAGATGACAGACCGCACTATGCGCGAAATCATCGAACCGACGGTCCGGGCGATGGCCGCCGACGGCATGCCGTTCCGGGGCATATTGTTCGCCGGGCTGATGATCGGCGATGATGGCCCGAAACTCATCGAATATAATGTCCGGTTCGGCGACCCGGAATGTCAGGTGCTGATGGCGCGACTTGACTCCGACCTGCTCGAAATCCTGTACGCGACCGTCAGCGGGCAGCTCGACACGGTGAAGCCGATATGGCGTGATGCGGCGGCGCTGGCGGTGGTGATGGCAGCGGACGGCTATCCGGGCACCCCGGTCGCCGGAACCGCGATCAGCGGCGTTGAGGCGGCGGCGGCCACGGGGGCCGTGGTGTTTCACGCCGGGACGGCGCGCGATGCTGCGGGCCAGCTCGTCGCCACCGGCGGACGGGTGCTAGCCGTTACTGCGATAGGTGACAGCGTGACCAAGGCCCAGACTGCCGCCTATGCAGGGGTGGATGCCATCAATTGGCCCGGTGGCTTTTGCCGCCGCGACATCGGATGGCGCGCAGTCGAACGGGAGCAGGCATGACCAGCCGTCAGGAACAATTTTCGGGCACCCAGGAAGTCCGGGAGGCGCACCGATTTGATACCGCCCGCCTCGCCGATTGGATGGCGGCCAATGTCGACGGGTATAAGGGCCCGCTGACGGTCGAACAGTTCAAGGGCGGGCAGTCGAACCCGACCTACAAACTGCTCACCCCGGGTCAGAATTATGTGCTGCGCCGCAAGCCACCCGGCACGCTGCTGCCGTCCGCCCATGCCGTTGACCGCGAATATAAGGTGATCACCGCCCTGCACTCGACCGGTTTTCCCGCCCCGCGCACCTTTGGTCTGTGCACCGATGAAAGCATTGTCGGCACCTGGTTTTACATCATGGACTGCGTCGATGGCCGGGTAATCTGGGATTCTACCTTTCCGGGTCAGCCAAAGGCCGAACGCCGCGCCTATTTTGATGCCATGAACGCGACCATCGCCGCGCTCCACACCACCGACTATGCCGCCATCGGCCTTGGCGATTTCGGCAAGCCCGGCAATTATTTCGCCCGCCAGATTGGCCGCTGGTCGAAACAATATCTGGAAGATGAAGGCGCGGGCCGCGACCCCAATATGGACAAGGTCGTCGAATGGCTGCCGGACAATATCCCGGTCGGCGATGAAACCTCCATCGTCCACGGTGACTACCGCTGCGACAACATGATCTTCCACCCGACCGAACCAAAGGTCGTCGCGGTGCTCGATTGGGAGCTATCGACGCTTGGTCACCCGATGGCGGATTTCAGCTATCATCTGATGATGTACCGCATGCCCGGCGGCATCGGCAGCGCGGCGCTGGCCGGACAGAATCTCGAAGCCCTGGGCCTGCCCAGTGAAGCGGAATATGTCACCGCCTATTGCCAGCGAACCGGACGCCCGGACGGCATCCCCAACCTCAACTTCTACCTCGCCTACAACATGTTCCGCCTGGCCGCGATCATCCACGGCATCAAGGGCCGCGTGGTGCGCGGAACAGCAGCAAGTGCCCACGCCATCGAAACCTCAAAGACCTTTGAACCGCTGGCGGCGGCAGCCGCAGCGCAGGTCGATGCAGCGATGGCTAACTAATATTGCGTCCCCAGAATTGCTAGCCTAGGGGGGCCATGCATCGCAGGGCACTTCACCTATTTTGTTTGCCTGTCCGACCTCCCGCTTTCAAGTCGAAGCACGGGCACGCATATTCCTTCGATTAGTCTCACTTGTGATGCTATAATCTGATCGACCTCGTTCTCCTCTGGTGACGGATATCCTTCCCAAATTGTGCTATCGATTTTGCGCCGATGGTCGACGTTGTGCCCAGTATTGTCCCTATGATTAGCATCGACATAAACCTGAACCGTCCAGAATTGATGGTTCAGCTTCTCAATTGCCTTCTCCAGTTGCTCACCGAACAAAGCGCGCGCCATCGGCTGGCATTCTTCCAGCGCTTTGTGGTCATCTCTGGTTCGGTTGAGACGGTTGTAATATGCTTGCGTAGTTGACCATCTGCGGTGCTCGTCATCGCCGCCAACAATCTTGTCCCATTGACCGCTTTTTTTGAGACTTTCTTCGGCAGCATCGAACTCGTGTGCAAGCATCATGGGGCTGCGAACATGGGAGAGGTCCCGGCGAACCTTGTAGGTGGCAGTAAGTATCCTTTCTGCCTGCTCGATCCGACGTTCGGACAGCTTTTGTTGCCGCCAGCTCTTGAAAGTATTACCACCAATAAAGGCAGCGACGATTACAGCGACGGCGCCAGTGACAGTGCCGATACCTTGAAGCATCGCCCCCGTCGCTGCCCAGTCGATTGTCGATGCACAACTCATCGCTATTCCCCCTACGCGTTCTTTACGCGCTTTCGCCTTATGGGGATTCCGGTGACAGCGCACTTAATTGATGTGCTCATTCTGCCTCGCGAAATTGCTTTCCCAGGCCCGAGATAAATGCGCTGGTACCGTGTTCCCAGCTTAGATGACCTTTAGGAATCCGCCTGCCCAGCCTTCACCACCACACTTGCGATCAGTTTGTCGATCTTGCGGCCGTCCATATCGACGACTTCGAACCGCCAGCCGTCGGCGGCGAAGACATCGCCGGTCACCGGGATACGTTTCAACGCCGCGAGTGCGTAACCGGCGGCGGTGTGGAAATCGCGGTCGTCATCAAGGTCGATGCCAAGCCGTTCGGCAAGTTCGTCGATCGGCATTGATCCGGACACCAGCCACGACCCATCCTCCCGCTGCACCAGCGGCGGGTCGCTGTCCGCATCTTCGTCGGAGACGAACACCCCGGCAATGGCCGCCAGCAGATCGGCCGGGGTGATCACCCCCTCGAAATGGCCATATTCATCGTGCACGAACGCCATCGGCACCGCCGCGCGCTGCAGTACCGCCAGCGCATCGGTCGCGTCGGCCATATCCGGGATCACCGGCGCACGCCGGACCAGTTGACGCAAATCCAATGGTTTGCCCTCAATCAGCGCCTGCACCACGTCACGGGCCTGAACGATCCCGATAATCCGGTCCACCGACCCCTCTGCCACCGCCAGCCGTGTATGCTGCGTTTCGACAAATCGCGCCCGGATGGTGGCGTCATCGGCATCGGCATCGAGCCAATCCACCTCACCGCGCGGTGTCATCACCCCGCGCACCGGCCGGTCGGCCAGCCGCATCACGCCCGAGATCATCTGGCGCTCGCTCTCCTCGATCACCCCGGCGGAGGTCGCCTCGGCCACCACCAGATGCAGTTCCTCCGCCGTCACCTGCGCGTCCGACTCGCGGTTCAGCCGCATCATCCGGAATGCCAGCGCGCTGGATTGATCGAGCAGCCAGACCAGCGGCGCACCCACCCGCGACAGCACAGCAAGGATTGGCGCCATGAAACAGGCGATGGGTTCGGGTGAGCGAAGGGCAAATTGCTTGGGGATCAGCTCCCCGATCATAAGCGAGGCATAGGTGGTGAGCACGATCACCACTGCAAACCCGCCCGTCCCGGCGATGTCGGCGGGCAGGCCCAGCGCCTGCAACCGCTCCCCCATCGGCCCGCCAAGGCTCGCGCCGGAATAGGCCCCGGCGACAATGCCAACTGCGGTAATGCCAATCTGCACGGTCGACAGGAACCGCCCCGGCTCGGCCGCCAGCAGGATCGCCGTGTTGGCACCGCGCCGCCCGACCTTCGCCATCGCCTGCAGCCGGGGGCGGCGGGAGGACACGATGGCGAGTTCCGACATGGCAAACACGCCATTGATCGCGACGAGCAACAGGATGACCGCAACGTCAAACCAGGGAAAAGCGTGCATCAGGCCGGTGGCGTCCTCGTGGGCGATGCCGGGCACCATAGCGGCCCTGCGGGGAAAATGCGAGGATCAGCAGCGCCGGTCGGCAAAGAAGCTCCTGAGCAGCGCCGCCGCCTCTGACTCACCGATGCCGCCATAAACCTCGGGCCGGTGATGGCAGGTCGGATGGGCATAGACGCGCGGCCCATGATCGACGCCGCCGCCCTTCGGGTCCGGGGCGGCATAATAGACACGCGCGATGCGCGCGAAGGAGATCGCCGTCGCACACATCGGGCAGGGTTCCAGCGTCACATGCAGGTCACAGCCGGTCAACCGCTCCGAGCCAAGCAGCGCACAGGCGGCCCGGATCGCCAGCAGTTCGGCGTGTGCCGTCGGGTCGCACAACTCCCGCGTCCGGTTCCCCGCCTCGGCTATGACCTCACCCGTTGGATCAACAACAACCGCCCCAACCGGAACCTCCCCGCGCGCACCAGCCGCCGTCGCTGCTGCGAGCGCGCGCGCCATCGGGAGGGAGGAGGGGAAGGACATGCTGTTGCCTAGCCCGTCCGCCCGCGCTGAGTCGAGGGAGGGTGTGGAAGGGGCAATGCGACGGCATTGGCGCGCCCACCCGTCCGCGCTATACTTCGGCCTGCCTTCCATGCCCCGCCTCGACATCCTGCCAATGCGGCAGCAGGCGGGGCAGGTCGACGATCAACAGGTCGGCAAGGGGTCCGACGGCTAGGGGCATATCCAAAGCGTTAGCGGACCAAACCTGCCGCGCCAAGCGGTCGGGAGCGGCCTTAGTTAACGGGTTTGTTGCGATCGACGGGCAACCGGTAACACGTCGTTGATCATAAACTGATTGAAGGCCTCAGGTTCTTCGAATGGCGGCGAGTGCGCCGACCGTTCAAACCATTTGAATTGCTTCGACGGAGCCTCAATCCTGTCAAAATATTCGTGCGCGAGATTGGCATCGGTGTTGCGATCAAAGCGACCGGCTACGATGAAAACCGGAACCGCGAAACGCGTGGCTTTGCCCATCCAGTCAACCTGATCGATCTCGGCTTTGAGCGCATTTCCCGAAAAATCCGCCCCCGCTTTGTATTTGATCCCATCATACCAAGTCATCTCGCTTGCCTTGAATGAGGTGCGCAGAAGCTGGAAAAATGATGTCGGCTCGTGCCAGCCACCTCCAAACTTATCTAGCCAGCCGCGCTGGATGAAGAGGCTGTCCATCGGATAGGGCGGCGGCCCGATCCTTTTGAGGTCGGCAAGCGCTTCAGCGTTCCCGCGCTGCTTGGCTTCCGCAAGCGTAAATGCATAGGCACGGCGCTCGCCTTCCGCTCCGTTCGCGATCTGGCCAATGCCGACGTAGGCAGCGACGTTCTCGGGATGGGCTTGGTAATAGGCGACGCCGACGCTGGTGCCCCAACTATGCCCGGCGAGCACGACCTTCTCTTGTCCGAACCTACGCTTCAATACGGCGACAAGTTGGTCCAGATCTGCAACAAACTGCCTAAGGTTCATCGACTTGACAGCAATATCCGAGGCGTAGGAGCGGCCCGTGCCGCGTTGTGTCCAATAGACAACCAGAAAATGATCTTCGAGAGCCGCATTATAGTTTCGCCACATGCCCGTCGCATCCATGCCCGGGCCGCCGTGCAGCCAGATCAGGATAGGTGCCTTCGAACTGCGGCCTCGAATGGTGACTGATTGTTCGACACCACCCAGTGTTATGCGTTCCATCGTGGCGACACTGCCTGCAACGACCGCACCGCTGTCGTCGCGAAATGCCGGGGTACTGCCAAAGCGCGTTTGGTACAGGTAAACTGCCAGTGCCAATAATAGAGAAACGGTCAACAAACGCTTGCGCATACCACGAAGCGTAGGAGCATCGGACCTATTTGCCAACCGTGATGGTGAACTCGCCTTTCCGTATTCCACACAGTCTCGTCGTCCACGTTCCCCCGACTATGGGAGGCGGCTCGAGGGGGTGGGACAGGCAATAGCTCTTGCCGATACGGCGTCGAAGGCGACGGAGTCGACGACAACCGACATGGACCCGTGTGAATCGGATTGGCAGGTTCGGCCAAAATCGCTATCCGTCCCCCGTTCACGTGACTGGCGAGAAAGGTGGAGCACCACCGTGAAGCGTGAACCTAGATGCCGCTCGCCTGGGCACCCTTTCGCAGGAGGTGCCGTATGTCCGATCCAATTGAAATCTATAACTGGCGACGCCTTGATGGTCGCATAACAACATCAGGTCAGCCGACAGAAGCGCAACTTGCCGATTTGCAAAGGCTCGGCGTTACGCATGTGATCAATCTCGGCCTGCACACGCACGAGAAGGCCTTGCCCGACGAGGCGGGCTGCCTCGCTGCTTTGGGGGTGGCGTACACCCACATTCCTGTCGCCTTTGATCGCCCGACCGAAGCCGATTTCGCTCGATTTTGCGAAGCAATGGCAACAATCGCTGACCAACCAGTACATGTGCATTGCATCGCCAATCTCCGGGTAACCGCTTTTCTGTACCGCTGGCAGCGGGATGTGCACGGGGTTCAAAGCGACCAAGCAAGAGCGCTAATGGATACGGTATGGCAGCCCGGTCGCGTTTGGGCAGCCTTCATTGGTGACCAGGATTCGATCATGCTCGATCACCGCCCCTCAAAATATTGAAAGACAAAGTCGCCCCCAACCCAACACCTCTGGCGCGGGAAAGCGGGGTTCGGCTAGATGGGGCGTCTTGCAGCCAGGGGCCATCATGCAGCTTTATATGTCACACACCTCGCCATTTGCCCGGAAGGTCAGGGTCTTTGGCTTTGAGCTGGGGCTGGAGGATCGGCTTGATGAGGTGCCGGTCAATGCGATGGAGGACCCGGAGGCGTTGGTCACCGTTAATCCGTCGGGGAAAATCCCGGCGCTGACCACCGACGATGGCATCAGCATTCACGACAGCCGGGTGATCATCGCCTATCTCGCCAGTCTGGTGGACGCGGGCGAATATTACCCGCGCCCGGCGGACCCGCTGCGCTGGCAGGCGATGACATTGGCGGCGCATTGTGACGCGATCCTTGATGCTGCGGTTTCGTGGCGGATGGAGCAGTTGCGCACCCCCGGCGAGCGATCCATTTATTGGCAGGGCCGCTGGCAGAGCCAGATTGAACGGGCGCTCGATGCGCTCCCGGCGCGGATCGACGCTTTGCCCGCCTACCGGCCTTATGCCGAATTGCTGACGGCGGTGGCGCTTGGTTATCTGGACTTCCGCCATTCGATCCTCGACTGGCGGCGGACGCGGCCCGAATTGAAGGCGCTGGCCGACGCCTGGAACAAGCGTCCGTCGATGGTTGCCACCAAACATTTTGCGGCCTGAGGATCACCCGATGCTGACGCTTTATATCGGCAACAAGAATTATTCCTCCTGGTCGCTCAGGGGTTGGCTGGCCTGCAAGCAATCCGGCCTGCCATTTGCCGAACATCTGTTTCCGCTTTGGACCCACGAGCATGATGAGCTCCGCAAAACGGGTCGGTTGCCCGCAGGCAAGGTCCCGACGTTGTGGGACGGCGATGTCTGCGTCTGGGACAGTCTTGCGATTGTCGATTGGCTCGCCGACCGGGTGGGACGGGATGTGTTTTGGCCTGCGGACGAGGCGGCGCGGGCCTTTGCACGGTCGATATCCGCGGAAATGCACAGTGGCTTTGCGGCTTTGCGCAATCAGGCGGGCATGAACATACGCCGTCGGGTTCCGAACCACATGCTCGACTCAGACGCGGTCGCCGATGCGGCGCGGGCCGATGCCTTGTGGTCGGAGGCCCGCACCCGCTTTGGTGCGGGTGGCGCTTTCCTGTTCGGCAAATTCGGGGCGGCGGACATCATGTTTGCACCCGTCGTCACCCGGTTCGTCACCTACGGCATCCCGATGTCGGACGTGAGCCGGGCCTATGCCGACGCGATCTATGCCCAGCCGTTCATGGCAGAGTGGATTGCCGCGTCCACGGTCGAACCGTGGGTGATTGAGAAATACGAGGTTTAGGGGACGGGGGCGGTGTTACCCCCTCCCGGTCGGCTGGAGCCGACTCGCCTCCCCCTCGAAGGGGGAGGAGGGAGAATGGGCGATTCTTACCTTCCTCCTCCCCCTTCAAGGGGGAGGCGACTGCGCTCCAGCGCAGCGGGTGGGGGTGCACTGATACCGAAGTTGTGCACCTAGCTTGCGTCAACATATCTGCATCGCCATACGAACGGCCATGCATGACATCAGATTCATCCGCGACGAGCCGGTGGCTTTTGACGCAGCGCTCGCCCGTCGGGGGGTCGCGCCTGCGGGCCAGCGGCTTGTCGAACTGGACCGGGACCTGCGCGCGGTTCAAACCGAGCTGCAGACCGGACTGGCGCGGCGCAACGAGGCTTCGAAAGCCATTGGCCAGGCCAAGGCAAGCCGCGACGAGGCGACCGCCACTGCGTTGATGGCCGAAGTCGCCGAGCTGAAAACCCGGCTCGCGGCGCTTGAGGAGCAGGAGCGGGAGGCGGTCCGCGCGCTGAATGACCTGCTGGCCACATTGCCCAACCTGCCGGTTGCCGAGGTCCCCGAAGGCGCCGACGAGGCGGGGAATGTCGTCGTCCACCAACGCGGCACGCCCCGCGACCTGGGCTTTCCGGCCATCGAGCATGACGTGCTCGGTGCCAAACTCGGTCTCGATTTCGATGCCGCCGTCGCCATGTCAGGCAGCCGCTTTGCTGTGCTCAAGGGCGGGGTTGCCCGTCTGCACCGGGCGATTGGCCAGTGGATGCTTGATGTCCAGACCGGCGAGCATGGCTATCTGGAAGTCGCACCGCCAATGCTGGTGCGCGACAGGGCGCTATTTGGTACCGGCCAATTGCCGAAAGCCGCCGACGACATGTTTCGGGCCGGTGACCATTGGATGATCCCGACCAGCGAGGTGCCGCTGACCAATCTGGTTCGCGAGCAAATTCTCCCCGAGGTCGAGCTGCCGCTGCGGTTTACCGCGCTGACCACCTGTTTCCGGTCGGAGGCGGGCGCGGCGGGCAAGGACACGCGGGGGCTGATCCGGCAGCACCAGTTCGAAAAGGTCGAAATGGTGTCGATCACCACGCCGGACGCTTCGGAGGCCGAGCATGAACGCATGACCTCCTGTGCCGAGGCCATCCTCGACAAGCTTGGCCTTGCCTATCGGCGGATGCTGCTGTGCACCGGGGACATGGGGTTCACCGCGCGCAAAACCTATGACCTTGAAGTCTGGTTGCCGGGGCAGGGCCGCTATCGGGAGATCAGCAGCTGTTCCAACTGCGGGGACTTTCAGGCCCGCCGCATGGACGCGCGCTACCGCCCTGCCGAAGGCAAAGGCACGGCGTTCGTGCACACCTTGAACGGCTCCGGCCTCGCGGTTGGCCGCACATTGGTTGCAATACTCGAGACCTATCAGGAGGCCGATGGCAGCGTGACCATCCCTGCCGTCCTCCACCCCTATATGGGCGGCCTGACCCGATTGGAGCCGAAGTGAGAATTCTCGTCACCAATGATGATGGCATCCATGCCCCCGGCATCGCCATTCTTGAGGCGATTGCGCGCGAACTGACGGACGATGTCTGGACGGTGGCACCCGCCGAAGAACAATCAGGGGCTGGCCATTCGCTGACGCTCGCCGATCCGGTGCGGGTCAGTCAATTGTCGGCGCGTCGGTTTGCGGTGCGGGGCACACCAACCGACAGCGTCATGATGGCGGTTGGCATCGTCATGAAGGACGCGAAGCCGGACCTGATCCTGTCCGGCGTCAACCGCGGCGCCAATCTGGCGGAGGATGTGACCTATTCCGGCACGGTGTCAGCGGCGATGGAGGGAACGCTGGCCGGCATCCGCTCAATCGCGCTCAGCCAGACATTCGGGCCACAGCAGGGCGAATATGAACCCTTCGAATGCGCGGCAACCTGGGGCGCAAAGGTCATCCGCGCGCTGCTCGCCGATACGTGGACGCCGGGCGTGCTGATCAACGTCAATTTCCCGGCCGTCGCGCCCGGTTCCGTCAAGGGCATCCGGGTCACCGAACAGGGCTTCCACGACTATGGCCGCCTCGTCATCAAGGAACGGCGCGATATGCGGGGGACCCCCTATTATTGGTTCGGGCTTGGGCCGGACAGCCTGACGCCGGGGCATGAGACCGACCTGAAAGCGATCCGAGAGCAGCATATTTCGGTTACCCCGCTGCATCTCGATCTGACCCATTATCCGAGCATTGCCGGCCTGCGAACCGCACTGGCGGGCGTGCGATAGTATCGGCATGCGGGCTCTCACGCTCCCAGCCTTGCTGATCACGACAGCGCTGCTCGCGGCCTGCACGCGCGCACCACCGCCCAAGCCTGTCGCCAGCCCGGTGCAGCGGCCAGCGGCGGTGAAGTCCGACAAGCCCGCACCGCGTCCCGCCGTCGCAAAGCCCGCACCAAAGCCACAAAAGCCGACCTGGGTGGCGCGGAAGGTGGTGGCCGACGCGGTGGATGTGGTGGCGGCGACGGCCGTGGTGGGGTCGGGCGACAGCCTCGCCCGGATTGCGGCGCGCACCAACGTGTCGGCAGGGGCCCTGGCGGCCGAAAATGGCCTGACAGCGCCGTTCCGCATCACCGTGGGGCAAAGGCTCAAAATTCCCGCCGGTCGCTACCATAGGGTCAAACCCGGCGAGACTGGCATCGCCATTGCCCGGGCCTATGGTGTCGCTTGGGACCGGGTCATCACCGACAACCAGCTGGCGGCCCCCTATGCGCTGGCTGCCGGACAGATGCTGCGGTTGCCCTCGGTACGAAGTGTCGCCGCGATGAGCCTGGAGGAGCGGGCGCGGGCCTTCAAGCTCGACATCGGCGACGTGATCTCCGGCTCCGAACCGGCAGCGCCCGCCAAGCCCGTGGTGACGCGACCCGCCCGCGAGACACCGCCCGCGCCCACGCCATTGGTGGAGCCGCAGAATTTTGCCGGACGCTTCGCCTGGCCGATTGAAGGGCGGCTGCTGTCAGGGTTCGGCCCAAAAGCCGGTGGTCGCTACAATGACGGCGTCAATATCAAAGCCGCCGCGGGGGCCCCGGTCCGCGCTGCCTCAGACGGGGTCGTTGCCTATGCCGGCGATGAACTCGAAGGCTTCGGCGGGCTCGTCATCATCAAGCACGGCGACGGCTGGGTAACCGCCTATGCCCATAACGAGGCCCTGCTGGTGGCGCGCGGCGACACGGTCAAGCGCGGGACGGTCATCGCCCGTGTCGGCAGCACCGGATCGGTCGATCAACCCCAGTTGCATTTCGAAGTCCGCCGCGGCCGCACCGCCGTCGACCCCACCCGCCACCTGCCACCCCGAGCGGGGAGTGGGAGTTAACGTCGGTCCGGACGTGTTGATCGCATCATTTGATGAAAACTTTGCTGACGTTTTGGTTGCCCGTGAACCCGGACAGGTCGTTCGGCGCGGTGCGCATCACGATCTGCGGGGCGGGACCATAGTCGAACCTCCGCGCTTGGCCATGGGTGCTGCCGCGCTCTCGAAATAAGTATATTGTCGATGCAATTCGCCCCTGCGCTGCCCCAAATTCCCCACTGTCCCAGGAATCCACGCCAAGCGAGGTAGCGGCTTCATCAATCCCGACAATTTCGTCACGATCGTGCACATGAGCCTGACCGCTGCGAAATGACTTGGGTTTGAGAAATGGTGCCCGGGGACGGAATTGAACCGCCGACACCGTGATTTTCAGTCACGTGCTCTACCAACTGAGCTACCCGGGCACACCCGAAAGCGGGCGAGCGGCGGGGTATAGGCAACAGGGCTATTCCTTGTCCAGCGCCGTTTCATCGACCGGCTCGCCCGGAACCGCATAGCCGCCCTCCAGCCAGTTGAGCAGATCCCGGTCCCGGCACCGCGCCGAACAAAATGGCGCATGGTCGGCAACCGCCAAACGGCGGCATATCGGGCATTTGACGCGGCTGGGCGTGACGATGGACACGACCCCGCTATGACTGGCCGTCAGAGGTGGCGCAACCGCCGATCAATCGTCGCCTTTCATCACCGCCAGCTCATTGCCGCTCGGGTCGCGGAAGTGAAACCGCCGCCCGCCGGGGAACGCAAAGGTCGGGCGGCTGATGGTCCCACCTGCGCCAAGAATATTCGCCAAGGCCGCCTCAAGATCGTCAACCGCTATCACCGCCAATGGAGCGCCGGTGACTTCGCTTGCATCCCCCTGCAGTCCCAGATCGACGTCGCCCGTCATCGTCGACGCATAGGTTGGACCAAAGCTCGTCAGACCCCAGCCGAACGCGTCGGCGTAAAATGCCTTGGTCGCGGTCAGATTGGATGCGGGCAGTTCGATGTAATTGATCCGGGCCATATATCTCTCCACTGAACTATCGGATCATATGGTGAACATATCCGGCGCCGGTGGCAAGTGACGAGTCTGACTTCAGCTGGATATGAACCCCGGTTCGGCGGGCGAGTTCGGCAATCAGGTCCGTGCGCGCCTCTAGCCATGCGGCGACGGCGGGGGACGCGCACAATGTCCGAACCCCGGCACCGACGGCGCGTTCCGCCTGCCGCAGCAGGGCCAGCGCGGCGGATTCGGCCGGCGCACCCTGGATCAGTTCAAAATTTGAAGGTCGGGCGCGTCGCCGGACGATCTGCAGGAAGCCGAAGCCGTTGACCGCCGTCCGCTCAAAGGGTTGCGGCAACATCCCGTCGATGATCGCGGCAATCTGTTGTCGCTCGGCCTTGTCGCGGCAAGTGGGAAAGTCGATGCCGATACTGCCGCCGATGCCGTGACGCCGGATCGCCGCTGCTGCAGCGGCGGCCCCGGCCAGGGCAAGGTCCAGCGCAGGCCCCGCCCCGTCAATGTCGATCAGGGTCATGGCCGGTGTCACCGCCACCGCCAGCGTGCCGCCCTCAAAGCCAATGACACCCGACCTGGCCTCCTCCAGCACATCGGACCAGCCCGCCGATTCGAGCGAATCAGGTTGGTGCGGATGGAGTTCCCGACCCGGTCCCAGCCGTTCGACCAGCAACGGGGCCGCACCCTCCGCCGTTGCAGCGCTGGCAACAACCTTGGGCAGGCGCGGTCGCCCGGCTTCCGGAATGGCCTCCCGAACCACTTCGACAAACAAAGTCGCACCCTCCGTCAGGCCGCGCGGCAACGGCTCGATCAACGCTTCCTCGGTACCGATAGCGACGATGCCCCGGTGTCCGGGGACCAATATGCGGGTCAGCCGCGCCTTGCACACCGACCCGGCCCGCAAACCGTTGCCCCGTTCCAGATGCAGTTCGACAATGCGTCCATCCTCGATCAGCGCCGCCCGCATCTCGCCGATGCCGCGTTCGAAGATCAGCTCACGCGACATCGACCCCGCTCGCCCGCAGCAGTGCCGCGGTTTCAAACAGTGGCAAACCAACAACGCCGGAATAACTGCCCGAAAGCGCGCGGATGAAGGCCGCTGCCCGCCCCTGTATGGCGTAGCCCCCGGCTTTGCCCAGACCCTCCCCGCAGGCGACATAGGCGTCAATTTCCGCGGCGGTCAGCCGTTTGAAGGTCAGCGTCGAAATTGACAGGCGGGACCGCAGCTTGCCGCCGCCATCGACCACGGCAACGGCGGAAATCACCTGCTGACGCCGCCCGGACAGCAGCGCCAGCAATTCGCGCTGCACCGCCGCAGTCTCGGCTGGCGGTAATATCCGGCGACCAACGGCCACGGTCGTATCGCCCGCCAGCACCACCTCCCCGTCGCGCCGCGCCACCGCCCGCGCCTTCGCCTCGGCCAGCCGCAGCGCATAGACCCGCGGCAGTTCCCCCTTAAGCGGCGATTCGTCGATGTCGGGGGACGTTACCAGCGACGGCACCACACCGATCTGGGCGAGCAGCGCCAACCGGCGCGGCGAGGAGGAGGCGAGGATGAGCGAGGTCATAGCCCCCGCGCTGTGCGGCAAGCCCGCACGATGCGCAACCTCAGCCGGCACAGCGGAGTGTCTCAGTTTGAATGTCTGCTTGTGGGTGGATAGCTGCCGTTAGCTCTGGTCCGCTTGCTTTCGCCTGAGCGTCAGCCAGCCGCGCGCTAGCACGATAACCCCTAAGCCTGCCACGATTGGCTGTGCAAACAGCATCAGCACCCATGCCAACTTAAAGTCGCCGCCCGGTAGTGGGCCGATAAACAGCCGCCAAACAAGCTCTGCCACCACGAATGAACCGACAGCCAATACAATCGCGCGCCATGGGATTAGCCTCGTCCTGATGGCATCTACGCCGACGAAGACTGCCCAGCCAGCGAGCGCAGCGACGATTGCAAACGACAGCAAGGATTGCACCGATTCTGGAAAAAACCCTACGTAGCGGCCCACGAATCCTTGGGGCACAGACCACGCCGCGCAGGACATGATGAAACCGGTGCTCAGAGGCCCGACAAAGCGGTCCGCGTCATTCATAAGACGAACCTCACACATAGTCCCAATGGCCGCAATGGAGTCGGAAGCGGACATCCAACCTACGATCCGACCCAGCGTACGTTGGCCCCATGCGGATGGACGTGCGCGAGCAGCCGGTCCTCGCCACCCGGCCACAGGCGCATCCGAAGGGTTGGCGGCGGACCGAGCACCACGGCGTCATCAAGTTCGAAGCGCAGCCAGGCGAGCGGCGCGGCGCGTGTCGCGGCGACTCCTGCCCGCTCCATATGAGCTGCGAGCCGGTCCTTGGTGGATTGGGGAAAATATTGGTGGGCAATTGAATGGAATACGACCGTCGCCACGCCATCGGCTGGGTTGGCATGGGTCTCCGCCCATTCGGCAGCGTCTCCCCGGTCAATCGGCGGAGGATCAGTGACCGCTGCATCCAACGCTGCCGATAGCCGCGCGACGCGCTCAAGCTGATCGGGCCAGACGTAGGCGAGCAGCCGTTCGCGCGTCGCGGCGTCGCGCACATCGAGCGGCTGGATATCAACGCCGCGCCGGTCGGCGACACGCACCGTGGCGGCAGGTGGCGGATCGCCCTCCCAGCGCGGTTCGATCATGACTGGCGCGCCGGGCGGATCGATAGCGAGGCCGCCCAGCCGATAGGCATAATGGTCGAGCCGCAAATTTAGCCCGCCGCTCGCCCCAAGTTCACGCAAGGCCAGTGGCAGTCCGGTTTCCGCCGCGATCACCAGCATGCCGGGCATCAGCACCGCCGACCGCATGACCTCATTGGTCTGTGGCGGCGAATCGAGCCAATCGTGCAGGAATTCGTCATGCTCCGCGATCACGGCGAGCGCCGCGTCGGCCAGGGTGGCTGAACCGGGCGTTGGATTGGGGGGATAGAAATTTGCCAGATCGGGCACTGCCCCGCGCCGCACCAAGGCGTTCAGCCCACCGGTCATGCGCATCTGAACAGCGGCGGCATTGGGATCGCCCGGCCAGTCGAGCAGCCGCCGCCCCGTCCGGCTGTTTCGATTCAGCGCGTCGGCAAGGCCATCGCACAGCGACGCCATAAAAGGAGATCCCAGCCGTTCGTTCCAGCGCGCCTGCTGCTTGAATGCCGATCGGACGGCAGCCTCGTTCACCGGGCCTTGCGCAGCCGTTTGGCGTTGGCGGCGACGCTGGCGTGAATGGGCTTCAATCCGGCGGACATCCCGGCGGCCATGCCTTCGCCGCTCAGCAAGGCCCGGGTCATCGCCAGATTTGCCAACCCGAACGCCGCCAGTTTTTCCGGGACCATCCGGCCCAGTTCGCTGATGTCAGCGGTGGCGGGATTGCCCATCATCGCCACCCGTTTCTGGATGACATAGCCCGAGGTTGCGACCGTCTCCACCGACCGCCGCCACAGCTCCATCGCATCGGCTTGCGCCTTCAGCATCATTCCGAACATCGGCATTCGCCTTCATGTCACGCAGACGCTGCGGTTGCCGCGCCCACGCCTTCTGTCTACACGCTGCCCGCGTGAACGGCCAACTGATCATTGCACTACCCAAGGGACGCATTCTCGGCGAAGCGTTGCCGCTGCTGCATGCCGCCGGGATCGTGCCGGAACCAGCCTTCGCCGACGAAGACTCCCGGGCGCTGATGTTCAGCACCAACGTGGTCGGTCTGTCGCTCATCCGGGTGCGGGCTTTTGACGTTGCGACCTTCGTGGCCTTTGGGGCGGCGCAGATGGGCATCGCCGGCAATGACGTGCTGATGGAGTTCGATTTTTCCGAAATCTACGCGCCCGTTGACCTCAAGATTGGCAAGTGCCGGCTGTCGGTCGCCGAACCCGCGGAACAGGCCGCGAATGACGATCCACGCGCCTGGAGCCATATCCGCGTCGCCACCAAATATCCCAATGTCGCCCGCAAGCATTTCGCGGCACGCGGTGTTCAGGCAGAATGCGTCAAATTGAATGGCGCGATGGAATTGGCCCCGGCGCTCGGCCTCAGCAGCCGAATCGTCGATCTGGTCTCGTCAGGTCGGACCCTCGCCGAGAATGGTCTGGTCGAGGTCGAAGAGATTGCGCAGGTTACGTCGCGGCTGATCGTCAACCGCGCCGCGTTCAAGACCCGCGCAGCCGAAATCGGTCCATGGATCGAGCGGTTTCGGGAGGCCGCCAGTGCCGATCCGGCTTGAGTCGCAGGCGCCCGGCTTTCCGGCTGCCTTTGCCCGACTGGTCGAGGATCGCCGCGACAGTGACGAGGATGTCGCCGCCGCCGTTTCGACGATCATCGCCGACGTCGCAAAGCGCGGCGATGCGGCGGTGTTCGAACTCACCGAACGCTTTGATCGCATCGCGCTGTCACCGGAGACGATTGCGGTCAGCGCCGCAGAGATTGATGCGGCCTGTGCCGGAATCGCGCCCGACCTGATGGCCGCGTTGCAGCTCGCGGCAACCCGCATCCAGGCATTCCACCACTTGCAGCGCCCGGTTGACCGGGATGCGACCGATGCTGATGGCATCCGGGCCGGCTGGCGCTGGTCGGCGGTTGATGCGGCGGGGCTTTATGTGCCGGGCGGTTTGGCCAGCTATCCGTCGTCGGTACTGATGAACGCGATTCCGGCCAAGGTTGCCGGAGTACGGCGGCTGGTGATGGTGACACCGACGCCCGATGGCCGGTTGAACCCGCTGGTGCTGGCGGCGGCGCGTCTGGCGGGCGTTGATACCGTCTACCGGATCGGCGGCGCACAGGCGGTGGCGGCACTGGCATTTGGCACCGAGTCGATTGCCCCGGTCGACAAGATCGTCGGACCCGGCAACGCCTATGTCGCGGAGGCCAAGCGTCAGCTCTATGGCCGGGTCGGCATAGATATGGTTGCGGGGCCGTCCGAAATTCTGGTCATCGCCGATGCTGCCAACGATCCGGCCTGGATCGCCGCCGACCTGATGAGCCAGGCCGAACATGACCCGGTCGCCCAATCGATCCTGATCACCGATGATGCGGCCTTTGCCGACGCCGTCTGTGCGGACGTAGACGCCTTGCTCGCGCGCCTGCCGACAGCAGCGGTGGCGCGGGCCAGCTGGGACCGGTTCGGGGCGGTGATTGTCGTCGGGTCGCTGGAGGAGGCCGCAGCGCTCGCCAACGCGCTGGCACCCGAACATCTGGAGATTGCGACGGCCGATCCCGAATCGCTGTTCAAACAGGTGCGCCACGCCGGGTCGGTGTTTCTTGGCCGCCACACACCGGAGGCGATTGGCGACTATATCGGCGGTCCCAATCATGTTCTGCCAACCGGTCGCCGCGCCCGCTTTGCTTCCGGCCTGTCGGTCGCGGATTTCATGAAACGCACGACCTTTCTCGGCTGCTCCGTCGCTGGCTTGACCGCCGTCGGACCATCGGCAATTGCGCTGGCGAGGGCGGAGGGTCTGCACGCGCATGCCGAATCGATTGATGTCCGGCTGAAGGATTTGGGGAAAAGATGATGACAGAGGCAATGCTCGACTATTTCGACGGCGAAACCGCCTGCGAGGCGTTCGTGGCGCACGGCAGCGGCACAGCCAAGCGACCCTGTGTCCTTGTTGCCCACCAATGGGCCGGTCAGACCGAGCATGAACGCAACACCGCCCGCGCGATGGCTGACCTCGGCTATGTCGGCATTGCGATTGACGTGTACGGCAAGGGCGTGCGCGGCACTGAAGATGGCGACAACAGCCCGCTGATGATGCCCTTCCTGCAGGACCGGGCAGCGCTGCGGCAGCGTTTGCTGGCCGCAGTGGCAATGGCCAAGGCGCACCCGCTGGTTGACGCCTCGCGGATCGCCATCACCGGCTATTGTTTTGGCGGACTCTGCGCGCTCGACATTGCCCGCAGCGGAACGACGGACGTCAAAGGCGCGGTCAGCATCCACGGCATTTTTGCACCGCCCGGACTTGGGGCGCAGCCACCGATTTCAACCAAGGTGATGATCCTGCACGGCTGGGACGACCCGATGGCTAAGCCCGACGACGTCGTGGGCGTCGCCCGGGAACTGACCGACGCCGGGGCGGATTGGCAGTTACACGCCTATGGTCATGCGCTGCACGCCTTCACCGCCAAGGGCGCGAACGCCCCGGATCGCGGCATCAAATATGACGCAAACGCCGACAAACGCTCCTGGCGGGCCATGGTCGATTTCTTCGCGGAGATTTTCTCCTAGAGCGTCTTTCGACCAATCCGTGTCACCGTGACGGAGTCAAATTTGGTTCAGTGCAAGGCGTGAGGCGGGAGCGATGCACTGGCATCGTGACCAACGAGCAACGCCGCAATGGGCCGGATTTGGCCCGCCGCACGTGCGGTTGCGTCAGGACGCCCGCTGGACAGCGTTGCGCCCCTTGCAGGGGCCACCAAGCCCCTGCCGCGTACCGCGCCTTGCCAGCAGGCATCCTGACACAATCACGGTGACCCGGATTGGTCGAAAGACGCTCTAACTTCATGCGGGTGAAATCTGGCTAGCAACGCCGTTACCATCATTGGGAATGACAGCCATTCACCGGAGATAGGCGGATTGGTTGCGCAATTATCCTGCGACGCCTTCCCCGCTACGCCCGCATCAGCTTGGCGTATCCATCCGCCACGGCCTGCTGACAATGGCGGGCGAGCGCCTTTCGGTTCGGGAAGTCGGCGGGGGAGACGGCTTCGTGCATCAGGATTTCGGCGCGGACCTGGCCGAGGCGGGTGAAGTCGGCGGCATGTTCGCCGATTTCGGCGTCGCCGATCCAGGCGACATCGTGGATTTGCTGGTGAGTGACCGGCAGGCCGTTGATCCTTGTGTAGGCGATGGTCACCGGCTGGACCAGTACGTCGGGCATGGCCTCCACCGAGGCAAACAGCGCCGATTTGAACGGCAGGACATCATAGCCGTTGGCAGTGGTCGTGCCTTCGGGGAACAGGATGACATTGCCGCCTGCGGCCAGCCGCTCGGCGATTTCGTCGGCCTGGCTGTCGCTGCGGTGCCGCCGGTCGCGTTCGACATAGATGGTGCGCTGCAAATCGGCGAGCCAGCCGACCAGCGCCATGCTTTCAACTTCCGATTTGGCGACGAAATAGCCGGTCACCCGGGAACCGATCACCGGAATGTCGGTCCAGGACAGGTGGTTTGCGACATACAGCACGCCTTTGCGGCGGGCGCGCTTGCCGTGCAGCCGGACCTTGATGCCGAGCGAGGCCACCAGCCATTTGTGGATGATTTTGGGGACATAAGGCAGGCCCTTGGGAGCGAGCAGCAGGGCAACCAGATGGACAGGCACGAGCAGGCCGGTGGTGGCCGCGATCCCGGCGACGGCCTTCGCCGTGCCGTGTTTCTGGTGATGCTCCGACCCGGGAGCCTCCAGCATCAGTGCGGGCGGTCGGCGGTCAGCGGAACCGCATAAAGTTCCATCCGGTGATCGACCAGCCGGAAGCCGAGCCGGGCGGCAATCCGTTCCTGCAGGGCCTCAAGTTCAGGATCATGAAATTCGATGACTTTGCCGGAGTCGAGATCGATCAGATGATCATGATGTTCCTCCGGTACCGTCTCGTAACGAGACCGCCCATCCCTGAAGTCATGCCGTTCCAAAATACCCGATTCCTCGAACAGGCGGACGGTGCGGTAGACCGTGGCGATCGAAATGCGCGGGTCGATGGCGGCGGCGCGGCGGTGCAGCTCCTCCACATCGGGATGGTCAGCCGAATCGGACAGGACGCGGGCAATCACCCGCCGCTGATCGGTAATCCGCAGCCCCTTTTCGTGGCACAGGGCTTCAAGGTCGATGCGGTTCGGCATGACGACAACCTAGGGCCGCAGCGGCGGGGCGGCAAGGCTATTGCGGGGGCAACCCGGCGATATAGGCGCGGACCAAGGACACCCCTTCGGCATGGGCGAGCGTCCGGCCCAGTTCCGGCATCAGCACGCCGGGTTCGGTTGATTCCATCCGGTAGGCAAGGATTGACCGGTCGGGGTGACCCGGCAGGATGGCAAAGTCCCGGTCCCCGCTGCCCCGTCCGGCGGCCACCGGGCGTTTGCCGATGCCGGTGGCGACCGGGTTGGACTGCCCGAAGTCGAGGAATAGCCCGGAATTGGAGGCAGGACCGCTCGCGCTGTGGCAGTGGGCGCAATTGACCGCGAGATAGGCCTTGGCCCGGATTGCAACCGGCGCACTGGCATCGTCCCAGCGCGGGACATTGGGCAATACACGGGGGACGCCGGAGAGCACGCCGCGTTTGGCCCATTCGCGCAGCCGGGCTGGCCCCAAGTTCCAGGCGGTTGGGCCGATCGGGACCATGTCATGCCCGACCGCGTGGCAGCCCTTGCACTGGTTGACGTTGGGCACCGCCCAGTTGATCGATTTGGGCCCCGTCGGGGTTGGCATGGTGACCGGCACCGAGGTTCCGGCCCGTTTCAACACCGCCTCGGTCCCGTCGGCGTTCCAGACATAGGGCTGGGCGACCCAGCCGGACGCCTTGCGGATCAACAGCCGCGTCTCGATGAAGCGGTCGGGCGTCGCGAAGGTTTTGACGAGCGCGGTGCCGACCGGAAAGTCCATGACGCCGTCCGTACGGTAGCTGGCCGACTGGCCGGTGGGCACAAACAGATACCGGTGCTTGTCGGCATAGTCGGAGAAGAGCGGAGTATTCAGCGCATAGGCGAGCACCCGGCCATTGGGCTGTCGGGCCGCAGCATCCCGGAACAGGCGGTAGTCCGACAGCTTTGGCGCAGGTGCATCGGCCAGCAGCAGGTCGGCTGCGACCGGCAGCGGAGCCGCCGACAGCAGCAGCAAGGCCGCCAGCGCCAGTCCGCCGCGCCAGAGCTTCGTCATGCGGGTCCGGGCTGGTCAGCGGGCAGGACAACGGCGGGCGGGGTGTCGACCGGCGTGGTGCGAACGTCGATCATCGCCGGATTGGCCTTTGACGGATCGGTCGGCGCGACCGGCAGGCCAAAGCTCAGCAATTTGCCGCCGATGAAGCCGATGCGGACCGGCTCCCCCTTGATTTGGCCCTTGACGTCCCATTTCTCGGCCCCGTCCCAGACGACCGGCGGCAGGCTGCCTCCAACGGCTGCGGCCAGTTCCTTGCCGCCCGGGAAATCCGGGGCCCATCCGCCCTTGCCGAAGCGGTTGGCCCCGACAAACACATCGCGCGGCAGCGGGTTGTAGCGCTCGTCATCAATCTTGCGCGGATAGGCGACGACCATCACCGACGCGGTACCGTTATTGTTGAAATCATTGTCAAAGATATGGACGTTGCGGTTGGCCATGACCATGACGCCAAGGCCCTTTGGCACGCTTTCGACAATCGCACCCTTTGGCGCGAAATTCGGCGTGTCATTGTCGATGAGCTTGTTGCGGAAAATACGGGCGCTGTGCCCGCCCTGCTGCGGCAGGTCCGGCAGATCGAAAATCAGGATGCCACCGGTGTTGCGCTGCGCAACATTGTCATGGACGTCGGCATTCATCGAATTTTCAATCTCGATCCCGGCGACGTTGAACTCCACGAAGCTGTTGCGGACGATGATATTCTTCGACTGGCCGACATAAATCCCGGCGTCCGAGCAGTAGCGGACGGTGACATTGTCGATGAGGACATTGGTGGAGGTGACCGGATAAACGCCGTACGCGCCGTTCGTGGACTTCATGCCGCCGGTCCATTCCACCCGGAGATTGTGGAAGGTGATGCGGTCGGAACCCTTGGCCTTGATGCCGTCGCCGCCGGTGTCCTCCACCGCGAACCCGCTCAGCAGCACCCGGCTGGAGGTGACCAGCAACCCCTCCCCACCCTGGGTCTGGCCTTTGAAGGACAGGATGGTTTTGTCCGGCCCTTCGCCGCGCACTGTGACACCGTTCACATCGAGCGAAATGCTGTTGGAGATGGAAAACTTGCCTGCCGGCAGGGCAACCACATCGCCGGATTTTGCATCGAGCAGTGCGGTCTGGATCGCCTCCCGCATGTCGGGGCCGACCGCCACGTTGATGGTCTTGGCCGACAGCGGCACGGCAGTTGCAAGCAACAGTCCGATCAGTATCGCGCGTTTCATGCCCGTCTCCCCCAATAGGCTTGTCATATCGCCAGCTTGACCCATCCTGCCACGACGGGGGAGGGTGCAGCAAATACCCAATGAGGGAGGGTTCGTCATGCATGACATGGTTATTCGCGGCGGCACGATCGTCGATGGCACCGGACGCGCGCGGTTTACCGGGGATGTGGCGATTGACGGCGGGCGGATCAGCTCGGTTGGCCCGAAGGCGGGGCCGGGGCGGGAGGAGATCGACGCCAGCGGCAAGATCGTGACGCCGGGTTTTGTCGACATCCACACCCATTATGACGGGCAGGCGACCTGGGATGCCGAAATGGCCCCGTCAAGCTGGCACGGGGTCACCACGGTGGTGATGGGCAATTGCGGCGTCGGCTTTGCGCCCGCCAAGCCCGACCGGCACAATTGGCTGATCGGCCTGATGGAAGGGGTGGAGGATATTCCCGGTACCGCGCTGGCCGAGGGCATGAAGTGGGATTGGGAAACTTTCCCGGAATATCTGGATGCGCTGGAGCGGATGCCCCGGGCGGTCGATGTTGGCACCCATGTCCCGCACGGCGCGGTGCGCGCCTATGTGATGGGGGACCGCGGTGCCAATAACGAAGCGCCGACCGAAACCGACATCGCGCAAATGTCAAAGATTGTGGAAGACGGCCTCCGGGCCGGTGCGCTCGGTTTTTCGACGTCGCGCACGGTGCTGCACCGGTCGGTCGACGGCGTGCTGGTCCCGGGCACCACCGCGACCCAGGATGAATTGCTCGGCATCGGACGGGCAATGGGCCGCGTCGGCCACGGGGTGTTTGAAATGGCATCCGACCTGAAGCGCGAGTGGAATGAATTTCAGTGGATGGGCGACCTCAGCCGCGAAACCGGCCTGCCGGTGACCTTTGCCGCGCTGCAATCCATCGCCAAGGAACTGCCGCTCGATGAGCAGATTGAAACCATGCGGGCCGAAAATGCCAAGGGGGCCAATATCGTGGCGCAGATTGCGCTGCGCGGGAACGGCATCGTCATGGCCTGGCGCGGCACTGTCCACCCGTTCCGCCTGAAACCGGCCTGGGCGGAGATTGAGACGCTGCCGTGGGCGGAGCAATATGCCAAATTGTCCGATCCGGCCTTCCGCGCCCGGATGATTTCGGAGGACTCCGTCTACCCCGAAACCGACCTCATCCAGCTGCTCTATGCGGTCACCCAGGGCTGGTTCCTGCATTATGAAATGGGGCCGGAGTTTAACTATGAACCGACCCAGGCGGAAACCATCATGGCCCGTGCCACGGCGGCTGGAGTGTCCCCGGAGGATTATACCTATGATCTGCTGATGCAGGACGACGGGACCGGCTTCATCTATTTCCCGCTGCTGAACTATGCCGATGGCAATCTGAATTTCCTTGAGGCGCTCCAGAATTCGGAGGATTGCGTCAATTCGCTGTCGGATGGCGGCGCGCATTGCGGCACTATCTGCGATGCCGCCTCCCCGACCTTCATGCTGCAACATTGGGTCCGGGACCGCAGCCATGGCCGGATCAGCCTGGAACATGCGGTGAAGCGGCAATGTTCGGACACCGCGCGCCTGTACGGCCTGAATGACCGGGGGGTGCTGCAGCCGGGGTATCTCGCCGACCTGAACATCATCGAACTGGATGCCCTGAAACTTGGCAAGCCGTGGCTGGCTTTTGACCTGCCAGCCGGTGGGCGGCGGTTGCTGCAAAAGGCCGACGGTTATGTCGCGACGATCAAGGCCGGAGAAGTGACGTTCCGCGACGGGGCGTTCACAGGCGCGACGCCGGGGATTTTGGTGCGTGGGCCGCAGCAAGCCCCGGCATTGGCGATGGCGGCGGAATAGCAGCGCATGCCTAGCGCTTGGCCGCCTGTTCCGGCAGGCGGACCAGCACCAGCGCCGCGAGGATTGCCGCAACGCCAACCGCTTCCGGCGGCCCGATCCGCTCGTTGAACCACAATATACCCCATGTCGCCGACAGCACCGGCTGGATCAGCAGGCCAAGCCCGCTGGCCAGCGGCGACAGGTGCGGCAGCGCGACGATGATCAGGCCCTGCCCGACCACCTGGCTGCCAAGCGCCAGCCACAGCAGCGGTGTCCAGTCCTGCGGCCAGAATGCGCCGGTCATCAGCAGGGCGAACGGCAGCATCATCACCGCTGAAAACAGCGTGGACATGGCCAGTGCCGAAAAGGCCGGGATGCGCGGGCGGACCCGGTCCATGATGATCAGATAGCCGGTGTAGAGCAGCGCTGCGGCAAGACACAGAAGATCGCCGGTCAGATGGCGCGACGACAGCTGCGCTGACATGCCCATCAGCAAGCCAATCCCGGCGACCGCCAGCATCAGCGCCGATGCCGCCCGGCGGCTGGGCAGGGTCCGCGCCACGGCAAAGCCCCATATCGGATAGATGAAGCTGGTGGCATTGGCCAACAGCGAGGAATTGGCGAGGGTGGTCCGTTCAATCCCCAAATGCCAGAGCGCCAGATCGGCGGCAAAGAAGAACCCCGCCGCCGCCAGCCACAGCCAGTCGCCCCGCTGCGCCGTTGAGGGCCCGGCCGGACGCATTGCCCGCGCGATCAGGAACAAGGGTGGCAGCGCCAGCGCCAGCCGCCAGAATGCCGACTGAACCGCCCCGACATCGGCCAGACGCACCAGCAGCGGCCCCGCCGACAGGATCGCCGATCCGGTCAGGAACAGCGGAAATGCAAAGCGGCGGACAAAGCCACCCTCAAGAAAATGCCGGTCGCGCATGGCGGGCATCCTGTGGCAGGCAGGGCAGTACGCGTCCACCCACCCTGGCCGGATTTCGGCCCATCTGCAGGAAAGCTTCATGCCCGGTCTGTTTGATCCCATCGACCTTGGTGCCATCCGCGCCCCGAACCGCGTTGTCATGGCGCCGCTGACCCGGGGCCGGGCCAATGGTGACGGGGTGCCGCAGCCAGTGATGATCGATTATTACCGGCAGCGGGCGTCGGCCGGGCTGATCATCACTGAGGCGACGGGCATCAGCCGGATCGGGCTTGGCTGGGTCGATGCACCGGGCATCTGGAATGCCGCCCAGACCGAGGCGTGGAAGCCGGTGACCGAGGCGGTGCATGCCGACGGTGGCCGGATCGTCCTGCAGCTTTGGCACATGGGCCGCATCGTTCATCCGGACTTTTTCGGCGGCGGGCAGCCGGTATCTTCGTCGGACCGGCGCGCGCCGGGCGGTATCCGGACTCCTTTAAGCGAAGGCAAACGCATCGACTATGTTGATCCCCGCCCGCTGACGCTCGACGAAATCAAGGCGACGGTGGCCGATTATGCCAGGGCCGCGCGCAATGCGATTGCCGCCGGGTTTGACGGCGTGCAGGTCCACGGTGCCAACGGCTATCTGGTCGACCAATTCCTGCGCAACAACACCAATTTCCGCACCGACAGCTATGGCGGCTCCATCGAAAACCGCATCAGGTTTGCGACTGAGGTGGTTGACGCCGTGATCGCCGAAGTTGGTGCGGCGCGGACCTCCATCCGCCTGTCCCCCAATGGTGATAGCCAGGGCTGCGACGACAGCGATCCGGTGCCACTGTTCACCGCCGCCGCCCGGATGCTGGAGGCCCGCGGGATTGGCTTTCTGGAACTCAGGGAGCCACGCGCCAACGGTACCTTTGGCTCAACCGACGTGCCGCCGGTGTCGCCGGACATCCGCAAGGTGTTCTCCGGCCCGCTGATCCTGAACAGCGATTACACGCGCGGGGATGCGATTGAGGCTGTGGCGGAAGGCCGGGCCGACGGCATTTCCTTCGGGCGGCCGTTCATCTCCAACCCCGATCTGGTCGAGCGACTGAAGGCGAACAGCCCGCTGGCAGAAGGAAATGTGCGGACCTGGTATTCGCAAGGGCCCCACGGCTATTCGGATTATCCGCGGGCGGGGGTGGCCGTATAGTCCCCTCTCCCCGCTCGCCATAGCGAGCGGGGAGAGGGGTTGTCCCTATCCCTTTGGCGCGATGACCATCAGCATCTGACGGCCTTCCATGCGGGGATAATGTTCGACCTTGGCGCTATCGGCCATGTCGGCCTGGACGCGCTGCATCAGCACCATGCCGAGCTGACCCTGGGAGATTTCGCGGCCGCGGAAGCGCAGGGTCACTTTTACCTTGTCGCCTTCATCGATGAAGCGGTGCATCGCCTTCATCTTGGTCTGATAATCATGATCATCGATGTTGGGACGCATTTTGATCTCTTTGATCTCCTGCGTCTTCTGCGATTTCCGGGCGACGGCGGCCTTTTTCTGGGCCTCGTATTTGAACTTGCCGACATCGAGGAATTTGCACACCGGCGGATCGGCGTTCGGTGACACTTCGACAAGGTCGAGCCCGACCTCGGCTGCCTGCTCAATCGCTTCCCGGGTGTAGAGGACGCCGAGATTCTCGCCATCCTGGTCGATGACTCGCACCTTGGGCACGGTGATGTGCTCGTTGAAGCGCGGTCCGGAAAGCGGCGGCGGCGGCGCCATGCCGCGGCGCGTAAAGGGTGGTGGTATGGTCGAAACTCCTGTTGTGGGCCCGTTGCTGTCGGGCGCTATGTAATGCGGATTGCGCCGCCGCGAAAGGCGGGCGTTACGAATCTCGGCGGTTGTTGCGCGAAAGCTATGCCGCGAGGTCCGGCGGTGTGGCTTCGGCCTTCAACTGAGCGACCAGATCGGCGAGCGCCAAGACCTGCTGCCCCTCGCTGCCGAGACGGCGCACCGCCACGGTTTTTTCGTCCGCCTCCCGCTTGCCGACGACCAGCAGGGCGGGGACCTTGGCAAGGCTGTGCTCGCGCACCTTGTAGTTGATCTTCTCGTTGCGGGTATCGGCCTCGACCCGGAGGCCAGCGGCGGCCAGAGCCGCGACAACCTCTGCGGCATAATCATCGGCTTCCGACACAATCGTCGCAACGACCGCCTGCACCGGTGCCAGCCACAACGGGAACCGTCCGGCATATTCTTCGATCAGGATACCGATGAACCGTTCATAGGCACCAAAGATTGCCCGGTGCAGCATGACCGGTCGGTGTTTGGCACCGTCTTCGCCGACATAACTGGCATCCAGACGCTCCGGCAGCACGCGGTCTGACTGGATTGTGCCGACCTGCCAGGTTCTGCCAATGGCATCGGTCAAGTGCCACTCGAGCTTTGGTGCATAGAACGCGCCTTCCCCCGGCAGTTCTTCCCAGCCATATTCGGGCGTCGCAAGCCCTGCCTTTACAACGGCATTGCGCAACTCGTCCTCGGCCTTGTCCCAATCCGCCTCGGACCCAAAACGTTTGTCAGGGCGCAGGGCGAGCTTGATCGCGTACTTGAACCCGAAGTCCTTGTAGATGCGGTCGGCGAGGCGGCAGAACGCCTGTACCTCGTCAACGACTTGATCTTCCCGGCAAAAGATGTGGGCGTCGTCTTGTGTGAATTGCCGCACCCTCATGATGCCGTGGAGCGCCCCATGGGCCTCATTCCGGTGGCAGCAGCCGTTTTCATACAATCGGAGCGGCAGGTCGCGATAGCTTTTGATGCCTTGCCGGAACACCAGGACATGCGCAGGGCAGTTCATCGGTTTCAGCGCCATCCAGTCACCTTTGCCGGTGACGAGTGGCGTGTCGTCTTCGGCACTCGGAACCTCGTCGGGGATGACGAACATGTTCTCGCGATATTTGTCCCAGTGGCCAGATCGCTCCCATTGGCGGGCGTCCATCACCTGGGGCGTCTTGATTTCGTGATAGCCTGCACCGTGGATGGCGCGGCGCATATAATCCTCAAGCTGACGATAGATGACATAGCCCTTGGGGTGCCAGAACACGCTGCCATGCGCTTCCTGCTGCAGGTGGAACAGGTCCATCTCTTGCCCCAGTTTGCGGTGGTCGCGCTTCGCTGCCTCTTCCAGCCGGACCAGATGTGCATCAAGCTGCTTTTTGTTGAGCCAGCCGGTGCCGTAGATGCGGCTGAGCATGGCGTTCGATTGGTCGCCGCGCCAATAGGCCCCCGACACCCGCGTTAGTTTGAAGGCCTGCGGGTCGAGCCTGCCGGTTGAGGGCAGATGCGGGCCCCGGCACATGTCGAGCCAGTCGCCGGCCCGGTAGATGGTCAGCGCCTCCCCTTCCGGCAGTTCGGCAGCCCATTCGGCCTTGAAGCCTTCTCCATGTGCGCGGAAATGACCGATCAACCGGTCGCGGGTCCATTCCTCCCGCACCAGCGGCTCGTTGCGGGCAATGACCTCCCGCATCTTCGCTTCGATGGCCGGCAGGTCATCCTCGGTAAATTGCCGGTCAACGGGGGCGAAGTCATAGTAGAACCCGTCATCGGTGGCCGGACCAAAGGTGATCTGCGTTCCCGGAAACAGCGCCTGCACCGCCTCCGCCAGCACATGGGCAAAGTCGTGCCGCGCCAACTCCAGCGCTGCGGCCTCGTCCTTTGCGGTGATCAGCGCCAGCGCGGCATCCCGGTCGATCGCGCGTTCCAGATCGACGATCTCCCCGTCCACCCGGGCGGCAAGCGCGGCCTTCGCCAGCCCGGGTCCGATGCTGCGCGCCACATCGCCGCCAGTGGTGCCGCGCGGCATGTCGCGCGTCGAACCATCGGGGAGTGTCAGGCGGATCATGTCGGGCACGGGAGATTCCTGCTATTGCATTGCGGCGCGCACCCTATGGCCGAGCACAAGGGTGTCAAGCAAGCAACCCGGCCAGTTGGCCGGGTATCGCGGAAAATGCCTGCCTCCTATCCTCCGGACGATTTTGGGGGACGGGGATGCAAACCAGCGCGCGGACAGCAGCCGTGACCGGCACATTGCAGGTCGGTGGCCAGCCGGACATGCCGGTCGGGCTCAGCCTTGAATCCGCCTATCTGATTGTCGAGACGAGGGTGAACCGCGATGCCGTGGCGGTCGAATTCCTGCGCCGGTCGCGGGTCAACAATCTGTGGCAGCTGGAGCGGACCGACCGGCCGGGCTGGCAGATCAGCCTGAGCGACATCCCGGCCGCCTGGCTCCCGCAAGTGCGGCGGGCTGCGCTCTCGCCAAGCTATTTACTGTTGATAACCGGCCTAACCCTGTTTGCGGTGCTGCTGTTCGGGAGCTGGGTCTTGCGGCTCCAGGGCCGGTCATTTGCGTGCGTAGCGTCATGTGGATAGCATTGCCCTTGCGGGCATGATGGGGGAATTCGCTGATGGACGTGGTTGAGACCGAGGCTCCCCAAGGGGACGGGTTTGCCTTTCATGGGACGTGGCGGGAGTTCCTGCCAATTGCGGCCACCAATCTGCTGCTGACCCTCGTCACGCTCGGCTTTTACCGGTTCTGGGCGACGGCGCGGGAACGGAAATATCTGTGGAGCCAGACCGAATTCCTGGACGAACGGCTGGAATGGGCCGGAACGGGCAAGGAAATGTTCGTGGGCTTCCTGGTTGCCCTGGCGGTGTTCCTGCCGCTGATCCTGTTTCTGCAATTTGGGGTGCAGGCACTGGTGCTCAGGGGCGAGCCGTGGCTGGCCGGTGTTGGCTTTGCCATCGCCGCCCTCGGTATCTTCTACATGACGGGTCTCGCCAGTTTCCGGGCGCTGCGCTACCGATTGAGCCGCACCTATTGGCGCGGCATTCGCGGCGGCAGCGACGATGCCGGCTGGACCTTTGCCCGGAGCTATATCGCCCGGGGCCTGGTCAACATGTTAACGCTTGGTCTGATGGTTCCCTGGAACATGGTCAGCCTGTGGCGAGAACGTTGGAGCAAGATGAGCTTCGGGTCCGCGTCGTTCGAGGCCAGCGGCAATGACCATGTTGGTGGCATTATGGCGCGGTGGATTGCAATTTACGTAACGCCGTTCCTTCTTTTCTCAATGATCACAGGTGTCGGAATTGTGGCGGGTATCGCGGCCACTCTCGGCTTCAAGCCTTCGCAGGCCGACACGATGAAAGCGAGTTTTGGCATACTCATCTTCCTAGTGGGGCTTTTCTACCTTCTGTTACCAGCACTGATCCTGCCCTATTTCGCCGCCTTTTACCGGAAGGTCGTCGGCGAGATGTCGCTGGGTGGGCTGTCATTCTCGTTCAACGCGCGCACCGCCGACTGGCTGAAACTGATCTTCGGCCATATCGGGTTGGTGATCATCACGCTCGGCCTTGGTTTCATTTTCATTGGTTACCGCAACTGGGCGTTTTTTGTTCGGCATATGGCGGTCAGCGGTGAGTGGAACAGTGATGCGCTGGCCCAATCAACCACGCCGCTGCGCAGCGATGCCGAAGGGCTGGCGGATGCGTTCGATATCGGCGCGATCTAGCCGATGACCAACGCCTGGCTGTACGACGGACAGACCGCCAGGCGGCAGCAGGTCTCGCTATCGGTGCGGGGTGGGTTCCTGCAGATGGTCCATGCAGACGATACCACCGAAGCCGTTCCGCCCGACAAACTGACCTTCATCGAAGAGCGGGGTGGGGAGTGCATCTATGGCCATGCGGGCCGCCCGGGCTGGCGGCTTGGACTAACGGCGGACCCGCCGCCGGATCTGGCCGATAGTCTGCCTGCCGCCGCCCGCTATGGCCGCTGGATTGACCGGATCGGCATCGGCCCAGCCGTCGCCGCCGGTATCGTCGTGTCGGCCGCCGTCCTGCTCGGCGTCCGGGCGCTGCCGCAGCTTCTCGCCCCGATGATTCCGGAGAGTTGGATGCAGCGCTACGGCGAGGCACTGGTCGGGGATTTTGGCGGGAAATATTGCAACGGCCCCGGGGGTCAGGCGGCGCTGGACCGGTTGGCGAGCCGCCTGTCCCCCAAGGCCCGCAGCCTCAATATCCGGGTCGTCAATATTTCCGTCGTCAACGCCGCCACGCTGCCGGGCGGCAACATCGTCGTGTTTCGGGAATTGTTGTCGGAAAGCGACGGCCCCGACGAATTTGCCGGGGTTCTTGCCCACGAAATCGCCCATGTCGAACATCAGGACGTGACCGAGGCGATGATCCGCGAATTGGGTTTCGGCTTGGTGCTCGGGTCGCTGGGTGGCGACGTCGGCGGGCAGGTCCACCAGCTCGCGTCACTCAGCTACAGTCGCACGGCGGAGACCGCGGCTGACACCACCGCGATTGCCATGCTGCGGACAGCGGGCATTTCACCGGCCCCGACCGCGAAATTCTTTGACCGCATCGCCAAGCAGGAGGGGGCTTTTGGCGCGGCTGTCACGCCGCTCACCTATTTTTCGACCCACCCGGTCAGCCGTGACCGCGCTGCCCGCTTCCGTCAGGCCGGAACCCGGTCGCCGCCGGCCCTCACGCGCGACGAGTGGGACGCGCTGGTTGATATCTGCCACAATGATCCCGCACAGCAGGGGCGGGCCCATGATCGAAAGAGTCGTATCGCCGGACGGTAACAGCCTCGCCTACCGGCACCGTGCCGGCGCGGCGCCGACGATTGTGTTTCTGCCCGGCTATATGTCCGACATGACCGGCAGCAAGGCGGAGGCGCTGGACCTTTGGGCGGCGGCGCGGGGGCAGGGTTTTTTGCGGCTCGATTATTCCGGTTGCGGCGCGAGCGGCGGGCGGTTTGAGGATGGGACGCTGGACCGGTGGCAGCGCGATGCCCGGGCGGTGATCGATCATGCGACACCCGGACCTGTCCTGCTGGTCGGGTCGTCAATGGGTGGCTGGCTGGCGCTGCTGCTGGCGCGCGATTTGGGCATTCGCTGTGCCGCGCTGGTCGGCATCGCGGCGGCGCCCGATTTCACCGAATGGGGAACCTCGGCGGCTGACCGGCAGCGGTTTGAGGCGGGGGAGACGATCACCGAGCCGTCCGCCTATGCCGACACGCCCTATATCACCACAGCGGCCTTCTGGCGGTCGGGTCAGGCCAACCGGCTGCTGGGCGGGCCGATTGCCTATGACGGGCCGGTGCGGCTGCTGCATGGGCAGGGTGACCCGGACGTGCCGTGGCCGATCGCGCTCGACATCGCCGACCGGGTCAGTTCATCCGACGTGCAGGTGACATTGGTAAAGGACGGCGACCACCGGCTGTCGCGGCCGCAGGATATTGCCCTGCTGACCGGGACGCTCGATGATGTGCTGGAGACATTGTGAAACGCCTGCTGATCCCCCTCGTCCTGCTGCTGGGTGCGCCCGGGGCGGCTGCGACCTACGAAAGCTGCCTGGCAGAAGCAAAGTCCGCACCCGACAAGGCGGTGGCGACGGCCACGGCATGGCGATTGGCCGGCGGCGGGGTCCCGGCCCGGCACTGCCTTGGCGTCGCCTATGTCACCGGCGGCAAATTCGCGCTCGGTGCGCTGGCATTTGAACAGGCGGCGCGGGCGGCAGAGGCGGCCAAAACCACCGCTTCCGGCGACTTGTGGGGGCAGGCAGGCAATGCCGCGCTTCTGGGCGGGGACGCGGAGAAGGCGCTCGACTATTTCAACGCTGCGCTTACCGCGTCGGCGGGGGACACGCGGCGGCAGGGGGAGGTGCTGATCGACCGGGCCCGGGCTGCGGTTGAGCTTGGCAAAGTGAGCGATGCCGAGGACGATCTCGACAAGGCGGTGAAGCTCGCGCCTTTGGCGGCGGATGGCTGGCTGCTGCGGGCCACGCTCGCCCGCAAGGACGGCCGCTATGACGATGCCCAGCGCGATGTTGATCGGGCGTTGAAGCTGGTCCCCGCCGACCCAGCAGCCCTGCTGGAGGCCGGGAATATCGCCGGTCTGCTCGGAGATACCGACACCGCCAAGGCCCGGTGGGAAGCGGCGGTTAAAGCCGATCCCAAATCCGACCCCGGCAAAGCCGCCGCCAAAGCCCTGGCGGCGAACGTACTTTGACTATTTCGCGGCGCTGGCGATGGGGGTGAACTGACCAAGGATGCAGCCGCCATATTGAAAGCCGCCGCCGCGCTCGAACAGCTGCACCACTTCACCGCTGCACAGCCGGTCCTGCGTTGAAACATGGGTGTAGCCAGTATCCCCGCGCGCCCAGGCCGGGCAACTGACCGGCAGCTCATTCCGGAAGGTCCGCCCGCCGCGCATCATGAACAGCACCGTCCGGTCATTGATGGGTTTGACCGAATCAATCTGTCGCTGGGCCAGGCAGGATTGCGCCGGACCGGACGCTGGCGCGTCAAAGGCCACAGGAGCGGCGGCGGTCAGCAGCAACAGGACGGGCAGTGCAAGCTTGAACATGGGACATCTCCGGGGTGGAGTGTAGCATAATCCCGGATGATTGTCCCGCCTTGCTCCGTCTCCCTAAAACCCGCCCGCCTGGCCGTCCTTGCGGAATTCGGAGGCGCCCCAGTAGATGCCGGTGGCGGGGTCGCGCCAGATGGCTTGATAGCCGCCAAAGGTGCCGGTGGTATATTTGACGCTGTGGCCCCGGGTGCGGAGCGCGTCGGCAATCGCGGAGGGCACGCCGGTTTCCAGCTCAACCGTGCCGCCATCCGCCATTGGTGGGGAGGCGTCGGGTTCGGTTGACCCGTCATGGTGGAAGCGCGCCGCATCGCCCGCTGCCTGCACGCCCATGCCGAAATCGACCATGTTGACCACGATCTGGACATGGCCTTGCGGCTGCATGTCGCCGCCCATCAGACCAAAGCTCATCAGCGGCTTGCCATTCCGAGTGAGGAAGGCCGGGATGATGGTGTGGAACGGGCGTTTCCCCGGCGCATAGGCATTGGGGGATTTCGGGTCGAGGGAGAATTGCTGCCCCCGGTCCTGAAAGGTGAAGCCCAATGTCCGGCCCTTGCCATCATCGGGCACCAGCCCGGACCCCATGCCCCGGTAATTGGACTGAATGAGGCTGACCATCATCCCGTCCTTGTCGGCGACCGTCAGGTAAATCGTGTCCTTTGACCAGTCGTTGGGACCGCCCGGCGTGACCACCACCGCCGCCTTTTGCATATCAATCTTCCGCGCCAGTTTTGTGGCATAGGCTTTTGACAACAGACCCATGACCGGAACCTTTTTGCTGTCGGCGATCCAGCGGGCACGGTCCTCATAAGCGAGCTTCTTTGCCTCCAGCATCACGTGCCAGAAATCAGCCGAGCTGCGCCCCATCGCCTTCAGGTCGAAATTTTCGAGGATGTTGAGCATTTCCAGCGCGACCAGCCCCTGGCTGTTCGGCGGCAATTCCCACACATCGATGCCGCGATAGTTGGTCGAAATCGGCTCCACCCATTCGGCGTGCTGGTCGGCGAAATCGGACCTGCGGTGCGGCGCCCCGATGCGGCGGAAATAGCCGTCCATCGCCTCGGTCAGCGGGCCGTCATAAAAGGCATCGCGCCCACCCTCCCCCAGCGCCCGGTAGGTCGCGGCAAGGTCCGGGTTGCGGAACATCATGCCTTCCGCCGGGGCCTTGCCGCCCGGCTGATAGACGGCGCGGGCATTGGCAATTTCCTGGAGGCCACCGGCGGCATGGCTCCGCTCCCATCCGGCCAGCCCCCGGCTCCACGATGCGGCGATATATTCGGTGAGCGGGAACCCGTCCTCGGCATAGCCGATGGCCGGGGCGAGCACGTCCGACATTGGCAATTTGCCGAACTTGGCATGCAGCGCGAACCAGCCGTCAACCGCGCCGGGGATGGTCACCGGCAGCCAGCCGTGCGGCGGCAGCGCAATTGCCCCGCCATTGGCCGCCTGCAACTGCTTCAGGCTCTGGCCGAGCGGCGCGCGGCCGGAGGCGTTCAACCCATAAAGTTTGCGCGACTTCGGGGCCCAGACAATCGCGAACAAATCCCCGCCGATGCCGGAGCCGGTCGGCTCCATCAGCCCGAGCGCGGCATTGGCGGCAATCGCCGCATCCACCGCCGTGCCGCCGCGCCGCAAGATGTCGAGCGCGACCTGCGTTGCCAGCGGCTGGCTGGTGGCGGCCATGCCGTTGCTGGCGATGACGGCGGACCGGGTCGCCTGCGCCGCGCCGGAATATCGATCCCCCTGATCCTTCAGCGGGTCGGCATGTGCCGTCCCGGCCAGAGCCAGCAGCACCGCCACATAGATTGCACGCATTCACCGGCCCCTCGCGATTTGGCGCGCATCCTGCCGTGAATGTCCGAAAAGGGAAAGGGGCGGCGCCTGCCCCCAGACGCCGCCCCATTTGATGCGAGAAGCCCGAAGGCCGGTCGCAGGCACGTTGTGGCAGCCCCCACCCGAACGCGCATCAGAAATTAACGCAAGGTTAATGCCAGTTTGGAAAATGGCGGGAAATCAGCGGGTAAGGATTCCCGGCGAATCGGGAGTGTAAAGAAATCCGACAGTTGTGGGTGTTGGGTAGGCGGCGCACCAAGCGCGCGCGCAGAGGCGTCCGGTAAACGCTGAGGTTGTGGCGCTAGGTGGCGACATTATGCGAGCCAAACACATCGAACGCCAAGGGCGCCTCGGCTCCTCCGGCCTTGAGGACGTCTAGCGGCACCATCGGTCTGGCTTTGAGAGCAACATGCGTGTGGCGCTGGGCATTAGTCAGAGCGTCGCGATAGAGATACCGCGCGAAGACGAACAGAGTTTGTCCTCCCGAAAATATCGCCTCGGTTTGGGCAGCATCGAATAACAGGGCTTCGCTCCAATGGGTGAGTCCCTGTCCGAGAACAAAACTGCCATTCCCGCAGGGGGAGTTGAAGAACTCGACCACGTCCGCATCGTCCAAAACGCCGAACGTCCACTTCCACTCAATGGCGCAATCAATGGCAGGGCTGCTTCCGCAGTTTACCACTTCGATGGCGACGCGCGTGCCGAAGAACGATCCGGCATGTCGAGGATCATGACGCTTCCCGACTATCAGTTGCTTGGTTACAAGCCATGGTCGCTGCACGTCACGAGCAATCTGATTGGCGACCACCATAGCCTCCGTGGCAATCCCCGTGTCCTCGACAGCAGCCAGTGTCGCGTCGAGCGTCCGCTTGATGTAAAAAAGGCCTACAATGCTGGCGAGCAGTTGCGCCGCCGCGACTACCGAGGCCCAGAAAACCCAATCAGCAGCTTTCCACTGAGCGCCCAGATCGCTTTCGCTGCGCTGGCTTTCGCGGCTGGCATCCACAATCCCTGTTGCGCATTCTGCGAGCTTAGCCCCGAGGAGTCCTACACATTGCTTCTCTACGCGGTCCACAGCGTCGGATGCATATGCAGCGCCATATTATTGCGCGCGCTCATCATGGCGGGCAGTCGAAGCGCCCATGCTGTAGAACATGAGCCAATAACCGGCGATTGCGACGACAATGACGGTGCCGCGAAAAAATCGGCTCCGATGGCTTTCAGGCTTGGAATGCGAACGATCGTGCATATTTGCCATCCGCCAGCTTGTTACGGATGTTCGGTCCGGAGTCTACTGACTCAAGCGCAGCGAGCGTATCGACTGGCGATGGGACGGACTCCGTCCGCATTTGGTGCTCTGTCGCCCAGTGTTACCTCAGCCCCGAAATCCGTCCTTCGCTGCCCGCCTCGCTCCAAGTTCGTCCGCTGTTCTCGCCCGCACAAACGGGTTAGTGGCGCGTTCTGCGCCCATGCTCGTGGGGACGGTGGCGATACCTTCTGCCCGCAGATGCACCACCTCGGCCATCCGCGCGACCAATGCCGCATTGTCCGGCTCCACCGTCAGGGCAAACCGGCCATTGGCTTCGGTATATTCATGCGCGCAATAGACGGCGGTGGTGTCGGGGAGGCTGGTGAATTTGGCGAGGGAGGCGAACATTTGCGCTGCTGTCCCCTCAAACAACCGCCCGCAGCCCATGGCGAACAGGGTGTCGCCGCAGAACAGCGCGCCGTCGGCGTCGAACGCATAGGCATTGTGGCCCGCGGTGTGGCCGGGCACATCGATAACCCGACCGACGCAGCTGCCGATCCGGACCTCATCGCCTTCGCTGACCGACCGGCCAATACCGGGGATTTTTGCGGCCTCTCCGGCAGGGCCAGTCACCGCTGCCCCTGTTGCCGCAACAATCGCGGCATTGCCGCCGACATGGTCCGGGTGCCAGTGGGTGTTGAGGATTTGGGTGATGCGCCAGCCGCGCGATGCGGCCTCGACCAGCACCGGTTCGGCCACTGCCGGGTCGACCACCGCCGTCTCACCGGTCGTGCTGTCATGCGCCAGCCAGACATAATTGTCGCTGAGCACCGGGATGCGGACCACCTCAAGCGCCATTACCATTCCCCCGTATTGGGCATCGACAGCCACGGCTCAGCCGGCGTCAGCGCGGGGCCGGCCTGCAACAATTCGACCGATATGCCGTCGGGTGAGCGGACAAAGGCCATCCGGCCATCGCGGGGCGGACGGTTGATCGTCACGCCGCCGTCCCTCAGTCGCTGACAGGTGGCATGGATGTCGGCAACGGCATAGGCGAGGTGGCCGAAATTTCGCCCGCCGGTATAGCCGCTTTCCCCCCAATTGTGGGTCAGCTCCACCTGGGCCTCCTCATCGCCCGGCGCGGCGAGGAAGATCAGAGTGAATTTGCCCGCCGGATTGTCGATCCGGCGCAGTTCCTTGAGGCCGAGTAGGTCAAAAAACTTTAGCGTCGCCGCGACATCGGAAACGCGGATCATGGTGTGGAGATATTTCATGCTGCTTGCTCCGCCCTCAGCCTCTGGCCCTCATAGCCTTCGAACATCGCGATGATCCGGTCCGGAACCGGGGCTGGACGGCCACGCACCTCGGCGACATGGACGGAGATTTCTTCGCCCGTCGCCCGCAAATCCTCTCCGCCTGCGCCGTGGATTTCAAACAGGAAGGTCATCGAACTGCGGCCGATTTTGGCGCAGCGGACACACATATCAAATTCTTCGTCGAGCAGGATCGGGGACTTATATTCGACCACCGCCCTGGCGACATGAAATTCATCGGTTCCCGGCGTGTCATACATGCCGACCGCCCGCCAATATTCGGTGATGCCGATATCGAAATATTCCAGATAGCGGGAGTTGAACACCACCGACTGGGCATCGATTTCGGCATAGCGCGCCCGCATCCGCCAGCTGAACCGGAACTCTGATCGCGCCACACGGCCTCCTGCCCAATTGGGGACGGGATTGCTGTGCCAGCGCCAAGGGGCGGGTGCAACCTCACGGAAAGCAGCAAGGCCTCTTGATCTCCCGGCCCAATTCAGGCCCTATGGGTCAGGATTTTGGGGGGAAATAGGATGCTGAACGAATTCAAGACATTCATCATGCGTGGCAATGTGCTCGACCTCGCGGTCGGTGTGATTATCGGCGCCGCCTTTGGGAAAATTGTTGGGTCGCTGGTCGATGACATCATCATGCCGGTGGTCGGCGCGCTGATGGGTGGGCTTGATTTCTCCAGCTATTTCATCCGCCTCGCCGCGATTCCCGAAGGCTTCAAGGGGTCGCTCGACAGCTATGCCGATCTGAAGGCGGCGGGCGTGCCGATGCTCGGCTACGGCCAGTTCGCCACCGTTGCGGTTAATTTCGTCATATTGGCCTTCATCATCTTCATGGTCATCCGGGCTGCCAACCGCGTTACCGGGGCCGCCGCTGCGGCCCAGGCCGACGCCGCGCCGCCGCCGACCCCGGAGGATGTGATCCTGCTGCGCGAGATCCGCGACTCGCTGAAGAAATAATGCTCGAGGTCGCGGGGCTGGCCATCGACGAGTCCGAACTTGTCGAAAGCTTTATCCGCGCCTCCGGCCCCGGCGGGCAGAATGTCAACAAAGTCTCGACCGCGGTTGAGCTGCGGTTCGACGTGCGCCGGTCCCCGGCGCTACCCAATGATATCGCCATCCGCCTGATGAAGCTGGCGGGGAGCCGGATGACGCTCGACGGTGTCCTCGTCATCCGGGCCCAGCGGTTTCGCACCCAGGAACGCAACCGTCAGGATGCCCGCGACCGGCTGGCTGGTCTTCTCGCCAAAGCGGCAGAGCCACCCCCGCCACCCCGCCGCAAAACCAAGGTCTCCAAAGCCGCCAAGGCCCGCCGCGTTGACGGGAAGGTGATGCGGGGAACGGTTAAAGCGCTCAGGGGGCGGCCGGACGAGGGGTAGGCGACTTCAGGGCAGGAAAATGTCCTCGATACGTTTCCCAAACAACGCCGCAATCGCGAAGGCCAACGGCAGGCTCGGGTCGTAGCGCCCGGTTTCGATGGCATTGACGGTTTGCCGGGAGACATTGAGAGCGGCCCCAAGCTCGCCCTGCGTCATGCCCCGCTCGGCGCGCAACTCGCGGACCCGGTTGTTCAACGGTAGCGCCAATGGGCGACTGCCATGCCGAAACCCCAGAGAGTCCCCATCAACGGCCAGACCGAGAAAGCCCGTAGCGTCGGCGCGCCGGCACTTTCGGCAAAGCCCCAGCCAAAGGTGATGACGGCGGTACCGAGGAAGGAGAAGGCGATGGCGTCAAACTGGATGCGCCGTTGCAGTTCGTCCATCCGCCACAGCCCGCGCATAATCGCCCAGGCCGCCGCCAAGGCCCCGATCATCGGGCTGAGCGCCAGCGCCAGATTGGCAAAACCTGTTGGATTGAGCGCCCGGTCGATCAGGTTTGATCCGACCAAAAGTACGGCATAGAGCACAAAGGCCCCGCCAAGCTCGGCCACGTAACGTCGGGAATTGAACATCGGCATCTCCTGTCAAGGGTGCTTTACATATTGCCGTAACCCGTGTCAAGTTTCCTTTCCACAAAATGCCTGCCGATAGCTGGCAGCTTCCTGATGCCGTCCGGTTCGACTAGCCTTTGGCCAACAAGCGGGGAGATTCGATGATGCGGGTATTTGGTGTTGCGCTGGCCGTTGCGTTGGGGTCGGCGGCGGTGGCGGAACCGGTCACGGTCACTACATCGCTGGGCGCGGTCACTGGCGACGCGAGCGGCGGGGTCGCCAGCTTCAAGGGGCTGCCCTTTGCGGCGGCGCCCGTTGGCAAGCTGCGCTGGATGCCGCCACAGCCCGTATCGGCCTGGACCGGCGTGCGGGATGCCACCAAATTCGGCGCGGTCTGTCCGCAGCCGGTGACCGGCACCGCTGGCGGCGGGATCAGCGCGACTATGGTGCAGAGCGAGGACTGCCTGACGCTCAATATTTTTGCGCCGTCCGGGGCAAAATCGGCACCGGTGATGGTCTGGCTGCACGGGGGTGGCCACCGGATCGGGGCCTCCTCCATTCCCTATTATGACGGCACCAGTTTTGCCAAACGCGGTGTGGTGCTGGTGGCGGTTAACTACCGGCTCGGCCCCCTCGGCTATTTCGCGCATCCGGCGTTGACCGCGGAGGCGAAAGCTGACGCCCCGCTGGGTAGCTATGGCGGGATGGACCAACAAGCGGCGCTGAAATGGGTCAAGGCCAATATCGCGGCCTTTGGCGGTGATCCGAGCAACGTCACGCTGTTCGGCGAATCGGCTGGCGGTGCCTCCGCGCTGACGCTGCTGGCCAATCCGGCCCGGTCCCGCGACCTGCTGGCCAAGGCCATTGTGCAATCCGGCGGTGGCTGGGGCCGACCGGTGACGCTCGCCGATGCTGAGAAGGACGGGGCAGCGGTTGCGGTGGCGGCAGGCGCACCCGCCAACGCCGATGCCGCCGCGCTACGGGCGCTGCCGGTCGACAAACTTCTGGCCGCCCCGGCTGCCAGCTACGGGCCGATCATCGACGGACGCTTCTTCACCCAGGCCCCGGCGGTTGCCTTTGCGACTGGGGCCGCACTCGATGTGCCGCTGGTCATCGGCGCCAACAGCGATGAAGGCTCGCTGATCGGGGAGGCGCGGGCCTATGAACGGCTTGCCCAGACCGCAGGCGACCTGACGCCGGTTCGGCCTGTGTACGGGATCGACAATGACAAGGCGCTGCTGCGGGCGATATTCGGGGATTTCGTCATGGTCGGCCCGGCGCGGTTCCTGGCGCGGGCGGCGGCCAGCGGTGCGCCGTCCTGGCTCTACCATTTCTCCTATGTGCCGGAGGCAGCACGCGGGTTCATGCCGGGCGCGAGCCACGGGCTGGACGTCCCATTCGTGTTCAACACACCGGACAAGATCGACCGGCTGGCGAGCGTCCTGACCGCCAATGACCGTGCCAAGGCCGAGATGGTCAACGGCTGCTGGGTGGCCTTCGCGGTGTCCGGCGTGCCGTGCAAGGGCAGTGCGGAATGGCCGGTTTATGGGGCCGATGACCGGCTGCTGGAATTTGGCAACGACACTGCCATCCGCACCGGCTTTCGCAAGGCTCAGCTCGACCTGCAGGAAGCGCGCGTCAAAGCGATGGCGGCAGCGTCGGCCAAATAGGTAGCCGTTGTAGACGTAGATTTGGAGGGATCCCCGCCATGCGCCACATCCTCATCGCACTTGCGCTGGTCATCACACCCGCAGCCCCGCTCGCGGCCCAGACCAGCGCGCCTGCCGAAGCTGCGCCTGTGCCGCTGGCCGTGCCCGTCGCGCCGGTTGCCCCGCCGGCTCCCAAGCCGCAGTTGGTGCATGTGGCGCTGACCACGGCGGAAGGGGTGATCTTGCTCGAACTGGAAAAGACCCGGGCACCGCTCACCACCGCCAACTTCCTGCGCTATGTCGATCAAAAGCGCTTGGACGGTGCGGTGTTTTACCGGGCGATGAAATCGTCGGATGACGGCAGCTATGGCCTGATCCAGGGCGGCGTCCGGGGCGACCCGAAAAAGGTGCTGCCGCCGGTGGCGCATGAGCCGACCAGCAAGACCGGCCTGTCGCATGTTGACGGTGCCATCTCGATGGCGCGGCTGGCGCCTGGGTCCGCGCGGGTCGAGTTTTTCATCATCGTCGGCGGCCTGACCGCGCTCGATGCCAACCCGGCGCAAACCGGTGACAATGCCGGTTACGCCGTATTTGGCCGCGTCGCCGAGGGCATGGACGTGGTGAAAAAGATATTGCTGGTCCCGGTCTCCGCCGGCGGCACCGGCCCGATGAAGGGTCAGATGATCGCAGCCCCAGTGAAAATCCTCACCGCCCGCCGCGCCAAAGCCCCGGTCGCACCCCCGCCACCGCAATCCTGACCTCCGGGAGGCAGGAAGCAATCTGGCCTAAAATGCTCCGCTGCGTCCGGCGCCTTCCCGGAAGCGGGTGGCACCGGTGACGGCTTCACCGCTGGCGAGGGTTGCCAGACCGAGTTTGAATTCGGTGGCCAGCGCGTCGGCCTCCGACAATCCCCACTGCCCGAGCAGTGATTGCCGGTCGTGGCGCAGGCAGGTTTGCGGGAAGGCGGCGATTTGGTGGGCGAGCGTGAGGGCGGCTGACAAAGCGGTGCCGTCCGGCACCACCCGGTTGGCCAGTCCGAACGCCAGCGCCTCCTCTGCCCCGACAGGGCGGCCGGTCAGGACCATGTCGAGCGCGCGGGATTGGCCGATCAGGCGGGCGAGCCGGACGGTACCGCCGTCGATGAGCGGCACGCCCCAGCGGCGGCAGAACACACCGAACACCGCCGAGGTGGCCGCGACCCGCATGTCGCACCACAAGGCCAGCTCCAGCCCACCGGCCACAGCATGGCCCTCAATGGCCGCAATGACCGGCTTGGTGAGGACCATCCGGGTCGGACCCATCGGGCCGTCGCCGTCCGTCACCGTGCGATTGCCTCGCCCTTCCGACACCGCCTTCAGGTCGGCACCCGAGCAGAAGGCCCCGCCAGCACCGGTCAGGATCGCAACGGACAGGCCCGCATCCGCGTCAAATGCCCGGAACGCGTCGGCAAGCGCAGCGGCGGTCGGTCGATCAACGGCATTGCGGACGTCGGCGCGGTCGATGATGACAATGAGGACCGGGCCGTCGCGCTCGGTCCGGACCGTCACGCGGGGAACACCTTGCGCCACGCGGTGACTGCCACGCTGGCGAACAGACCGGCGAGGGCATAGGGATCCCCGGCGGCGAAGGCGACAGCGGCCTTGCGGTCCGGGAAGTCGATGATCAGCAGGGAGCCGATGGGCTGCCCATCCCCGTCGAGCAAGGGACCCGCAACAAGGATATCGCTCGCCGCCGTCCCGATATAGGCCAGATGTTCGGGCCGGGTGGCCATGCGCAGGTCGACGCTGGCGGGTTTGTCGATGCAATGGATCGCGTAATACGGCATGGCGGCAGGCTAGGGACTGTGGCAATCGACGTCCAGTGGACTTGGAGAATTTATGTATCGCACCCTCGCAATTGCCGCCGCCGTCTGTGTCGCTATCCCGGCTCAGGCCGGACTGTCCTCAGTTGAAAAGCGAATGACCGTCGCTGTTGAGGCTGATTATGAACGGTCGGTGTCGTTGCTGGAAACCCTGGTCAATCAGAACAGCGGCTCGATGAACCTGGCAGGTGTTGAGCGGGTCGGCCAGATGCTGCGCACCGAGCTTGAACCGCTGGGCTTCGCGGTGCGCTGGGTGCCGATGGCAGCGGCCAAACGGTCCGGCCATATTGTTGCGACCCATGTCGGCAAGCCGGGAAACAAGCGGTTGCTGCTGATCGGTCACCTCGACACGGTTTTTGAAAAGGATTCGCCGTTCCAGACATTTGTGCGGAAGGGTGACGATGCAGTCGGCCCGGGGGCCGGGGACGACAAGGGCGGGATGGTGGTGATGCTGTCGGCGCTGCGCGCGATGAAAGCCGCCGGAACCCTGAAAGCCGCCAATATCGAGATCGTTCTGACTGGCGACGAAGAGGATGCTGGTGACCCGATTGAGGTGGCTCGCGCCGACCTGATTGCCGCTGGCAAACGTGCCGATGTGGCGCTGGATTTCGAAGGTCTGGTGATCGAGGGCGGCAACGACATGGGCTCGATCGCCCGGCGGTCCTCCAACAGCTGGACGCTGACGGTCACTGGCAAAACCGGTCATTCGTCGCTGATTTTCGGGTCAACCTATGGCGACGGGGCGATCAATGAGCTGGCGCGGATCATCGCCGGGTTTCGCAAGGACCTGCCCGAGCCGAACCTGACCTTCAACGTCGGGATCGTGGCGGGCGGGGCGGAGGCCAAACTGGATGCCGATGGGGTCCGGGCAACGGCAGCGGGCAAGTCCAACATCATCCCCGGCATAGCCCTGGCGCGCGGCGATTTCCGAACCCTGTCGCCGGAGCAAACCACGCGGGTCAAGGCGAAGATGGCCGCCATTGTCGCCGAACATTCGCCCGGCACATCCGCGAGTCTGAACTTTGAACCCGGCGGCTATCCCGCGATGGCCCCGACCGATGGCAACCGGGCGCTGCTGTCGCGCCTAAACGTGATCAACCGCGATTTGGGCCTTCCCGAAATGGCCGCGCTCGATCCGCTGCGGCGCGGCGCTGGCGATATCTCCTTCGTCGCGGGCGACGTTGACGGATTGGTCGGGCTTGGCACCTCCAGCACCGGCGACCATGCGCCGGGCGAGACTGTCAGCCTGACCAGCATCAAACGCCAGGCCAAACGCGCTGCCATCCTGATGAGCCGGTTGAGCGCCGAAAAGCGCTGACCCCGTTTAAATGTCCGCCGCAATGTTGAGGGAGAAGCGGCGAGGGAGGTTGTAGAAGAAAGCACCCGAGCCGCCGACACCCCAGCCGTAATTGTTGAAGACATTGCCGACTTGGGCGCGGACGGTCATCGGCGTGTTACCAGCCTTGAAGCGATAGCGCGCGCCGAGTGCCAGAACGGCACGCGGTGGAACTACCAATGCGGTGGTAGCACTGGCGTATCGGTCCCCCGTACTCTCCGCGAAAGCATCAATGGACAGACCCTTTACCGCTGCAATGCTGTAGTCGAGGCTGAGGAGCGAAAATCGGGAAATGGCTCCGACCGGACGGTTGCGGATCAGACCGGCATCGACCTCAACGCCGCTGACCTTGGCATCGAGCAAGATGGTCCCGGCAACAACGTTCAACCCCTTGACCAATTCACCGGCCAGGCTCAGCTCCAGTCCCCGGTGCCGGACTTCGCCCAGCCGGGTGAAAAGACTGGCGGCGTTGAGATTATAATAGGGCTTTTCAACCTGGAAAGCGCCGACCACAAGTTTCAAGTCCGGGTCGATGGCCCAGCGGATACCGGCGTCGATCTGGCGCGTGCGGATGGCAGGCGGCGCTTCGTCTTTGTTGGTCGCATTGTTCGGGGCCGCCGAGCTCTCCTCAAGTCCGCGGGTATAGCCAGCGTAAATGGCCAGACTCTGTGTGGCGTAGACAGCGGCCGTGGCATTGAACAACCAGGGCTTGCCAGTGGATGTTGGCAGTGGACCGGTCGGTGTCCGGGTCGATTTCTCATAGTCGGTTTTCTGGACACCAAAACTCAACTCACCGACCGATTTCCACTGGCCCTGATAGCTGACCCCGCCAGTCGTCTGCTTGACGGTATCGCGGGTTTGCGCGCCGAAAGTGAATGCGGGTTTGGCGACAAAGTCAGGCACTCCGATTTGGTCAACACCGAGCGAAATGACGTCCGCTCCGCCAAAGCGGCGTTTCTGTTCCCGTCCCCGGGCAGAAACCGTAACGGTGTGACGGCGCGGCCCCTCGATCATCGCGCGTTGCAACCGCAACTCGCCCGATGTTGAGGCAAATTTCTGCGGTGCGTCGGCGATGATCAGGTGGTTGGCGGAAACCCCGTTTTGATCGGTGTCGAGGAACAGGTCGGCAAAGCCGGTGTCCGACGTGACGGCGGAACGGAACAGGCCGCCGCGCAAAATCCATCCGCCAAGATCGGCACTGGCCAGAACACCATAATTGTTATTGTGGCCGCTGTTGTCGGCCCAGGGCTGGCCGTAGAAGCGGCGGCGCTTGATCTTTTTCGGCAAAAACGCCCCACTCGAAAAGATGATCGGTTGCGCCTCTTCTTCGGAGAAATTGATCTGGCTCCAGAAGGGCAGAATCTCGACCCCTTTGACCGGTCGCCAACGGGGGAGCACGGCGAAGGATTCGTAATGCGGGGTGCCTCCAAATACCTCATGGTTCCGGTAGATCCCGGCACCGCCGGCGATCCCGAGAACGCCGTCAATCAGTGACACCTTGGCATCACTCTCGGCCTCCCAACCGCCGAAGGGGCCATAGGCGGCGGCAAGGCTCAGGATATTGTCGTCCCCGGCGCGGCGGATGCTGTAGTCGCCAATGCCGGTTGGGGCCGGAAAGGGATAGCCCTGCGCTGACAGCCCAACTCGGACGGTGCTGCCGTCAATTAGCCGGTCGGTCACATTGGCCTGCTGGTCAAAATATAGCCCGTCGATTCGGACATTGCCCGCATCGACCGGTGAGAATCCCCGGACGTTGAAGGGATTGTACAGGCCGACGCTTTCATTGCCGACCGTGGTGCCAAAGGCGTCGTCGGCACTCTTGGTGGCATTGTCATCGACCCGTTGGGCCAGGACTGGCATGGCAGACCCAAGTGCCAAAAACGCAAGCAACGAATACCGCATGTTACACTCCCCACGATGGGTTGCATTGTAAGACGGCAGCAAAATGCGGTCCAGATCGCAGGATTGCCGTTGGTCGCGCCAGGCTGGCGGTTGGTTGGCTTGGCTGCAATTGGAATGCACTGCTTAGGCGGAGGGCCGACACATCCCGGGTAAGCAGGCTTACCGATGTGTTTTGTGGATCATCGCCGGTAGACGTCGCGGCGGTTGCCGATGCGGATCACCGTGATCATCATAACGCCATCTTCGAGGTCGGCGATGATCCGCCAATCCCCGACGCGATATTTCCAGAAATCACCAAGTTCCTTGCCGCGGAGCGCCTCGCCGATACTGCGCGGGTCATCGAGCGCGGAAAGACGATCGCGCAAAAACACCAGGATGCGCTTGGCGGTCTGGGCATCGAGCTTGCGGAGTTGCTTCGCGGCGCTGTCGGTGAGTTCAACCCGCCAAACCATATTCGTCCAGCAAGGCGCTCAAGGGAATGCGGGCTTCAGTGCCTGCCCGAACACGAGCGCGAATTTCGGATGACAAATGCGCATCTTCCAAATCATCAATATGTTCGACAATGGCTTCAATGGCGTAAAAAGTCTTCGAACGCCCTGTCAGAGTCGAAAGCGCTGAAAGGCGATCTTCCACGTGCGCGGGGAGACGGAGTGATATCGGCATAGCGGGAGCATAGCAGCGCGATACGTGTATTGCAATATGGGCAGGTTTCGCTGCCTTGGTAAGCGGCAACACAAATTGAACCATCGACACGTCTGGTTGCACAATGTTCAAAGTGAGACACACCGCGATTGGTTGCAACGCTTGACCAACACGGGTCGCTTCCCTATACGCGCACCCTTTCCGGCATGACCGACTGAACACAAGGAACGACCAAAATGTCGCGCGTTTGCGAGCTGACCGCCAAGGGCCGTCAGGTGGGCCACAATGTTTCCCACGCCAACAACAAGACCAAGCGGACCTTCCTGCCGAATCTGCAGAATGTGTCGCTGATCTCCGACGCGCTGCAGCGTTCGGTTCGCCTGAAGGTGTCGATGAACGGCCTGCGGTCGGTTGAGCATGTCGGCGGCCTCGACAATTGGGTGCTGAAAACCAATGATGATTTGCTGAGCCTCAAGGTGCAGCGCCTGAAGCGCGAAATCGCCAAGAAGGTTGAAGCCCAGCAGGCCGCTGCCTGAGCTTCCCGATCAGCGGTGACAACAACGGCCGGGTGACCCCCGGCCGTTTTGTTGTTAGTCCCGGTGCATGATCGAACGCCGGACCATCCCTGTACGCCCAGCGGTCGAAACCGACCGCGCCGCCATCACCCAGCTGATGGTGCGCAGTTTCTGGGACGACCCGGTCCTGATGTGGATGTTTCCGGACGAATCGGTCCGCCGGATCAAATTGCCGCGATTCTTCGATTTGCTGTGGGTGACGATTTTTCCCGACGGTGGCTGTGAGACGACTGCGGCCCATGAATCCGCCACCTTCTGGAACCCGCCGGGCAAATGGCAATTGCCGCCGATGAAGCTGCTGCGGCATGCGCCCCGCTTGATCGGGGCGTTTGGAACCGCCCTGCCGCGCGCGCTGCGGGTGCTGCATGCGATGGATGCCGTGCATCCGGCCGAACCGCACTGGTATTTGAACATGGTCGGAACCGAGCCGGGCTTGCAGGGTCGGGGGTATGGCGGGGCGGTCATACGATCCCGCCTTGCAACCTGCGACGCGACCGGGCTGCCGACCTTCCTGATTTCCTCCAAACAGAGCAATATCCCGGTCTATCGCGCGCTCGGCTTTGACGTCACCGGGGAGATAGTTATCCCGGAGGGTCCGACGCTGTGGCCGATGCTGCGCCCACCGCAAAGCGCGGGCTAGGTCGCGAACCGTTCAATAGGAAGCTTTGGCGTCCTTGGGGAATTGTCCGGCTTTGATGACGAACAGCGAATCGGGCAGGTCCTTGCCGATTTCGAAATCGCTGTAGAGAAACTCCGCCTCCTTGATGCCGTTTATCAATGACCGGACCCGGCCGGGCTGTACCCAATTGACCCCGGGCTTGGAGAAAAAGTCCGAAAACACCCGTTCATGCAGCCCGCGCGGCGTCGCAAAGACGATCTTCACAATCCGGTGGTCGCCGTGCCGGATGGAGAAGATCGCCGACGCGCCGCCGGGGTCGGTGACGCGCACGGTATAGCTGTCCTTGCCGTCCACCAGATCATCGGCGACACGCTCGATCTTGTACCCGGGTTCGAGTGCGAAGCGGATCATCCCGAAGCCCATGGTCAGTCGCCAGAATGGCGTGTCTGCCCCTTCACCGGTCGGCCCGTTGCGGTCGTAAGTCCAGGTCCCGTCAAACGCCATCTGCAACGCCGCCTTGCCGTTCAGGTAGGAACTGACCCGGATTTTTCCGTCGGCGAGATGGCCGTTCGGATGATCACGCGGTTGCACGCGGTAGAGCTCGTAGGGGGCGTAGACCACCGGTTCGAGCCCAGCCTTGAAATCGAGGTAGGTGCCGATCAGGTGCAAGCTTTTCGGGTAGCGATAGGCGTCGCCACCGGCGGCTTCGTAGGCACGCTCGATGATTTGGCGGGCGTCAGGCTTGTCGATTCCGGCGGCATGGGCCGGTGCGGCCACTGCAAATACCAACGCAAGCGCAACCCAAAGGCGCATGATCCCGGTTGTCCGCATTATTGCCTCCCAAGCAACGGTCGTGGCGATATTTAGGCCGCGCTACCGCTGCGGCCCAAGTTCAAATTTGAGCAGCAGCGTCCGTTGCGCCTTGTTCTGATTGTCGTCGCTTATCAGGTAGACAAAGGTCCGCGTGCCACTGCGGCGGATGGCGATGGCCTCCATATTGTCGACGGTCAGTGGCGGTTTGAACCACGCGATCTCCTGTGATGTGACAATATCGTCCGGCTTGACCGCAGAAAAATCGGCAATCGAAACCACGGCGCTGACACCGTCCGTGGGCGTGAAGCGCCGGTGCAGGATCAGGGCGCGGCCATCGCCCAGCCCGACCGCATCGGTTGGCGAGAAGCCAGCTGGCGCCCGGTAGTCGAAGCGGGTCCACCCTCTCGCGGCCGACAGTGCGGCCCGTCGGATGCTGGAGGTGGATTCGGCATCCTCGGCAATGACCAGCCGGGTTTCGGCCGAGATGGCCGCATAGGTTTCCGCGCCGCCATTGCTCGGCCAGCCGGTCATGACCTCCGGGCGTTCCACAGCCTTGGGGCGGGCGCTGAAACTTGCGGGCCGGGACGGATCGATGCCGGCAAAGTGCAGAATCCGGTGATCCTGTTCCATGGTGACGGTTGCCGCGCCGTCGGCTTCGAGCTCGACCGATTCGGCGTCCGCCGCTGATTTGGAGACGGGTCGATTGCCGGCCTGATCGAGCATCGGTGCCATATGGAAACCGGCCACAGCCACCAGCCGGTCGTTTGTCTCAACCAGCTGGAAACCGGCCCAGGCGCCGGTGTCGGATACCGCCAGTGCCCAACCGTCATCGCGGACACGCAGGCCGGAAAATCCGCCGAAGCGGCGATCCCGGCTGCTGAGATGCACCCCGCCCAGATAGCGCAGCCCGCCGACGACCTGCTGGTCGGGGTTGGTGGAGAGCGGGACCGGCGACGCGGTGACATCAACGTCAGCATTTCCGGGGCGGTTGGCGGTGCAGCTGGCGAGAAGCAGCACGACGGTCACGCCAAGAGCGCAGGTCCTCATGGCAGCAGCTCGAACTTCAACAGCAATGTCCGCTGTAGCGGTGAGAAATTGTCATCGCTGATCAGATAGAGGAACGTCCGGCCACCCTCCCGCCGGATCGCCAGTCCTTCCATATTGTCGACCGTCAGCGGTGCCGACAGCAGGGCGATATCCTCCGCCGCGCCGATCATCAGCCGGGCGGCATCGACCGGGAACAGCTGAACAAAGACCGACGCCTCCCCGCTCTCATTCTGGCGGCGGGAGAGGACGAGCACATGACCGGCATCCAGCGCCTGCGCGTCAGTTGGCCGATAGCCCCGGGGAACCGGCACCGCGACATGCCCGAAGGTGCGGGCCATGCCGTGCAGCGCTGCAATAACCGCATCCGGGGCGGTCCCCGGTTGTTTGGCCTCCGCAATATACAGCTGCCAATCCCGGCCCCAGCGGGCGATGGCCTCCACCCCGGAATTGCCGGGGAGCGCTTTCAGCCAGGCCTCATCCGGGAACGGCTCCGACCAGGGGGCATCGCCCAGATTGCGGTAGTTCCAGATCCGGTGATCCCGCTCAAAGGCGACGGTGAAGCCGCTGGCATCGGCCTCCAGTGCCTCGGCATCGGCATGGGCTTTGCCTTTCAACGGTGCGCGCTGCGGCCCCCGGATCAGCCCTATCCGGGTCGCCTGCAACGCCGTCAGCTGGTCGCCGGTTTCAACCAGATCGAAGGCCACCCAGTTTCCGCCATCGGTGACCGCGAGCAGGCCGCCACCTGCCCAGCGCAATCCCGACAGACCACCAAAACGCGGATCGGCGGACGACAGGTGCAGGCCCCCAAGATAGCGCAGCCGCCCGACGCGGTCCTGCGCCGGGTCGCGCACATCGAGCGGAACCGGTGTCGTTGCCACATCGACGCTGGCCATGCCGGGGCCGGTGGTGATCGGTGCAGGCGCTGCGGCCAACAGCAGCAAGACCAGCAAGATACTCAGATAACGCATCGTGCAAGCATAGCAGAAGCCCGTCGCCGTCGCTATCGGTGCCCCGATGCGCGACCCGCTTGTCATTCTCCACGATGTGTTCGGCTATTCCAGCTTTCGCGGGGTGCAGGGCGATATCATCCGCGATGTCTGCGCCGGGCGCGATGCACTGGCGATCATGCCGACGGGGGCGGGCAAGTCGCTGTGCTATCAAGTTCCAGCGCTGGCGCGACCCGGAACAGGCCTGGTCATTTCACCGCTGATCGCCTTGATGCAGGATCAGGTGCGGGCGCTCCGGGAAAATGGCGTGCGGGCCGCCGCCCTGACCAGCGCAGAGGATGGCCGCACCCAGGATGCAATGATGGCTGAACTCGCGGCCGGCACGCTCGACCTGCTGTATGTCGCGCCGGAACGGGCGACGATGCCGTGGTTTCAGGACCGGTTGGCGGCGACCCGATTGTCGCTGATCGCCATCGACGAGGCGCATTGCGTCAGCCAATGGGGACATGATTTCCGCCCTGATTACCGCAAGCTGCGCGCCCTCTGTGACCGCTTCCCCGGCGTGCCGCGCCTTGGATTGACCGCAACGGCGGATGCGCTGACCCGCACCGATATTCTGGATCAGCTCGGCATTGCACCGGACCGGATGACGGTTGCCGGGTTCGACCGGCCCAATATCCGTTATGAAGTCACCCCCCGCACCGAGGCCAAGCGGCAACTGAAGGCGTTTCTGGACAGCCAGGCCGGATGCCCCGGCATCATCTATGCCCGCACCCGCGACCGGGTGGAAAAGACCGCCGCCTGGGCAAAGGGGCTGGGGATCAACGCCCTAGCCTATCATGCCGGGATGGAGGCGGGGCAGCGCGCTGCGAACCAGGCGGCGTTCGTCCGGTCAGAGGACATGGTGATGGTCGCAACCATCGCCTTCGGCATGGGCATCGACAAGCCGGACGTGCGCTTCGTCGCCCACCTCGGCCTGCCCGACAGCATCGAACAATATTATCAGGAAACCGGGCGCGCCGGTCGGGACGGAGAGCCCTCGGTCGCGCACCTGCTTTATGGTGCCGATGATATTGCCCGGGCGCGGCAGTTCATCGACGCTGGCGGTGCACCCGATGAACGCAAGCGGCATGAACACCAGCGCCTCAACGCGCTGATCGGCTTTTGTGAGGGCAGCGGGTGCCGTCGCGGGCCTTTGCTCAGCTATTTCGGTGAACCGGTGCCACCGCCGTGCGGCAATTGCGACAATTGCCTGAACCCGCCCGCGACCCGCGATGCAACCGAGGCCGCACAAAAGCTGCTGTCGACCGTGTACCGCACCGGGCAGCGCTTTGGACTTGGTTATGTGGTGGACGTGCTGCGCGGTGGCCGGGACGCCCGCATTGGTCACCAAGGGCATGACAGCCTGTCGGTGTTCGGGATCGGCGCGGACACCAGCGCGGAGGTCTGGCGGGCGCTATCCCGGCAATTGGTCGCGGTGGATGCGCTGCGGCTGGATGCCGAACATGGTGGCATGAGCCTTGGGCCAGCGGCGCGAGCAATTCTGAAGGGCGAAACGTCCATCGCGCTGCGGATACCACCGGAGAAGCCGCAGCGGCGGCGCGGTCGTCCGAGAGACCGGGCGGCTGCAGCTCTGGATGATCCGTTGTTTGAAGCTCTGCGGGCGGTCCGGCGGCAATTGGCCGCCGAGGCTGGCGTGCCACCCTATGTGATTTTCCACGATGCGACGCTGCGCGAAATGGCGGCGGCCCGCCCCGCCACACTGACCGCGCTTGCCGAAATCAGCGGCGTCGGCGCCCGCAAACTCGACGCCTATGGCGCGGCCTTCCTAAAGGCAATCGCCGCGGCGGCGTGATGGCGCGCCGCGGCGGAGATCGGCCTATTTCAGATGCTTAGCGAGGTGCTTGTTCATTTCGAACATGGTGACCTTCTTGGCACCGAAGATCGGCTCAAGCTTGGCATCGGCGAGAATCTCGCGCTTGTTTGCCGGGTTCTGCAGGTTGTTCTTCTTGATATATTCCCACATCTTGCTGACGACCTGACCACGGGAGATCTGGGCGCTGCCGACGATGGCGGCAAGCTGCGCCGACGGTGTGAGCGGTTTCTGAAGTGCATTCGGCTTGGCAGTCGTCGCCATAAAAAATCCCTCCCCTATACAGGTCTGCCGGTAGTGGCTGGCGCGGACTGTAGCGAAGCGGCGGCGAAAGAAAAGGCCCGGTTGCGATATCGTGACAGGGACTTTGCCCTTCCCTGTTCAAAAGGTGATCCCAACCGACTCCACCGTGCCTTCCTGCGCCTAATCAACAGGTCCGGAACCTAGTCGCGCAACAGTTCGTTGATGCCGGTTTTGCTGCGGGTTTGGGCGTCGACGGTTTTGACGATCACCGCACAATATAGGCTTGGACCTGGTGAGCCGTCGGGCAGGGGTTTGCCGGGCAGGCTGCCGGGGACGACAACCGAATAGGCCGGAACCCGACCCATGAACACCGCGCCGCTGGCCCGGTCGACGATCTTGGTCGATGCGCCGATGAAGACGCCCATGGAAATGACCGCGCCGGTTTCCACCACCACGCCTTCGGCAACCTCCGACCGCGCCCCGATGAAGGCATTGTCCTCGATGATCACCGGCCCCGCCTGCAAGGGTTCGAGGACACCGCCGATGCCGGTCCCACCCGAAATATGCACATTGGCCCCAATCTGGGCGCAGGAGCCGACGGTGGCCCAGGTGTCGATCATCGTGTTCTCACCAACCCGCGCACCCAGGTTGACGAAGCTCGGCATCAGCACCGCACCGGGCGCGATATAGGCGCCGCGCCGCACGATTGCCCCGGGAACGGCGCGGAACCCCGCCGCGCGGAACCGGTTTTCACCCCAGCCGTCGAATTTGGATGGAACCTTGTCCCACCAGGCCGCCCCTCCCGGCCCGCCGGGGATGGGCACCATGTCGTTCAGGCGGAATGACAACAGTACCGCCTTTTTCAGCCATTGGTGGACCTGCCACTCCCCGGCGATTTTCTCGGCAACGCGCAAGCTTCCATCGTCGAGACCGGCAAGCGCTGCCTCCACCGCGTCGCGCAGTTCACCTCGGGTCGCCGATGATACGCCGTCCCGCGCCTCCCAGCCTGCGTTGATCACTGTTTCAAGCGTCATGCCGCAATCCTTTGGTCAAGAGTTTCCAGCCATTCGCCAACATCGGCGATTTCTATGTCGATATAGTCGGCGGATGCCTCATGGCTCCCGTGTTCGGAGCCATTGTTGACCCAGACGGTCGTCATGCCAAGGTCTTTGGCCGGTTTCAGGTTCCGGGCCATGTCCTCAACAAACAAGGCAGTGTGCGGGTCAATCTGATAGGCGGCGCACAGACCGGCATATGCGTCCACCTCCGGCTTCGGCACGTAGTTGGTGGCATGGATGTCGTGGATCGCCTCGAACGCATCATCAAGGCCGAGCGCTGCCAATACCCGGCTGGCATAGGCAAGGTCCCCATTGGTGAACACCAGCTTGCGGCCCGGCAACCGGGCGATGCCGCCGATGACGCGGGCGTCGTGCACGACGTGCGACAGGTCAACATCATGGACGAACCCCAGAAACTCATGCGGATCGACCCGGTGGTGCTTCATCAGCCCGCTGAGCGTGGTGCCGTGGGTGTGGAAAAAATCCTTCTGAACCCGGCGCGCCTCGACCGCATCGACTCCGAGCAACCGTGCGATATATTCCCCCATCCGCTGATCAATCTGGGCAAACAGATCGATGCGGGGATGATAGAGCGTGTTGTCGAGATCAAATATCCAGGTGCGGATGCGGGAGAGGTCGGCGGCCATGAACCAGCCCGTATCGCGGGAGTTCATTTGGCGTCAACGCATTGACGGGTAGATGTTGGGTTGGTTGCAAAAGGGTGAGGATGTGAGGGCGCGCAGAATCAGCCGTAACTCCGGGATCAGCGGCCTTAGTGTTGGCGTTGCCTCGCTGCTGCTCGTGGCCTGCGGCGGCGGTGGCGGGACGATTGCCTCAACTCCAGCGCCGCCGGTGGTGACAGCTCCAACGCCAGCCCCAACACCCGCGCCGACTCCTACCCCGACGCCGACGCCGCCCGTGGTCTTGTTCAATACCCTGGAGGATTCGCGCTCGACCGGGGCGGTGCAGCTGCAGGCAGTCGCCGCCTATCAGCGCGGCGCGACCGGGGCAGGCATCACGATTGGGATCACCGATAGCGGTGTTGATGTCGACAGCGCCGAATTTGCCGGACGAATTTCATCGGCAAGTGTCGATCTGGTCAGCGGGCGGCCAATCGATGATCTGACCGGGCACGGCACCAGCGTCGCCGCTGTCGCGCTTGCCGCGCGCAATGACGTGAATTTCCACGGCGTGGCGTTCGGCGCGACCCTGCTGGCGCTGCGAACCGATACGGTCGGCAGTTGCAGCGGCACCGACGGCTGCACCCACGCTGACAGCGTGCTGGCCAGAGCCGTTGATCACGCCGTGCTGAACAACGCCCGCATCATCAACATGTCACTCGGCGGGTCACCCGCCAATCTGACGCTGCGCAATGCCATCGGACGCGCCACACGGGCCGGGATCATTTTCGTCATTTCGGCGGGCAATGACGGCGAAGCAGAGCCGGATGCCCTGTCACTGGTCGCGAATGACACATTGGTGTCCAACGGCCTGGTGATCATCGCCGGGTCGGTCGGCAGCGAGACCGGGGCCCAGACCATATCGACCTTCACCAACCGGGCGGGCAGCGGCGCAGCAAATTATATCACCGCGACCGGATACCGGGTGCGTAGCTTCGACCATGCCGGAATGGGGTTCCTGTTCAGCGGCACCTCCTATTCCGCCCCGCATATTGCCGGTGCGCTCGCCCTCATCCTGCAGGCCTTTCCCAACCTGACATCGGCGCAGGCGGTCAGCCTGTTGTTCAGCAGCGCCGATGATGCCGGTGCCGTCGGCGTTGATCCGATCTTCGGGCGCGGCATCGTCAATCTCGCCCGGGCGTTCCAGCCGATTGGCAGTGCCTCTCTGGCGGGCAGTGCCATCCCGGTTTCGACCAGCAGCAACGGCGTGCTCGGCGGCGCATTCGGGGACGGCGCGTCGCTAGGGGCTGCGCTCAGCGGTGCGGTCATATTGGACGGCTATGGCCGCGCCTTTGAGACCGAATTGGGTGCGACGATCAACGCAGCCCCGCAGCCAATCCTGCTCGCGGCCCGATTGGCCGACCAATCGCGCAACGCCAATTTTGGCGTCGGCCCCGCGACACTCAGCCTGACGCTCTCAACCCAGAACACGGCCAAACCCTGGGCCGGCTTTGCGCAAAGCGGTCGCGATTCGCTGGGTGGCGCGGCGCGGCGCGTTGCGTCGGGATTTGCGGCCAGCCAGCTTGATGCTCAGACCCGGACTGGCCTGTCGTTCGGCTATGCCGCCCCGGTTTTGGCAGGCGTGCTGGCTGGAAAGGCGACATCAGCCTATCTGACCGCCGGCCCGGTGGGCGAAGCAGGCCTGTCGCAGCGGAACGGCGTGGCAGGGGCGGTGCTGCGGAGTGTCGGGAATTGGCAATTCGGCCTTTCGGCCAGCACTGCCGAAATTTCCCGCCCGCGCACCCTTTCGCGGTTTTCGCCGGTTCGGACCGGATCGGTTGGCACCATTGCCCTGTCGGCCAGCCGCAAATTTGGTCCGGTGGCGTTGACCGGCGGTCTATCACAAATGGCGGAAAGCGACACGGTGCTCGGAAGTGATGCGCGCGGTGCGCTCGGCCTCGCCGGGGCCGCGACAACCTTTGCCACGCTGGAGGCGCGGGCCGATCTGGGGCGCTGGACGCTGGCCGCTGGGTTCAAGAGCGGCTGGACAGCGGCGCGTACCACCGGCGGCTTGATCGCCGACATAGGCACCCTCCGCAGCACCGCCTGGGAGGGTGAAGTGTCGCGGGCGCACCTGCTGGGCAATGACAGACTTTCGCTGCGGATTGCCCAGCCGCTGCGCGTCGTCCGGGGCACCGCCAACCTGTCGGTTCCGGTCAGCTATGACTATGCGACCAGCCTGACCGGGTTTGCAGTGCGCACGGCCAATCTTGCACCAAGTGGCCGGGAAATTGACGTGGAGGCGGTTTATAGCATCGCGGTCGGCAGCGGATCGCTCGACGCCAACCTCTACCTCCGGCACGACCTCGGCAATATCGCCACCCGCGCCGACGATATTGGTGCTGCTATCCGCTACGCCGTTGCGTTTTAGAGCGTCTTTCGACCAATCCGGATCACCGTGATTGTGTCAGGATGCCAATGCATCGCTCCCGCCTCACGCCTTGCACTGAACCGAATTTGACTCCGTCTCAGTGACCCGGATTGGTCGAAAGGCGCTCTAACATGAAATTGTGAGAACAACCGCACTCCGGTCCCAACGAATGGAGAAAGTTCCTATTTCGTTCTTGACATTCACAACCAGATAGGTTAGATGCGCACCTGCTCCGACGTGGCCACGTTCGGGGCGGACACGGGTTTGTGGCTGTTAGAGGCCGCCCGCCCAGGACCGGCGCGGAATCGTTCGGGTAACCAGCCGAAGCTTCGCGACCTGCCCGTCTGGTGAGGTCTGCCAAAGAGCGTCCATTTGCATGTGCTGAAAGGACGACGGACCAAGGCTCCAGACACCAGTCTCGGTGTGATGCAGTAACCAAGTCTCAGCGTACCGAGCCCCGAGCGTAGTTGCAGAGAACGCGCCGGTCCTTGTTTGTCCCTCGGCCGCCAACAGGCGCGACCGGGATGTTGGTGCGTTACTATCAACCCCGCAACGTCCTCCTCCCCCTGTCATCCCGGGCTCGCCCCGGGACCCAGCGCAGCAAAGAAACCGCGCGGCAGCGCGTTGCACGCTATCGCGCGCAAATTTGATTTGGCTGGGTCCCGGCGCGAGGCCGGGATGACAGAAGGAACAGAATGGAAGTGAGCGGCAACACCCAATTGGCAGCCCGGGCCTGACCCGCCCCCTTTGGCACCTCATCACCCAAATGCGTCCACCCACGCTATCCGCACCTTTGCCTTGGCGGATTTGAGAGCGGTTTCGGTGCTTGGGAAATCTGGCTGGCCTAGGCTGGCGGCCAGCAACGCCTCGACCTGCTCGGGGCGCTTGCCATCCGCACCGCCGACCAGGCGCAGCATCACCAGTAGCCGCGTGAGCAGGTCATGCGCGTCGACCAGATCGGTGGGACCAGCCTCGGCGAGCGCCATGCAGGCGACGCGGAGGTCGGGCGAAAACGCGGTCTGGTCGCGCAGTTGCAGATAGTGGACGATGAACTCCAGATCGACCAGGCCGCCGCTGCCGAGTTTCACGTCCCACAGTCCGCCACCGGGTTTGTGCCGCTCCATGTCGGCCCGCATCTCCACCACATCCTGCTTCAGTTTGGCCGGGTCACGGCCACCGGACAGCACCTCGGCGATGATCGTCTCGATCCCGCCCCGGTCGTCAGCGGTGCCGTAAACCACCCGCGCCCGGGTCAGCGCCATATGCTCCCAGGTCCATGCCTCCTCGCGCTGATAGGTGGCAAAGCTGTCGATACTAACCGCGAGCAGCCCTTGCGCGCCGGACGGTCGCAAGCGGGTATCGACCTCGTATAGCGGCCCCTCCGCCGTCGGCACGGACAGGGCGGCGGTGAGGCGCTGCGCCAGCCGGTTGAACCAGCGGGTGGCTGACAATGGGCGATCACCGTCCGATTCGAGATCATGGTCACCGCTGAACAGGTAGATGAGATCAAGGTCCGACCCCGCCGTCAGGGCTGACCCGCCATAGCGGCCCAGTCCAAGCACCGCCAACCGTCCGCCGGGGACCAGACCGTGCGCCACTGCCATGTCGGCAATCACCGCGTCGGCGATCCGGCCAAGCCCGGCGTCGGCGACGGCGGCATAGTTGCGCGCCGCCACCAATGGATCGCCCGCCGCCTCAATCAGTTGCGCCCCGATCTGGAATCGCCGCTCCCCAGTCCAGCGCCGGACCCGGTCGAGAACCACCTCAAGATCGCTCACCCTGCCGATATAGGCGTCGAGATCGGCGGCTAGCCCTTCGGCATCCGGCAAGGGATCAAAGGCGCCGGCGTCGAGCATGACGTCGAACAGGGCCGGTCGCCGCGCCAGCGCCTCTGCCAGCGGCGGGGCGACACTGAGCAAACGGGTGAGGAGCACCGCGAGCCGGGGATTTGCCGCCAGCAGCTCGAAGAATTGCGCGCCGGACGGAAGTTGTTCGAGAAAGCTATCCAGTCGGGCCGCCGTCGTCGCCGGGTCATCGGTACCGGCAATCGCGGTGATCAGGCCGGGGAGTGCGGCCTCAAACCCGCGTTGCGCCTCGGTGCTGCGCAGCGACCGGTAGCGGGCGGTCCGCCAGCTGTCGACGAGCGCTGTCACGTCTGCTGCTGCCTTTCCGAGCGCTGTCAGCTGATCCCCGACGCCCGCCGACTGACGCGGCGCATTGGCCACCTGCGCCTCCCCGATCAGCCGATCATAGCGTTCGGCGACATGACCCGACACCGTGGCGACGGTGCGCTCCAGGGCGCGCCAACTCCCGAACCCGCAAAACTCGGCGAAGGCCGCGCCGTGACTCTTGGTGTCCGGCAGCATATGGGTCTGTTCATCCCCGACCATCTGGGCCCGGTGCTCAATGCTGCGCAACAGGCGGTAGGCATCGCCGAGCACACCCGCCTCGTCCGCGCCGATCCGGCCGGCCGCTGCCAGCGCAGCGAGGGCATCTAGGGTGGCCGGTACCCGCAGCAACGGGTCCCGCCCGCCGAAAATCATCTGGTGGATCTGGGCAAAAAATTCGACCTCCCGGATGCCGCCGCGCCCGCGTTTCAGGTCATAGCCCGGGCCAACCGCCTGACCGGCATCGAAATGGTCGCGGATGCGCAGCGATATCGCCTGAATGTCCCGAATGGCAGAATAGTCGAGCGAGCGTCGCCACACAAAGGCCCCGATATTGGCCAGAAACTGCTCGCCGAGCTGAATGTCACCCGCGCAGGCCCGCGACCGGATGAAGGCAGCGCGCTCCCACGGCAGCGCCTCCGACTGGTAATAGCTTTCGGCGGCCTCCACCGGCAGTACGATGGGCGTCACTTCCGATGATGGCCGCAGCCGCAGGTCCACCCGGAACACATAGCCGTCGCCGTCCCGCGCCTGCATCAGCTCCACCGCCCGCCGGGCAATCCGCACCGCCGCCTCGTCCGGGTCATCGCGGTCGCGCCGGGGCAATCGGCTGCGGTCGTGCAGCAGAATCAGGTCGACATCGGATGAATAGTTCAGCTCGTGACTGCCAAGCTTGCCAAGCCCAAGCACTGCGAAGCCCTGCGGATCCGCCCCTGGCACCCGCTCTTCGATTGCGGCGGCAACCGCCACATCCAGCGCCCGGTCCGCAAGATCGGACAAGGCGCGCGTCACCTGTTCGAGCGTCCACTGTCCCGAAAGATCGGCGAGCGCGATGGCCAGCGCCGCATCGGCCTTGGCGGTCCGCAGCCGGGTTGCGACGGGCTGAACCGGGTCGGACAATTGGGTCAGCGCCTGATCAATCACGGCCTGCGGTCCGGTGCTCAGCAAGGTCGCCATCGTGTCCGTACGGCGTTGCATCAACCGGCGCAGATAGGGTGCCCCCCGCCATGCCGCCCCAATCGCTGCCTGCATACCAGGGTCGGGGGTTGCGCCGATCCGGTCCAGCAGCCGCGCGGCGTCGGCTGGCAGCGCCATAGGTTCGAACGGCGGCAGGACGGGGCTAAACCGGTTCACAGTCCGACCATAGCAAATCGCCCGGCCGCTGCCGCAAGCGGATTCTAGATTCCGGTGCCCGCCCAGTCTTCGGCGAAACCAGGGCCGAGGAGATAGTCGACGATGCGGGCGGCGGCGGTTTCGGGGGATTCAACCCGCGTGTCGATGCGAAGTTCGGGCTGCTCGGGGGCTTCGTAGGGGGAGTCGATCCCGGTGAAATTTTTCAGCTGACCGGCCCTTGCCTTCTTGTACAGGCCTTTGACATCGCGGGCTTCTGCGTCGGCGAGCGGGGTATCGACGAAAATCTCGACAAACTCGCCGGGCAGCATCAGATCCCGTGCCATCGCCCGTTCGGCGCGGAAGGGGGAGATGAAACTGGTCAGCACGATCAGGCCGGCGTCGAGCATCAGCTTCGCGACTTCCGCCACCCGGCGGATATTCTCGACCCGGTCAGCGTCCGTAAAACCCAGATCCCGGTTCAGGCCGTGCCGGACATTGTCGCCGTCAAGTGCATAGGTGCGCTGCCCCATGGCGTGCAGCCGCTTCTCGACCAGATTGGCGATGGTCGATTTGCCCGACCCCGACAGGCCGGTGAACCACAGCACCCGGGGCGTCTGACCATTCAGTGCGGCGCGCGCCGCCTTGTTGACGTCCAGCGCCTGCCAATGGACATTCTGCGACCGGCGCAGCGCATGCAGGATCGTGCCTGCCCCGACGGTCGCGTTGGTCAGCCGGTCGATCAGGATAAAGCCGCCAAGGTCGCGGTTGTCGGCATAGGGCTCAAACGCAATCGGTTCGGACAGCAGCAGGTTGCATTGCCCGATGGCATTCAGCTCCAACGTCGCCGCCGGATGTTCATCGAGCGTGTTGACGTCGGTGACATGCTTGGGGGCCGACAGCGTTGCAGACACGGTTCTGGTAGCCAGTTTCAGCCAATAGGGGCGGCCGGGCAGCATCGGCTCGTCGGCCATCCAGACGACCGTGGCCCGGAACTGATCGGCAATCCCCGGCGGGGCATCGGCGGCGACCAACCACTGCCCCCGCGAGCAGTCGATCTCGTCCGTCAGGGTCAGGGTGACCGCCTGCCCGGTCACCGCCTCCGCTAGGTCGCCATCGCCGCCGACGACGCGCGCGATCCGGCTCGTCCGGCCTGACGGCACCACCCGGACCGCATCCCCCGGGTGAACCCGACCGGCGGTCACCGTCCCGGCAAAGCCCCGGAAGTCGAGATTGGGCCGATTGACCCACTGCACCGGCATCCGGAACGGCGCATCGACCAGACCGTCCCCGGCAATTTCCACGCGTTCCAGGTGATCGATCAGCGTCGGCCCCTTGTACCAATCCATGTGCGCCGAGCGGGAGGCGATATTGTCACCGCCAAGTCCCGAAATCGGGATTGCGGTGACGGCGTCAAAGCCAATCCGGGCGGCAAAGGCGCTGAAATCGGCGACAATCGCGTCAAACCGGGCCCGATCAAAGTCGATCAGGTCCATCTTGTTCACCGCCAGCACGATGTGCCGGATGCCCATCAGCTTAACGAGGAAGCTGTGGCGGCGGGTCTGGGTCAGCACGCCTTTGCGGGCATCAATCAGGATTACCGCAAGATCAGCGGTCGAAGCGCCGGTGACCATATTGCGGGTATATTGTTCGTGCCCCGGCGTATCGGCGACGATGAAGGTCCGGCGCGGGGTCGCAAAGAAGCGGTAGGCAACATCGATGGTGATGCCCTGTTCCCGCTCGGCAGCGAGGCCGTCGACCAGCAGCGCAAAATCCAGCGCTGCCCCTTGCGTTCCGTGCCGGGCGGAATCGGCGGTGAGCACCGCCATCTGATCGGTCAGCACCGCCTTGCTGTCGTACAGCAACCGCCCGATCAGCGTGGACTTGCCGTCGTCGACCGACCCGCAGGTGATGAACCGCAGCAGTCCGGGCATCAGAAATAACCCTCGGCCTTCTTGGCCTCCATCGACGCGGCGGCGTCATGGTCGATCAAGCGGCCTTCGCGTTCCGACGTGGTCGCGCTGGTCATTTCGGCAATGATCGCCGCGAGCGATGTCGCATCGCTCTCGACCGCCCCGGTCAGCGGATAGCAACCAAGGGTCCGGAACCGCACCATCCTCTCCTCGGGCGTTTCGCCGGGTGCAAGCCGGAACCGGTCGTCATCGACCATCACGAGCGTGCCACCGCGCGTCACAACGGGGCGGGGCGCGGCGAAATAGAGCGGCACCACCTCAATCCCCTCCCGCGCGATGTAGTTCCAGACATCAAGCTCGGTCCAGTTGGACAGCGGGAACACCCGGAGGCTCTCGCCCGGACCAGTCCGGCTGTTGTACAGCCGCCACAGCTCTGGCCGCTGGCGCTTGGGGTCCCACCGGTGTCCGGCACCGCGGAAGGAGAACACCCGTTCCTTGGCGCGGCTCTTCTCCTCATCCCGCCTCGCCCCGCCAAAGGCCGCATCATAGCCGCCGGCGTCCAGCGCCTGCTTCAGCCCATCGGTCTTCCAGATGGCGGTATGGACCTGCGAGCCGTGGTCGAACGGATTAATGTCCTGCGCCACTGCGTCCGGATTGGTGTGGATGATCAGCCGGTGGCGGGCCGCAACCCGGTCGCGGAGTGAATACATGTCCCGGAACTTCCAGCGGGTATCGACGTGCAGCAGCGGGAAGGGCAGCGGTGCCGGGTAGAAGGCCTTTTCGGCTAGCCGCAGCATCACGGCTGAATCCTTGCCGATCGAGTAAAGCAGGACGGGACGGGCACATTCCGCCGCCACTTCGCGAAAGATGTGAATGGCCTCGGCCTCAAGGGCATCAAGATGGGTCAAGCCGCGCATCGCCATGCCTTGTGGCGGCTCCCTCCCGGTCGCTCAAGAAACAAATGCTTGGCAGCGGCCAACCTGGTGGTCGAACCCCGACGCTTGGTTTCCATCCCGATGGGCCTGCAAATGACGCATTCTGGGACTTTGCCCCCTTTCACCGCGGCTGCGGCGAACGGCGGCTTCCGACTCCATCTTCGCCGTTCAGCGGTTCGATGGACGATCTCGAAAGCGGTCGCTCGATCATGACCGCATAGAAGGTCCGCTAAACATCCGGAACCGGGACATTGCGTTGGTCCCTGAAAACTGGACAGGTGTGAAGCTATTCCCGATCCGCAGAGGAAACTGACCGTTGGTCTAGCTTAACTTCACCGCCAAACTGTCCAAACAGACGGGACCACCTCAGTCTGACCCCGATTCTTACTCATGAGGATTCAAGCCATGACCGCAGTCAACGAGACATCCGTCCCTGCCACCAGCGGACTGCAGCCAATTCTGGCAAGCGCCAACTTCTACGATGCCTACGAGGCTCCGCTGACAAACGCGTCGCTTTCACCAACGGAGATCTTTCTGCGGGCCTCGCGCGCGACGCCTGGATGGGTTGATCTCGCAATGTCGCTCAGAAACAAAATCGTCCGACAGTTGGGATTGAAAGACGTCGGCGGGATGGGAGACACGACCCGACGAGCTGCCGGCGACTACAAGATCGGTGATCGCCTCAGTATTTTCAGTGTCTTTGGTACAAGTGACACGGAGCTTTTGCTCGGCATCGACGACCGTCATCTGGATGTACGGGTTTCAGTAATGAAAGCGCAGCGCGACGGCTCGCATCGGTATGTGGTCTCGACCGTCGTCCACGTTCACAACCGGCTCGGCCATCTTTATATGGCACCTGTCAGTCGCATCCATCCGCTCGTCGTGAAAGCAATTATGCGGCGTGCGCGCGTTTGAGTGGACTCGAGTTCCCACCAGATGAGGAACGCGCTGTTTCCTTCCGCTTTGGTACTGGGTCAGACTGAGCTGAGGTGGTCCCGGAAAACTGGACAGGGTTTTAAGCTATTCCCGATCTGGGTCGACTCCTGACAAACTCGATGGTTGGCCCGAATGTCAGCTTTCCCAACTCCCGTGGTCTGAACCGGACAGGCCGCTTTCGGCCCAGATCACGTCATTGGGCCAATGTCCGCTATTCCAATTTCGCCCCCGAAACCTGCCTGTCTGGAATCCACCCACTAACGGCCTTTCGGCGTTTACCGGGGTAACGACCGCAAATGGATCGGAAACTGCCTTTGCTGCCATGGGCACCAAGCGTCGGGTTTGGGCCGCTAACGCTGGGGTTCGGGGGGGTCTTGTGGTTCGCCGGTCTGGTTGGCCTCCAGTCGGTCCGCCGCCTCGCGGAGCCGGTCGGCGACTTCGGCGGCGCGCTCCGGGTCTTCGATCACGTCGGTGATGCCGCCGATCATCTCGCCGATGGCGTCGATATTCTCAAGATTGAGCTCGGGCAGGCCCTCTTCGGTCTCGACCTCGGCCCGTTCGCGTAACTCCGGCACCGCCCCCATCATGAACTTGCGCCAGATGACAGCGGGGAGGGCACGCCCGGTGACGCCATTCATCGACTTGTTGTCGTCATTGCCGACCCAGACCCCAACGACCAGATCGCCGGCAAAGCCAACGAACAAGGCGTCGCGGTAATCCTGCGTGGTCCCGGTCTTGCCATAGGCGGTGATCGGCAGGCGCGCGGTTGACCCCGTCCCGGCCCGGACCGCGGTTTCGAGCAGCACCCGCATCGGTTCCGCCTCCGGGAAGCCGCGCACGTCGCCGACGACACCGGACAGCTTTTCGCGCCAGCCGGGCGCCCGACGTTGCGCCAGACCGGTCGGCACCACCGGGTACCGCCCCGCTGCGACCGCCGCAAAGGCCGATGTCAGCTCCAGCAAAGTCATTGGCGAGGTGCCGAGCGACATCGACGGCCAGGGATTGATATAGCTTTTGATCCCCAAATCCTTGGCTGCCCGGATCACCTCCCGCGAACCCACCGCCTGGGTCAGCCGCGCCGATGCGACATTGGAGGAGGCGGCAAATGCGCGGCGGAGGTTGATCCCCGGCCCCCGGTATTTGCCCTCGTCATTCTTCGGCTGCCAACCGTCGATATCCAGACCCGGCGTGTCATCGACGGTGGAATCGGGGGTGTAGCCGTTGCGCAGCGCGGCGAGATACACGAACAGCTTGAAGGCTGATCCCGGCTGCCGCTTCGCCTGCGACGCCCGGTTGTACAGATGTTCGGCATAGTCGGTGCCGCCGACCATCGCGACCACCTCCCCATTCGGGCGCATCGCAACAAGCGCGGCCTGTTTGATGTTCATCCAGCCGCCATGGCCACGAATCGCATCGGCGATGACGGTCTCGGCATGGTCCTGAAGTTCCGGATCAAGCGTGGTGCGGACCCGGACCTCGCCGTAAGCGCCGCCACCCTGCGCCTCCCGCGCTTCAGGCAGCACCCAATCGGCAAAATAGGAGCCGCCGGGGATCTGTTCCCGTCCGGGCGTGTAGACAGCCGGTTGGACGGCCCGCGCCTTTGCCGCCGACAATTTGCCGTTCTCGACCATGTTCTGCAGCACTTCGCGGGCGCGTTTTCGGGCCCGTTCGATATGGCGGCTGGGGGCCATCGCCGACGGGGCCTTGATGATCCCGGCCAGCATCGCCGCTTGGGCGAGCGTCAAATCTTTCGGATCCCGGTCGAAATAGGTGCGGGCAGCGGCGCGCAGACCATAGGCGCCCTCCCCGAAATAGACGCTCGATAGATAGCGCGACAGGATTTCGTCCTTGGTCAGCCAGGTTTCCAGCCAGAAGGCAATCAGCACCTCCTGCGCCTTGCGCTTGTAGCTGCGATTGAGGCTGAGGAAGCTGGTCTTGGCCAGCTGCTGGGTGATCGTCGATCCGCCCTGCCGGACCCCGCCGGCCTTGGCATTGGTGATGGCCGCGCGGACCAACCCTTGCGGATCAATGCCCCAATGTGAATAGAAACGCCGGTCCTCGGTCGACAACAGGGCGTCGATGACGTGGGGCGGCAACTCCGCCACATTGACCGGTCGCGCCTTGAAATCGCCGCGCCGGACAAAGGCCTCACCCGTCGCATCCTCAAGGATCAGCGCCGGAGACTCCAGCGGCTTCAGCGCCCGGTCGAGCGGTGCCGTAAAGAACAGCCACGCCACCAGCACCACGAACAGCAGCCCGATCCCGCCCAATATCCACCGCCACCGCCGACGCGGCTTGGGAACGGTGTCGGGCACCTCCTCCAGGGCGGGCGCTAGCGACGACATGGGCAACTGTTAATCATGGCCGTCCACCATATCGCCCCCGTCCGCCCTGCGCTATCCCCACCGTCCGTCGCCCAGCGGTCGTCGTTGGTCGCGCAGGCGTGACGGAGGGGCCTATATTGTGCAACAACGGCGGCGAATGTGATGGAGGCGGGTATGCGGGCGTTCGGACGGGTGCTGTTGGCGGTGGCGCTTGGCGGCGCGGTCTGTGGCGGCGTGGCGGCCCAAGACACCGACGCGGACCGGCGAATTGCCGAGCCGGACCAGATTTTGGGGCCGGAAACCACATTGACCGCCCGCACCGACCTGCTCGCCCGGATGACGGTTGACGTGATGATCAACGGACAGGGGCCATTTCCCTTTGCGGTGGATACCGGCGCCGACCGCACCGCGATTTCGGCCAGTCTGGCGGCAAAGCTGAAACTGCCCGCTGGCGATGATGTGTCGCTGAACGGGATGGCGGGCGTCGATCAGGTGCGCACCGTCACCATCGGTCGGCTCGATGTCGGCACTCATCATCTGGTCAATGTCCGCGCCCCGGCGCTGAAGGATGCTGACCTCGGCGTGGCTGGCTTGCTCGGGATTGATGCGCTCGCCGGGCACCGGATCGTCATGGATTTCGATTCCGCAAAGCTGACGCTCCGCGCCTCCCTGACCAAGCCCGACACGGGGGAGATGAGCGGCGAAGGGGAAACCATCACGGTTCTCGCCAAACGGCGGTTCGGTCAGCTGGTGCTGGTCGATGCCTCGATCAACGGCAAGAAAATCTACGCGATTGTCGATTCCGGCGCTCAGATCACCGTTGGCAATCTGGCGCTGCGGCGGCTGATGACCCGTCAGGGCGGGTCACGGCGCGGCGATCCCATTGAGCTGGTCAGCGTGACCGGACGCAAGCTGACGGCGGACCTGTCGACCATGCCGACCATCCGGCTTGGCGGGTTTGAAATGAGCAATGTGCAGGTCGCCTATTCGGACGCGCATCCTTTCAAGAAATTCGGGTTGCTGAAACAGCCCGCCCTGCTGCTCGGCGCCGACGTTCTGCAAAGCTTCAAGCGGGTGTCACTGGATTTTGAGACCAAGAAGGTCCGGTTCCTGTTGAAGCCCAACGCCTTTATGGAGCCGCGCCAAGCTGTTGCCATAGCTCTACCTTGACCCCGTCCGGATCGAGAATCCAGGCGAATTTGCCATAATCCTCATTCTGCCGGCCAAGAATCGGGATCGACTTGGCTTCGAGCGATATCACAAACTCGTCAAGGTCATCGACGCGCAGGTTGATCATGAAATTGTGCGGGCTGGGGTCGAAATAATCGCTCGCCGCCTTGAACTGACTGACCTGTGCAAACCCGTCCGGTGTATCGTCGCGGTGCGCGAACATTGCGCCCCATTCTCCGCCAACGCCAAGATTGTCCCGGTACCAGGCCTGGCTCGCCGCCGGGTCGACGACTTTCCAGAACACCCCACCCAAACCCGTCACCTTCGCCATGTTGCGCTCCCCTGCCAAACCGGTGGATGATGCCACAAAATCAGGGGGAGAGCGACATGCGACATGTCTTGATGCTGGGGGCTGCAATGTGGGCTGGGGCCGTAACGGCTGCGCCGCCTACCGCGACGACTGTAAAACTCAATGCCGAGGCGGCGGCAAGCCTGAACTTTGCCGATACCGCCGATTTTGAGCGGGCGCGCCGTGGTTTCGTCGCGACGTTGCCTGAAGGGAAGATCGTCGGGGCGGACGGAACGGTGTTGCGCGATCTGGGTGCGTTTGAATTCCTGAAGGCCAAGCATCCTTCCAGCGTCAATCCGAGTCTCTGGCGCAATGCCCAGCTGACCGCGATGCACGGGCTGTTCCAGGTTGCCGAGGGTATCTGGCAGGTGCGCGGCTTCGATCTGTCCAACATGACGATTATCGCTGGCAAGACCGGCTGGATCATCATTGATCCGATGACCACGGCGGATGCTGCCAAGGCCGCCATGGCAGTGGTTACGGCAAAGCTAGGGTCCCGACCCATCGTGGCGATGATCTACACCCACAGCCATGTCGACCATTTCGGCGGGGCCCAGGGTATCGTTGACCCCGCCGATGTCGCCAGCGGCAAGGTCGCCGTCTATGCGCCTGCCGGGTTCCTGGAACATGCTGTCAGCGAAAATGTCATCGCGGGCAACGCCATGGGCAGGCGGGCGCTGTACATGTTCGGGGCCGGGCTTCCCGCCGGACCGGAGGGCATGGTCGGCACCGGGATCGGGCCACGCGGCACCGGTGGCGCGATCACCCTGATCCCGCCAACCCATGAGGTGAAAGCGACCGGAGAGACTGCCATCATCGACGGCGTGATGGTTGAATTTCAGATGACTCCGGGAACCGAAGCCCCGGCCGAGATGAATTTCTACCTACCGGCCAGCCGCGCCCTGTGCCTGGCCGAAAATGGCAATGGCGCGATGCACAATGTGTTGACGCCGCGCGGGGCACTGGTCCGTGATGCCAAAGCGTGGAGCGATTATCTCGGGCAGGCGCTCCGGCTGTACGGCGGGCGCAGCGATGTGGTGTTCACCTCCCACCACTGGCCGCGCTGGGGGCAAAGCGACGTTACCAGTTACATCGCCAAACACCGCGACGCCTATAAATTCGTCCATGACCAGAGCGTCCGGATGATGAACAATGGCATGACGGGCGTGGAGATCGGCAATGTTCTGAAACTGCCGCCGGTGCTCGCACGGGAATGGTACAACCGGGGCAATTATGGCTCGGTGAGCTTCAACGCCCGGGCGGTCTATCAGCGCTACATGGGCCATTATGACGGCAATCCGGTCAATCTTGATCCGTTGCCACCGGTCGATGTGGCGAAGAAGCTGGTCGCGGCCATGGGCGGCGGCGAAAAAGTGCTGACGTTGGGGCGGGCGGCGCATGCAGCGGGAGACGACCGCTGGGCTGCCGAGCTGCTCGGCCGGTTGGTGTTTGCCGAACCGACAAATGCAGCAGCCAAGGCCGCGCTCGCCGACGCACTGGAGCAATTGGGATACCGCGCCGAAAGCGCGCCGTGGCGCAACATGTACTTGTCGGCGGTTCAGGACCTTCGCGGCGCGGAGAAAACCTCTGTTGCTGCACAAGGCGCCTTTGACCTCGCCCGGGCCATGCCGATGGGATCACTGCTCGACCTGCTCGCCGTCCGGCTGGTTCCGGACCGGGTCGGGGATAGCCGGATGACCATCGCCTTTGTCGATCCGTCCACAAAAGTCCGCGAATTTGTCACCATCCAGAACGGTGTGATGATCCACGAGGCAGGGGTCAGCGACCCGGCAGACGCAACCCTGACCGCCACCGTTCCCGCCATGCTGGCGCTGCTCGGGCAACAGGCAACGCCTGCTGACCTGATCGCCAAGGGGATGTTGGCCATCGATGGCGACCGATCCGTCCTGCTGCGCTTCGGCAGCCTGTTCGAAACCCCGCCCGCGCTGTTCCCGCTGGTTACACGTTCGCAGTGAGTGTGATTCCGCCTGCACGGTTCACTTCTTTGGGTCCGGTAGGGCTGGTCGACGTGATTCGCAACGTTGATCGAGCAGCAAGGGCAGCTCGCCAACTATGAATTTGTTGTCTCGAATTTCTTGAGCAGGCGGTCGCCGACTGCGCACGCGCTTCAATATCAGGAAGCGTGAATGACCTAAGCCGCCAGCGGAATCTCCGGGCCGATGTAACGGGACTGGGGGCGGATCAGGCGGCCGGTTGTCTGCTGTTCGCGGGCATGGGCGATCCAGCCCGCGACCCGACCCATGGCAAACACGCAGGTGAACGCGTCGGGCGGAAAGCCAACGGCTTCGAGCAACACCGCTGTATAATATTCGACATTGGTCTCCAGCACCCGGTCGGGCTTTGCTGCGCGGAGCACGTCGAGCGCGATCTGTTCGGCCCGTTCGGCAAAGGCGAGGCGCGGATTGGTGACACCCTGGGTCGCCAGATGCCGCAGTGCTGCCTTCAAGGCATCGGCGCGGGGATCCCGGACCCGGTAGATCCGGTGGCCGAATCCCATGATGCGGTCGCCCGCCGCCACCTCCGCCGCCACCCAGCCGCGCGGATCATCAACGGTCGCCATGGTGTCGAGCATGGCGATGATCGGCCCCGGTGCGCCACCGTGCAGCGGACCTTTCAGCGCACCCAATCCGGCCAGAACCGAGGAGGTGAGTCCCGACTGGGTTGACGCGACGACACGAGCGGCAAAGGTGGAGGCGTTGAGGCCGTGGTCGCAGACCGTGACCAGATAGGTGTCGAGCGCGGCGGCCAGTGCCGGACCATTTGCCGAAATGCCCAGCATCCGGATGACGTCCGCCGACTGGTCCAGCGCCTGATCGGGTGCGATGACCGGCAGACCCCGGCGGTGCCGTAATATGGCAGGCAGCAGGACCGACGGGGCGGCGACCAATCGCAGCGCATCCTCCAGCGACTGACCATCGGGCATCATGGCAATGCCGGCCCGCAGCCCGTCATAGGGCGGCAGTGATGCCAGCGTTCCGATCTGCCCTGACAGCCGGTCATACACGTCCGACCGAGCCTGCCCCAATGCAGCAGCAAGAGCCGCCCCTGTCGGCAGTCCCTTGAAAAATCCACCGAACAGCAGGCTGACCGCCTCATGATACCGGGTCCCCCCGGCCAGCTGGTCGAGCAGATAGCCCCGGATGACCAGGCGTCCGTTCAGGCCGTCCACATCCGACAGGATTGTGTCGGCGGCGACCACATCATCAAGTCCGTTTGCCATAACTGAATTCCTTGACTGGAGAGCCCGACAATAGGAGTGTCGGGTGATCAATCAATCTTGATCAAGTGAATCAACTATGTCGGAATGGGTCGACCGGACGACAGCGCTCGACCGGATGGGGGTCAAGGCCCAGACGCTGTACGCCTATGTCAGCCGGGGTCTGGTGGAGGTCCGCGCCGACGCCAGCGACCCGCGCCGCAGCCTGTACCGGGCCAGTGATATTGCCGCCCTTGCCGACCGCCGTGCCCGCGGGCGGCGGCCAACCGCAATCGCCGCCAGCACCATCGCCTGGGGTGAACCGGTCATCACCACCGCGATTGCGACCGTCCACCGCGAACGGCTGATCTACCGAGGTGTTGACGCGGTTGAATTTGCCGGGTCCGCCTCGCTGGAGGATACCGCCGCGCTGCTGTGGGACAGTGCCGGGCCGGTGACTTTCGCAACGCGGTCAACGCAGGCTGCCGACCCCGACCCATTTCTGACGCTGGCGGCCTTGACCGGCGCGGCCTTGCCGATGATGGGGCGCAAAGCGGTGAAGGTTCAGGGCGACGCCGCAGCGGCCATCGGTGCGCTCGCTGTGACGCTCGGGGCACAGCCCGGGGAGGCACCGGTTCACCAACGGCTGGCGACGGCCTGGTCGCTGGACAGCCAAGGGGCGGACCGCATCCGGCGCGTCCTGGTGCTGCTCGCGGATCATGAACTCAATGCGTCCACCTTTGCCGTGCGGGTGACAGCATCGACGGGCGCGTCGATGGCGGCCTGTCTGCTGGCCGGGCTGAGCGCCCTGTCCGGTCCGCGACACGGCACCGCCAGCACCAGCGTGATCGCTGTGCTTGAGGAGGTGCGTCGGGTCGGCGTCGATGCGGCCATCGCCAATTGGCTATCGCGCTACCGGGAGGTGCCGAGTTTTGGTCACCCGCTCTATCCGAACGGCGATCCGCGCGCCCGGGCAATCCTGGACGGCCTGCCGCCTGATGATGAGTTGCTGGCGCTGCAAGCTGCCGTAGACCGGATTGTCGGGTCGCAGGCCAATGTCGATTTCGCGCTGGCAGCGCTGGTCCGTGCCGAGTCGTTGCCAAAGGATGCCGGGTTCCGGCTGTTCGCGCTCGGGCGCAGCGTCGGCTGGGCCGCACACGCGATGGAGCAGGTCGCCACCGGCCAGTTGATCCGCCCCCGCGCCACCTACACCGGGGCGAGTCCGACTTTCGTCAGGTGACAAAGGCCGGTCTGCGGGGCCATGCCGCTCCCGTTTCGATAGGAGAGCAGCGATGACGGATGTTGTGGTCACCGAGGTTGCAGGCGGCGTGATGACCATCCGGATGAACCGGCCGGAAAAGCGCAATGCGCTCAACCGGGCGAGCTACACCGGGCTTGCCGACGCCCTGGATCAGGCCGCAGCCGATCCGGCAATTCGAGTTGTCGTGCTGACTGGTGCTGGCGGCCATTTCACCAGCGGCAATGACATTGCCGACTTCCAGGCCGGGGACAATTCGCCGGGGGAGCGGCCAGTCGGGCGGTTTCTGCGGATCATTTCCACCTATCCAAAGCCGATCATCGCGGCGGTGTCCGGGGTGGCTGTCGGCGTCGGCACGACGATGCTGCTGCACTGTGACATTGTCTATGCCGACGAAACGGCGCGTCTGGTGCTGCCCTTTGTCAATCTGGGGTTGGTGCCGGAAGCGGCGTCCAGTCTGACGCTGCCCAAGGTTGTCGGGATGGCGCGGGCGTCTGAAATGCTGCTGTTCGGGGAAGCGCTGAGCGCGGCGGATGCGGAGCGGTACGGCATCGTCAACCGGGTGGTGAAGGCTGGCGAGCTGGATGCGCTGGTTGCAGACCGGGCCGCCAAGCTGGCGCGCCAGCCGGCCGGGGCAGTGCGTCAAACAAAGCAATTGCTGCGCCATGCGACCACCGCGACCGTTCCCGACCGGATGGCCGAGGAAGGGGCGTTGTTTGCCGCCGCGCTGACATCGCCCGAATCACAGGAAGCGATGATGGCGTTCATGGAAAAGCGCGCGCCGGACTTCAGCCGCTTTGCCTGACACCGGACTTGCGCCGGGCCAGTCGGCTCGGCATTGACGCCAGCATGACCGATGCCATCCGCACGCTTGTCGACGATCTCGTCGCCCTGCTCGACCTTGAACCGCTCGAGCTAAACCTGTTCCGGGGCGCTGCGACCCGGGAGGAGGGCTGGCGGCGCGTCTATGGCGGGCAGGTCATCGCCCAGGCGCTGATGGCCGCGATCCGGACCGTTGATCCGGACCGGCCCTGCCATTCGCTGCATGCCTATTTCATCCGGGCTGGTGATCCGGCGATTCCGATCGTCTACACCGTTGACCGCGACCGCGACGGCAAGAGCTTTTCAACGCGGCGGGTGGTTGCCATCCAGCACGGGCAGCCGATTTTCAACATGGCCTGTTCGTTTCAGGTGGTCGAATCCGGCCCGGAGCATCAACTGGCGATGCCCGATGTCGTCGGCCCGGAGGATTTGCTGAACGAACAGCAGCTGCGGGCCCGCGAGGTCGAGCGGATCCCCGGGAAATTCCGGACCCATTGGCTGCGGGACCGGCCGATCGAAATCCGGCCGATCGCGCCGCGCGATATGTTGAACCCCGGCAAGGGCGAGCCGGTCTCCCACAGCTGGTTCCGGATTGCCGCACCGGTCGGGGACGCCGTGCCTTTGAACCAAGGCTTGCTTGCCTATGCCTCCGACATGACGCTGCTCGATACCTGCCTGCTGCCGCACGGGATCAGCTGGCTGAACCCCAAGATGCAGACGGCGAGCCTTGATCATGCCATCTGGTTCCATGCACCGTTCCGGGTCGATGAATGGATGCTCTATGCGCAGGACAGCCCCAACGCCCACGGTGCACGCGGCCTGAACCGGGGGTCAATCTACACCCGCGACGGTCGGTTGGTGGCCAGCGTTGCCCAGGAAGGGCTGATCCGCGTTCACCCCTAAACGCCACAATGACTTGTAACCGGCGTGTTGTGGGCATACCTCACCTGTAGCACCGCATCAGCGGTGGACAATCACGGCGGCGGTGGCGACAACACAGACTATGGCAGATTTGTACAGCAAGCTTGGTGTGGCGCGCGGCGCGGACGATGCGGCAATCAAGAAAGCCTATCGGAAACTCGCCAAGGAACTGCACCCGGACAAGAATAAGGATAATCCCAAGGCTTTGGAGCGGTTCAAGGACGTGTCCGCCGCCTATGCGATCCTGTCGGATTCGTCGAAACGCGGGCAATATGACCGGGGGGAGATCGACGAGAGCGGCAACCCGAAAAGCTTTGGATTTGGCGGCGGCGGCAGTGGCAATCCCTTTGGTGGTGGTGGCGCGCGACCGCAGGGCGGCGGTGGGTTTGAATTTGGTGCCGACGCCAGCGATCTCTTTTCCGAATTGTTCGGGCGCGGTGGGCGCAGCGCAGGGTTTGATTTCAATGATCTGCGGGGGCGTGATCCGCGCACCCAGCCAAAGGGTGCTGATGTCACCTACCGGCTGAACGTGCCGTTTGAGGCTGCGGCCCGACTTGATGCGCAGCGGATTACCCTTCGGAACGGCAAGACGCTCGACCTGAAACTGCCGGCGGGGTTTTCACCCGACAAGCCGCTCAGGATGACCGGGCAGGGCGATGCCGGACCCGGCGGCGCGGGTGATGCGATCATCACGCTCGATATCGCATCCCACCGCTATTTTGTCCGCGATGGCGACAATGTCCGGCTTGATCTGCCGGTCAGCCTGCCAGAGGCGGTGCTGGGCGCAAAGGTCAAGGTGCCGACGGTGGACGGTGCGGTGATGCTCGGGATTCCGGCCGGATCATCGTCGGGCAAAATCCTCCGTCTAAAGGGCAAGGGGTTCACCAAAGCGGACGGTAGCCGGGGCGACCAGTTGGTGACGCTGATGATCGACCTGCCCGCCGATGACGCGGACCTGCGCCGCTTTGCCGAACAGTGGGACAGCGACAGCGGGCGCAACCCCCGGGCTGCCCTCGGCGACGGCTAAACCGCTTGCGGGTCCCGGTCATGCCCTCCGAACGCGCAGTCAGTTTGTCCAAGCGTGTGGCGCGCGCCTGGTCCGTTGGCAAACGCACGATCCTCAACACCTACAACCACGGCTTCACCGAAGCGGGGAATTTCGCCTATCTGTCGCTGCTGACGCTGTTCCCGTTTTTCATTGTCGTGACCCGCATCGCCGGGATGTTCGGGCGCACCGGGGACGGGATGGCGGCGATCAACCAATTTCTGGGCGCGGTGCCGCCGGGGGTTGCTGCCTTGCTGCGCGGTCCCATAGCGGATGTTCTGGCACAGCCTTCCAACAATGTGCTGACTTTGGGCATCGTCGTCGGCCTTTGGTCGACGGCCAGCTTTATTGAGGCGACGCGCGAGATCCTCTACCGCGCCTATAGGACCGAAAGCAGCCGTCCGTTCTGGCAATATCGGCTCGGCAATATTGCTTTGGTCGTCGGGTCGGTGCTGCTGATGCTTGCAGCCTTCTCGGCGGAAGTGACGCTCGCAGGCGTTGAGACAATTGTGGTTGGCATCATCCCGGGCGGACGGGAGGCACTCGGCTGGCTCCACCTGTCTCGACTGGTACCGGGTGCAACCCTGTTCATTTCGATCTATCTGGTTTTCCTGTCGCTGACCCCCGGAGGCGTGCGCGGCAGCAGTATCAAATGGCCGGGCGCGATTTTGACCACCGGCGTCTGGATTGCAGCGACCCTCATCCTGCCGCGCGCCATTGGCCTGCTCGGGGGGTATGACCGCACCTATGGCTCGCTTGCCGGTGTGATGATCGCGCTGATCTTTTTCTGGGTGATCGGTTTGGGCTTTGTCATGGGGGCCGAATTGAACGCGGCGCTGGCGCACCAGCCAAAATCGCGGCAAAAGGCCGCCACACCCGCAGCTGAGGAGTGAGCATGGCTGGATTGATGGCAGGCAAGCGCGGACTGATCATGGGGGTCGCCAACGACCGCTCGCTCGCCTGGGGTATTTCAAAGGCGCTGCACGATCAGGGCGCGGAACTTGCCTTCACCTATCAGGGCGAGGCGCTGGAGAAGCGGGTCCGCCCGCTCGCCGAAAGCATTGGCTGCGATTTCCTGATCGAATGCGACGTCAGCGAGATGGACAAGCTCGACACCTGTTTTACAACCCTGAAGGCCCGTTGGCCGACCATCGACTTCCTGGTCCATGCCATCGGCTATTCGGACAAGACGGAGCTGCGCGGCCTGTATCTCGACACCAGTCTCGACAATTTCCTGATGACCATGAACATCAGCGCCTACAGCTTCGTCGCCTGCGCCCAGCGGGCGGCACCGATGATGCCGGAGGGCGGATCGCTGCTGACGCTCAGCTATTACGGCGCGGAAAAAGTCATTCCGCATTACAATGTCATGGGCGTGGCGAAAGCGGCGCTGGAAACGTCGGTGAAGTATCTGGCAATGGACCTCGGGCCGAAGAACGTCCGGGTCAATGCGATCTCAGCAGGACCAATCAAGACGCTGGCGGCGAGCGGCATTGGCGATTTCCGCTACATCCTGAAATGGAACGAACTGAACAGCCCGATGCGCCGGAATGTCACCATCGAGGATGTCGGCGGCGCGGGCCTGTACCTGTGCAGCGACCTCGCCAGTGGCGTGACGGGCGAAATCCACCATGTCGATGCCGGTTACAACGTCATCGGCATGAAGGCCGAGGATGCGCCGGATATTGCGCTGAGCTAAATCATGATCATTCGCGCTTCACTGACTAAGGACTATGAGCGGATCGAGGCGATTCACCTCGCGGCGTTTTCTGCAAGCAAACTTGGGTACAATGGCGAAGCGGAATTGGTTCGGGCACTGCACACCAGTGACGATACATTGGTCAGTCTAGTCGCCGAGCAGCATGGCAAGATGGTTGGGCATGTCATGTTTAGCCGGATGCGGGTAGAGGCCGATGGCAGCCATTTGTCGGCAGCTGGGCTTGCACCGGTTGCGGTTTTGCCAAACCTGCAAAGCGTCGGCATCGGATCGGCACTGATCCGCGCGGGCCTTGAAGCGCTGCGGGCGGCGGGCATTCAGATCAGTTTTGTGCTGGGCGACCCTGCTTATTATCCCCGTTTCGGCTATAGTGCCGCGGATGCACGTCCATTCACCTCGCCATTTGCAGGACCGCATTTCATGGCAGTATGGCTGGACTCTTCGTTGCCTCGCCCGACGAGCGGGCGCGCTGTCTATGCCAAGGCATTTGGGTAGACGATGAGCCACAACAGCTTCGGCCGCGTCTTCCGCTTCACCACATGGGGTGAATCTCATGGGCCTGCGCTTGGCGCGGTCGTGGACGGCTGCCCGCCGGGGTTGGCGCTGAGCGAAGCCGATATTCAGCCGTGGCTGGACAAACGCCGCCCCGGCACCTCGCGGTTCACGACGCAGCGGCAGGAGCCGGATCAGGTTCGCATCCTGTCGGGGGTCTATGAAGGGCGCACCACTGGCACGCCGATCTCGCTGATGATCAAGAATGTCGATCAGCGGTCGAAGGATTATTCCGAGGTCGCAGCGAAGTATCGGCCCGGGCATGCCGACTATGCCTATGACGCCAAATACGGCTTCCGTGATCCGCGCGGGGGTGGGCGGTCTTCGGCACGGGAGACGGCAGCGCGGGTGGCGGCAGGTGCGGTGGCGCGGCTGGTCATTCCCGAGGTTTCGATCCGGGCCTATCTCGTCGAAATCGGTGGCATCGGGATTGACCGCAGCCGCTTCGATGATGCGGAAATCGACCGCAATCCGTTCTTCTGCCCTGACGCCGAAACCGCGAAACTGTGGGAGGCGGCACTCGATGCAGCTCGCAAATCCGGCTCCTCACTCGGGGCCATTGTCGAATGCGTCGCGACAGGTGTCCCCGCCGGTTGGGGCGCGCCGGTCTATGCCAAACTCGACAGCGAACTTGCGGCGGCGATGATGTCCATCAACGCGGTCAAGGGTGTCGAGATCGGCGACGGCTTTGCGGCAGCGCGCCTGCGCGGGGAAGACAATGCCGATGCAATGCGGCCCGGGCCGGACGGCAAGCCATTGTTCCTCGCCAACCATTCCGGCGGAACGGCGGGCGGCATCTCGACCGGCCAGCCGGTGGTTTGCCGCATCGCGTTGAAACCAACCTCGTCGATCCTGACGCCAGTCGAAACCATCGATCGCGACGGTGCTGCCGCTGAGATCATCACCAAGGGCCGGCACGACCCCTGCGTCGGCATCCGCGCCGCACCGGTGGCCGAGGCGATGATGGCGCTGGTGCTCGCCGACCAGAAGCTCTTGCACCGGGCGCAATGCGGACTATCTTAGGTCTGTAACACACCGGAGGTGATGATGGCGCTGATCGAACGTTACCGTGATCCAGCCGATGCGGCGATGATGACCGTTGTGGTTTACGGGATATGGTTTTTCCTCGGTAATTTCGGGGTGCACCGCTTTGTTACCGGCCGCACGGGCAGCGGGTTCCTCATGCTGATCATGGCGCTGGTCGGCGGTGCGACGGTCTGGCTGCTCGGGCTTGGGCTGCTGATTCTGGTGCCGCTATGGATTTGGTGGCTATACGATGCCTTCCAGATACCCGGCTGGCTACGCTGAACAGGACCCGTCATCCTGACGGGTTTAAGGGACAACCTAGTCCTCGAACGGATCGCGGACCAATATGGTGTCGTCGCGTTCGGGGCTGGTGGATACCAGCGCCACCGGGCAGTTCACCAATTCCTCGATGCGGCGAATATATTTGATCGCCTGCGCTGGCAGCTGCGACCAGCTGCGCGCGCCATAACAGCTGTCGCTCCAGCCTTCGAACCGTTCATAGACCGGTACAACGGCGGCCTGTTCGCTGGCATGGGCCGGGAAATGATCGAGCATCCGGTCGCCGATCCGGTAGCCGGTGCAGATCAGAATCTCGTCAAAACCGTCGAGAATATCGATCTTGGACAGGGCGATGCCGGTGACGCCGGACACGGCAATCGCCTGCCGGACGAGCACCGCATCAAACCAGCCGCAGCGACGTTTGCGGCCCGTCACGGTGCCGAACTCATGCCCTCGCTCTCCCAGCCGCTGACCGATGTCATTGTCCTGTTCGGTCGGGAACGGACCGGAGCCGACGCGGGTGGTATAGGCTTTGACCAACCCGAGCACATAGCCGGTCGCACCCGGCCCAAGACCTGAACCCGCAGCGGCCTGTCCGGCCACCACATTGGAACTGGTGACGAACGGGTAGGTGCCATGATCCACGTCCAGCAATACGCCCTGCGCACCTTCAAACAAAATCCGCTGACGCTTCCGCTTGGCCTCCCCTAGCGACAGCCAGGTTGGGCGGGCGTAGGGCAGAACGTGCGGGGCAATCGCCTCCAGGTCCGCCATCAGCGCGGCGCGGTCGATGGGCGCAATGCCAAAGCCGGTGCGGAGCGCATTGTGATGCGCCAGCAGCCGGTCAATCTGCGGACCGGCCTGATCAAGATGGGCCAGATCGCAAACGCGCAGCGCCCGCCGGCCGACCTTGTCCTCATAGGCCGGACCGATGCCGCGCCGCGTCGTGCCAATCTTGCCGGCACCGCTGGCATCTTCCCGCAGCGCATCAAGGTCGCGGTGGAATGGCAGGATCAACGGGCAAATGTCACTGACCTGCAAATTGTCCGGGGTGATACTGACCCCCTGATCCCGCAGCTTGGCGATCTCGTCGCGCAGGTGCCAGGGGTCGAGCACGACGCCGTTGCCGATCACCGACAGCGCGCCGCGCACGATCCCCGATGGCAACAAGCTGAGTTTATAGGTCTGGTTGCCAACGACCAACGTATGCCCGGCGTTGTGCCCGCCCTGAAAGCGCACGACCACATCGGCCCGGCCGGACAGCCAGTCCACAATCTTGCCCTTGCCTTCGTCGCCCCACTGCGCGCCGATTACCGTCACATTGGCCAAGTGCTTCTGCTTTCCTGTCTGCGTTCCGGTGCCCTGTGGCGTGGAAGCGCGCTAGATTTCAATTGCCTTTAGCCCGTCCCATCGGTGCGTGCAGCGAAAAGCTGCCGGATCAGCATCGGCGACGAAGGCCGACACCGTGGCCCAACCCTCGTCGCGAAGCTGGATGCCGACATCAGCTGGCGTCCCGAGCGGGAGCAGGATGCGGCGGTGTTTGACTTCACCGAAACCGGCATCAACCAATCCATCGACATAAAGCGAGAAGCCAACCGCTGGCTCCTCATGCCCATCCGGGTGGACGACCGAATAACTCCCACCCCGACCCACTTCGCCGTGAATACCATCGGCGAAAATCGAGAAACCGATCCAGCTTTGATATTCAAAGCCGTGCCGCTCGGTTGGGTCGAGTGTAGCGGGGGTATCGCCCAGAGACGCGATAATGTCAGCGGCCTGATCGAGATAGCGTGCGGCATCGCCGGTAAAACCCAGCGCCCGGAGGCTGGCAAGTGCCGCCGGGGCAGGCCCCGCGGCGGCGATCAGCACATCATAGCGGCCTGCACCAATCGCCCGAAGCGCCGCGACATCCTTGGCATCAAGGCAGGCCTGCACCGCCGCAAGCTGGCCCGGATCGAGCGGCCAGGGGCCGGCGGCCAGTGCCCCGACAAAGTCCGGTAGGGTGATGTCGACGGTCAGGCCAGTCAGACCGACCGCCGTCAGCGCCTCCACCGCCAGCGCCAGCACCTCGGTGACTGCCGCGACCGAATCGAAGCCGATCAGTTCGGCGCCACTTTGCAACCGTTCCCGGCTGGGATCGAGTTGATCGCCGCGCATCCGCAACACCGGGCCGCCGTAGGACAGCCGGAGCGGCCGGGCGACATGGCGCAGCCGGGTCGCGGCAATCCGCCCCGCCTGTCCGGTCATGTCATGCCGCAGCGCCAGCGTCGCGCCGGACACCGGGTCCAGAAACCGCAGCAAATCCTGCCGCCGTGCTGACCCCAGGCGGCCGAGCAAACTATCCTCAAACTCCGCAAGCGGCGGCTGCACCCGTTCATAACCGTGCGCCGCAACCGTATCGAGAAGCCGGCGCAACAGATTGGCTGCCGCCTCCGCCTGCGGGGGCAGACGGTCGCGCAAGCCTTCGGGAAGCAGGCCCTGGGTGATCGGATTGGTCATTGCGGAACCGCTTCTAGCAGCATCGCGCTAGAAGTTCAGGGCTTTCACGGTCTTCACCCCCGACAGGCGGCAGATTGACCAGAGCAGCGGTTCATTCACCGGCTCGTCAACCGACAGCAGCAGGATCGCCTCTCCGCCCGCATCGCGCCGCCCGAGGTGGAAGGTGCCGATATTGACCTTGGCTTCGCCGAGCGCGGTGCCGAGGCTGCCGATGAAGCCCGGCTTGTCCTCGTTGATCACGAACAGCATCGACCCGGCCAGATCAGCCTCCACCTTGATGCCGAAAATCTCGACAAGCCGCGGGATCGCATTGCCGAACAACGTACCCGCAACCGAGCGTTCGCCGCTGTCGGTTTTGACCGTGACCCGCAGCAGGGTGTGATAGTCGGTTTCACGTTCGTGGCGCACCTCGGCAACGTCGATGCCGCGCTCCCGGGTCAAGGTCGGTGCGTTGACCATGTTCACCGTGTCGGAATGCTGGCGCATCAACCCGGCCAGCACGGCGGCGGTGATCGGCTTGATATTGAGTTCCGCCGCCGCGCCTTCGACCTCGACCGTCACCGACTGGATGCCATCGGTCACCAGCTGCCCGGTCAGCGACCCCAATTGCTCTGCCAGCGCCATATAGGGCTTCAGGCGGGGCGCTTCCTCGGCGCTGAGGCTCGGTACGTTCAGCGCGTTGGTGACGCCACCGGTCAGCAGGAAGTCCGACATCTGCTCGGCAACCTGGATGGCGACATTGACCTGCGCCTCATCCGTGGAGGCCCCCAGGTGCGGCGTCGAAACGAAGTTTGGTGTGTTGAACAGCGGCGAACTGGTTGCCGGTTCCTCCACAAACACGTCGAGCGCCGCCCCGCCGATATGGCCGCTGTCGAGCCCGGCCTTCAGCGCCGCTTCGTCGATCAGCCCACCCCGGGCGCAGTTGATGATGCGGATGCCCTTCTTGGTCTTGGCGAGATTGTCCGCCGACAGGATGTTGCGGGTGCTGTCGGTCAGCGGCGTGTGCAGCGTGATGAAATCCGCCCGGGTCAGCAAATCATCGAGCATCACCTTTTCAATGCCGAGGTCCTTCGCGCGCTCCGGCGTCAGGAACGGATCATAGGCGATGACCTTCATCTTCAAACCCAACGCGCGGTCGGCGACGATCGAGCCGATATTGCCCGCGCCGATCAACCCCAGCGTCTTGCCGGTGAGTTCGACCCCCATGAAGCGGTTCTTCTCCCACTTGCCAGCCTGGGTCGAGGCATCGGCCTCCGGCAGCTGGCGGGCGAGCGCGAACATCAGCGCAATGGCATGTTCCGCCGTGGTGATCGAATTGCCAAACGGGGTGTTCATCACCACAACGCCACGCGCGGTTGCCGCCGGAATATCGACATTGTCGACGCCAATCCCGGCCCGGCCGACGACCTTCAGGTTGGTGGCCGCGGCCAGTACATCTTTGGTCGCCTTGGTGGCGGAGCGGATGGCAAGGCCGTCATAATCGCCGATGATGGCGATCAGCTCGTCCTTGGTCAGCCCGGTTTTCTCATGCACCTCAATCCCCCGCGCCCGGAAAATTTCGGCAGCCTTGGGGGACATTTTGTCGGAGATCAGAACTTTTGGCATGGGATTGCTCCTTGGTCTTTTTTAGTTCGTCATCCTGACGGAAGTCAGGATCCCATCGCGAGTGGCTTCGCGGCGGGAGATCCTGACATTCGTCAGGATGACGTGTGAATTTACTGCGCAGTCGCCTCGGCAAAGGCCCAATCGAGCCACGGCGTCAGGGCGAGGATGTCGGCGGTGTTGACGGTCGCCCCGCACCAGATGCGCAGGCCTGGGGGCGCGTCGCGGTAAGCACCGATGTCATAGGCGACACCCATCTTCTCCAGCATCGCCGCCATTTTCTTCGGCACATCCGGGTTGGCGGCATGGACCGGGTCGACGATCTTCAGGCAGACGCTGGTCGTCGATTGGTGCGCGGGATCGACCGCCAGATTGGCGACCCACGGGGTGCGCTGAACCCAGACATCCAGCGCCGCGGCATTGGCATTCGACCGGGCAATCAGTCCGTCCTGCCCACCGAGCGACTGCGCCCATGTCAGCGCGTCGATATAATCCTCATTGGCCAGCATCGACGGGGTGTTGATCGTCTCCCCTTCGAACAGCCCGGCAATCAACTTGCCGCCGCTGGTCATCCGGAAAATCTTCGGCAGCGGCCAGGCGGGCTTGTAGCTTTCGAGCCGCTCCACCGCGCGGGGCGACAGGATCAGGACACCGTGGCCACCTTCGCCACCCAGCACCTTCTGCCAGGAATAGGTCACCACATCGAGCTTGGCCCAGGGCATGGGCACCGCAAACACCGCGCTGGTCGCATCGGCGATGCTGAGGCCGGTACGATCCTCGGCAATCCAGTTGCCGTCCGGCACCCGGACGCCCGAGGTGGTGCCGTTCCATGTAAACACCACATCCGTTGACCAATCGACCGCAGCCAGATCGGGCAGTTCGCCATAAGGTGCGGTGACGACGCGTGCATCAATCTTCAACTGCTTCACCACATCGGTGACCCAGCCTTCGCCAAAACTCTCCCACGCCAGCATCGTGGCAGGCCGTGCGCCGAGCATCGACCACAGCGCCATCTCAACCGCGCCGGTGTCGGAGGCCGGGACGATGGCAATGCGGTGACTGTCCGGCACCTGCAAAATCTCGCGCGTCAGGTCGATGGCGAGCTTCAGGCGCGCCTTGCCGAGTTTGGAGCGGTGCGACCGTCCCAGGACTTCGGTATCGAGGTTTGCAGCAGACCAGCCGGGGCGCTTGGCGCAGGGGCCGGAAGAAAAATACGGGCGCACAGGGCGCACGTCAGGCGGGGAACTCGTCACTTGATTCTCTCCTTACAGAGAGCTCGCGCCGCGTTGGGACGGCGTGGCCCGAGGGCGCTTCTAAGGAGCAGCGGCTGACTGTCAAATGAATTTGTGCAGTGCGGGACGGGGTGGGAACAATGCGTGGCGATAGCCCCGACCACCTAAACAGAACTAAACCACCCCTGACCAAACCCACGCGCCAGCAACCAGGATTTGACCAGCCCGCAGGCTTCCGCCAGTTTGTCGGGTTGGCCGGCGTAATAATGGGTCGCGCCGTTTATCGTGTGCATCTGTTTGTCCTCGGTTTGAACCGCATCGAACAGGCGTTGGGTGTGGCTGGGGGTGCAGGCGTCGTCGGCGCTGTTGCCGATGACGAGGACGGGGACGCGAATGTCGGCGCATTTGCGGTGGTCGGCATTTGACCGGCCATAGCTCCACTGGCTGAGCCAGGACCGGGTTGTGGTGAAACGGCCAAGCCCGCCGGGGCTGTCGTTGATCAGTCGGGGGTCGCCGAGATAGCACCAGCCGGGTTTGCGGTCGTTGGCGTCGAGCGTCGGATCGAGCCAGCGCGGATCGGCCATGGTGCCGTGGACGACGAAGGCGCGTTCGGCATGCGGCCCCTCGTTCGCGCGCAATTTGGCCAGCGTCTCCTCCGCCCAGCTGGTGATGCGGCGATTACGGGCGATCTGGTGCTGGCGGAACTCCGCAACCCAGTCGTCGGCGTAGGGCGGCGCAGCCGGCGGCGGGTCGGCATAGAGGTTCCACGCCGGGTCGCGGTGGTCGGGATCGGCCTCGTCAGTAATGCTGGGGTCCAGCCATTCGGTCAGGGTTTCGGACCGCGAGCAGTGCGCAGCGAGCAGCATCACCGCGTCCGCTGGGATCAACTGGGCTGCGGCCATGTCGGAGGGGTCGCCTGCCGGTGTGGCGGCCAAGGTCGGGGTCAGCGCCTGCGACTGGTAGAAGAGCGACAGGCTGCCACCGCCCGACCAACCGCCGAGGACGATCTTGCTATATCCCAACCGCTCCTTCGCATGCCGGACCCAGGCCCCGAGGTCGAACAGCACCTTCTCCATGATCAAGGCGCTGTCATTGTTGGGATAGCGGCTGACCGCGGACAGGCAGTGAACCCCGGCGGCGGCCATGGCGCGCGGCAGCGGCAGATAATGCATGATCCCCATCGGGTGCATGAAAATCACCAGCGTGTCGGACGCGGTATGCGGTTTCAGATGATGGGCCTGCAACACCACCTGTCCGGCAATCCCGCCATAGGTATCGCGGACACCGATGGGTTCATTATAGGCGATGACGAGCGGAATCCGGTCGAAATTGTCGCTCATTCGGCGGCGACCGCTGCCGCCTTGCGGGCAGTCCAGGCGTCGATGACGGCGCGGGCACCCTTGGCCTCGCTCGCCATGATGCTGTCATGGTCGGCCACCCGGGCGGTGATTTCCAGCGGGATGCCGTTGGGGTCCCAGAAGTAGATTGATTTGACGAAATGATGGTCGATGGGGCCGAAGCAAGGCACGTCGGCAGCCTTGAACTTCGCCTGCCAGTCGGCCAGCGCTGCCTCGTCTTCGGCCTCGAAGGCAACATGCCGGTCAAAGCCGTGCGGCACCGCAAAACTGTCGGGCTTCACGCTCGACGGTGCGTCAAAAAACGCGAAATAGTTGCCGTCCCCCATTTTGAAGAACAGATGGACAAACGGGTGCGGGGCCTTGCTCCCCGGCTCAAACTCCTCCGCCACCACAGCGGCGAGTGGCAGCCCGAGCAAATCCTCGTAAAACGCCCGGGTTTCCTCGGCGTCGCGGCAGCGGAACGCGCTATGGTGGATGCCCTTCAGGTTCATGGCTGTGCCCTCGCCGTCATGAAATAATTGATCGCCTGGTCGCTGGTCAGCGCAAAGCCGCGTCCGGGCCGGTAGCTGAGGCCACGCCGATCGGCGGCGGCAAGGCCGTGGCGGGCCAAAGTGATGGCCAGTTCATCGGGGGTGACGAACTTGTCCCAGTCATGCGCGCCCGCTGGGATTACCCGCGCCAGCCGCTCAGCCCCGACGATCAGCACGGCGTAGGACAGGGCGGTGCGGTTCGGCGTCGACAGGATCAACAGCCCGCCCGGTGCGAGCAAGGTGGCAAGTGCGGCGAGGAAACTATCGATATCGGCGACATGCTCAATCACCTCCAGACAGGTGATCAGGTCAAACTGCCCAGGCACATCGACGGCCAGCGCCTCCGCCGATCCGGTGCGGTAGTCGACGGCCAGCCCGGCGCCCGCAGCATGGCCCCGCGCAATGGCAATATTCTCCGGGGCCGCGTCGAGCCCGGTGACCGCAAACCCCTGCCGGACCAGCGGCTCGCACAGCAATCCGCCGCCGCAGCCGACATCAAGCGCCCGCAGTCCAGTGAAAGGCGACCGCGCCCGCGCATCCCGTCCAAACTGCGCCAGCGCCTGCTCGCGGATATAGCCCAGCCGGACCGGATTGATCGCATGCAGCATCGCCGAGGTGCCGTGCGGGTTCCACCAATCCTCCGCCAGCCCGCCAAACAGCGCGACTTCGGCCGGGTCGATGGAGGCGGCGTTGCTTGCGTTCATACCCCGACATTTCTATCAGGACCGCATCCCGCCTGATAGGCTCTCAACACACGCAGGACCCGTATCTCGCCCATGCCACGCATCGTCATGAAGTTCGGCGGCACCTCGATGGCCGGGATTGAGCGGATCCGGAGTGTCGCCGCGCGGGTGAAACATGCAGTCGAGGCTGGCAATGAGGTGGCGGTTGTGGTGTCGGCGATGGCAGGCGAAACCGACCGGCTGGTCAGTTTCTGTCGCGAAGCCTCCCCGCTGCATGATCCCAAGGAATATGACGTGGTTGTCGCCGCCGGTGAGCAGGTGACCAGCGGCCTGCTGGCGATTGCGCTGCAGGCAGCCGGCGTCCCGGCCCGGTCCTGGCTCGGTTGGCAATTGCCGATCCAGACGTCGGACGCGCACAGCAAGGCCCGGATCATGGGGATGGAGACCGCGGCGGTGCTCGCCTCCATGGCGGCGGGGACGGTGGCGGTCATTCCGGGCTTTCAGGGCCTGTCCGAAGGCGACCGGGTATCGACCCTTGGCCGGGGCGGCTCTGATACCTCAGCCGTCGCCGTGGCGGCGGCGCTGAAGGCGGATCGCTGCGACATCTACACCGATGTGGACGGGGTCTATACCACCGACCCGCGCATCGTGCCGCGCGCGCGCAAATTGACCCGGGTCACCTATGAGGAAATGCTGGAGCTGGCGTCGGTTGGGGCGAAAGTCCTGCAGACGCGCTCGGTTGAACTCGCCATGAAGGAAAAGGTCCGCGTTCAGGTGCTGTCGTCGTTCAACGACCAGCCTGGAACATTTGTCGTCGATGAGGATGAGATTGTGGAACAACAGCTGATCACCGGCGTCGCCTATGACCGGAACGAAGCGAAAATAACCCTGGTCGCCGTGCCGGACCGCCCCGGTTCGGTTGCGGCAATTTTCGGCCCGCTGGCCGAAGCGCATGTGAATGTCGATATGATCGTGCAGAATATCGCACACGACACCGGCAACACCGACGTGACCTTCACGGTGCCGCGCACCGAACTCAGCAAGTCCCTCGACGTGCTGGCCAAGGCCGAGGCCACCATCGGCTATTCGCGCCGCCTGAGCGACGACAATGTGTCGAAAATTTCGGTCGTGGGCGTCGGGATGCGCAGTCATGCCGGTGTGGCGCAGACGATGTTCAAGGCGCTCGGCGAACGCGGCATCAATATTCAGGCGATCACCACGTCGGAGATCAAGGTTAGCGTGCTGATTGCCGAGGAATATACAGAACTCGCGGTGCGCGTCCTCCACACCGCTTACGGCCTGGACGCAGCGGCATGACCCGCCTCGATACATTGATGGCGCGCGGTGCGGCGTTCCTTGGCACCCGCCATGCCATCATGGCAGGCGCGATGACCTGGGTCAGCGAGCGCAATCTGGTTGCCGCCATCTCCAACGCCGGTGGCTTCGGCGTGATTGCCTGCGGGTCGATGCCGGTTGAAATCCTTGCCGCCGAAATTGCAGCCACCAAGGCGCTCACCGACAAGCCGTTCGGGGTTAATCTCATCACCCTCCATCCGCAGATGATGGACCTGATCCAGGTCTGCGCCGATGCCAAGGTCAGCCATGTCGTGCTCGCTGGCGGGCTGCCATCAGGCGCGGCCATTGCCGCGATCAAGGATGCGGGCATGAAGCTGATGTGCTTTGCCCCCGCGCTGTCGCTGGCCAAGAAATTGGTGCGGTCAGGTGCAGATGCCTTGGTGATCGAAGGGAGCGAGGCTGGCGGCCATATCGGCCCGGTGTCGACATCGGTGCTCGCTCAGGAAATCCTGCCGGTGATGGCAGATCAGGTTCCGGTGTTTGTCGCGGGCGGAATTGGCCGAGGTTCGGCGATTGCCGCCTATCTCGAAATGGGGGCCGCAGGCGTACAACTTGGCACCCGCTTTGTGTGCGCCACCGAAAGCGTCGCCCACCCCAATTTCAAGCGGGCCTTCATTCGCGGGGCCGCTCGCGACGCGGTGGCCAGTGTGCAATTCGACCCACGCCTGCCGGTCATTCCGGTCCGCGCCCTCAAAAACGCCGGGACGGAGGCATTTACCGCCAAACAGCGCGAAATGGTCGCTTTGCTGGACGCCGGATCGGTCGAACTGGCCGAAGCCCAGCTTCAGATCGAACATTATTGGGCGGGCGCCCTGCGCCGGGCCGTCGTTGATGGGGATATTGAAGCCGGGTCGCTGATGGCTGGTCAATCGGTCGGCATGGTCACCCGGGAAGAACCCGCCGCCGACATCATTGCCGAACTGGTGGCCGAGGCCAATGAGGCCCTCGACCGGCGGGCCGCCGCATGAGCCCTGCGGCCACCGCTGCGTCGGCCGCCCGTGACATCTTGCGTCGGTTACACGACGTCATGGCCGCCCGTTCGGGAGCGCAGGCCAAGCTCAATCAGGTCGTGCAGATCATCGCCGACGCGCTGACGTCGGAGGTTTGTTCGATCTATCTGGTCCGCGACAGCATGCTGGAGCTGTTCGCCACGCAGGGGCTGGCGCAATCGGCGGTCCATGTGACCCGGCTGAAACTTGGGGAGGGTCTGGTCGGTATGATTGCGGCGACGCGCGAACCGCTCAATCTTGCCGAGGCGTCCTCCAACCCCAATTTCGCGTTCCGACCGGAAACAGGCGAAGAACTGTTCCACAGCTTTGCCGGGGTGCCGATCATCCGCCGGGAGGCAGCAATCGGGGTCATCTGCCTCCAGCATGTCGAGCCGCGCCAATATGAGGATGTGGAGATTGAGGCGTTGCAGACCACCGCGATGGTGCTCGCCGAACTCATTGCCTCAGCGAGCCTTGTTGACGACGCGTCCATCGCGCGGGCGCGGGCCGCTTCGGTTGGGCCAGCGCGGCTCGTTGGACTGAAACTGGTCGACGGGATCGTCCGGGGGTCGGCGGTGTTTCACCAGCCGCGCGTTGTCGTTGAACATACCATGGCCGATGATATCGAGGCCGAACGCGCCCGGGTCTACAATGCCTTCACCAAGATGCGGGAACAGATCGACCGGATGATGGGGCAGGCGGAATTTGCCGGTCCCGGCGACCATCAGGACATTCTCGAAACCTACAAGATGTTCGCCTATGACGAGGGCTGGTCCCGGCGGATCAACGAGGCAATTGATTCCGGCCTCACCGCCGAAGCCGCGATTGAACGCGTCCAGCAGCGCACCCGCGAGCGGATGCAGAAGATTGACGATCCCTATCTGCGGGAGCGGATGCATGATCTCGACGATCTCGCCAACCGGCTGATCCGCATCGTCGCGGGCAAACTCGGCACCGCTGCCGAGGAAGGCCTGAAGGAGGATTCGATCCTTGTCGCCCGCAACCTTGGGCCCGCCGAATTGCTGGAATATGACCGACGCTATCTGAAGGGTGTGGCGCTGGAAGAAGGGTCACTGACCTCCCATGTCACCATTGTTGCCCGCGCAATGGGCATTCCGGTGGTCGGACGGTTGAAGGATTTGCGCGGAACCGTCGCCGAAGGTGACACGCTGATCATCGACGGAACCTCGGCAGCGCTGATCGCCCGGCCAACAGCGGCGATGATCAAACAATATGGCTCGCTGGCCTCGATGCGGGCCAAGCGTCAGGCCGCCTATGCCAAGATCCGCGACCTGCCAGCGGTCACAAAGGACGGGGTGCGGGTCAAACTGTTCATGAATGCCGGGCTGCGTGCCGACCTTGCGGGTCTTGACCAGACCAATGCCGACGGCATCGGCCTGTTCCGCACCGAATTCCAGTTTCTGGTATCGGCGACGCTGCCCCGCCGCGAGCGGCAAACGGCGCTGTACAAGGATGTGCTGGCCGCAGCCGGAGACAGACCAGTGGTGTTCCGCACCGTCGACATCGGCGGTGACAAGGCCGTCCCCTATATGCGCGACCCCGATGACAGCGAGGAAGAGAATCCGGCGATGGGCTGGCGGGCGCTCCGGATGGCACTGGAACGGGACGGATTACTCAAGGTCCAGGCCCATGCCCTGCTCGATGCCGCTGCCGGACAGACGCTGCATGTGATGTTTCCAATGGTGAGCGAGCCCTGGGAGTTTGATGCAGCCAAGGCGGTGATTGAGGCGCAGCGGGTGCGCAATGCCAAGCGCGGCCTGCCGCTGCCCGCACATATTCGCTACGGCGTCATGCTCGAGGTCCCGGCGCTGGCCGAGCAATTGGATGACCTGTTGCCGCGCATTGATTTCATGTCGGTTGGTACCAATGACCTCACCCAGTTCCTGTTTGCCGCCGACCGGTCCAACCCGAAACTCGCCGACCGCTATGACTGGCTGTCACCGGCAGTGCTGCGGTTTCTGGCCCGGGTCATTGACGCCACCAAGGCCGCCAATGTGCCGCTGTCCGTGTGCGGGGAAATGGGCGGGCGGACGCTCGAGGCCCTTGCTCTCGTCGCGTTGGGGATCGAACGCCTATCGATTACCCCCGCCGCCATCGGGCCGGTCAAGTCGATGCTCCGGTCAACCGAGATTGCGCCGCTGCGACAGGCGATGCGGACCTGGCTGGCGGAACCCGGCGGGCTGATTCGGGACCGGCTGCGGGCCGAGGCCGAAAAGCGAAAAATCGCACTGGAATAGCCTTACGGCCCAGTGTCTGCCGTTGACAGCGCGCCCGAGTCGCGCGACCTAGGCAACAGGGGCGCAATCGGCGGGTCGCAAGCGCAGGGACGGGACAGACAGGGTGGACGAGTATCAGGCGCCGCTAGGCGACGTGTTCGATGTGCCGCAACCAACGGTCGGGGAAATGTTGCGCCGTGCGCGCACCGAAAAAGGCATAGACCTGAACGACATGGCTCGGGAGACCCGGGTCCCCATCCGCCACCTGACCGCCATCGAGAATGACGCCCACGACAGTCTGCCCGCACTTCCCTATGCCGTCGGCTTCGTCAAAACCTTTGCGCGCCATGTCGGGCTGTCGCCGAATGCGCTGGCGGCGCAGTTCCGGAAGGAAACCTCCAAGGGTGAACATGTGCCCGTGGTTCTCGCCCCGCTTGAACCCCTCGACGATTCCCGCCGCCCCTCAACCCGCATCATCGTGCTGGCGATCTTGGCCATCGTCGCGGTGATGGCGCTGGTCTGGGCCTATGGGGCCGGACTGATCACCCGGCCACTTTCGCAAACGCCCGTGGCAACGGTCGAACCTGCGCCCGCTCCGGAGCCGGTCACCGCCGTGGAAATCCCCCCGCCACCGCCAGTCGATACCCCGGCAGACCCGACCACGATCGACCCCGCCGCCATCGCCGCCCAGACCGGCGAAACAGTCGTCGCCCCCGCCGATGGCCAGGTCATCATCTCGGCGACCGAAGATGCCTGGTTCAAAGTCTATGATGCCAATGGGACCGTGAAGATGGGCATCTTGCAGGCGGGCGAAAGCTATGCCGTCCCTGCCGAACCCGCCGACCTGAAACTCTGGACCGGCAACGCCGGTGCCCTCCGGCTGACCGTCGACGGCAAACCCGTCGCCGCCATCGGCGCGGCGAAACAAACAATCAAGGACGTCAGCCTAACCCCCACCGACCTCCTCTCCCGAGTGGCGGTCCAGCCTTAAGAAGGCGATCCCCTGCCGAACTGCCAGCCTGCTGCTTTCCAGGCGGCGACTTCGTCGTCAGCTTCGATGGCGACGATGGCGAGGATGCCGTCATCGTCGGCGACAATGGTATAGTCGGTGTGGAAATCCAGCAGCACGGCGCCGGTGTCGCTGGTCAAGTTCCAATGTACCCGGGCTCGCGCGGCTGCATCAGGAAGTGGGTCTATGGTGAAATCGACCATCACCGCGCCTGCCACATCATGGGTGTCATACAGGTCGATCAACTGGTCGATATTGGCCCGGACTTCCTCCTCGGTTTCGAGGAAACTTGTTTGCCCTTCCGAGGCTATGATCTGCGGCAGGGCGAAATGCGCCACCATCGCGTCGACATCGAAGGCATTCCAGGCGCGGGCAAAGCTCGCCAGAAAGTCGGCGACTTTGGCGTCCTTCACCGCCCATCCCTCCGGCCGAGCAGCCGCAGCCGGAGCGCGTTCAGCTTGATAAACCCTTCGGCATCGCGCTGGTCATAGGCCCCGGCGTCGTCCTCAAATGTCACGATCTTGGGGGAATAGAGGCTCATCGGGGACTTGCGTCCGACGACCGACACACTGCCCTTGTACAGCTTTAACCGAACGGTGCCCATCACATGCATCTGGCTGTGGTCGATCGCCGCCTGCAACATCTCCCGCTCCGGCGTGAACCACAGGCCGTTATAGATCAGCTCGGCATAGCGCGGGGCGAGTTCGTCCTTCAGGTGAGCAGCGCCCCGATCAAGCGTGATCTGCTCGATGCCCCGGTGCGCCGCATGCAAGATGGTGCCGCCCGGGGTTTCATACATGCCGCGCGATTTCATGCCGACGAAGCGGTTCTCAACCAGATCGAGCCGACCGATGCCGTGGGCGCGGCCCAGTTCGTTCAACGCCATCAGCAGGGTGGCGGGCGACATGGGTTCGCCGTCGATGGCCACCGGATCGCCGCGCTCAAAGTCCATGGTGACATATTGCGGTTTGTCCGGCGCATCCTCGGGATTGACGGTGCGCGAATAGACATAGTCGGGCACCTCGTCCCAAGGGTCCTCGAGCACTTTCCCCTCCGAAGAGGTGTGCAACATGTTCGCGTCGGTCGAGAACGGCGACTCGCCGCGTTTGTCGCGCGGAATCTGGATTTGATGCTGTTCGGCAAACTGGATCAGCGCTTCGCGGCTGGTCAGGTCCCATTCGCGCCACGGTGCAATGATCTTGATGTCGGGTGCCAGCGCATAATAGCCAAGCTCGAAGCGCACCTGATCATTGCCCTTGCCGGTCGCGCCGTGGCTGACCGCATCGGCCCCGACGCGTTTGGCGATCTCGATCTGCTTCTTGGCGATCAGCGGCCGGGCAATCGAGGTGCCGAGCAGATATTGCCCCTCGTACAGCGCATTGGCGCGCATCATCGGGAAGACATAATCGCGGACGAACTCCTCGCGCAGATCCTCGATGAAAATCTGCTTCACCCCGAGCAGTTCAGCCTTTTTGCGGGCCGGCTCCAGCTCCTCACCTTGTCCGAGATCGGCAGTGAAGGTCACCACTTCGCAATTGTAGGTCTGCTGCAGCCATTTCAAAATGACCGAGGTGTCGAGCCCGCCCGAAAAGGCCAGCACCACTTTCTTCACATCATACGACATCGTCTGTTCGTCCCGACTGCGATCATTTCGTTGCGCGAGCCTCTAGGGCCGGAGGCTAAGGTTCGCAACGGGCGGCTTGGAAATGATGACCTTAACGACTAGAGTGCGGACATGCTTGGACGCCTGCTCGCCGCTGCTGTTTTCACCTTTTCGGGAAGTGTTTCTGCCTGCGCGATACACACAATCTCTTCCGCCGACTATCCGCGCGAATCCCGCAACCGCGGCGAGGAAGGGACTGTATCGATTTCATACCGCATCAACCCGGATGGGACCGTTGCCGCCGGAAGCTGTTCAGTCATCAAAAGCAGCGGCTACCGTCGGCTGGACCAAGGTACCTGCCAGCTGATCGAAGCAAAATTCTGCTTTAAACCGGACACTGAACCGAAAGAGGGCACCCAGACCATCCGTTGGCGGCGATAGTCATTCGAATGAAGACCAAACCGGAATCGGTAAGCGTCGCCGACTTTCTGGCCGCCGTCGAACCACCCAACCGCCGCGCCGACGGCCTCGCGCTGTGTGAGTTCATGACCGGCGTGACCGGGGAGGCGCCGGTGATGTGGGGCTCATCAATCATCGGTTTCGGCAAATACCACTATACCTATGACAGCGGCCGCAGCGGAGAATGGTTCCGCGTTGGCTTCAGCCCGCGCAAAGCCAAAATGGTGGTCTACATTTACAGCGTCGAAGCGGTGGAACCGAAGCTGCTGTCCGCTCTCGGTAAGGTGAAGCTCGGCAAAGGCTGTATCGACGTTGCGAAACTCACCGATATCGACTTGGGTGTGCTGGAGAAGGTCATCGTCGGTTCCATGGCAACGCTGGCCAAACGTTTTCCCAACTAACGATTGCCGAGACCGGCATCGATGGCGATTCTCACGTCGCCCCAAGTCGGCTGCCCGCATTGCCGGTGGGGTGTATGTCTGGATATAATACAACGAATGGTGACATGTTGGGAGCGCATCAAGCAAGCGGGGACAGTCTCCCTGACCGTTCTTGTGTCTTGTCAGAGCGAGGACGCTGCACGAGTAGCACCGACGCTCCATTCGACGCCGGGCATAGAAAGGCTCCGCGCGCTCACTACCAAAGCATGCAAGTGCAAGATGGCGGGCCGTGACGCCGGTGCTATTGACCGTGAATTGGCAAGATCGACCGCGTGCTTTTCCAAGGAGGCATTCGGAACAGCGAGTTTGCCTCTCAGCTATGAAATCACATGCTTCCCCGAGCTCGGTGGAGATGCATGTATGACCAACGCGATAATCGTCAGCGGCCTGACAAGCGAAGCGTTTGTATGCACTGATGCGGAGGCGGACGAGCTTAATGCCGTGTGGAACGCGACGTTTGCTCGGGGCGGACGGCAATCCGCTTCATTGTCGAACGCCGCTATGTTGGAGAGGCTGCAAGAGATGCGTTCTGATAGCGCTAGAACCATATCGCAAACGGCGTGCAATCAAATATAATGCAGCGGTCCGGCGATCTTCGGCCAAGGCTCGCAATCGTCAGTTTTCAGATCGCAATGCGCAATAGTGTACAGCCAACACCCCTCCCTATCGCAGGCAGGTGGGCTAGGCGAGACTGCCGTATCCGCCTAACACTCCCTCCATCTTCGCCATATAATCCCGGGTGATCGGCAGCGCGGTCCGGTCGCGGACATATTGGACCTGGTAGTTGCACAGACCCCCGTATCGGAAGCCGCAGGCGGCGCCAGCGAGGTAGAATTTCCACATGCGCAGGAAGCGTTCGTCATACATGCGGACGATTTCGTCGGAGGCGGCGACGGTGCGGACGTACCAATGATCGAGCGTATAAGCGTAGTGCAGCCTGAGCGTCTCGACGTCCGACACGATCATCTTCGCCGTCTCGCTCGCCCCGACAATCTGGCTGAGTGACGGGTTGTAACCGCCGGGGAAAATATATTTGGCGGTCCAAGCGTCGGTGATGCCGGGACCGCCGAACCGCCCGATGGTGTGCAGCAGCATGACGCCGTCGGGGGTCAGCAGGTCGCGGGTTTTGCGGAAGAACGTTTCATACTGCGGCACCCCGACATGTTCGAACATGCCAACCGAAACGATGCGGTCGAACTGCCCGGTCAGGTCGCGGTAGTCGATCAGTTCAAATTTTACCCGGTCGCCGACCCCAGCATCGGCGGCACGCTGGCGGGCGACCTTCAACTGCTCCTCCGACAGGGTCACGCCGAGTACGTCCACATCGGCGACCCGGTTGAGATACAGTGCCATGCCGCCCCAGCCGCAGCCGATGTCAAGCACCCGCTGCCCCGGCCTAAGGTGCAGTTTGGCAGCGATATGCGCCTTTTTGTCGGCCTGCGCCTGTTCGAGACTGTTAGTCGGGTTGGTGAAATAGGCGCAGCTATATTGGCGGTCGGCGTCGAGAAACAGGTCGTAGAGCCGGTCGGACAGGTCATAGTGGTGCGCGACATTCTGCTTTGACCGGCGCGACGAATTCCACTGGTCCAGCTTGGTCATCAGCTTGCGGCCACCCTTTTCAAGGCTGCCGCGCGCGATGCCGCCGCGCTCCCAGGTCGCATTGCCCAACACCAGATCGAGCAGGCCGAGAATGTCATCGCCGTCGACCACCATGCGACCATCCATATAGGCCTCTCCGGCCCCGAGACGCGGGCTGCGGGCCAGCCGGTCAGCCGCGCCTTTTTCGGTGAAGCGCACCGTCACCGGGCGAAACCGGGTCGACGGTGCGCCATAGATTTTGGTCTGCCCGTCAAAGTCGATGGCCGTCAGTTCACCGTCCTTGACGATTGCCGACATGAACCTGTCAAAAAGCCACATAATTGTCCCATATCCGTTCCGTGCCCGAGCCTAAGCTCCGCCCGATGAACCTTCGCTGGATAACGCGCCGATGTTACGGCTCGCCGGACTCAGGCGGTTTCGAGCGCTGCGCTCTTTTCATCAGCAATCCGGTCAAGCTCGGCGCGGCTCAGTCGCTCCGACGCCGATTTCAGCTGGCCACAGGCCGCCATGATATCGCGGCCCCTTGGCGTCCGCACCGGGGCGGAAATCCCGGCCCGAAAGATAATCTCCGAAAAGCGGGCAATCCGGTCGGGGTCTGAACAGTCATAATTCGCCCCCGGCCAGGGGTTGAAGGGTATGAGGTTAACCTTGGCCGGCAGCTGATAATGCCGGATCAGCCGGACCAACTCGCGGGCATCCGCGTCGCTGTCATTCTTGTCCTTCAACATCACATATTCGAAGGTGATGCGCCGGGCATTGTTGGCCCCGGGATAATCGGCACAGGCCTGCAACAGCTCCTCAATGCCATATTTGCGGTTGATCGGCACAATCTCGTCACGGACCTCCTTGGTCACTGCATGGAGTGACACCGCCAGATTAACGCCGATCTCCTTTCCCGCCCGCGCCATCATCGGCACCACGCCCGACGTCGACAGCGTGATCCGCCGCTTCGATAGCGCCAGACCATCGCCGTCCATAACAATCGCCAGACCTGCCTTCAGATTGTCAAAATTATAGAGCGGTTCGCCCATCCCCATCATCACGATGTTGGTCAGCATTCGCCCTTCCGGCTGCGACGGCCATTCACCGAGTGAGTCGCGCGCCAGCATCACCTGCCCGACGATTTCCCCCGCCGTCAGGTTGCGGACCAGCTTCATCGTGCCGGTATAGCAAAAGCGGCAGTTGAGGGTGCAGCCGACCTGGCTGGACACACAGAGCGTCCCCCGGTCGGCATCGGGGATGAACACCATCTCATAATCCTGCGCATCAGGGGAGCGCAGCAGCCATTTGCGCGTGCCATCCGTTGACACCTGCGCCTCGACAATTTCGGGCCGCCCGATGACCAGCGCAACATCAAGCGCCGGTCGCACATCCTTGGCAATATCGGTCATTACCTCAAACGAGGTCGCGCCCCGATGGTAAACCCAATGCCAGACCTGCTTGGCCCGCATTCTGGCCTGTTTCTCCGGAATACCCGCCGCCACCAGCGCCGCCGCCAGCTCGGGCTTCGACAAGCCGATGATATCGATGCGCCCATCAGCCCGCAGCGGCACAGGCCCACGCGGCACGGGAACAGGGTCAATATGTCCGGGAATTTGCATTGGGGGTCGTGTAGGCGATTTTGCAGGAAAAGCCAGCTTTGCACCAGACGGGGCGGCCGTCGGTTGAGTAATAGCTAAAACCCCTTCTGCACCTTGTCAGCGCCTGACCCGACATGAATCGCCGCCTCTTGACCCCCCTCAACCCGGAATACCGTTCCTTGCGGTGCACCTTCGGCCAGCGGGACGCAGCCAGGTTCGAAGGGGGTGCCGCCGACGAGGTGACCGCGCAGGACGCGGGCGGTCATGCCGTGGGTGATGACAATGGCGGGGCGGGTGGGCTCAAGGCGGGCCAGCCATGCGGTCAGGCGGTCGGCAATTTCCGGATACCATTCGCCGCCGGGCGCGCGGACACTGAACAGGCCGCGTTCGGTATCGACGATGGGCCCCTGCTCGGCGACGATGTCGGCATAGCGCCGCCCTTCCCAAGCACCGACGCCGATTTCGATGAGCGCGTCGTCGGTTTGGATATCGAAATAGTCATGACCGAGATGTTCCGCGACAATCGCGGCGGTTTGCAGGGTCCGCCCGGCGGGCGACGCCCAGATATCAAGGTCTGGACGCGGCCCCAGATGCGCCGCCAGTGCCACTCCCATCGCCTCGGCCTGCGCGGAGCCTGCCCGGGTCAGCGGGGTGTGGGCCTTGATGCCCTGCATCCGGGCCCCGGCATTGAACACCGTTTCGGCATGGCGGGCGATGTAGAGGATTGGGGTTGTCATGCTCCGGGCCTAGCCAAGGCAGCACCCGGCGGCTAGAGGCGAATTCATGGCAAACAAGATTTATTCCGATGCCGCTACAGCACTCGATGGCGTGCTGTTTGATGGCATGTCTATCATGTCCGGCGGTTTCGGCCTGTGCGGGATCCCCGAAAAATCGATTGCGGCGATCCGGGATGCGGGGGTGAAAAACCTCACCTGCATTTCCAACAATGCCGGGGTCGATGGCTTCGGACTCGGGCTGCTGCTGGAGACACGGCAGGTGAGCCGGATGATCAGCTCCTATGTCGGGGAGAACAAGGAGTTCGAGCGGCAATATCTGGCTGGCGAATTGCAACTGGAATTCACGCCGCAAGGCACGCTGGCCGAGCGCTGTCGGGCCGGTGGTGCTGGCATCCCCGGTTTCTATACCAAAACCGGTGTGGGGACGCTGGTCGCCGAGGGCAAGGAGCACAAGGACTTCAATGGCGAGACCTATATCCTCGAGACCGGCCTTGTCGCTGACCTTGCCATCGTCAAGGCATGGCGCGCCGACCCCTACGGCAATCTCCAGTTCCGCAAGACATCCCGCAATTTCAACCCGATGATGGCAACCGCCGGTAAAATCACCGTGGTGGAGGTGGAGGAACTGGTTGAGGCGGGGAGCTTTGATCCCGACACCATCCACACACCGGGCATTTATGTGCAGCGGTTGTTCGTCGGCACCAACTACGAAAAACGGATTGAACAGCGCACCGTTCGCCAGCGGGAGGTTGCATAATGGCCTGGACCCGCGACGAGCAGGCGGCGCGCGCCGCCAAGGAACTGAAAGACGGATTTTACGTCAATCTGGGCATCGGCATGCCGACGCTGGTGGCAAATCACATCGAGCCTGGCATCGACATCACGCTGCAAAGCGAAAACGGCATGCTCGGCATGGGGCCATTTCCCTACGAGGACGAGGTTGATGCCGACCTGATCAATGCGGGCAAGCAAACGATCACCGAACTGCGCCGTTCGAGCTATTTTTCCAGCGCCGACAGCTTTGCGATGATCCGGGGCGGCCATATCGATCTGTCGATCCTTGGCGCGATGGAAGTGGCGGAAAATGGTGACCTCGCCAACTGGATGATCCCGGGCAAGATGGTGAAGGGCATGGGCGGCGCGATGGATTTGGTCGCCGGGGTCAAGCGTATCATCGTGCTGATGGAGCATAATTCCAAGGCGGGTGAGGCCAAGTTCAAGACCGCCTGCACCCTGCCGCTGACCGGCAAGGGCGTTGTCGATATGATCGTCAGCGAATTGTGCGTGTTTTCACGGGCCGCAAAAGGCAAAGCGTTCCGCCTGATCGAACTGGCCCCAGGTGTCACCGTCGATGAAGTGCGTGCCAAAACAGAGGCGCATTACGAGGTGGCCGTCTAGCCGCGCCCAAGCTATGGTCCTCACCATTTATTGGCAGGGGTCATGTCATGACATTGGCGTTCGAGGTTTTCTGGTCGTTCCGCTCGCCCTATTCCTATCTGGCGACACCCCGGCTGATTGAGATTCGTCGCGACTATGACGTGACGGTGAACTTCCGACCGGTCAGACCCCTCGCAGTGCGAGAAGCCGGGTTTTTCGAGAAAATCGACCCGCGTTGGCTATTCTATGTCGGGCGCGATTGTTTCCGGCTGGCCCAGATGCAGGGCCTGCCCTTCGCGCCCCCGAAGCCGGACCCGATTGTCCAGAATATCGCGACCCGCGAGATTGCGGCCGAGCAGCCGTACATCGGGCGGCTGACCCGGCTCGGACAGGCGGCCTGCGAGCAGGGCGACGGACTTGGCTTTGCCGATGCAGTCGCCCGGCTAATCTGGGGCGGGGCTGCGGACTGGCATGAAGGGGACCATCTTCGCGGTGCGGCGGCATCGGTCGGGCTGGACTGGAACCGGCTCAACGCCTGCGAACAGCAGGACGCGAAGCGGCTGGATGCGGCCATCGTCGACAACGAATCTGCCCAAGCCGCCAGCGGCCATTGGGGCGTGCCGCTGATGGTGTTCGACGGCGAACCCTTCTTTGGTCAGGACCGGATCGACGTGCTGCTGTGGCGCATGTCGCAGCACGGCCTAGCCCGCCGCTAGCGCCCGCATTTTGAGGCTGTGCGGGAGCCGCAGCCCCGCTATAGTCACGCCACATTTCGGGGCATGATCCAAAGAGGGCAAGAATGAAGGCGACCGTCGAACGCGCAACGCTGTTGAAATCCCTCGGCCATGTGCAGTCGGTTGTCGAGCGGCGCAACACTATCCCGATCCTGTCCAATGTGCTGATCGAGGCATCGGCAGGCGGCTTGAAGCTGATGGCCACCGATCTGGACTTGCAGGTGGTGGAACTGGCAGGCGCGACGGTCACTACACCCGGCGCGACCACGGTGTCGGCCCACACCCTATTCGACATTGCGCGCAAGCTTCCCGAGGGCAGTCAGGTCGAATTGTCTGTTGCGGAAAACCGGATGACGGTGACCGCTGGTCGCTACACCTCGAAACTGGCGACGCTGCCGCGCGACGATTTTCCGGTGATCGCCGAAAGCGACCTGCCAACCAAATTCGCCCTGCCGGTCGAAACCTTGAAGCAGTTGATCGACAAGACCCGCTTTGCCATCTCGACCGAGGAAACCCGCTATTATCTGAACGGCATTTTTGTGCACGTCTCCGAACACGGCATGCGGGCGGTTGCCACCGACGGCCACCGGCTGGCCCGGGTGCAGATTGCGACACCGGACGGCGCAACCGGGATGCCCGACATCATCATTCCGCGCAAATGTGTCGCCGAAGTGCGCAAATTGCTGGATGAGGCCGAAGGCGAGGTCGGCATTCAGCTGAGCGGGTCCAAAATCCGCTTTGAACTTGGTAATGCCGTCCTGACCTCCAAACTGATCGACGGGACCTTCCCGGACTATAGCCGGGTCATCCCAACCGCCAACGACCGGCTGCTGCGCATCGACACCCGCAGCCTGAAGGAAGGTGTCGACCGCGTCGCCGCCATCGCCAGCGAAAAAACCCGCGCCGTGAAGCTGGCCCTCGACCGCGACCGGGTGACCTTGTCGGTCACCTCCCCAGAGAACGGCACCGCCGCCGAAGAGGTTGCCGCCGACTATTCCAGCCCAGGGTTCGAAGTCGGCTTCAACTCAAAATATCTCCTCGATATTCTGAACGAAATCGAAGCCGATCAAGTCGAAGTCCACCTCGCCGACGCCGCCGCCCCGACGCTGATCCGTGAAGATGGGAACAGTCCGGCGTTGTACGTGCTGATGCCGATGCGGGTTTGAAATTCAGGCGTGCGCCGATTTCCAAGACTGGAGGACGCCTCCTGAACCCAACCCCACCCCTCCCCTCGAAGGAGGGAAGGGTTAGAGTGGGGCGGTCTCAACGAGCGCGATGGGCGCTTCAGCAAGCCATTTGACGTACCCAATGTTCTGGGCGAACCAGCGGAGGAACGAGCTCTCGCGGTACTTGCCGAATGTTGGAAAAAGTCCTACTTTTCCGAGATGGTCCACGCTGCTCTTCGCGCCAAAGCTCAGACGACGGTGCCGCGCGCCGTGCGCGAAGCGCTCGGCGTCGGAGAGGGCGACCGTCTGGCTTGGGCGATCGAAGGCGATCGGGCGGTGGTCACGCGAGTGGCCAACCCTGTTGACCCGTTCGACAATCCGTTCGCGCTGTTCACCGAATGGGCGGACGATCTCGACAGCGTTTACGACAATCTTTGAGCCCGGCGACATATTATGGGTGCCGTTTCCGCATGTTGAGCGGCCGGTGATGGTGCCACGCCCAGCGCTGTTGATCTCGCACGGACTCGGTCCAGAGTCCTCACTGTTGTGGGTGTTGATGATCACCAACGCACAGCATGCTTCGTGGCCGGGCGACATCGACATTCCGGATGCCGAAGCTCTTGGACTTCTTATCCCGTCCAAGGTTCGAACTGCGAAGGTTTCCACGGTCGAACGCGGCGTTGCAAACTTCATCGGACGGCTGGATGTCGCGACCTTTGCGGCGGTCGGGCGGGCTGTGTCCGGTAACCTGGGGCCGTGACGGCTCCGGTGGTCGCCGTCGCCCACATCGCCCTCCGCGATTTCCGGTCCTATCTTGATCAGCGCGTGTCGGTCGGTCCCGGCCCGGTCGTCGTGACGGGTGAGAATGGCGCGGGGAAGACCAATTTGCTGGAGGCGGTTTCGCTGCTGTCGCCCGGGCGGGGCCTTCGCGGGGTTACTTTGGCGGAGGTGGCCCGGTCGGCGGGGCCGGGACATTGGGCGGTGGCCGCAACCGTGGACAGCGGCGGCGCGGTGGAAATTGGTACCGGTACCTCAGCCGCGGCCCGCGAACGGCGGCAGGTCCGCATCAACGGGGCGACGGCGCCTGTGGCTGCGCTAGGGGAATGGCTGTCGGTCCTGTGGCTGACCCCGGCGATGGACCGGTTGTTCAGCGAGGGCGCAACCGGGCGGCGGCGGTTTCTCGACCGACTGACGCTGGCGCTGCATCCCGGACACGCGGGGCAAGCTGCGCGCTATGATGCCGCGATGCGGGCGCGCAACCGGTTGCTGGCGGAGGACCGGGCCGCCGATCCGGCCTGGCTGACCGCGCTGGAGCGGCAGATGGCCGAGCACGGCGAAGCGGTTGCGGCGGCCCGGCGCGATACCGTTGCGGCCCTTGGCGAACGACTGGCCGATGCCGCTGACGGCCCCTTCGCGCGGGCGCGGGTGCGATTGGACGGATGGGGTGCAGATGCGCTAGAAGATGGTGTCGCGGCCCTGTCCACCGAGCTGCGGCAGCGGCGCGGGCAGGACGCAGCGGCGGGTCGGGCAACGGCCGGGCCGCACCGCAGCGATCTGTCGGTTGTACATGTCGGCAAGAACCAGCCGGCGGAGATGTGTTCGACCGGGGAGCAAAAGGCGTTGCTGCTCAGCCTTGTGCTCGCTCATGCGGGACTGGTGGGGGAGCGACGGGGTCAGGCCCCGGTGCTGCTGCTGGACGAGGTCGCAGCGCATCTCGATGCGGTGCGGCGCGGCGCGCTGTTCGACCGGTTGGTCGACATGGGCGCGCAGGTTTGGATGACCGGCACCGACCGGTCGCTGTTTTCGGGGCTTTCGGGCCACGCCACGTTCGTCGCGGTCAGCGACGGGCAGTTGAGGGTAGGATGACGGAATTGAACGACGAGACCAAGCAGACGAGCGACTACGGTGCGGATTCGATCACGGTGCTGCGCGGGCTCGATGCCGTGCGCAAGCGGCCGGGCATGTATATCGGCGACACCGACGATGGCTCCGGCCTGCACCATATGGTGTTCGAAGTTTCGGACAACGCGATTGATGAGGCGTTGGCGGGCCACTGCGACCGCATCGACATCCGGCTCAACCCCGATGGTTCAGTGACGGTTGAAGATAATGGGCGCGGCATCCCGACCGGCATCCACTCCGAGGAAGGCGTCTCTGCCGCCGAAGTGATCATGACCCAGCTGCACGCTGGCGGCAAATTCAACAACAGCGACGACAATGCCTATAAAGTCTCGGGCGGACTGCACGGTGTCGGTGTGTCGGTGGTCAATGCGCTCAGCGAATTCCTCGACCTGCGCATCTGGCGCGATGGTCGGGAGCACTACATGCAGTTCCGGCGCGGAGAGCCGGTGGCTCCGCTCGCCGATGTCGGGCCCTCAAATGGCAAGAAGGGCACCCAGGTCACCTTCCTGCCATCCCCCGACACCTTCAAGATCGTCGAGTTCGACTTCGAGAAACTTGAACACCGGTTCCGCGAACTGGCCTTCCTCAATTCCGGCGTTCGGCTGTTCCTGACCGATGCGCGCCATGCCGAAACCAAGACCATCGAACTTTATTATGAGGGCGGTATCGCGGCGTTCGTCGCCTATCTCGACCGCACCAAGACTGCCCTTATTCCCGCGCCGATTTCGGTGCGCGGGGAGCGCGACGGGGTGGCCATTGAGGTCGCGCTCGAGTGGAATGACAGCTATTATGAGCAGGTCCTGCCGTTCACCAACAATATCCCGCAGCGCGACGGCGGCACCCATATGGCGGCGTTCCGCGCCGCGCTCACCCGCACGCTCAACAATTATGCCGACAAGTCCGGCATCCTGAAGAAGGAGAAAGTCGCCCCGACCGGCGACGACATGCGCGAAGGCCTGACCGCGGTGATTTCGGTCAAGCTGCCCGACCCGAAGTTCAGCAGCCAGACCAAGGACAAGCTGGTGTCGTCTGAAGTGCGGCAGCCGCTGGAATCGCTGATGGCCGACAAGATGGCGGAATGGCTGGAAGAAAATCCAGCCCATGCCCGGGTCATCGTCCAGAAAATCATCGATGCCGCCATTGCGCGGGAAGCGGCCCGCAAAGCCCGGGAAGCCAGCCGCAAATCGGTGCTCGGCATCGCCTCACTGCCCGGCAAGCTTGCCGATTGTCAGGAAAAAGACCCGGCCAAGTCCGAACTGTTCCTGGTGGAAGGTGACAGCGCCGGCGGCTCCGCCAAACAGGGCCGCAACCGGCAAAATCAGGCGATCCTCCCCCTGCGCGGCAAAATCCTGAACGTCGAGCGGGCCCGGTTTGACCGGATGCTGGGGTCCAAGGAAATCGGTACGCTCATCCAGGCGATGGGCACCGGCATTGGCCGCGACGAGTTCAACATCGAGAAGCTGCGTTATCACAAGATTGTAATCATGACCGACGCCGATGTCGACGGCGCACATATCCGCACCTTGCTGCTGACCTTCTTCTATCGGCAGATGCCGGAGCTGATCCGGGGCGGCTATCTCTACATCGCCCAGCCGCCGCTCTACAAAGTCGCGCGCGGCCGGTCGGAGGTTTATCTCAAAGACAATGTCGCGCTGGACGAATATCTGGTGACCACCGGGCTTGGCACGATGGTGCTGACGACCGCGGCCGGACAACGGTCCGGCGACGATCTGCGGGCGCTCGTTGAACATGCGCGACGGACCCGGGCGCTGACAGCCTACGTGCCCAAACGCTATAGTCCATGGGTGGTGGAGGCGCTGGCGCTGACCGGTGGCCTCAACCCGGCGCTGGATGGCAACCGCGCCGGGCAGGAGGCGGCGGCGTCCAAGGCATCGGCCTGGCTCAATGCCGGGGACCCGGACGGCGGCTGGGCCGCTGAGGTCGCCATCGATGGCGGCTACCATGTCCAGCAAAGCCTTCGCGGCGTCACCGACCATTATATGATCGACCGCGCCTTGCTGCTGTCGGCGGAGGCGCGGAAACTGCACAGCCTCGCCGCCGAGGAGGCGGAGACCTATCTGCTGCCCTCCAAACTCGGCGACATCACCGTCCGCAGCCCGACCGAATTGTTGGACGCCGTCCTCGACGCCGGCCGCAAGGGCCTGTCAGTCCAGCGCTACAAGGGCCTTGGCGAAATGAACGCCGAACAATTGTGGGAAACCACCCTCGACCCGACCAACCGCTCGCTGTTGCAGGTCGAAGTCAAGGAAGCCGACGTCGCCGACGACCTGTTCACCAAATTGATGGGCGATGTGGTCGAGCCACGGCGCGAGTTCATCCAGGAGAATGCCCTAAGCGTGGCGAATTTGGACGTTTGACTTCCCACATAGATGAAATCGCCTTAGAGTCTGATCCACCTATATTGACGCATATCCTGTAGTTTCTGAGGTAGTTGGCGCATTCACGGGGCGGGAAAGCGTCGAGCAGGGAGTCGATGCGTTTCCAAGTTGCTTCGACGGTTCTCTCGTTGGCTTTGCGGAGCAGGGTTTT